>NZ_JALHRY010000033.1:0-13776 GCF_023952485.1 Cupriavidus mimosae | reverse complement strand
CGCCACACGCGCTCCATCTTCAGGTTCAGGAAGAACCGCTCCATCACCGCGTTATCCCAACAATTGCCTTTTCGACTCATGCTGCAAACGATCTGATGCCGTCTCAGCAAAGCCTGATACTCTGCGCTCGCGTACTGACTGCCTCTGTCCGAGTGCAGCACCAGTCCTGGTCCTGGCCGACGCTGCTGCAGCGCCATGGTCAGCGCCGACATGACCAGGTCCGTCGGCATGGTCGGCGCCATCGCCCAGCCCACGACCTTGCGCGAGTACAAGTCCAGCACGACAGCCAAATACAGCCAGCCCTGGGCCGTGCGGACATAGGTGATGTCCGACACCCAGGCCCGCTTCGGCTCAGCCACGTCAAATTGACGATCCAGCACGTTCTCGGCCACTGGCAGAGCGTGCTTGCTGTTGGTCGTCGACACGAACTTACGCTTCCAGTTCGTGCGCAGCTCTGCCTCGCGCATCAGCGTACGAATCCGGTACCGGCCAAGGCGCAGCCCTTGTGCCCTCAGCGCATGCATGACACGCCGGCTGCCGTAGCTCGCGCCGCTGGCAGCGAACGCCGCTTTGACGTGGGTCTGCTCCTGCAGAGCCTTCGTGCTCGGCTTGGCGCGGCGGTGCGCATAGTAGCCGGAGCGGCTCACCTGCAATACCCGGCAGGCATCACTGACCGATACGGCCTCCTGTTGCAAATGGGCTACCAGGCGGTAGCTCACTTTAGTTCCCGTGCAAAGAAGGCCGACGCTTTTTTTAGCAGAGCATTGTCCTCGCGCAGTTGCCGATTCTCCGCCTCCAATTGCCGGATGCGCTGCTGTTCTGCCGTCAGCGGCTTTCCCACCCCAGGTCCACCAGCGCACTCCGCATCATACTGCGCGATCCAGCACCGAACGGCCGACTCACCAAGCTCCATCGACCGGCAAACTTCGCTCACCGATAGGCCTTGGTCTCGTACCATCCGTACTACTTCCAGCTTGAAGCTGGCGTCAAATTGTCGGCGCCTTCTTGTCATCTATCTTTTCACTCGTCGATTACGGATTATCCTCCTATCGACCTGTCCAAGGACATTAGACCACCGCAGGCAGCGATATTCTGCCATCAGAAACGGCGAAGCTCGATCCCGTTCTTACGCAGCGCGTAGCCAATCTGCCGTGGCGTAATACCCAAGAGCCGCGCCGCTTTTGCCTGCACCCAGCCACAGCGCTCCATGGCCCAAATGAGTCGCTCTCTCTCGCCTTGAGGTCTATCGTTCCTGCTGGGCAGGGCAAATCTGGCGCTCTCGTGACCTGCATCTACGGAGACTGTAGGAGTGATCTCCTCGCTCGCTGCAGCGTTTGCCGATCGGCCCGGACGTACGGCGTCTTCGCGCTCGATGTCATGCAATCCTTGGGTTAGACACTTATCCATCTCACACAGGAATGAGAGCCGATCAATGGAATCGTGGAGTGCCATCGTCGCGGTCCTCTCAACGCAGTTCTCCAACTCACGTACGTTACCGGCCCAGTAGCAACCCGAAAGCACGCTCAATGCTCCTTCTGTGAAGCGCAGCGACCTGCCGTTGTCACGGTTGAATCGATCTAAAAAGTATTGCGCCAAAGCCGGGATGTCCTCGCGGCGCTCACGTAGGGGTGGCAGACGAATGCTTACCACATTAATGCGATAATACAAATCTGCTCGGAATTCACCCTCTTTGACCATCCGTTCGAGGTTGCGATTTGTCGCAACGATTAGCCTCACATCAACCCTTACAGGCGTGGCCCCTCCTACGCGCTCAAACTCCCTTTCTTGCAGAACCCGCAACAGCTTCGCTTGGAAGGACGGTGAGATATCGCCAATTTCATCGAGAAATAGTGTGCCGCCGTGCGCTAGTTCGAATCTACCTTTCCGTTGCGATTGCGCCCCCGTGAACGCTCCCTTCTCATGGCCAAACAGTTCGCTCTCCAGGAGAGTCTCTGAAAGCGCCGCGCAGTTCACCGAAACGAATGGCTGATCATTACGCCGAGACAAGCTATAGATTGCGCGTGCGATCAATTCCTTTCCCGTTCCGCTTTCACCGCGCAAGAGTACTGTCGCCCTCGCCGGGGCGACTTGATGGACTTGCGCAAACACCCTCTGCATCGATGGGGAATGGCCTACCGCGTTCTCTATATTGCGCAAAGGATGATGCTCCTTCTGTGGACGTCTACATACCTGTTCCCTGTAACCGCCCTTGTTCATCGCCTCGCGATTAAGCAGCAGCGCTTGCCCCATCGGCGCTGCAACAACTTTCATAAGTTGAAGATCGTTAGCAAAGGCGCGCGTTCCGTCTCGATTCTCACAAAATGCGACCAGCACCCCGAGCGGACGGCCCTCATGCCGGATAGGAGTTCCCAGGAGAGCGATATGATCACCGTCCAATTCATTAGCAGTTCCGAAGCGGTCCGCGAGAAAATGTTCGTCGTGAATCTCAGGGACAATGATAGGCGAATCACTTGAATGAATGCGGCCCACGACTCCCTCATCGGGAAGAAAGCGTACGCGCTCGCGCCAGCCCTCCGAAAGTCCCGTGGAACAAAAACCAGCTAGATATCCACCCGGCTCCGCGACGGCTATGAAGGCGGAGCGCCATCCTAGCGCAGACGAAAGATGCCGTAAGGATCTGTCCAACGTCTGCTCAGCATCCCGCGACGAAACTAGTGTCTGCACTACCTCGTACACCAAATCGAAATCGTTAGCATAGAAATGCGGCATGGATTTAAACTCCCCGGGATGGCTCGTCAAACGCCGTCAGCAAACACGACTAGGTCACAACGACACATTAGTTTGCTGCGCGCTATGGCAAGTTCGAACGATGCCGCCAAGTGGGCGGACATCTACAATGTCAACAAACGGACAATATCGCAGTGGCGATGTCGGAGGGACACGGAGGACAACAACGCCTCTCTGTGCGCGCATAGGATACTAACTGAAAAAACGGCGCCTTTAACACAATCCTGCGTTGACGTCGCTCCGACCATCGAGGTCGTCTTATGCTTAACGCCTCATATGAGGGGTTGCACACCAACAGGGGTAGAAAGCGCGCGAAGTATGGGTAGAGCCTCATCTGCCGGTGCATCGTAGTTCTGAAACTTGTGCCCTGCTGGATTGAAGGGATCTCAATACCTACGAGATTGAATACAATTGGCACCTCTTGTGACTGCCCGGACATCGATTATCAGTCAGACTTCTTCGCGTCAACACTAGCCAAACTTTTTGCCTCTTCCAATAGCACCTGGCGCATCCAAATGCTTGCTGGATCGCCGGTATGTAACGCAGGCCATTGGATAGCCTCCGTAAACGAGGAAAGTGGCAGCGGTACATCGACAATCCTCAAAGGAACCACTTCGCCAAAATACTGAGCTAGTCGTAGTGGCAGTGTTGCGATGCGATCGGTACGGGACAGCATCGGTGGGATCAGGTCAAAGGTTGGTACAACAATCTCTTCCCGTCTCTTGAATCCCAGCTCAAGGAGAAAAAACTCCTCTATCGAGGGCCGGCGTGAACGTCCGAACCTTACAGTCACATGCCCCATCGAGATGTACTTTTCCAAAGCGAGTCTTCGGGACAGCTGCTTATTTGTCGGACAACCTACGCACACAAGCTTCTCTTCAAAAAGACGCGCCTTGGGATGTGTATCACTCAACAACAACTCCGGTAGTATCAGGAAATCAACATCGCCTCGTCTGAGCAATTCGCCAGGTTCATCGTCAGGAAAGAATAGCTCGAAGCTAACGGAAGGCGCCTCGCATGCGACGCGCTTCATGACCTTCTTAAAGTAGACAAGTGTCATGAAGTCCGAAAGACAAATTCTGAAACGTCGTTTCGACTTAGATGGCAGGAATACGTCACGCGAAATGATCGAGAGCTGGACGTGCGATAGTGCTTCACGGACGGGACCGGCAAGTTCCATCGCACGAGCAGTCGGAACGAACTCCCGCCCACGCATAACAAAAAGACTGTCACTGAAATAGTCTCGCAGCCTCGCGACAGCTGCGCTCATAGCGGGCTGACTTAGGTTGATGCTATGCGCCGCGGCTGTCAGATTCCGGTGCGTCATGAGTGCGTCAAGTGCGACGAGAAGGTTCAGGTCAAGGCCTTTGAAGCGCATATGGAGCCATCCACATCATCGATGATTGATATCGAAACAATCGATTGTACAAATTTGCGCCGCTGACGCAAAGTTGTGGCGACTAACGATTAGCAGATCTCCGTGTCCCATTGCGGACGGCGCACTTTGAGACCGAAGGCATAGCGTGCAAACCACAAAGGTAACGTAACGAATCATGGCTGAAAAGGTGCACAGCGAACCATCGGAACGTTTGTCTTGGCCGAGGAAAATTCGAGAACGTGATGCCAAAGTCAAACCACGTAAGGTTTTTCTTACATTCGATGACGGGCCGAATCCGACATGGACACCGAAGATCTTGGACATATTGCGCCAATTTCATGTCCCCGGCACGTTCTTCGTCCTCGGAGCATACGCAGCGGAACATCCGGAGCTAATTCGGCGAATGATCTCCGATGGACACGAAGTTGCCAACCACACGATGACGCATCTCGATCTGTCCCAATGCAACCGCGATGTGTTGCGACGCGAAATACTCGATACGAATGTAATCATCACCAAGGCCTCCCCTGGCCTAGCTGTGCGTTTCTTGCGTGCACCGTATGGAATATGGACTCCTGAAGTATGCGTCGAAGGAATGAATGCAGGTCTTACACCGCTTCACTGGTCGGTAGACCCTCAAGATTGGGCCCGCCCGGGAGTTGATCTGATTGTCGATACGGTCTTGGCGACCGTAGAGCCGGGGGCAATCGTGCTATTGCATGATGGCAGTCCACCGAACGAATTGGCATCACGCCCGTACACAGCATCACGAGAGCAAACCGTGAGGGCGCTTCCTCGGCTAATTTCGGCGTTGAAGGAACGTAACTTTGTGATCAGCTCACTGCCCAAACTACGCGGACAGATCAATCCAGTACGGACTGCCTAAGAACCTGTTATCCCACATAGACCCCGAGACGAATGTGTTCTCCACTACCCCTGGGTCGTCTTCTAGGGAACATTTATCAAAAGTTCATCTCGTCGGACGTGAGTACATCAGGAATTACTGACACAAGAAACAGATAGTACTGAACCAAGTCCCCGCCTTTCCCCATTGGTAGGCATTGCTCCTAACGCTAACATCAAATCAAGCAGCCGGCTCTCTTACCTCATATTGTACTCGCCGCGCCTCAGTTCCGAAATTTATACATCAGACGTCGCGTGCTTCCAACCGAACCGCGTCGATCTGAGCTTAAATGGCGCTCATAACTCGCCTCGGATTTTCATCTGATTCTCTTTGCGGATCAGCGTAGTCTTGTAATCTGAAAATTTCTTAACGCCCCCCTGACAAAACGACAAAGATGAATATTCCGGCCGCAATCAACACGACTTCTGTTTTATTGTACGCACTCCTATCCACCATTTATAAGAGCGCACAGGTTCTGCATAGTCGACCAACACGGTGTACTCCTGCGTCAACCAAGGTCGTTGATCCGGAATGGCGGCCGGACGTCGACGTTATTGTGCCCTGCTTCAACGAAAACCCGGCCACGCTCAGAGCTTGCCTTACTTCAATCGCAAAGCAGGAGTATGCCGGAGTATTGAACGTTTATGTAATTGATGACGGCTCAAGTAACCGTGATGCGTTGGGCGCGGTCTACCGGGACTATGAGGAAGATCCGAGGTTTAACTTTATTCTTCTTCCCAAGAACGTGGGTAAACGTAAAGCACAGATCGCCGCAATACGTTCCTCGTATGGAGAGCTCATACTTAACGTCGACTCAGATACGACGCTGGCCCATGATGTCGTAAAAAACCTTGTACTCAAGATGCGGGACAGATCGATTGGTGCCGCCATGGGACAGTTGACAGCCAGTAATCGAAAGCAGTCGTGGTTGACTCGATTGATCGACATGGAGTACTGGCTCGCATGTAACGAGGAGCGAGCGGCTCAGGGAAGATTTGGCGCCGTTATGTGCTGCTGCGGTCCTTGTGCGATATACCGTCGCTCCGCGCTTCTTCGTCTTCTTGACAAATACGAAACCCAGTTCTTCCGGGGCAAGCAAAGTGATTTTGGTGAAGATCGCCATTTGACGATTCTCATGCTGACTGCAGGCTATCGAACAGAGTATGTTCCTAACGCTATCGCGGCTACTGTTGTGCCAGATAAGCTCATACCGTATCTTCGACAACAGCTCCGGTGGGCACGCAGCACATACCGTGACACGCTCCTCTCGCTACGTCTGTTGCCCCACCTCAATGGCTTTCTTACGCTGGACACCCTTGCGCAGAACGTTGGTTCGCTATTGCTAGCGATCTCAGTCATCAGTGGACTTGCACAGTTTGTGATGACGGCAACAATTCCTTGGCCGGCGTGCATAACAATTGCCTCAATGACGTTCGTTCGGTCCACCGTAGCGGCTATTCGCGCTCGACAGCTGAGATTTTTTGGATTCTCGGCGCATACCCTGATCAACCTGTTCCTTCTACTTCCGGTGAAGGCCTACGCATTGTGCACGCTCGGAAATAGCGATTGGCTGTCGCGAGGCGAGGCATTAAACAGTTCGCACGATAAGTCCGTCTATCCATCATCGGAATCTCCGGAAAAATATACAGCTGGCGAAACGCATTCAACTTCTCGTTCTGAAATTACTGGTAATAAATGTTTGCCCTCTACGTGCGTGACATCGGGAAATGAATATTATACCGAGTAGGATAGATATTACTTGTTCGAGCTTCCTTCAGTAGACAACAACACACTTTTATTCCCGAGCTTCATGTCCACCGCAGCGATCGAGTTCTCCGGCGTTAGAAAGTCATATGGCGGCAAGCCTGTCGTCAATGATCTATCCTTTTGTGTGAAAACTGGCGAATGCTTTGGCTTGTTGGGCCCTAACGGCGCTGGTAAAAGCACGATTGCTCGAATGGTTCTGGGAATGGCAATGCCTGACGGCGGCACGATCACAGTCTTGGGAGAGCCCGTACCAATACGAGCACGCCGAGCTCGCGCTCGCATCGGCGTAGTTCCGCAATTCGACAATCTGGAACCAGGATTTACGGTACGCGAGAACCTGATTGTCTTTGGACGCTACTTTGGCATGACCACAGCCGAGATCGAGGCGGCGATTCCATCTCTGCTTGAGTTCGCGCATCTTGAAACAAAATCCCATGCTCGCGTCACGGAACTGTCAGGCGGCATGAAAAGGGCATTGACTATCGCGCGCGCCCTGATCAATGATCCCCAACTTCTGGTAATGGACGAACCCACAACCGGCTTGGATCCTCATGCGCGCCACCTGATTTGGGAGCGATTACGCTCGCTGCTAACGAAGGGCAAGACTATTCTTCTCACTACTCACTTCATGGAAGAGGCGGAGCGGTTGTGCGACCAGCTTTGCGTAATAGAGGACGGATGCAAGCTCGTTGAGGGAACTCCGCAGGGTCTGGTCCAGAAACAAATCGGTACCGAAGTGCTAGAAGTATATGGCGGCAAACCACACGAGCTGCGTTCATTACTAGCACCCTACGGTCCCCGCACCGAGGTAAGCGGCGAGACGCTGTTCTGCTACGCCTCCGATTTGGAACAGATTCGGGTACCTTTACGCGAGCTTTCTGGCCTGCGCGTCCTACAACGCCCCGCAAATTTGGAGGACGTATTCCTGCGGCTAACCGGACGTGAGATCAGGGAATAAATAATGCGTGACGTACTCATGATGACTTTGCCCGCGAACGCTTGGAACTGGCGTACGGTATGGCGCCGTAATTTCTTAGCATGGCGGAAGGCTGCTCTCGTTTCCCTAATTGGCAATCTTGCAGATCCAATGATGTATCTGTTCGGCCTTGGCTTCGGAGTTGGGGTACTGATAGATCACGTTGAAGGATCTGCATATATTTCGTTTCTGACAGCCGGTATGGTTGCTGCGAGTGCAATGACTTCCGCAACGGTCGAGACAATCTATGCGGCCTTCTCTCGGATGCACACGCAGCGCATGTGGGAAGCAGTCCTGTGCACAAAGCTTACGGTTGGCGACGTCGTACTCGGTGAAATGACGTGGGCGGCCAGCAAAGCCCTATTGGCAGGCACCGCGGTGGCTGGGGTTGCCGCAACATTGGGCTATGCCGATCTCTCGAATATTTTTTTACTAATACCGGTCATTGTTCTAACTGGCTTCGCATTTGCAAGCCTTGCTATGGTCCTCGTCGCGATTGCGCCGAGTTACGATTACTTTGTGTTCTACCAAACGCTTGTCCTCACACCGATGCTTTTCCTGAGTGGTGTCATTTTCCCAGTAGAACAGTTGCCAGGGGCCCTTCATCTTGTTTCGAGAGCCCTTCCACTTTCCCATTCCGTCGAACTCATCCGCCCCGCGATGCTTGGACGCCCGTCGGCGAGCGTCGGTCTGCATGTGTCCGTACTTTGCCTTTACGCAATAGTGCCCTTCTTCCTATCGACAAACCTTGTTCGCCGGCGTCTGATGTCTTGATGATCGCATCGACACTCTGACCAGGATGAATTTGAATATAGGTCAAATCCTTCTACCGCCGCTAACCACTTGATGTATATCTGTGCAACTCTTTAGCGAAATCATGCCAACAGCCGCACCATTCGTAATCCTTGGGATGCCCAGAACAGGTACGCACTATCTGGAAGAATTGCTGAATTTGCATCCAAATGTGTCGAGCAACGGAGAATTGCTCAATCCGTACGATATGAACTGGCCAGATAATAGCCGACTCCTACGTAGCGATAGGGACCTTCTTGAGCTAGCTTATCAATATTACCCTACCCGCTCTGGAAAGACGGCGCTCACCCACGTTGGCTGCAAGATTAACCAACCGCAGTTCCGCGAGCGGCCAGGATTCTTTGAAACCTTGATCGGTTGGCCACATCTTCGCGCGATATTTGTCCGCAGAAATTCTCTGGAGTCGCTGCGATCCCTCGTTCAGGCAAGGACAAGTGGTCAATGGCTACAGTACGGTACGTGCCACTCCTTGGCCGTTCCACCCAACGTAACGTTGACCATCGATGAATGCGAAGCCTACTTCAGGATCGCTGACGACTTCCACACTCTCGTCGCGAATTCCTTTCAGCGAGATCGGATTATGACTATCGACTATGAGGATCTACTGCGCGATCCAGCCCCCTGCCTCGACGCAATTTGGTTCTTCCTTGGAACATCTCCGCACGCATGCTCAGTACGCACGGCCCTTCGGCGTCAGGAAATGCGACCTCTGCGAGAGACGGTATGCAACTTCGTGGAGCTAAAGCGCCATTTCAGCGGGGGGCCGCATACAAGCTATTTCGAAGCCTAGAATGGCTCAAACCATCGCACGAGCAATGCGTAGTTTTGTGCCTCAACTTAATTAATTGGTCGCCAGGTGACTGTGGTTGGCCTATTACTCTTCCAATAGGTTACTTTTATGTCGTCGCCAAAAGTTCAGTGGAAACTACGCTGGGAAAATGATCTTGAACTCTCCGACCATTTGGAATTGGCTGAGTTTTTCAAAGCGACCTACGGTCCGACAGGGCCTTTCAATGCGAAGCCGTTTAGTGGCGGTCGAAGTTGGGCAGGCGCACGGCCTGAGCTCCGCGCCATAGCTTACGATTCTCAAGGGATTGCGGCACACATGGGTGCACTTCGACGATTCATCAAGGTAAATTCAGCCGATGTGCTTGTGGCCGAACTAGGTCTATACGGAGTTCGGCCGGACCTTGAAGGATTCGGAATTAGCCATTCCATCCGCGCAATGTACCCCGTGCTTCAAGAGCTTCGCATACCGTTCGCTTTCGGGACCGTCAGGCACGAGTTGAAAACTCACTTTTCCCGATTGTGCCGACATGGACTAGGAACAATCATCGAAGGAATTCGTGTGCGCTCAACTCTCTCGAACGTCCACTTGGATTTGCCGTCTACTCGGGTAGAGGATGTCCTCGTCGTGGTTATGCCAATTAACAGTTCGTTGCAAGAATGGCCAAGCGGCGAAACAATCGAACGCAACGGACCCGAGCTATGAAGACAGTTCTACTGGATTGATTGGTAGGCGATCTTCGAGCAGAAGGAAGCCTACGTTATGGTCCACTATTAGGAACCGAAAGATTTTCCCATGCTTTCAAACCTAGAATTGCTGCGTCGTGAACTAAGTACAGATGACCCCTGGCGCCTCGACACTAATCCTTACGAACAGGAACGTCACAGACATATGCTTCGATTGTCACTCGCGCAGGGCCGAGTCACTAATGCGCTCGAAGTGGGATGTGCTGCGGGGACATTCACGGAGAAACTTTTGGACCACTGCCAACGGCTCACAGTCATAGATGTTGTTCCGCAAGCGATAGCTCGTACTCGCGAACGACTGAAGGAGCCAGCGAACACTACGTGGATCGTTTCAGACGTCAAAGAGTTCTCGACACATGACAAGTTCGATCTAATCGTGGTCGCTGAAGTTCTCTATTATTTGGATAACCTTGAAGAAATGCGTTCTACGATTCTAAATCTCGCAGGAATGCTTGCGCCGGCCGGACAGTTGGTATTCGGATCGTCACATGACGACAGTTGCCGGAGATGGGGCCACATTGCTGGTGCAGAAACTGTGCTTGCTATGCTCAGAGAAGAGTTGACTGAAGTTGAGCACGTTGAATGCAAAGGACAATTGCTCACTGAGGGTTGCTCGCTAGCACGATTTCGCAAATCTCCGGACGAATCACAACACACACGTTTACCGAGTTAGAAAGAGGAAATAGCATGCGGATCTGCGGGATCAAGCTAACGCACGACGGGGCCATCGCCGTGGTAGAAGATGGGAAATTGATTTTTTGCATCGAGCAGGAGAAGCGAGAGAACAATAAGCGCTATCAGGAAATCGAGAACCTTGAGGAAATCGCTCTCATTTTGGCGGAACATGGGCTGAACGCTGTGGATATCGACCAGTTCGTCATTGATGGCTGGGACGGAGACGTGGAGTCTAGATTCCACGTCCGTAGTGGATCTGTTCCGATGAGTCTAAAGGGCGCACCGTATGCTGAGAGCGACGCCAATCACCTCCTTGCCTCCCTTGACGGCGACGGTTTGGTGGTCGGCGAAGGTTCATTTCCGTACAAGAGTTTTCCTCATGTGTCAGGGCACGTAGCGGCCGCATACTGCACCAGCCCGTTTGCACAAAAGGAGCAACCCGCCCTTTGTCTGGTTTGGGATGGCGGCATCGTCCCAAGGCTCTACCATGTGCAGCGTGATGGGGCACGCCGCGTTGACTGCCTTTTCCCCCTCGTTGGCCATATCTATGCGGCGGCGGGTCACTACTTTGGTCCCTATAAGAAACTAGGCGGAGCAGAATGGGATCTCGGCGTGGCAGGCAAGCTCATGGCTTATATTGGGCTCGGGTCCGTCGATGAAAGTATCGTATCTGTATTTCACAGCCTTTACGACGATCACTTCGCTGGTAACAGCGAGTTGGCGCGCAGCTATCGTGCGAATATTAGGGCACCTGAAGGCTCGTTGAAACCCGTCCGTGATTTTTTCGAAGCTAGCGTGCCTCGACTTGAAGGGAAGCTTCACCAAGATGTGCTTGCCTCCTTTCACGTCTTCCTCGAGCGCCTTCTCGTTCATGAAATCGGAATGGCGCTGCAGCGTCATTCAATACAAGTTCCGCAAAACCTGTGCATTGCTGGGGGATGTGCGCTAAACATCAAATGGAATAGCGCATTACGTGAAAGTGGCTTATTCGCTGCAATATGGGTCCCTCCGTTCCCCAACGACAGCGGCTCGGCAATTGGTGCGGCTTGCTGTGCGATGGCTGCGGACCAGGGATTCATACCGTTGGAATGGTCCGTGTATAGCGGGCCTTCCGCAAAACTTGGCGTCGTCCCTCCGGGATGGACTGCGTTTCCGTGCACGATTTCGGAACTCGCCCGCATACTTGCAGATAACAAGCCAGTCATTTTTCTTGCCGGTCGTGCCGAATTGGGCCCTCGGGCTTTGGGCGGAAGAAGCATTTTGGCAGCCCCAACTTCGGCTGCAATGAAACATCTTCTGAACGATGTCAAGCATCGAGAGCATTTTCGTCCGGTGGCGCCAATATGCCTTGAGGATAAGGCAATGTCCATCTTTGAGCCTGGTACTCCGGACCCCTACATGCTTTTCGACCATCTAACGCGTAAGGAATGGCGTGACAAGATCCCTGCGGTCGTGCATCTTGACGGTACTGCTCGTTTGCAAACCATCCATAGAAGTTCTAAACATCCCGTAGCAGAGCTTTTGGTCGAATATGAGAAGCTAACAGGTATTCCTTTGCTCTGCAACACAAGCGCGAATTTCCACGGCCGAGGATTTTTCCCCGACGCTGCTTCCGCTTGTGAATGGGGGCGCGTGGAACAAGTTTGGTTCGAGGGTATTCTTTGGAGAAAGACGGAAGGAAGCAGCACAACATTGAATGTGGACGAAGCAGTAGTGCGTTCCAAAGGAGCATAGACCCGATATTGGCGACATCGCTCCCGACGTAGCTACGCGTTTCAGAGGTAGACGTTCAACTAGCTTCGCCCAATTTGCACGTGGACTTCGCAGGACGCGTTTGCAAGCCGGGCGCCCGTGTTGTTTGCAAAGTCCAATTTCACACACGTATACGAAATATGATGAGCGATGCTCGCACTCCTCACCTTTACATCTACGACTTCGGAGTCGGTCCGGAATCGAGAGCGCAACTGCTTGGTCAGGCCCCGTCCATCCTCTGGTTCACAGGCCTCTCCGGCGCAGGGAAATCGGCAATTGCCGACCGGCTTGAGGCAGCCCTGCATGCGTGCGGGCGGCTCACTTATATTCTTGATGGCGACTCAGTCAGGCGTGGCCTTTGCAAAGATCTTGGCTTTGACAAGGAGGATCGACGCGAAAATGTTCGGCGCGTGGCTGAAGTTGCCAAACTTATGGCCGACGCCGGCATCGTAGTGCTTGTATGCCTTATCTCACCCTTCCATTCCGACCGAGAGCTTGCTAGGTTAATTGCGGGGAAACATGTCTTTGCTGAAGTTTACGTTCACGCACCATTGGCCGTAGCAGAGGCTCGCGACACTAAAGGACTATATCGACTTGCCAGACGGGGGGCGATCCAAAACTTCACCGGCATTGATTCGCCATATGAAAGACCAACAAGTCCCGATATCTTCATCGACACATGCACAATGTCTATCGATGAAGGGGCCAATATGGTATTGGACTGGGTGTCTCGTCATTAAATATGTTGAGAAGGTTGGAACTTGATAGTGTGATTCCGACCCTATATCAAGCCCCTCGGGGGTTAAAAGTGTCTCGCGTCGAAGACGCAAATGCACCTCACACCCCAAAAGGAGTTTTGCGTATACGCCACCCAAGACTACCTGTGATTAAGTTTTGGCAGTGGGCGACAGAAGCCGACCTTTAGCGCATTTGGTTACACACATCTCAGTCGTCAAGTTCACGGGCGTACCGAAGACCGGCGGCGAAATCCACCACTCGCTGCAGGCCTTGCCAGATAGTCTTGACTCCGGGTTCGCCGTCGCCTTTGCGCGCCAGGAAGCAGCCGAGCATAGCGACCAAGCGCACGACCTCATTCAGACGCGGTGACGTCTTCGGCGGCTTCTTCTTGTCGAGATTGAATGCCGCGCGCCATTCATCGCGCTCGAACAGCAGCCCTGCATCCAGGTCCGGGCAAGTTCGACCCAGTCGCATCAACCGAGCGATGCGCCA
>NZ_JALHRY010000032.1:0-14974 GCF_023952485.1 Cupriavidus mimosae | reverse complement strand
CCATCGCGCTGCGTGAACGCTGCTTGGCGGCAGCGGTCTAACCCGCCATGCCATCCACGCCCGTCACCGTTACCGCCGCCGAGCTGCAATTGTTGCGCGATGCCGAACGCGAACTCAAGGCAATACTCGCGGAACGCGAGGCAATCAAGGGCGAGCTGCGTGTGATGACGGTCCAGCGAGACCTGCTCTTGGAACAGCTCAAGGCGTTCCAGCGTAAGCTGTTCGCCGCCAAGAGCGAGGCGCGAGGTTCGGAGCAGAAGGACTTGTTCCTCAATGAAGCCGAAGCCTTGGCGGCGGCCGCGCAGCCAGCGCAGGAAGAAGAAGGTACGCCCGAGACCGAAGTGGCCGGACACAAACGCAAGAAGCGTGGCCGCAAGCCGCTCCATCCGGCGCTGCCCCGTGTCGAGGTTCGTCACGAACTACCCGAGTCGGAACGCGTCAGCCCCCTCGATGGCCAGACTCTGGTCGAGATTGGCGTCGAGGTCAGCGAACAGCTCGACATCGTGCCGCAGCAGGTCCGCGTGATCCAGCACCAGCGGGTCAAGTACGCCTGCCCATGCTGCGACGGCGGCATCAAGACAACGCCGGCACCGGCGCGCATTATTCCCAAGGGACTCCTTACCGAATCGGCGCTGGCCTGGTGCATCACCTCGAAGTATCAGGATGGCCTGCCGCTGTACCGCCAGGCAGCGCTGCTGCATCGCTTCGGCGGGGACCTCTCTCGCGGCACCCTGGCCGCAAGCATAGTGCGAGTAGGCCAAGCGGTGCAGCCAGTCGTCAACCTGCTGCGCGACCATCTGCTGGAAGCAGACGTCGTGTACGGTGACGAGACAACGGTACAGGTGCTCAAGGAGCCCGGCAGGCCTGCCCAGAGAAAGAGCTTCCTATGGGCGCAGATGAATGGCACGGGGCCGCCGGTACGGTTGTTTGCCTATAGCCCGACACGCGAGACAAAGCAGGCTACGGCTCTCTATGCCGGTATCAAGCCTGGGGCGGTGTTGATGACCGACGGCTATGCACCATACGACGACGTCTCAAACACCTATCAGTTGGTGCATCTCGGATGCTGGGCACACGCGCGCCGCTACCTGGTCGAGGCGGAGCAAGCCTTGCCCAAGGACAAGCGCCCCGACCACCCGGTCACCGGATCCCTGCAGCGCATCGGCAAGCTGTTTGCCATCGAAAGCCACACGCTCAAGATGAAGCCGGAACAACGGCAGCAGGTTCGCGCCGAACAAAGCCAGCCGCTGCTGGCCGAGATCGAAACAATGCTGCTGCAACATCTGCATACCGTGCTGCCGCAAAGCCTGTTCGGCAAGGCGCTGCACTACCTGCATGGGCAGTGGCCAAAGCTCGTGCGCTACATCGAGAACGGAACCTGGCCGATCTCGAACAATCCCTGCGAGAACGCGATTAGGCCATTCGTGATCGGACGGAGAAACTTCCTCTTCTGCGACACCGTGGCCGGTGCCAACGCCAGCGCAAGTCTTTACTCGCTGGTGGAAACCTGCAAGGCCAACGACGTCGATTCGTATCAGTATCTCGTTGCCTTGTTCAAGGCGTTGCCACACGCACAGACAGCCGACGACTACGAGGCTCTGCTGCCCTGGAGGCTCAAGCCCTCAACCGTCTTCGGATACCGCCGGCGGCCGGAAGGGACGCCCTTAAAAGACCGCTTACAGAAGAAGGGTATCGTGGAATCGGGAGTCAAGTACGTAAAGAACAGCTTCGGGCCGCTGCGCGACTTCCGCGACCTCGCCGATGCCAACCGCCAGGTGCGCGCCTGGGTCATGGCCGAGGCCGGCACTCGCATCCACGGCACACCGGGATGGTCACGTTCAGTTCGAGCGGGCTTATTACTCGGCGCCGTTCCGTCTGGCCGGCAAGTCGTGTGGCTCAAGGCTACGGCGACGATGGTGCATCTGTATGAGGAATACATCCTGCTTGCTACTCACTTGCGACAGGGTGCGCTCGGCGCCCGCAGTCCCGTCACCGACCATCTGCCACCCGAGGCACAGGCTTGGCAATTGCACGATGTCCAGTGGTGCTTGCGCGAGGCCAAGCGCATCGGTCCGTCCTGTTCCGCTCTGGTGCGCGTGCTGTTCGGCGATCGAGTTCTGATCAAGTTGCGTGCTGTCCAAGGCCTGTTGCGGTTCGCACAGCAATGCAGCGACGAACGGCTGGAAGCCGCCTGCCGGCGGGCCAACCACTTCGGCACGCCCAACTACGGCGCGGTCAAGCAGATTCTGGCCAAGGGGGCTGGATCTCGAACCAGCGCCCACGGTCAGCACGCTGGCCACCACCTACGCCCAAGGCGGCCGCTTCTGCCGCGACACCCAGACGCTGCTTCTTCATTGAATCCCATGAATCCGATCCCCGAACTCTCCTCCGCCCTCAAGCAACTGCGCCTGTCTGGCGTTCTCGACACGCTGGAAGTACGCAATCGCGAAGCCGTCGAGCGTCAGTTGGCCCACACCGACTTCCTCGCCTTGCTTGTCCACTACGAACTGGCTCGCCGGGACCAGAAGAAACTCAGCCAACGCGTGCGCCGCGCCAGCTTCCGCGGGGAGAAGACCCTGGAGGGCTTCGACTTCGACCGCCTGCCAAACTTGAACCGGGCGACTGTCTATGACCTGGCCACCGGCCGCTACATTGAGGAGAAGGCCTGCATCTTGATCGCCGGACCGTGCGGTACCGGCAAGAGCCACTTGGCCCAGGCACTGGGGCATGCCGCCGTCCGCGCCATTCTTGAGACCCCGTTCGAGCCCGATCCAGGCGACTCCGCCTGGCTCCATTACGCCGAAGATGCCCGGTTCCTTTATGCCGGCGATCGACAACGCCTGACCGCTGGCCCCTGATCGAGGCAACCACAATATCTCAAGGTCAGCAGGGTTCGCGCGTACGGCTATCCTGACGAAGATAGTCCGTAAAAATATCAGTAAATGTTCGTTCCATGAAATAACTTCATGGCGTCTTGAAAACGGATCATTTTACCGACCTCGCACCGAGCAATTACAATAAAGACTTGGCTTGAAAAGAAAGCGGCTAGGGTCAAGCTAAGAAGTGTAGAAATTTTAGTGCATCCCGAGGGGGCATGGGATAAGGAAGTGTAGCGGTATCCAGCATCGCCGCAAATAAAGGAGGCCCTTTGCGCAAGCCTCGTTGATTATGCCTTGCCATATTCTTAGTCGTATGTTGAGTGATATTCTCCATTGAGCTTGAACTCATCCGGCATCAAGCGGACGAATCAATTTCGTGTGGACACACGGCACACACAAGGCACTTCCGCGAACATAATGCTCATGAATTATCGAGGGGGAAGTTCAATCCAGCGGAGGAAAGATTAGTCCACTTTTCCGAGTCGTTATCGGGTATCCAGCGCTGAAATAGTGAAATATCTCCTATTTCACTATTATAAATGGTAAATCATTTGATGAAATGATGGCGGACGAAGAAATAATGCAGATTACGAAACTCTCCTCAAACGAGAACCCATTTGGCCCATCACCCAAAGCAGTTGATGCCGCGAAACTAGCAATTGCCTCTGCGAATCGCTATCCAGAACGCACCGACAAAAAGCTCTGCGACGCCCTAGCTGCCTTTCATGGTAGAGGCCTTACAAGCGCGCAATTTTTCTCGGCAAACAGCGGTGTCGAAGTACTGTCTTTAGTGGAAGATGCGCTGATTAAGCCTGGTCAACGTGCCATCATATGTCCGCCGTGTTTTAGTGAATATTCAAAATCTCTTGCAAATAAGGGATGCGAGATAGACAGAGTACCGCTGATTGGATCGGATTTCCGCTTGGACGTCGATGCAATCCTACGCAGGATAAACAAGGATACCAGGTTGCTATATCTTTGTAATCCAAATAATCCGACCGGGACCTGGTTTGGGGAAAGTGTGTTGGGTACAGTGTTGGGAAAAATTCCGGATGATGTCACCGTAATATATGATGAGGTGTATTATCAATTTGCTACAGAAGAAGGCCTTCCTGATGCTATACGGCATGTCCTCGACGATCAAAATGTCGTGATTGTTCATAGCTTTTCCAAGGCTTATGGTTTGGCTGGTATGCGCATCGGTTATGGGATCGCGCCGCAACGGATAGCTCAGAGTGTGAAGAAGCGGAAACGAAATTTTCACCTAAGCGCAGCAGGAATGGATGCTGCAATTGCCGCTTTGGGGGATAGGGTTCACTTGCAGCGCACCGTCGATAACAACCATGCCGAGCGGCTCAGGCTCGCGACCGGGCTAAAAGCCCTGAATCTGGAGGTGACACCAAGCCAGGCAAACTTTCTCATGGTTCGCTGTCCCAAAGGCTTCAACGCTGAGGAACTGGCAGGGCTCTTGGTTGGGAACGGGGTCATGGTACGTCCCGCATTCGATCTGCCGCACTGCATAAGAATCACGGTCGGTGCACCAGGTGACAACACGAGATTACTCGCATTATTGGATACGCTTCTGGAGGGCTGAAGACTATGAGAGCTATGACGGGTGGTGAGGCAGCAGTTCTTTCTTTGCATAACCTCGGAATAAGGACGGTATTCGGTCTACCTGGCATGCAGAACGATTGGCTCTATAATGCATTTTTCGATCATCGAGAAAAATTCCGGATAATTCACACTCGACATGAGCAAGGTGCGGCATATATGGGACTCGGTCATGCTCTGGTCAGCGATTTGCCCACGGTATTCAACGTTGTTCCGGGGCCAGGCCTTCTCAATTCAACCGCCGCGATCTCAACGGCGTACGCACTTAACGCAAAGCTGATGTGTTTGACCGGTCAGATAAACTCAGCGGCAATAGGAAGAGGTTGGGGTGAATTGCATGAAATTAATGATCAGCTCTCAATCTTGCGTTCCCTTAGCAAATGGGTAGCAACTGCTCACACCCCATCGGAGATTCCGATCTTGATCGGTGAAGCCTTTCACCAGATGCTTTCGGGTCGACCTCGACCAGTTGGGCTGGAGATTCCAATGGACGTGTTAGCCAGCACGGCTCCCGCCGATCCCCAACTCAAACTACGGACTCCCTATGAACCTCCTCTGGACGAGGAAGCTATCGAAGAGGTCGCCAAAGTGCTAGGTGCCTCTGTTGCTCCAATGATATTTGTCGGAAGCGGTGCGCAAGGCGCGAGCACATTGGTCCGGCAGTTAGCGGAGGTCTTACAGGCACCGGTCGTGGCATATCGTACCGGTATGGGGGTTGTGGATGCCCGTAGCTATCTCTCCCTGCACCTGCCTGCCGCGAAGGACCTTTGGGGAAAAACCGATGTTGTTCTGGCCATCGGTACCAACATGCGAATACCAGCAAAAAAATGGATTCGGACACATCGGCCGGATATTATTCGCATTGACGTTGACCCGACCACACATCGTAGATTTTTTACGCCGAAGTGCGAAATTACGGCTCGGGCAGAGCAAGCCTTGCCACTCTTGCTGAGAAGGCTTGAAGAATACAATGCCGTTCGACGTCCACGAGAAACTGCATTGATGGAAGTCAAAGCCGCATGGGAAGCGCGTTCAGCGGTGCTCGAACCACAATTGAGCTATCTGAAGGTTATCCGTGAAGAAATAGGTGAACATGGAATATTTGTAGACGAATTAACCCAGGTTGGCTTTGCGAGTCGCATCGTTTATCCTGTATACAGTCCCCGCACTTACATATCTACCGGCTATCAGGGGACACTCGGATATGGCTTTCCGACTGCGCTCGGAGTGAAGGTTGCAAAGCCAAACGTACCCGTGGTTTCTATTACGGGGGACGGCGGGTTCATGTTTGCCGTTCAAGAGCTAGCCACTGCTGTACAGCATAAGATTTCTCTGATCGTTCTGCTTTTCAATAACAACTGTTTTGGAAATGTCCGCCAGATGCAAGTCAACGACTACGGCGGTAGAATTATAGCAACTGATCTTCGAAATCCAGATTTCTGCCGTTTGTCGGAAAGCTTTGGTGCACAAGCGTTCCGAACGGACTCTCCCGAAGGACTGCGGTTCGCATTACGTCGGGCCATCTCAACGACGAGTGTACCGACGGTGATCGAAGTCAGCGTGGGGGATATGCCAAGTATTGACCAGTTCCGGTGAGGTGATTCTCCATTCTATGAAGTTTTCGATAAATCTAACCGCTTCGGGAGCCCGTATTGAGAACGGCGGGACACATATGAGTTTCCAAGTGTTTATGGGCTTGACCCCGTGCCTGACTAGAATCCCTCATATAACGGCTGAGTGATCATCGCCGCCATCGATTTGTTTATTTTCACGCGCTTCCAAATCAAACGGGCACCTCAGTTGGCGACGCTCATGATGTCAACATGAGCCTGACATCACCTAGCGATTACAATTGTATTGACCGTTCGCCTTGCTGAGTAAGTTCGATCATGGTATCGGATTTATCACGCTGGTTACCTCCTACCCTATGAGAGCATCAGGGCGACCTGTTGCGCGAAATCATCCTGGAATATGGAGTCGAAGGGCTGACCGCCCCTCGGCGGGCCGTGATCAGTGTGCCTGCCGAGGGCCAAGCGAAGCAACTTGGCTATGAGGTCTTCACGAGTTTCGATAAGGCCGCTCGTGGGAGCGTTCTAATGCGGCGAGGGCATCGCCGTACTCCGTGTTCAGACATCGCTTCCATTTCCATAGCTTAACTGAGAACTTGGACGCGTTGAGCTGCACATTCGAGTCGAATAACGCGTGCGTTCCGCCATTGCTCAAAGCGGCTGCCGGCGCCGATAACGGCGGGAACACCAAGTTCACGCGCTCTGATTGACATATGTGAATTTTCGCCACCGTACTTCGTGATAAATCCCTTGACGCCGTGCGTGAATATCCAGTCAAAACCGGGGTCAGCATTTTCCATAAAAACGATGCTGTCCTTGAACGACGAACCATGTACATCCGTCACAAGCCCCTCAACTGTGAGCGCGGTGATGAAGCTCGGGCGGGAGTGGAAGACATGGAAGCCGAAGATGTCTTTTGGGGAGCACAAAAGATCAGGAAGGCGGAGATATCTGGTTGTTTCCCAGTGCTGTCGATTTCTCTCGACTGCAGACCGCAGAAAGGTCGAAGGATTGGAGCGAATCTCTAAAGAGAATGCAATGTCGGGCATCGTAAGGAACGACAGATCGTCTCTGCTAAGACCAAGATTTGCTCCAACGAGTGCGAGCATCTCCAAGGCGTCCGAAATTAGACGGCTAAAAGAATGTTTGACGCGTTCACGGCCCTGAATCGCCTTCATTGCAAAGGCTTCAAATATCGGCCAATCGAAAGCGTAGCCGGTTCGATCGAACTCGGAAGAAAGGGCCGATATCTGGGCAGGTGACAGAGCTAAGTCAATGGCGGATACTTCTGTCGTCTCCTCTTTGATGGTGCGATTCATCCAGTCGAAGTATTTACTAATAGGATCGTCGTATCGAGGAACGGTGATCTCGTATGTGCCAGGGCGAATATGGCCGTGCAAATTTAAAAATTCTGCAGGCTGTAGTGCAAAAAAATCGTTTACTAGTTGGGCTGCAACGGAGTCGGAGGCGCGCACGACGGCATCCAGGAACCCCGGGCGAAGCAATTTCTCAGACTCTAATGACTTGAGAATGTCCGTCGCTACGAAGGCCGCTCTCGCAATCTCAGAGAATAGCACTGTGCCATGCACGTGCACTTTTTCGATCAGCGACAGGACATCAAGCAATCCGTGGTCCTCATTCCAATTTGTAAATTTTGCAGTGGATTCTAACGCTTCGATGCCGTGTCTAGCACGATCAAAGAGGTCATCGCCAGTGATAATGCGGTTCGTTAAAGCACGTAGCAGGTCTAGGTACGATGCCCATTCGTTCTCAGAAAGGCTTGGGAATAGCTCGCGCCAATGACCGTCCCTCATTCTTGGTTTGAGGCAAGTTGGAACAACGCGAAATTCTATTTTGTCATGAAGCTCTGGCTTAAGAATTAAATTGCGTTGAGCATCGGTGATGATTTTTTTTGCTATGGAATTGGGCAATGCGGCCGGTAGAAAAGAGGCGACGCTTGCTGATACAGAAACATATGGTGTGCCGCCAATCATATGCATTAGGGGAACTGCGCGCAAATCTCGGTACCCGAAATTTGCCCGCGCGGAAGCCCACGCGGTATTAGTGAACAGGTGACGAAAGAGGGAGGCGGCCAATGGCCGTGGCTTAGTTCCTATCAACTCGGCGGGGTTCACATCCGGCATGACTCCAAGAACTTCCCCTACGAGTCCCTGGCGGTTATTGAAGCTGTTGACGTCCTCAATCGACGCTTCAACGCCATTCAGTGATTGGAGAAGCATGGCAAGGTGGCCTGCGCTGTATCCACATCTCCGCGGGGCTGTTATGGGCCGTACCTGGAAGATCACCACGGTTCCATTATTCGAGATCCCGAATTCGATATCTACCTCTTTAATGCCAACAATTTCGATCACTTCTTCTATTGCTGGCACCAAACGCCGGAGAGGCTCCGGTGCATCGTGGCCCGGTACAAATATGTAAGTGCGGGTGCCGTTTCCACCAGAAGTCACAACTGTAGTATCGCCGCTCTCATCGTAGCTAACAATATAGTATGGAAGGCCAGATTCAGGGTCGCATGTCATGACAACGCCACTTACCGCGATATCTTTGGCCATCGGTTGGACGAACACCTCGTCGGATGGCAATAGGGTGCCGTACGAAGAGAACACATCATCTATTGCTTGAATCAGTTGCTCATCGGTACGGACATTTAATACAGAAAGGTACTGGCCGGCTTTGGATTGCTCCAGACTATCCTCGGATGCTGCGCTAGATCTAACTGCTAGAGGATCCGATATTCCGAAAGAAATTTTTATTAATTTGACAATCTTTGTGGAACTTGTGCTCCATTGTGCATGCGTCACACGATGAAGCGGATAAACGTCGAATTTAGAGGCGGCTGCTCTGAGTGCGATTAATGTTTTCGCTTTTGTGTTTTTGAAGGGGGCGGCGTCTGGGAAAATCCTCATGGAGGAGTTTGATTTGTCCAAGTTATTGATCTCCAGGCTAATAATATGTTCCGTATTTTTGGTGTGATTTGTGGTCCAAATGCAGCGAAATTATGTGGCATTAGGTAAATTTCCACATCGACGCGCCGCAAGTACATAGAGCAACATGCGTGCCAAACCTAAACACATAAATGCTCACAACTCAATGGATTGATTGAGAGCGGGGACTTCGAAGGAAATGACAAGCCGATCGTGGGCCGTTGAATGTCTATGAGGGGTGGCGTGGACCTTCAACGCGCCCGGCATGAGTGGACTATTCGGGCCTTCGGTACTGGCTGCGGGCTTTGGCTGGGTCTCGATAGGCTGTGCGCATTTTGATCGAGACAATTAGCAATGATCCGTTTGCTTATATAGTAAAGGCACTCTTTACTTTATTTATTGGTATGTCGCTATATGATCAATGGCGGCGACTATTGGTTGGAAAGACGACGATTTTGTCGTAAAGCAGACTTTTGCTGCTACATTGGTGACCGCGAAACCATGGCAACACCATTTCGACAAACATGCCAAGGTTGCCGTCCTGTTTAGGCATTTTGTTTGGTTCAACGAGGAATTCCGGGGAAGGCCCCGCGGATTTTGAGGAAGAAATACTCCTGGTCTGGGTAGCAGTAGACATGGCGCTTGATGACCTTAATCGTGTTGCTGATCCCCTCCGTGTTTAACGGCTGCCGGCAGCGGATGTACCTCCTGAGGGGCACTCTGATTCTGCGGGTTGCGCAGCAGCAGCCAGCGCGTGGACTTGAGCACCCGCCTGGTACTGTGATCGTGCCGCAGGCGATTGGCCTGGTCGACGCGAACCCGGCCAAGGGCCTCGCGCCCGTACTTGGCCACGACGTTGGAACAGGTCATAGGCGCTTCCGAAGCCCAGCTCGTACGCGGTCGTCATGTCGATGGGCGACTGCCGCGACGCGCTTGGCCGCGTCCGGTTAGGAGTTGCTCGAGGAACGTTGATGCCGTCTCGCGCGAGTGGCCCTTTCCGATCCGGAGCACGTCCGATCGGATCGATGACCACTGTGGTGTAGCGATGTCGCTTGCGCAGGGTGAATCGTCCGTAGCCAGATAAGGGATTGGTCGACCACAGGCTCGCGCAGGCGTGCCTTGTCGATGGATTTGACGGTACGCCAGCCCAGTTCGTAGAAGGCGCCCACGGCCTGCACCGTGCAGCTGCGTAAGCAAATGGCCGCAGCTTGTGCCAGCCGGGCTGTGGGACGCGTTGATCGCGCCCGAGCTATTCCAGCCGTTCAAGCCGGGGGCCGCCGCACTGGCCGCACCACACCCCACGCCGCGGGAAGTGCGGCACAACGCGGTACTCGAACAGCGGCAGATCCCTGACTCGGCGAACTAACGTCTGTGAGTCTGATGACACCGCGCCGCGCACTCCTCGCAATGCATGACCTTGCTGACAGCATCGGATAGAGCGACAGCGTGCGGCTCTCGCCCTCGGGCCAAGCCACACGTTGCGGCCTGCAACCTGAAAAGCAACTCAATGCTGTGGTAGTGTGAAGCCGGCCGCGAGTTGTTGGCAACGAAGGGATCCGTCTCTGACGTGGGCATTCATATTGTGTCCAGATTGAATTCGGTTCGCCCGCGTTGTGGGCGGGCCGCGGCCGCAAGGATGTGCGTTGTGGCTACATGTATTCCGGCGATTCCTCATAGGTTCTAGTGATCCCGGCCTCTTGCGGTCGGGTCCGATCTTGCCCTGCGTCACGAATGGGAGGTGATTGAGCAGGCCGGCCACTTGAAAGCCAATTCCAGCACAAAGGAAGCATACGGAAGTACCTACGAGGGATTGCGCGTTAATGAGAACCTTCTATACTCGGCGCTCGACAGCCCTAAAAGGTTGCGCTTTACCGTGCGCCATCAGATTGATGATCTATCAGAGAATCCCTACGCGCAATTCGGGTCTGACTGACGGACAGATTATTATGGTGCGGCAGATAATTTGGAATGAGAGGTTCTGTGTATAGCGGGTCATTAAATTCACCGGGCTTGCACCGTTGTGCGTTCTCGTTGGGGGTACCAAGTCGCAGGCCTAAGAGCGGTGTGCTGGCGGGTGCTTATCGTGATCACCCCTTTGGTAAGGGACTGAGCGTGAGTGACGCAAAAGAAGTCCCGAGGTGTCGCAGAGTATTTCCGCGACGATATGTTCGGGCAAGCCTTGAAGGATGGGTAAGGGGTTGCCGCCAAAGCCAGTAACCGTCCAAAAGGCCGACATGAAACGAAAGAACCTCCTAGTCACTATTGGCTGCACTTTTTTAGTGCTGGGCATTGTGACCTACGTGCGCACCGCTAGAAGTTCGCATCGGATATTTGAACCTGAGGAGGCCAGCGGCGTCGAATTCCTGCAGACAGACTTGGTTCAAGTGGCGCGCCAGGACCTGCAGTTGTCGCTACCACTGTCGGGCAGCCTGCGCGCGCTGAACCAGGCCTCGGTCAAGGCCAAGGTCTCCGGTGAGGTGAAGCAGGTGCTGGTGCGCGAGGGCGAACCGGTGCGCGCCGGCCAGGTCATCGTGCGCATCGACCCGGCCGAATACGAGGCCCGGGCCGCGCAGGCGCGCGGGCAGATGCTGGCCGCGCGCGGCCAGTTCGAGAATTCGCGCCAGACCTGGGAACGCAACCGCGAACTGGTCGGCAAGGGCTTTATCTCGCAGACCGCCTTCGACAAGTACCAGTCCGACCTGGCGGTGACGCGCGCCAACCTCGACGCTGCCCAAGGCGGGCTGGCGGTGGCGCAGAAGGCGCTGGCCGACACCGTGGTCAAGGCGCCGCTCGACGGTATGGTGGCCGCGCGCGCGGTGCAGCCTGGCGAGAAGGTGTCGCCGGATACGCGCCTGGTCGATGTGGTCGACCTGCGCGTGCTGGAGCTGGAAGCGCCGATCCCGATGGCCGAGGTGGCGCGCGCCGCGGTGGGCCAGCCGGTGGCGCTGGAAGTGGAAGGCGCCGGCGGCTTTGCCGGCAAGCTGGTGCGCATCAACCCGGCGGTCAGCGAGGGCACGCGCAGCATCATGGTCTATGTGCGCGTCGACAATGCCGACCAGAAACTGCGCGCCGGCATGTTCGCGCGCGGCGCGCTGGTGCTGGGCCAGCGCGCCGCGGTGGTGGCGGTGCCGGTGTCGGCGGTGCGCACCGAGGGCGAGCGCGCCTTCGTCTATGCCATCGAGCGCGACACGCTGGCGGAACGCCCGGTGCAACTCGGCCTGCGCGACGAAGCCGGCGGCATGGTCGAAATCGTCGCCGGCCTCGACGCCGGCGCCGAGATCGTGCGCAACAACCTGGGCACGCTGCGCAGCGGCAGCCAGGTCAGGCTCGTCAAGACCTGACAGCATAGAGGACGCGCCCCATGTGGTTCACCCGCCTGTCGATCCGCAACCCGGTGCTGGCCACCATGATGATGATGGCCTTCATCGTGGTGGGGCTATTCTCGTACCAGCGGCTGCCGGTTGACCAGTTCCCGGACATCACCTTCCCGGTGGTGGTGGTGCAGACCGAATACCCAGGCGCCGCGCCGGAGTCGGTCGAGTCCGACGTCACGCGCAAGGTCGAGGAGATCGTCAATACCATCTCCGGCATCGACGAGATCTTTTCGCACTCCTACCAGGGCACTTCGGTCGTCGTGATCAAGTTCGACCTGAGCGTCGATGTCGGCCAGGCCGCGCAGGACGTGCGCGACAAGATCGCGCTGATCCGCCCGCAGTTCCGCGACGAGGTCAAGGAACCGCGCGTGCTGCGCTATGACCCGTCCGACGCGCCGATCTTCTACCTGTCGGTGTCCAACGCGCCGGGCGCCGGCCGCGGCCAGCGCGAGCTGACCACCATCGCCGACCAGATCGTGCGCAAGCGGCTGGAAACCGTACGCGGCGTGGGCGCGATTAATCTCGTCGGCGGCACCAGGCGCGAGGTCGAGATCCGCATCCGTCCGGCGCAGCTGGAAGCGCTGGGCATCGGCGTCGACCAGGTGATGAACGCGATCCGCAACGAGAACCAGGAATTGCCCGCGGGCGAACTGCGTTCCGCGGCGACCGAGACCGTGGTGCAGATCAAGGGCCGCGTGCCCACGCCGGATGCGTTCCGGCAGATCATCGTCGCGCGCCGCGCCGGCCAGCCGGTGACGCTGGGCGAGATCGCCGACGTGCGCGACGGCCAGGAAGAACAGGAAAGCCTGGCATTGCTCGACGGCAAGCGCGCGCTGTTCCTGTCGGTGGTGAAGGCGCAGGGCCAGAACACGGTCGATACCGTCGACGGCCTGGTGCGCATGACCGACGAGGTGCGCAAGCTGGTGCCCGCCGGCGTGCAGCTGAATGTGGTCAACGACACCGCGCGCGGCATCCGCAGCAGCGTGAAGGAAGTGCGCTCGACCTTGCTGGAAGGCGCCTTCCTGACCGTGGCGATCGTGTTCCTGTTTCTCGGCTCGTGGCGCAGCACGGTGATTACCGGGCTGACGCTGCCGATCGCGCTGATCGGCACCTTCGGCGTGATGTACCTGTGCGGCTTCACCCTCAACGTGATCACGCTGATGGCGCTGTCGCTGTGCGTGGGCCTGCTGATCGACGATGCCATCGTGGTGCGCGAGAACATCGTGCGCCACAACCTGATGGGCAAGGACCACCGCAGCGCGGCGCTGGACGGCACCAACGAGATCGGGCTGGCGGTGCTGGCCACCACCTTCTCGATCGTCGCGGTGTTCCTGCCGGTGGGCTTCATGGGCGGCATCATCGGGCGCTTCTTCCACCAGTTCGGCATCACCGTGGTGGCGGCGGTGCTAATCTCGATGTTCGTCTCGTTCACGCTGGACCCGATGCTGTCCTCGGTCTGGCATGACCCCGACCTGCACGGTACCGGCAACAAGGCCAGCTGGTACGGACGCACGGTGGGACGGCTGCTGGACTGGTTCTCGGCCAGGATGGACCGGCTCGGCGACGGCTACGCCGGCATGCTGGGCTGGGCGCTGAAGCATCGCCTGGCGACCGCCGTCATCGCCGCCACGACCTTCTTCGGCAGCTTTGCGCTGGTGCCGCTGATCGGCACCGAGTTCGTGCCCAATGCCGACCTGGGCGAGACCCAGGTCGGCTTCACCACGCCGGTCGGCACCCCGCTCGACGTCACCGAAGCCAAGGTGCGGCAGGTCGAAGCCGCGCTGAAGGCCTTCCCCGAAGTGGCCTACACCTACGCCACCATCAACTCGGGCAACGCCTCGGGCCGCAACAACGCGCTGGTGTCGGTGCGCCTGACCGAGCGGCGCGCGCGCACCCTGACCACCGCGCAGCTCAACCCGCTGATCCGCCAGCGCCTGGCCGGCATTGCCGGCATCACGCTGACCATGGTCGGCATGCCCGACGGCGCCGGCGGGCAAAAGGCGATCCAGGTATCGATCCAGGGCGACGACCTCGACGAACTGCGACGCCTGTCGCGCGAAGCCAGCGCGCGCATGGCGGCGATTCCCGGCCTGACCGACCTGGATTCGAGCATGAAGGACGACCGCCCCACCATCGAAGTCCGCATCCGGCGCGAGCTGGCCTCGGACCTGGGCGTGGGCGTGGCGCAGATCGGCAATGCGCTGCGCCCGCTGCTGGCCGGCGATGCCATCAGCTCCTGGCGCGCGCCCGACGACGAGAATTACGACGTGCGCGTGCGCCTGCCGAAGGACGCGCGCACCGGCATGGCCGACCTCAGCGCGCTGATGATCGCCAGCAGCCACGCCAATGCCGATGACTCGCCGAAGATGGTGCCGCTGCGCCAGATCGCCGAGCTGGTGCCCACCACCGGCGCCAACCAGATCAGCCGGCGCGACCTGAACCGCGAGGTCGAGCTGACCGCCAACGTGGCCGGGCGCTCGGCTGGCGAAGTCGCGCGCGACGTCAAGGCCGCGCTGGATGGGGTCAACTGGCCGGCCGGCTACAAGTACCGCTTCGGCGGCTCGACCAAGTCGATGAACGAGTCGTTCGGCTACGCC
>NZ_JALHRY010000031.1:0-19571 GCF_023952485.1 Cupriavidus mimosae | reverse complement strand
CCCGCTGGCTCGTAGTCTCGCTTCCCATTGGAGCGGGCACGCACCGCCTGCAGCGGAAATAGGTCAATCTCGTCGAGGCTAACAGAATTAAAAAACCTCCCGCACATAAAGAATGCGGACAGGTCCGCGCCGCCCGCATAAATTCCCGCGCCTCCAAAAGGCATACACGTCCACCACCGTAACCACGCCCGCACTGAGGGAAAGCCTGTCGGACAAGCAGCTAAGGAACGTACGTTGAACAAGCGCCTTCACACGTGAGACTACCGCGCCCGCTCCCAACAGAGCTCATCTCAATGGCTATCGGCAGGAAGAAAGCCGCTCGGAGCGAGCGATCACTCATTCGCTTTCCCCAAAGACGAGTTTCTTGCTTATCCGATTCAAAATCCTCACGCAAAAACGAAGAGCCGTTTGGCTATTAGACCTTCGATAGGCTACGCAGTTCGTTCACCGAACAATGTCATAGCTGTAGTCGGTCTCCGAAACAGCAATAGTGCTAGCGTCCAAGGCTTCAAAATATTCATCCAGTAGCGCCATAAGAATGCGCAGACCGCCAGCGTATCCCCAAGTAGGGTACCGATGATAGTGGTGACGGTCAAAAATTGGAAACACGAGCCGAACGAGAGGTGTCCCGGCATCGCGCTCCAAGTATTTTCCGTATGTGTTGCCGATCAGATAGTCCACCGGCTCCGTGAATAACAAAGAGCGCAGGTGCCAGAGGTCACGCTTCGGATAGACTTTGCATCCTACACCATATGGCGACGCATCGAGCAACGCCTGCACTTTCTCAGCCCAAGCATCGTTACCGTTTGTCGATAACACGTGGCTTGGTTCAGCCCCAATCTCGAGGAGAAATTGGGTGTATCCCAGCATCTGGTCCGGATCACCATACAATGCGTACCGCTTACCATGGAGGCTTGCCTGACTGTCCGCCATAGCGTCTACGAGTTGACCTCGCTCCTTTTCCAGTTCAGCTGGTATCGGCTTACCGGTCACCCGTGAAATCTCCATAAGGAAATGGTCAGTGCCACCAACGCCAACTGGCGCATTTAAAACCACGACATCCTGACCCTGTTCAGCGATAAACTTACTTGTTCGTTCGCAGCAGAACTCCTGGAAAACGAATGTTGCTTTAGCGTTCAGTGCGCGTTCCACCTCCTCTTTCGTTGTCCCACCTTGATACATTCTGAACACGCCATCCGTAGGTGTGTTCCAGGTTTCCGACGGGTCGCAGATAATGTTCACTTTTACGCCGAACAGATCAAATATTCTCCTGATTTCGCGCATGTTTCCGACGACAAAGCCATCAAAGCCGCCGATGAAGTTCACACTGTCGTCAGGCATTCGTACCAGCGGGTTGGACGTTCCTGCCCTACCGCCCCAAAAGTGCTTCAGGATGCCCAGTAGCGCATTGTCATAACCCGTCACGTGACTACCGACAAATGCTGGCGTGTGGGCGAAGGGCACGTCGTAATCTTCAGGGACGCTGCCCTTCTGCTTGCTGTTTTTGATGAATGCATCGAGGTCGTCCCCGATCACCTCCGCCATGCATGTTGTGGATACAGCAATCATCTCGGGCTTGTAAAGGTTGTACGCGTTAGCCAGCCCATCAATCATGTTGTTCAGGCCGCCGAACACCGCCGCATCCTCAGTCATAGAGGAACTCACACACGAAGTCGGCTCCTTGAAATGCCTTGAGAAATGTGAACGGTAGTATGCAACGCAGCCTTGAGAACCATGAACGAATGGAAGTGTCTTGTGAAAGCCGTTTGCTACAAACACGGCTCCAAGTGGCTGACACGCCTTGGCCGGATTCACAGTCAGTGATTCTCTTGCGAAGTTCTTTTTCTTATAGTCTTCTGTCTTAGTCCATTCGGAAAAATCCCTTATCTTTTCCTCGGGATCCTTAAATTCAAACTCTTTCTTCTTATTCTGAAAGAGCGCCCTGTATTCCGGCTCCCGGAAGAGTAGTTCATGGTCGAGAATTTTGTCAGTCGATTGTGGCATCACTCACTCCTGTACGTAAGTTCCAAATAAACGTTCGCTAGACGCGCCCGCCGCTGCGATCTCTGTGCTCATGTTCGATCTTTCCACGGCGTCTTCGCGAGGTTCCATACAGGACTTGAGATGGCAATGTCCATATCACGGGCGAATATCGCAAATCCGTCGTAGCCGTGATAAGGGCCTGAGTAATCCCAGCTATGCATTTGACGGAACGGTACACCCATTTTCTGGAATACGTACTTCTCTTTGATACCAGAACCGACAAGGTCGGGGCGCACCCGGTCTACGAATCTTTCAAATTCGTACCCCGTCACATCATCATAGATGAGTGTGCCATCCTTTAGATAATGCGTCGTTCGTTGGTAATCGTCATTGTGTGCAAACTCATACCCCGTTCCGATAACCTCCATGCCTAGATCCTCGTATGCCCCTACAACGTGCCGCGGGCGTAATCCACCTACAAAGAGCATCACCTTTTTACCTTGCAACCGAGGCTTATATTTCGCAGTGACGGCATCAGATACCTTGCGGTATTTAGCGATCACCTTTTCTGCATTTTCCATAATCGCATCATCAAATCGACCTGCAATTTCACGCAAGCTTTTCTCAATCATTGTGGGACCAAAAAAATTATATTCTACCCATGGGATGCCATACTTTTCTTCCATGTGTCGACTGATGTAGTTCATCGATCGGTAACAATGCAACAAATTCAGCTTTGACCTTGGGGTGTTCTCTAGTTCCGCCAATGTACCGTCACCCGACCACTGTGCGATGACCCGCAAACCCATCTCTTCAAGAAGAATTCGACTTGACCACGCGTCTCCCCCAATGTTGTAGTCGCCTATGATAGCAACGTCATAGGGTGTCGATTCAAGCGCGAGACGCTTATTGGAGTGAGCATCGAACACAAAGTCGCGGATCGCGTCGTTTGCCAAATGATGACCGAGTGACTGCGACACACCACGGAAACCCTCGCAGCGCACAGGTACGACGGTGTGCCCGCCATACTCCTTACTCTTCTTCTTTGAGACAGCCTCAATGTCGTCGCCGATAAGACCAATCGGACATTCTGTCTGAATAGAAATCCCCTTGTTGAGCGGAAACAATTGCTGTATCTCATCAATGATCTTGTCAAGCTTCTTGTCACCTCCGAACACTATGTCCTTCTCCTGGAAATCAGAGGTGAACTGCATAGTAACGAACGTATCGATGCCCGTGGTGCCAACGTAGTAATTGCGACGCGATCCCCATGAGTACTGGCCACAGCCAACGGGCCCATGGCTTATATGGATCATGTCTTTGATCGGCCCCCATACCACGCCCTTTGATCCAGCATACGCGCACCCGCGAATCGTCATGACCCCAGGCAGCGACTTGATATTCGACTTCACCCCGCAATCTGGCTTGCCTTCCTCGAATGAACTTAGGTGCTTGGCCCGTCGTTTTCCCATCTTTTCAGGGTAAGCCCGTAGCACTTCGTCAATGAGGGCCTTGTTAGCGGCCTTCCGTTCCTCAACCGTCGTGGTCATCGCGTAGTCCATAGGTAATCAACATGCTCGTCGCAAATAGCCGCCGTGCGTGCACGGCGGCTGTCGTTCAAGCCTGACTAGGCAGTAAGTTCTGACGCAGTCTTCCCAACTTTTGACTCGTCGATCTGCACCAGAATCCCCTTCGCCATCAAGAGATCCTCCAACTGGTCCATCGTGATTGGCGTCGGAATAACACCATTTCCGCCATTGTTATGGATCTTCTCGGCAAGCGCACGATACTCCCCTGCCTGAGCGCAGTCTGGCGCATACTCAATGACGGTCATTCGACGCAGTTCTGCATGCTGGACTACGTTGTCGCGAGGCACGAAGTGTATCAACTTCGTGCCTAGCATCTCCGCCAGCGATTCTGCTAGCTCAAGTTCCTTGTCCGTCTTTCGCTCGTTACAGATCAACCCACCCAAGCGCACGCCGCCGCTATTTGCGTACTTCAAAATTCCTTTAGAAATGTTGTTTGCGGCGTACATCGCCATCATCTCGCCAGACATAACAATGTAGATCTCTTGGGCCTTGTTTTCACGTATTGGCATCGCGAAACCGCCACAGACGACATCGCCGAGCACATCATAGGAAACGTAATCAACACCGTCATACGCGCCGTTCTCTTCCAGGAAATTGATTGACGTTATAACACCTCTGCCTGCGCAGCCAACCCCCGGTTCAGGCCCCCCCGACTCGACACATCGGATGTCCTTGTAACCAATCTTCATTACGTCATCCAGTTCAAGATCCTCGACGGATCCCGCTTCAGCCGCAAGCGAGAGGATTGTATCCTGTGCTTTAGCATGCAAAATAAGCCGTGTGGAGTCCGCCTTTGGATCACACCCAACGATGAGAATCTTCTGCCCGAGGTCGCTCAGCGCCGCTAGCGTGTTCTGCGAGGTAGTCGACTTGCCGATGCCACCTTTACCATAAAAGGCAATTTGCCGAAGGTTAGACATTGTGATACTCCATTTTGAATTGAAGGTGTAGCTAGAAAACCATGGTTTGCAAGGCCACGATCATGTCCTCAGTCTGCGGTGTTTCCCTATGGTCTTCTTCTTTCAAAAGCACGCATCGGCCAGCTCGTGTCCGCGCGACCGCGTTAGCGCAGCTTTCGTGCCATGTCGCTAAGAACTCCAGAAAACCCGCGAAATCGCGGCTTTCCGGAACTTGTTGTAGCCCTAACTATGAACCATGGTCCGCGTCGCGATACTGACAAACCGATCGCACTGTGTCGAAATACGTCGCTTGGCAACTAACACGCCCTCGCGTCGCCCCCACTGACCTATTAACTTGAATCATTAAGGCTGGCACAGCCTGTGTGAAACAGAGACGTGTTTGGCAGCTTCACGCTAGCCATCGGACAATTTCGTAAAACTGAACGGCAAACGCCGTGCCCAGCGGTAATGTAGAATACCTTATGCTTTTTTTGGAAATCCATCGTAACCACGTACGGAGAGTCGTCGTACATTCGAGAGGTCCTAGAGAAGAGACCCCGAGGTCGACTTAGCCGTTGTTTAGCCAACTTTTAAACCATTATGGTCGTCTATGAGAGGCCATTTCCTCACTTAGTAAAGATGAAATCCATTCAGTTATGAAATCCCCCATTCAAATATTATGGTAATGTTATCCATCTTCATTGGATGCCCAATTTTCCGTGAGGATCAGCATATTCGCGTGGCTTGGCTCCGATGTTATAGAAATGCAGACGCCCGTGGATGCACCAAAATAGACGCGCCGCCCAGCCAATTCTATAACCGGTCTTTCGTACCGCATTTCGAGATCGCTCACCCGGATTGCACGAACATCCGGATAGCAGCTTTGCCACTTAGCCGCAACTTCGGGAAGTGATGATTCCTTGCGAATCAATTCCGTTATAATATTGATCTGATCGCCAGTGAGCGCCATGTCATTTGCCTCCAGAATCAACTCTTCTAGCTTCGACAGTCACTGGAAGCCTAGTATCTGGCGCCATCTCTGGTAACTGAAACTGCCAACCATTCCCAAGCTTAACGAGGCCGCCCCACATTTGATCCTTCGTCATGGAAACTATCGGCTCTTCAAGGTCCTTTCTTGGCAGATATGCCTTAAGTGTACCTGTAATATCCTTTCGAATCATAATTTTCATTTTTGGCCTCCAAAAACGGAGAAACTGGAAACACAGTGTATGGCAAACACTCCGTTACAAAGGATTTGTCAGGTTCACCGCCATGCATTGACCTTCGCGTATTGAAAAATTCTCCAGACAAACCACACACATTTTGTCATTGCCCCGACAAGCATAATCGACTCATTACGTACAAAAGGACCTGTAAGGACAGCTTACCCGTTTGGTCTGGTTCCGCCACATCTCGCCGGGGAATCGATCTCTTGCGCGACAACAGCGACAACAGGCAGTTTCTCTTAGCCGGCAAAATACCGCCGGTTCGTCTGGATTCCATACAACAGCACGCCGGCACCTTTTAGCGATCGACTCCCCCCTTGGAATTTAGAACGGCCCCGTCAAAAATTCCCCCGTCTGTGATGGACGGTGGACCCGCGATGTGGTCACGTATAGGCGCGCATACGCCTTCATTTAAGTAGTCCAGAGTGCAGAGTTCTCTTGCGCGCATGCCAACGCGACGATCATCCGCGACGAAGTGAACAGCATAGATGTAGAATCGTTGCAGAAAGGTGTCGATTCTAGTGACGTAGCCAATATCTCCTTTATTCACGATAACTTCGCCAATGCTTTTCCCAAAAAACGTACCATCATTGCGAACCATCGACCGTGCGATTACGCGCTCGCCAACCTCAAACCTAGGTTCAAAGGCTATTTCAACGGTGTCACCCCTCTCGGAGTTACATAAGAGCTGCTTTGGCCTCGACATCGCCTTTCCCCGAGATCAGTCTCTAAATTAGCATCCACAAACTTGCCCTCCACTATAGAAGCATGTTCGCACCCCACCGACGATGTAACGCCGACGGATCCTAGTTCCATATTTTCCGGCAATTCATAGTTTCGCTACCGGTAAGGCTTGAGCCATGAAATGAACCAGATCGATAAACACGCCTTCAAGAAGAGCGCTATGGCCAGGCTAAGCCGTTACTATGCAATCGTCCACGGGGCACACCGACAGACACTGCGGAAAATCGAGTCCCTCGCACATAGTGCACTTCTTAGGATCAATTGCCAACACGTCACCTTTCTCACTAATGGCAGCATTTGGGCACTGCGCCTCGCACGCCGAGCAGCCGGTGCAGGCTGAGGCAATAATCTTCAAGGCCATAGATACGCTCCTTACAATTTAAAGTACGGTACTACTCCTCCGCGCTTGCATGGCCTTTGCACATCAAACGGTCGTTGGAGCCTTTTAGACATCCTTTGCCTGATCATGCGTCTCGTCGCAATGTTTACGCAGCGATCCGCCACCAGCCACACGGCTTGAGTAATCATTGAACCAAGATCGTGCTGCGACCTCAACAATTTCCCCCGCGTACTGCTCCACCGACTCGATGCCCGCATCGGCGAGTTCCTTACGCGGACAGATACCAATTTTCGCCACAAAAATGGCATGACAATCGTTGATCGCGCGTATGATACGTACTAGTCGTTCATCGTCACCGTACCCCCCTTGGCAATACAATTCAACCCGGCGGTAACCCACAAAGTGCGCGCCAGAGGCGCTAACTTCGAAGATTTTTAGCTCAGAGATATTCCCAAAGTGCCCATTCACGCGACCCCGGCCTTTCGTTGCAACGGCGATATTGACCTTCAGTGCTCCTGTCGCTTTCCTGACCTTGGTTAAGGCTGGCACTTCCCGCTTTGCCTCACGTTGCGCCATGAGCTCAGTCTCCGTGCGGAACTGGTACTCTTGGCGGATGTTTCGGTCATAGCCGATATCCATCTGCTCGATACTCTCCAGTGAAAACTCGGCACCGCGATCCTCATCCAAGAGTCCTACCGCGTCCGCTCGGCACTGCCGGCAATGCCGCATCAATTTCAGACCGCCCGAACAAGCTTCCTGTACTGTCCTCAATTCACGGGAGGTAGGTCCTCGTGGTCCGTGCAGGCCGAAGTACGTACCGTGCGACGGGTCGGAGATTAGCGGCATAATGTTGTGAAGGAACGCACCTCGCTGTTTCACAGCACGATTTACCTCAATCAAATGTTTATCGTTAATACCCGGAATCAACACCGAATTAATTTTCGTCAGTACGCCTCGTTCTGTTAGCATCTCGAGCCCTTGCATCTGCCGCTCATGCAACACGCACGCGGCGTCCGTCCCTGTCAACCGGCGACGGTTCCAAAAAATCCACGGGTAAATTCTTGCCCCGACAACCGGATCGATCATGTTGATGGTTATTGTCACATGATCAATGTTGTATCGGCAGATGTCATCCACAAAGTCAGGCAACGCGAGGCCATTGGTTGAGAGACATAGTTTGACATCGGGAACTCGCTCCTTAAGCAAACGGAACGTCTCAAACGTGGTTCCTGGGCTCGCGAGCGAATCACCGGGCCCAGCAACACCCACCACCGTCAGTTGCGGTATGCGACTCGCGACAACCATCACCTTCTTCACTGCCTGCTCTGGCGTCAGCTTTCTCGACGTAACGCCAGGTCGCGACTCGTTTGAACAGTCGTACTTGCGGTTACAGTAGTTGCACTGAATGTTGCAGGCGGGCGCAACCGCTACATGCATGCGCGCGTAATGGTGATGCGCTTCCTCTGAGTAGCACGGATGATCTTTTATCTTATCCCACACCCCCGGCCGCATCCCCTCGGCCTCTCCAGGCGACTCGCACTTCAACACGCTGGCTCCAACAGACGGAGTACCCTCGCCCCGTAGGGCCGATGTTCTGCTAGTTGGCATTAGGGGCACAACTTTCTCCCCGCCTTCAAAACAGGCAGCCGATGGTCGCGTGCACGCCCTATTTCGCATAACTCTTTCCTTCACATCGAGAGTAGTTGTACATCCGCCAAAAAGCGAAATCCGTGCCATCGCGCAAGGAGCATCTCGACCGGTATGAGGGCGCAGCATCTGCCGGCGTTCTATAAGTTCGACAGCAGCGCATTCGTCTTGCGTGTGGGTTGAAGCCAGCTCGAAGCTCACTGCGAAAACAGGGTAGCTAAATTGGCCTAATACGGCTCCCTCTTCTCGGCACCCAGCAGCTTGTCCGGACAGAGACATTCGCGACACGAAAAATGTGCGAAGCCCCCAACGTTTACTGACAGCGTCGCCGCTGCCGCTCTTGAAGATAGCGCTCCAGCTTATTGAACTCGGCTGGCACAACGCTTGCTCGACCGTGTAGGACCAATGAAGCGCAAAGGCAACTACCGCGATGCTTAAACCGATTATTATCGAGAGAACATTGTCCGGCCTAAAACGGCCCGCAATGAGCCTTTATCGGATAGAAGAAAATTGTGCGATTGCCGGCATACTCGCGCATGGAGAAATTCCGGAGCTGCTTACAGCAATATTTGCAATGGGTGATGAGGAGATAACGCTTATCGATGCTACTGGGGACATAAACCTCAAGCCGGCAACAACAATTTCCGGCTGCTCGACAGACACCAAGCAAATCGCTGCCCTGTGCTGCAAAGCTGAGTTTGTATACTTGTCCATCTCCGTTTCCGATCGCTATTTTAACCATCTGCGGCTGTCGCGAATTTTGGCATTATCTCTGATCGCGTACCTTATCCGGAAGATAGAGGAATGCCACACAGGAAGCTCTATTCGTATGGCAAACCTTGCGCGTCCGCACCCTTCATTCCTTGTGGAAGTCGCGCTGCGCCCGAGGATGTATGGTGAACAGTGGATCCAATTCTCCAACAAAGTTGGTGCAATTCTCCAGTTTTCGGCCTACGACCTCATTGCAAGGCTGCACGATGTAGAAATCTATTTGCAACATGATGTCGGTCTCGCTACCGCACATACACTAGCTGCGCTCAACTCCAGCGCCCCACATGTGAGCCCAGCGGTAAATGGCATGGTTCACCCGAAGGGCAAGGCAGCGCTCAAGGAAGTCGTGACGGGTTCACGGCATTTGATTGAGCAGGATACAGGTGTCGATAGTAATACGTTCGTCCAGATCTCTTCTCTTGCCCAAGATTCGTCTCACTGGGCAGTGCCGTCGAAAAAAATAAGAACGCATATGTGCTCCCATCGAGTTAGGCGTTGGGATACACACTCCCGCGTATCCCATTTCGATTCCCGGCTGAGACGATGCGACAAGCACGATGCATTGCCTGCTAAGACGCATCCGCACCCAGATTACAAAGATTCGGGTAACTCTGAGGCCGTTTTCCAGGACCGAGTAGTTACAAAAATGTTGTTATCGCGACAACGCGAGCAGGCGCCGGAGATATCAAGCAAAGCCAATGATTCCTATTCTTAGCGACCATAGGTTGTCCATGTAGCGTTAGCTAACAATAAACGTCGGCCCGTCGAAATAGCGCGGCCCGCATCTACGTCACACACCCTATTTTTAACCTACTTCAAAGATATGCAAGGACACCTCCATCAGCAGCAACACCTCTCTTCGACTGAGGACTTTTTTCGGCATTTTGACATCGCATTCGACGAAACAGTTTTGAACGTTAGCCGTCTACATATCCTAAAAAGGTTCCTCCAGTACATCGAGCAACAAGAAGAGCCTCCCTTGGACAACGGCACCGCGCTGTTCGAGTTTTATCGCAGCTTGTTGCTCAAAGCCTACAACGATTTCGTGTCGTCAACGCCAGCGGAACAGAAGGTTTTCAGGTGTTTTGGGGAGGCAGAAGCACGAAGGTACGTTAGCCTTGACAACCTTCGCGCTTCGGTGGGAAAGCGCGACACCGTCTGACGCGGAGAAGGAACCATGCATATTGTTGTCTGTATCAAGCAAGTCCCCGATTCAGCGCAGATTCGGGTGCATCCGGTGACCAATACAATAATGCGCCAAGGCGTTCCAGCTATCATCAACCCATACGACCTCTTCTCACTAGAGGAGGCGTTACGGCTGAAGGACCGCTTCGGCGGACGACTCACGGCGCTATGCATGGGGCCGCCCCAGGCCGAGGACGCGCTACGCAAGTGCATCAGCTTCGGCGCTGACGATGCCATACTCATTACCGACCGCGCTTTCGCCGGAGCTGATACGCTTGCGACGTCCTACGCGCTTGCCGCTGCCATCCAAAAGATCACGACTCAACAAACAGTGGATATGGTCTTTACCGGTAAGCAGACCATCGATGGCGACACTGCGCAAGTCGGACCTGGTATTGCGACACGGCTCGGCTTCCAACTGCTTACCTATGTATCAAGGATCGTTGAAACGGATTTAAATAAGCGTTCAATCGTCGTCGAGCGTCGTGCGGAAGGAGGCGTGCAAGTGCTTCAGACCACGCTGCCTTGTCTCATAACGATGCTTGAGAACACGAACGAATTACGTTTTGCAACACTCCCCGCGATGATACACGCGGCGGCGGTTCCGATACGCAAATGGAATCGAGAACAAGCCGGCATCACTGACTTGAATAGGATTGGGCTCAAAGGCTCGCCCACCGTAGTCAGCAAAGTCTTCGGCCCAGCGCAAAAGGACGAGAAAGCCGAAATTCTGGAAGTGGGTGCCGCGAACCTCCGCGAAGTCTCCCACAAACTTGTTCAAAAGATCCTGGCCCGTCATCCAACATTGGAGGCAGACCTGTTAATGAAGAGGTTCTCATGAATTCCCCCGTTAGTTCACACAATATGCCGAACACCACCGTTAGAAGGGGCAGCAACCGCCACCTTGAGTTGCCTGAGCACCTGAAAACTTACAAGGGTGTATGGGTGTTCCTTGAACACGATCAGGGTCAGGTTCATAGCGTGTCGTGGGAGCTCCTAGGAGAGGCATATAAGCTCGCAGACAAGCTGGGCAGTGAGGTAGCAATTGTCGCGCTCGGCGGCCCTGAAGAGCCCCTTGAGCAGTTTGCAACTGAAGCATTTGGTTTCGGTGCAAATAAGGCGTATGTGATCCACGATCCCGTGTTGCTGGGGTATCGGAATGAACCATTCACGAAAGGATTGACCGATCTAGTTAGCAAATATCGTCCGGAGATCCTGCTTCTCGGGGCGACCACTATGGGTCGAGATCTTGCCGGCTCTGTGGCAACGACTCTTTCGACGGGGCTGACGGCCGATTGCACTAGCTTGAGCATAGACTCTACCTCGCGCGCTCTTGCGGCCACTCGTCCAACCTTCGGTGGCTCACTTCTTTGTACGATCATGACACTTGCATGCCGACCTCAGATGGCGACGGTCCGTCCGCGCGTAATGGCGATGCCGCCAGTTCAGACCGGCCGTTGCGGAGAGATTATTCATGAGCAACTAGGTATGATCGAGTCCGACATCGTGACGAAGTTGCTCAATTTTATTGCCGATTCAAAAAGCAATAAGATTAACCTTCCTTATGCGGATGTGATTGTAAGTGGGGGAAAGGGCCTTAAGAACCCTGAAAACTTCAAGCTGGTCTTCAATCTGGCGCGTGTCCTCGGCGGCGAAGTGGGTGCGACTCGCCCCTGCGTGCAAGCTGGCTGGGTCGAAGCCGAGCGCCAAGTAGGGCAAACGGGTAAAACCGTTCGACCAAAACTTTACATCGCCGCAGGAATTTCCGGTGCCATCCAGCATCGCGTCGGGATGGAAAGTTCTGACGTGATCGTGGCCATCAACACTGATGAAAACGCACCAATCTTCGACTACGCGCATTACGGTATCGTAGGAGATGCCATGCAACTACTGCCTGCATTGACTCAAGCTTGCGAGGATCACTTGGCGCAGCATAAGTCCAGACATATGAGGGTAGTCAAATGACAGAACCTTTGCGTTTTGACGTAATTGTCGTTGGCGCAGGCCCTTCCGGAAACGCCGCTGCCTACTTGATGGCCAAGGCCGGTCTAAAGGTTCTCCAAGTTGAGCGCGGTGAGTATCCGGGCAGTAAGAACGTTCAGGGAGCGATTCTCTATGCGAATGCCCTCGAACAAATTATCCCAGAATTTCGCGACGACGCACCGCTCGAGCGGCACATCATTGAGCAACGCATGTGGATGCTCGACGATACGTCGTTCGTAGGCACGCACGTACGAAGCGACGACTACAACAAACCACCGTACAACCGTTACACCATTATCCGCGCTCAATTCGATAAATGGTTCTCATCAAAGGTCCGAGAGGCCGGCGGATTTCTCATCTGCGAGACGACGGTGAATCAACTGATTATGGATGGAGATCAAGTTGTCGGCGTTCACTGCGACCGGGAGGAGGGTGACGTGTATGCAGACATTGTGATTCTCGCAGATGGCGTCAACTCAACTCTCGCCCGAAAGGCAAAATTTCACAGCGAAATTGAAGCGCATAACGTTGCGCTCGCTGTCAAAGAGATTCTCTTTCTTCCCGAGGAAACCATTCGCCAGCGCTTTAACGTTTCAGGGGACGAAGGCGTCGCTATTGAAATGGTCGGCCGCATCACCAATGGCATGACGGGCACGGGCTTTCTTTATACAAATAGAGAATCCCTGACCATCGGCGTTGGTTGCATGTTAAGTGACTTCAAGAATTCCGTACACCGCATGAGCCCTTATGAGTTGCTCGAAAAGATGAAGCACCACCCCTCGATAGCGCCGCTAATTGATGGAGGCGAAATGAAGGAGTACTGTGCACATCTGATTCCAGAAGGTGGCTTCAATACGATTCCAAAAGTATATGGCAATGGATGGATGATAGTGGGCGATTCCGGAGGCTTCGTCAATTCCGCGCATCGAGAGGGGTCTAACCTAGCAATGACGACAGGCCGCCTTGCTGCTGAAACGGCAATTCGAGCAAAGGCCATGGGTCGTGGCTACCGCGCCGAGGTACTTTCTGCGTACAAGAGCGCGCTCGATAGGAGCTTCGTGATAAAAGATTTACACAAATATCGCCACATGCCAGAGATCCTCCGACAGAACCCCCAGTTCTTTACGACGTATCCTGACCTGCTCGCATTCGCAGCACGTACGATGATTACCGTGGACGGCATCGATAAGACGACGAAAAAACATGAAATCATCGGAAAGTTTCGAAAGAGCCGGACTCTGCCCGGCCTTCTTGGCGACGCGTACAAACTCTGGAGGGCATTTCGATGAGAAAAGTAATAGTCAACATCGAAGAAAAGCTATATCAAAACCGCTATCGCGTGGATGTAGGTAGGCCACATATCCATGTCAAGAACGCGGAGGTATGCGCCAATAACTGTGCCGACAAAAGCTGCACCTACATCTGCCCAGCCTCTTGCTATCGCATTGAGACCAACGGTGCCGTTACGCTCATTACCGACGGCTGCCTCGAATGCGGCAGTTGCCGCATTCTCTGCACCGACCACAGTAACGTCGAATGGGAATACCCGCGAGGCGGACATGGCATCCAGTTCAAGTTCGGCTGAGTCCACAGCGCAATGAAATGAGCAGTATTGACCATACTGCTGCGCCACATTTACAAATAATCTCAGAACTTCTTCCCTAAGCTGAATCCTGCATACCGTCTGAGACGTTAATCCAAGTGGCCTTCTGTATGGACTGCTTCTTTATGATGCACGTGCGCCCAACTCACCATTCCGGCGGTCATCGCATCAGCCTGGAAGCAAAGACACCATCCGGCGCCCCACCTTGCAGGAGAGAAGAATGAACCTCATTACCGATATCGAATTAGCCGAATTTTTTGGCAGCACTGCCACTCCCCCGGGCATGCAGTTGATTAATACAATTCCGGAAGGGGGAAATGACGATGCGGAAGTAATTTTATGGACGACAGTTCTTTCCTTCCCCACCTGCTTACCACCGTACTATATGCTGTATAAGTTACAAGCAAGCTGCGGCAAGCTTCGAAAAGCGCGGGAAGTCGCAGGCAAAGCCCTGGTAGCTGCTGCGCGCCAGGCGTCTATCAACATTGATTGGCGGGCAGTATGGCCTGGCGACGCTGACTTCACTATTTCAGGCCCTGCTCGCTTCTGGCTCTTTACCCTAAAAGCCCAGACGTTATTTAGTATACGGCTTGGCGAGCATGCCATGGCGCTCCAACTGATGAACAAACTTCGCTGCCTGGACCCCGACAACAGCATCGGTTTAGATATCGTTGATTCCTTTCTCGCTCGTTCACCATTGAGATAACGCCAACTGATATGAGTCTCCTTATCCTTTTTATATGTTCCGGCCCTGACAGTTCTCTACTTGTAAAAAGCGATTATTTTTTCGTCATTCAGGCCCAAAACAGTCTCCGAAACTGGGGCAAACACTGCAACTCGGAGCCCTGCACACGTATAGCGCATCACGCTCACATAGCTGTTTGTAGAGGAACTTTTTCCACTTCATTCCATGGACGTTCTTTTCGGCAAGCATGGGAAACCAGTACCTCAGAACCTCTAACAGCGCGGCCCGGGATGGAAGGCGTAAGTTTTGCCAGAGATGTTTGTCTTTCAAACACCCGCAAGCCAATGCATGAGAAACACAGCGCACCTCGATGGGTGTACCGGCACTCGGATCTGCGTGTGCCTCAAGCAAGGCTACGAGTTCTTCGACTTCGTCATAGTACATCGGGTCTGGCGCGTTTGCCTCCCTATTTAGCTCCAAAGATAAGGCATACTCGGCACCTGGAAACCAGTGTGCAAGCAGCCACCTAGTTTCATTGGCGTCAAGTCCTATTATGGGGAGGCCATGTACATTTCCTTCCTCTAACGTCGACGAAATGGCGCCAGCTAGCGTCAGCACCGTGCAGTCGTCGTCATCTACCGCGTGACGCATTAGGGTACTGTGAAAATTCATCTTCGTCATAACAAAGGCCTAAGCAGGCGCGTGCGTATAACATTTTTTTGGACAAATCTTCGCGCAAGCGGTGCAACCTATGCAATACTCGCGATGCAAGATTGTCATAACCTTCTTCTCAAGCTCCTCCTCATTCTCGTTCTCCCCCTCAAGGGAAATATGGCTGCCATCCTCGCTCACTCCAACCAATTGAAGGACACCGCGCGAACACACACGAAAACATCGGCCACAGCCGATACAATTATGATGATCGATAGAATTTACGAAGCTCGGTGTCCAGATCGCGCCACTTGGTAGCACTACAGTAAAGTTGTCATTCACGTTTGCATTCTCGCGATATTCACTTATAAGCCAAGCCGGCGGTTTTCCGCGCCTCCATCAACGCGGCGTGGATTTCGTGGCAGCGTCTGGCAACCACTAAAATTTTCTCCCAACTGGCCGGCAACTCTTCGGATAAATCGTGTAGATCCATCTTGGCTTGCACCGCAAGCGTGTTCAATCTTTTCAAACGAGCTTTTGTTGCCTCAGGGTCATCTATCCTGTCTTCGCTGTCAGTTTCAGCACCAACAGTTATTTGTGGCGGAGGATAGTCCTTCTCTTTGAGGTAGGCGCGATTATTCGCTAACCCGTCGTCCGCGCCCAAATCGTATGCCGTGCCCGAATCCTTCTTGATCACCTTCCTTAACCACGGAGGCGGCGTCCCCTTCAACACCTCCTGCAGCTTTCTAAGGATCGTTTCAATAGGCTCCGCCTTTGCCACCTTGATAGGGTGGATCTTCAGCGCAACAACCCGCGCGGCTCCGGCACCTCCAATCGCGGCGACGTACAATATCGCGCAGTCATGGATTGCTTCAAGCCTTTGACCCAGTTTCTCTTCGTTGTCGTGCTTCTGTGGCGTGTCGCTGAAATCGAAAGCCTGGATGAACCTGTGCGCGGCGGCTGTCACGTCATAGACGAGTATATGTTTCGCCCACCCAAAGTGGGCGTCAACATGCTCCTTATCTTGCGTAGCGAAGGCGATTTTCATGTGCCGTCTCCTTGTAGGATCACATAGTGGCTGGAGGAAACCTTGAGATCAGATCACCGGTGTTTCCGGAGCGCGATGGGTATTGATCGTGGATAGGGGCTAATCCTTCGGTGCGCGGAACTGGATTCGCTCGAGCATCAGATTTGCAATCTCGAAAATCAGGTCCATCGTGCCTCGATATCCTATCTGACATCGATGTGCATTTCCGACGCGGTCGAATACGGGGAAGCCTACGCGCATCAGCGGCTTACCGAGTCGCGCAGCCATTTGGCGGCCATGCGAGTGAGTGATTAGCACGTCGCAATTGCCAGCCGCACGTTCCATGTCTTCCAAGTCGCCCAGCACTACTTCGCTTGCGGGCAAAAGCGCATGCGCTGGAGATGGGGTCGTGCTGACGCAGACTGATAGTTCTGCCCCTAGCTCGTGCAGCAGTGACCCAACCGAAAGGAGCATGTCCGGATCTGCACCAATCGCAACCTTTATACCCCCCGTATAGAAGTGACTGTCCAGCATTGCATCCAGAAGTTGTTCACGCTGCCGACGATACTTCTCTGGAATGGCTCGCCCTGACAACTGCGCGAGAAGCCGCAATAATCGATCGTTAGGTTCTAGACCCGTGAGACGTTCGAAGATTTCAAATGGCGTGCCACATATTTCCTGTAACGCTCGCGCACCAGCACGAGTCTGCTCTCCAATGCCAATTGTGAAAGAAGATGCCCCAGCAGCGCGGATTTGTTCGAGCGTGGTTCCGCCCCGCGTTACGCCACGCCATTCTGAATCAAAGTGGCCATCGAGCGAACCGGAAATGTCAGGGAGGATTATTGGGTCTAGGCCAAATGACTGGACTATCACGCGTAGTTCTTCAACGTCGCGCGGCGATAAATGGCTTCCCGGCAACACGCTAATTTGTCGATAAATAGCAGGCAGCGGCTCTACCAGCTCCATGACAATCTCCACCACAGCTTTGCTGTAGCCGTCCTCGAAAGCGCCAACATAATCTGGCGTCGAGACATACACAATTTCTGTATTGAAAAGTTCTGGATTACCTTTGCGTATAGCTCTTAGATGACCATCGAGATCCTCGCCATTGGTCTCGGTGAGACCTGTTGAACAGACCACAATGATTCTCGGCGCCTCGCGCTTTCGGATGTTAAGCAATGCCGTCTCGACATTATCGTATCCGCCCAAAACCGCAGAGATTTCATCCATTGCGGTAGTCTGCAGCGGGATTGCTTCCTTGAAATGTCGCGTCAGCAAAACCAAGGCAAACGACGTGCAACCTTGTGAGCCGTGCAATACGGGCATACAGGCCTCAAGCCCCATAGCCGCAAAGCTAGCGCCGAGCGGCTGGCTAGTCTTCAACGGGTTTACCGTGCAGGCTTTTTCAGATTGGATCACGATAGCCATAATGGTCTCCTCACTTTCCTAGACCGCCGCCACGCGTAGAGATGTACTTCCTGGATTCTGTGGCGGCTTAGTATTCCGAGTACATTAGCTGTGCCGCGAATCTTTTGACCAGTCGACTTCACCTCCGTTATTTCACGGCGCTGGGATTCGCACCTGTTGCCACACCGGGTTGTAAATAGTACGCTCTATCTCTCGGATCAACTCCACGATCCCTTCATACCCGGCATACGGATGATGACGTTCTTGATTTACGTCAAGCCAAGGCATAAGCGCCTTCAATGCGATAAACTGTGAGCGCCCACCAGACAGCATGATGTCGGCCTTTGCATCGTGCAATAGCTTGTACATCTCGCGCGCCGTCATGTTATCGAACATGAGCGCGTCCTGTCCGAGGATCCCTTTGATTCTTTCTTTGTCTTCCTTGGTACTCTTCTTCACGCTTGTGCCAATGATTTCTAAGCCGGCCTCCTGTAACGCAGCCACAACTGACCATGATTTCACGCCACCTGTGATTAGCAGCGCCCGTTTACCTTCAAGACGCGCACGGTACGTGGCAATCCGCTCCCATGCCCGCTCCTCCTGAGCTTGAATCAGGCGCTCTGTACTGTCTAACAGCTTTCCAGATGCCCCTCGCTGCACCAACAGACTCGCGATCTGGCGGAGAGCGTTGCTTGTGTCGCCAATTCCGTAGAATGAGCACTCAAGGTATGGAATCCCATAACGCTCTTGCATCTTAGTTGCCACATGGACCATGGACTTCGAACAGACCACCATGTTTGCTCTGGCCCGATGCGCGCTCGCAATATCGCTGTACCGGCCATCGCCAGTTATACACGACAAAAGACGGATGCCAAGTTCGTCCAAGAGCGGCTTTACCTGCCATAACTCGCCTGACAGGTTGTACTCGCCGATTACGTTGATGTCTGTGGGCGTTGTATATGCCGGCTCACGGGTACCTATCACATAATTCAAAAGCGCCTCGCCGCCAAGCTTATTGCCGAGGTTCTTTGATCCAGCGAACCCAGGCGCGTGCACCGGTATAACTGGCTTACTGAATTCTACTGAAGCCTGCTTGCACACTGCATCTATGTCATCGCCGATTAACGCAGTAACACACGTTTGATAAACAAAGACCGCAGGTGGATTGTACTTTTCAATGATCTCGCGGACGCTACGGAATAGACGTCGTTCACCCCCGTAGATCACGTCGAACTCATTGATGTCAGTCGTGAAGCCAGTGCGATAGAGCGTCGGCCCTGATGAGGCCGCCTGGCGGTTGTCCCAAGAGTTGCCTTCGCATGCGATTGGTCCATGCACGAGGTGCGCCACGTCAGCTACAGGCTGAAGTGCAATTTTTGCCCCATCGAAAGCGCAGCCCCCAGCGGCCGCGCCCGGTGAAAGCTGCCTTGAGCAGCCCAGCTTTCGCTCTTCCTCGCTCTTGGCCCGGTTCTTCGCACAATTCGGTTGGTCAAAAAGATCGGCAGCCCTCGCCTTTCGCGACATAACGGCTCCATACGCTCTGCGGTTCGCGAAGATCAGCAAGTTGCGTACCATCGTCGCAGCCATGCATTTACCGTTATGCAGCCCTACACGCCCGCTCCCGCGACTGTCGTGGATGGCCGCTCCTGTCGCAGAGTTGGAATCGATCCCGACACTTTGAAGTTCCTCGAGGGTAGACCAATGCGTTGAGTTGTCACAAACTTTTGTCATAGGTGTAGGGAAGCACCCAGGCTGTAGTGGTCAAGTAATAAGACGGTTCTGACCGACGACGGGCCGCTGCGGTTAGACATCCCTCGCGATCGCGACGGCA
>NZ_JALHRY010000030.1:0-25451 GCF_023952485.1 Cupriavidus mimosae | reverse complement strand
GCAGGCGGAGCTGGCGGCCGAACGCCAGGCGCACGCTGCCACGCAGGCCCGGCTCGAGGCGGGGCGAACGGAACTGGAGGCGGGCCGACGCCAGCTGGACGCCTTGCGCACCCAATTCTCGACGGAGCTGGAGCGCGCCCGCGAGGCGGTGACGCTCGCGCAGGAACGCGCCGAGGCCAGCGAGCGGCGCAGCTTGCGCGAACTGGACCAGGAGCGCACCGCGCGCCAGAAGAGCGAGCGCACGGCCGAAGACCTGCGCGCGGAACTGGCGGCGGCGCGCAGCGAGGCCCGTGATGTGGCCGTGGCGCAGGCGGAGAGCCGCGCCAAGCTGGAAGCGCAGGCCGCGGCGCTGGCCGACCGACTCGCAGAGGCCGAGCAGGCGCAGCGCCAGGCGGCGGGCGATCTTGATGCCATGCAGGCGGAGCTCGCCGCAGCGCAGCGCCGGGCCGAGCGGGCCGAAGCGGAAGCCGCGCTCGCGCGTCAGTTGCTGGCCACCCTGCGCGTCGCGCCGCGCGAACGCGACGGCGGTGGCGGTGGTGGAAGGCGGCGCAAGGGCGGCCGTTCGGCGGCGACCGCGCCGGAAGCGCAGGGCGACGGTCAGGGGGACGCTCAGCAGGATGAACTGGGCGAAGCGCAGGGTGAAGAGCGGGGCGACGCGCCGGGGGCGGCGCCCCCCAACCATCAGGACGAAGGCAACGACAGCAGTGACGGCAGCGATGACAGCAAAGACTGAGCGGGCGGACGCGAATCCGCTGGATCCAGGCGCAGAGGGGCGTAGGCGAGAAGCGAATGACACGCAAGAGACAAGGTCTCACCGTCCATGGGATTAGGAAGCGTCTGCACGGGCAGTGGCTTCAATGAAGGAGAACAAATTGGCCCCAGAGCAAGAAGTTGAACCCCGTGTCGCGAGCAATGCGACGGACGGACTCGGTCAGATGGAGCTTCCCATCGCTGAGGCGATGCGCGACGCGGATCCCGCCATGGGTGAAGCCAGTGGTGCAGGCGTCGGTCGTGGCAGCGTTGACACGCAGGCCCAACGCTTGGACTTCTGGTCGACAAGCCGGGATAGCGGCCCGACGGCGACCGTGTCCTATCGGCGCCGGCGGTCTTACGCCCCCCCGGACGCTTCAACGGAAGACGTGGCACCGGAAGCATCGAGGGAAGCTGCCGCCTCGGCAGCGTTGACGGAATCCGACGCGCCGGAAGCGCCCATGGAAGCCATGTCCTCGGCAGCGACCACGGAAGCCGTGGCCGAAGCTCCGGTTGAAGTCCTGGCCACGGACGAACCGATGGAAGCTGCCGCCCAGGACGAACTGACCGAAACGGCCGCCCCGGTAGCACCGCTTGACGCCCCAGCTCCGGAAGCTGCGCCGGAAGAGACGCGGGCCCCTAAGCGCGGTCAGAAGCCGAAAGCGCTCACCGAAACTGCCGCTCCGGAAGCTGCGCCGGAAGAGACGCGGGCCCCGAAGCGCGCTCGGAAGCCGAAAGCGCTCACCGAAACTGCCGCTCCGGCAGCTGCGCCGGAAGAGACACGGGCCCCGCAGCGCGCTCGGAAGCCGAAAGCGCTCGCCGAAACTGCCGCTCCGGAAGCAGCGCCGGCAGAGAGGCGGGCCCCGAAGCGCGCTCGGAAGCCGAAAACCCTAGCCGAAGTTGCCGGTCCGGAAGTCACGACTCAAGAGACCCCATCCCGGAAGCGCGGGCCGAAGCAGATAACTCTGCCTGGAGCGCCGACTCAGAAGCCGCAAACCCGGAAGTCGCGACAGGAGCAAAAAACGCCTACCGCAACCCAAAGCCCGTCCCAATCCTCACTGCTCGCTCAACTGGCATCTGTCAATGCGCAACTTGAGCAGTTGCGAGCCACGGAAGTGCCAAAGGTCGTAGAGGAGATTCGGCAGTGGATGCAGGAGTACGACCTCAGCATTGAGGACATTGCGGGCAAGCCCAGTGTTGCGCCCGCTGCCCGCGCTGCTCCGACCAAGACGAAGGCCGCGCCGCCTCCGAGGTACCGCAACCCGAAGACGGGCCAGACCTGGTCGGGGCGCGGTCGGGCTCCCGCGTGGATTGGCAAGAAGCGCGAGCGTTTCCTAATCGATCTCTTGTCCTGAACGACAGGTTGGCGGGCGCGGCCGGTCCGCCCATTCCGACTCGCAAACTCGGCAGGCCGGAAGTTCGGCGGCCACTGTGCAGGAAGCCCAAGGGGAAGAGCCGGGCAACGAGCCAGGGCCGGCGGCGCTGGCCTAACAACCAGGACGATGGCAACGACAGCAGTGACGGCAGCGATGACAGCAAAAACTGAGCGGGCGGACGCGATCCGCTGGATCCAGGCGCAGATGGACGACTACGGGCTCACCCTCGAAGAGCTCGACGCGGCGGGGTGCTTCGCGCCACCGCCCCCGCCACCGGCCGCACCGCCGCCGCCGGTGGTCTGCTACCGCAACGCGGAAGGGCTGACCTGGGATGGGCAGGGCGAGATGCCGTCGTGGCTCAAGCGCGCGGTCAATGCGGGGCAATCGGTGGAGTTTTACCGGGTCGGGTCCTTGTAGCGCCCCATGCAATCGGCCTTGACGCTGCCGGCAGGACGCGTAGAATCTGGACCGTTGGGTGCTGCAAGGTTCCCGATAATGGTTGTGAACCTTCTTCTTGAAGGCCTTCTGGACGGCGGTTCGATTCCGCCCAGGTCCACCAGAAGCGCATTGCACGGATAGTGCGCTTCTGATGGGCCTGACCTGGTTTCGACAGGGGGAGATAGGGTCGTGAGGCAACTCGTCAGAGAAGACGTTAAAACTAAATCGAAGTAAATGCTAACGACGAAAAGTTCGCATTGGCCGCCTAATAGCCGCCTTGGGTTGTAACTGACCTCGAAACAGAAAAGTTACTGACAAGGGCTCCTTCGGGGGCCGTTGTTCATTTGAGGGCTTGGCATCGATGGCAGCATGGGGTCATCGTACTTTCCATGCAAAAAGTGGCGGTAGCAGACAGCAGAGCCGCCCGCAGCAAGGTTTCTCGGCGCAATCAATCACACACCGACCGAGCATTGTAAGTTCTTGATAAGAAAGGGCTTTCTGGAGCATACCGCCAGAAAATGCACGGAAAGTACAACTACCCCATAAGTGGCGATAGACTATCTCGTTGAACGTGCCACATGGGGTGAGGATGAACCAAGGCGAAAACGCGAGCGAACGAGACGTTGAGGGATTGGACGAGGGCTCCGGCGATGGATGGGGCGAATACCCTTTAGATGCGGTATTCGTTCGGACGGAGACTCGCTCCGTTTCCGAGGTCGTCAAGCGCATACAAAATCAACGCTACGTTCTTGATCCGGACTTTCAGCGAGATTTCGTGTGGCCAAATCCGAAGCAGTCCAAGCTAATCGAGAGTTGCGTGATGCGCATCCCTCTCCCCGTTTTCTATGTTGCGGAAGCTCTGGACGGTCGGATAATCGTTGTCGATGGCCTGCAACGTCTGACCACCTTCGCTCGTTTTCTAGGTGACGAGTTGAAGTTGACTGGTTTAGCGAGCGACAACGTAGGACTAGGTGCTCACGTGCTCGAGGGAAAGTACTTCAAAGACTTGCCTCTCAACTTGCAGGAACGTGTTCAGGATACGCAGCTCACTATGTATATCTTGGATGCAAAAGCCCCCGAGCGAGCGCGACTCGACATCTTCGAACGGGTGAACAGTGGTGAACCGCTTACGCGTCAGCAGATGCGAAATGCGCTTTATAACGGACCGGCGACCCAATGGCTTAAGCAAGCGGCCGAAAGCGACGCGTTTCGCTCCGCGACGGGCCAGTCTCTCAATGCGAAAACCATGCGCGATCGGGAGGCTATCAATCGGTTCTGTGCCTTCAAACTTCTTGGCCGGAAACAATACACTGCTGGAGACATGGATCGGTTTCTTGCCGAAGGGCTAAGAGCACTTACACGTCTTAGTCAAGCAGAGAGGGAAGAACTTTTATTCTCCTTCGAGAGAGTCATGGCCTTGAACCGAGCCTTATTCAGCGACCATGCGTTTCGTAAATCCCTCGCGTCGCAAAACCCAGGCGCCGGGCGCAGTGTCATTAATATCTCCCTGTTCGAAGTATGCTCCGTCACGATGTCTGATGATGGCTTTTCGAATCTCGAATCGCGGCACGACGCCCTACGTGAAGCCATCGTTGACCTTGTCCGAGACGAAGAATTTGCACGCGCAATTACCTATTCGACCAACAGCACTGCAGCTGTTCAAAAGCGTTTCGAGGCAATGGAATCCACTCTCTCGAAGGTGGCGCAAAAATGATTAAGACGCTCGATATCGAGAATTTCAAGTGCTTCTCAAGTCTGCGCTTGCGTTTCGGCGCTTTAACTCTGCTGACTGGCTTCAATGCTGGCGGAAAATCAAGTGCCGTCCAGCCGCTGCTCCTCTTGGCGCAAGCTTTGCGGACATCGGCATCAGCACAAAAGTTACCTTTGAATGGTCCAATTGTGCATTTAGGCACCGTTGGTGATGTACTGCCGGCGAATGCTTCTGGATCAAGTTTGGCTTTCAAGGTTGCAGGCGTGGAACACGAGGTCACGTGGACGACCTCGGCTCGCGCGAGTGAAAGACATCTCGAGGTGACTGAATCACGCATTTGCGATGTTGCCGGTTCAACGAATACGCCGCCTACCGAAGCCATTAAGGAGCCCTCGACTGAGGTTTGCCGTTCGATTACAGGGCTTTCCTACCTGAGCGCCGTGCGCGATGGCCTTACCGACGCTTACCCCATGCCCGAATCTGATGAGGAAGTGACAGATGTGGGCGCTGACGGTAGGTTTGCTCCGTACTGGTACGATCGGTATGTTGACGATGAAGTGCAAGTTGCGCGTCGACATCCTGGCGAGCCTGCGAGTTCCCTTCGCAAACAGGTTGACGCTTGGTTAGCTACGCTCTTTCCTCACGCACAAGCTAATGTCCATCACGTCCCCCAGGTATCACTGGAAAGCCTGCAGTTTCGCATTTCCGATTTTGGAGCCTGGCGGAGACCCGCCAACGTCGGCTACGGATTTACCTACGCTTTCCCTATTCTCATTGCTCTGCTAGCAGCTAACGATGGGCAAATGATAGTGATTGACAGTCCGGAGGCTCACCTGCATCCATTTGCCCAGTCGCAAATGGGCCGACTGCTCGCCCACTTCGCAGCTGCCGGCTTACAAGTTGTAGTAGAGACCCACAGCGACCACCTGCTGAACGGTGTGCGCCTCGCCGTGAAAGAAGGCCTGCTTCCACCGGATGAATTATGCGTCCACTTTTTTAGTGGAACGACAGAGACCGGACACGGGGTACTAACGCTAGCTGTCGATAATGAAGGTCGCATCGCCAGTTGGCCAGAAGGATTTTTTGACCAGTCTGAAAAAGACTTGGCTCGGCTCTCAGGTTGGGAGTGAGGATGCGCTGGTATATCAATGATGCTTCTTTGCAAGGCCAATACAATGACGTACCTGAATTCCTCGCACTGCTACAGGGTCTCTTATCCTCAAGAAGCAGATTCGCTGTACTGAAGTCCGCCCTACACACTACACGAGCTCTCCCCCATCGAAATGTGACGGTCAGCCAGACACTTCGTGAAGTCTTGGCGGCGACAAACCTAGCCGATCTGCGCAGGGCCGTGTTGATATGGCTTGATCGGACAGGGCCGTTCTTGGATGACGATCGCCAGCCTGAACCGGAAGATTATTTTGAGTGTCTGGGTGTCGACGTTACTAACACCGGCTTGGGGGAAGCGACGAGGCGCATCAAAGCAGGTAATGAAGCTACTGCGTTTAGTTTTCCGGGTGGTGTGATCGAGTTTGGGAGATCACCGCTTCCAGTGGATCATGGCATTGCGGAAGACCGTCGAGGGACTTACGAAGTCGAAAACCTCTGGGCGCTTGATAGCCTCGCGACTTCCGCCATGAACGCTGGAGTGGAGCCGACCAACTGGCAACAGCTTGTAGTGGCTGCGCGCGAGAGATTTCCCAGACTGCACATTCCCAATAGTCTCTATGAGAATAGTGTACTTGCCAAGGAACCCTTTGAGGCACCGATACGGGACCGAGCAATGGCACTCTTCAAACACCTTGATGACTATATGGCCGGGCGTATGCCTGATGGCTCAGAAGGCCCCAACGCTCGCGCTATTGTCGATCAGTTCTTCACTGGGGATAGAGCTCTATTCTCGGGGGAATCACCTACAAATAAACGCACATTCAAGCAAGAGATGACCTTTCCCGATCCGGACGATGCAAGCAAGGAGATATTTGCACACTGGCATGGGAAAATCAGCCACCGCTATTTCCGATTGCATTTCGAATGGCCGGTTGCAGTCGATGCAACGAGGCTGAAAATCCTCTATCTGGGGCCCAAGATCACGAAGGACTGACCCCCTTACAGCCATTTCGATCTGGCAGGCCGCGAACGAGGCCGCCACCGGGGAGCTCGCCACGCTGCGCGCCGAGGCGCGGCAATCCATCGAGGTAACCCAGGCGGCGCTGGCGGCGGAGCGGCAGGCGCACGCCGCGACCCAGGCCTGGCTCGAGGCCGGCCGCACGGAACTGGAGGCGGGCCGGCGGCAGCTGGAGGCATTGCGCACCCAATTCTCGACGGTGCTGGAGCGGGCGCGCGAGCAGGTGACCATTGCCCAGGAACGCGCGGCAGAAGAGCGAGCGCGCGACGGAGGAGTTGCGCACAGAACTGGCGGCGGCGCGCCACGAGGCGCGCGACGCCGCGGTGGCGCAGGCCGCGGCGCTGGCCGACCGGCTCGCGGCCACCGAGCAGGCGCAGCGCCAGTCAGCCGGCGACCTGGACACCGGTGCAGGCGGCGCTGGCCGCAGCACGGGGCCGGGCCGAGCGCGCCGAAGCCGAGGCGGCGCTCGCGCGCCAGCTGCTGGCAGAATTGCGCCTGGCGCCGCGCGAGCGCGACTGCGGGGTTGGACGGCGGCGCAAGACCGGCGGCGCGCGGCGCCGACCACGACGGAAGCACAGGGCGAAGAGCAGGGGGCGCCGGCGCGGCCCGGCCACCCGGATGACGGCAGCGACAGTACCGATAGCAGCGATGACCACGAAAACTGAGCGGGCGGAGGCGATCTGCTGGATCCAGGCGCAGATGGCCGACTACGGCTTGACCATGGAGGAACTGGGGGCGGCGGGGTGCTTTGATCCGCCGCCGCCCCCTCCGTCCCCTGCGGCGGCGCCGGTCTGCTACCGCAACGCGGAAGGGCTGACCTGGGACGGGCAGGGCGAGATGCCGTCGTGGCTAAAGCGGGCGGTCAATGCCGGGCAGAGCGTGGAGTTTTTCCGGGTAGGATAAGGCGCGCCTCTTGTTGATGCGGTTAGACAGCACGAAGCTCAACGCCATGATCGAGGAGGGGGAGCGCTTGATCAACCCAGACGAAATACACGCGCCCGGGTCGGGCGACGAGCTTGTTTATCCGCCCGCATTGACGTTGCATGGCGGTACCGAAGCGATGCTGACTTTCGCCCTGGACGGCATGGGCGTCCTGCGCCACGTCGATGCGGTACCAAACGGCAAGCAATGTGGTTGCGTCTGCCCCGCCTGCAACGAGCCACTGATCGCCCGCCATGGGGCCGTGCGGGCTCACTCGTTCGCGCACGACTCCGGTGCGGAATGTCGGTGGGCACACGAGACTGTGCTTCATCACCTGGCCAAGGTACTGATTGCACAACGAGGGGAGTTTGCGGTACCGGGCGTTGACGTGGTGGTTGAGCGCCAGGGCCCGGTGATTCCGATTCGGGCCAGGGGATCACTGCCGGGACGGACTATCTATCCGCAATCGGTCGCCTTGGAGCACTTGCTCTTTGACGTGCGGCCCGACGTGGTGATCACCTATGGTGACCGGCTGCTGCTCGTCGAGATTGCCGTGACCCATAAGGTTGGGCAGTCGAAGCTCGCCCGCCTGCAAGAACTCGGTCATGCCGCGGTCGAGATCGATCTGAGTCGCCAGCGACCGTCGACGGTTGGCGAACTGGCGGCGGTGCTATTCCGGAATGATCCTCGCAAGAAGTGGCTGGTGAATCGAAAGCAGGACGAGCTCCGCGCACGTCTGGAAGCCCAATGCGAAGCAGATTATCAGAAGCACCTCGAGGAGACGCGGGCTTTCGAGGCAAGAGTCGCAGCGTGGCGGTCCAAAGAAGACTGTGTTGCCAATAGCTTCAAGGAGCAGACTGCCGAGCCGCTGCGCGTAGCAGAACCATCATTGGCAGCGCGTACCTCTTTGCCGGGCGTGCGGTACGCGGTTAGCGGAGGCGCGCTCGTCTTGTACAACGGGGCTGACAATTGTCTCCGGATCGCTATCGAGGGACAGCCGGAGGCGTTACGCGATGCCGTTGAACAGTTGAGCTTTGGTTCCGACGCAGTCGGCTATGCCATGACGAAATCGGCATGGGCTCGCCTGATGAGCGAGCAAGGTCATCGGTTTGGCACCATTACCAACGACTATGAACCACCCAGTGAGGGGACGGCGTGAATGAGATGCCAGTGGCATAGGGCTTCGTCGGCGAGGTTAAGGTCATAATCCTTGGTCTGGCCCGCCAAGGGCCCAACGTGCATGCGGTGGGCCTTGTGGCCTGTTCGGGCACGCCGCAGTCCTAGTCATTCACCAACAGCTCCGGGGAGTGTTCCGCGGGTGGGGGCCCGGCGTGATGAAGTCATAGACCAACGCCTGACCACGACGCCGCGCTGCAGGCTGACCTGGCCGCTGATGTGGCGGAACTGCGCAGCCGCTTTCCCGAGACCCGCGCGCTGTACCGCGAGGTCTGCGGGCTGCTGTTCTTCCGTTATGGCGTCACGCCCACCGCCAACAAGCCCTACAGCCTGGTACGCAAGGGCAGCATGGGCACGCCGGCCGAGGTGCTGCAGGCGTTCTGGCAGGAGCTGCGCGGGCGCACGCGCGTGACCATCGACCACCCCGACCTGCCGGATGCATTGAAGGACATCGCGGCCGGGGCGGTCCGGACCATCTGGCAGGCGGCCAACGAGGCCGCCACCGGGGAGCTCGCCACGCTGCGCGCCGAGGCGCGCGCGGCCGCCAGCGCCGCCGAGGCCGAGCGCGCCGCGGCGCGGCAATCCATCGAGGAAACCCAGGCGGCACTGGCCGCCGAGCGGCAGGCGCACGCCGCGACGCAGGCCCGGCTCGACGCGGGCCGCGCCGAACTGGAGGTTGGCCGGCGTCAGCTGGAGGCATTGCGCACCCAATTCTCGACCGAGCTCGAGCGCGCCCGCGAACAGGTGGCCATCGCGCAGGAACGGGCCGAGGCCAGCGAGCGGCGCGCGTTGCGCGCGAACTGGACCAGGAGCGCCGCACGGCAGAAGAGCGAGCGCGCGGCCGAAGACCTGCGTACGGAACTGGCAGCGGCGCGCCACGAGGCGCGCGACGCCGCGGTGGCGCAGGCCGAGGCCCGCGCCCGGCTCGAGGCCCAGGCCGCGGCGCTCACCGACCGGCTCGCGGCCGCCGAGCAGGCGCAGCGCCAGTCAGCCGGCGAGCGGGACACCGTGCAGGCGAAACTGGCCGCGGTGCAGCGCCGGGCCGAGCGCGCCGAAGCCGAAGCGGCGCTCGCGCGCCAGCTGCTGGCAGAATTGCGCCCGGCGCCGCGCGAGCGCGACGGCGGTGGGGGACGGCGGCGCAAGACCGGCGGCCCGGCGCCGACCGCGCCGGAAGCCCAGAACGAAGAGCAGGGGGCGCCGGCGCGGCCCGGCCACCCGGATGACGGTAACGACAGCAGCGACGGCAACGATGGCAACGAACACTGAGCGGGCGGCCGCGATCCGCTGGATCCAGGCGCAGATGGCCGACTATGGGCTGACCCTGGAGGCACTGCAGGCGGCGGGGTGCTTTGAACCGCCGCCGCCCCCTCCGCCACCTGCGGCGCCGCCGGTCTGCTACCGCAATGCCGAAGGGCTGACCTGGGACGGGCAGGGCGAGATGCCGTCGTGGCTCAAGCGGGCGGTCAATGCCGGGCAGAGCGTGGAGTTTTTCAGGGTCGGATAAGAGCCATCAAGGACAAAGCTGGGTACCGGAGTGCTGAAATATTTCAGCAAAATCAGAGGCTTGCCCAGGATGTGGCGGCTTTTTACGAATCCCGGGCGACCCTCAAGTACGCAACCGGTCGTTTTCGGACAGTCGTTCCCCCGTCACGTCAGGATCGTTGGGACAAGCATAAGCAGGCGGTATGGGCTCGATACCGCAGAAGGCAATGCTTAGGGCAATGGCGTGTCGTGATGTATCCTCTTGAACTTTATCGACATTCTTAGGGTACCGGCGATGGGGGGGAGTCTTTCTACGGATGACGTACTGACAGTTTCGGAAGTGGCTGAGTACCTCAAAGTCAACGAACGCACCGTCTATCGCCTCGCTGCGGCAAAGAAGATCCCGGCATTCAAGGTCGGGACCGCCTGGCGATTTAAGCGCGCGGAGCTGGATGCCTGGATTACGGCTCAGAGCCAGCCCCCAACAAAAGAGTAACGCCCGTGATTACTGCCTATCACGCCAAGTACTTCGCCAGCGAGCTGAGCCGCCGCTACTCCGCGGCGGACTCTGAGAAGCTCGCCGGAACGCTTCTTGACGCCCAGGTCGACCTTAACCCGCACCAGCTCGAGGCGGCGCTTTTCGCGTTCAGGTCCCCCCTCTCGAAGGGCGCGATTCTTGCGGACGAAGTCGGCCTTGGAAAAACAATAGAAGCGGGGCTCGTGCTTGCCCAGAAATGGGCAGAAGGCAAGCGACGGATCTTAATCGTAACGCCCGCGAATCTTCGCAAGCAGTGGACGCAGGAGATGGCGGAAAAGTTCTTCCTGCCTACAGTGATCCTCGAGGCAAAGAACTACCTTCAGCTCCAAAAGTCCGGGGTACGACGCCCGTTCGAGCAGCCTTCGATGGTGGTCTGTTCATACCAGTTCGCAGCGAAGCACGCCGAGGAACTAATGACGACCCGGTGGGACTTGGTGATCATGGACGAGGCCCACCGACTTCGGAATGTCTACCGACCCGACAACAAGATCGGCAATACCCTGAAGCGGGCATTGGCTAACGCACCGAAGCTCCTGCTCACCGCGACTCCGCTCCAGAACTCTCTCCTCGAGCTTTATGGACTTGTGAGCATCATTGACGACTACGCCTTCGGCGACGCAAGGAGCTTCAGGACTCAGTTTGCCCGGCTTAACGGCGACGGGAATTTCAACGAGCTGAAGGCGAGGCTTAAGCCCGTCTGCCACCGTACTCTCCGCCGGCAGGTACTCGAGTACATCCGGTACACGAACCGGATTCCGATCACAGAGGAGTTCGTCCCGTCCGACGTCGAACACACCCTCTACGAGATGGTTTCAGACTACCTACGGCGCCCCTCCCTATACGCTCTTCCGAGTTCGCAGCGACAACTGATGACGCTGATCCTCCGCAAGCTGCTCGCGTCGTCGACCTTCGCCATTGCTGGCGCCTTGGAGTCCCTCGCCAACAAACTCCGCAAACAGCTCCCTGGCAACGCGTCCGCCGCCCGGTCCGGCGACGGCATTGAGGACGACTTCGAGGAGTTCGAGGAATATGCCGACGAATGGGGTGCGGACGCCCAGCCAGAACCGCTTACCGCGGAAGACGTGGCATCAATTGACGAGGAGATAGCGTCGCTCGAGGAGTTTCGGGCCCTCGCGGTCTCAATCTCGGAGAATGCGAAGGGCATGGCGCTTCTGAAAGCGCTCCGCGCAGGCTTCGAGAAAGCTAGAGAGCTCGGGGCGGCCGAGAAGACCATCGTTTTCACGGAGTCGCGGCGAACGCAGGACTACCTGGTGTGCCTGCTTACGGAGAATGGGTACGCCGGTAAGCTGGTGCTGTTCAACGGGTCGAACTCCGACAAGAAGTCGAAAGCCATCTATGCCGAATGGGTGGAGGCGAATAAAGGGACTGACAAGGTCACCGGCTCCCGCACCGCTGACATTCGTGCAGCGCTTGTGGACTATTTCCGCGATCACGCGACAGTCATGATCGCGACGGAGGCAGCGGCCGAAGGCATCAACCTACAGTTCTGCTCGATGGTGGTGAACTACGACCTCCCTTGGAACCCTCAGCGGATTGAGCAGCGAATCGGCCGATGTCACCGGTACGGGCAGCGTTACGACGTCGTAGTGGTCAATTTTCTGAACAGGAAGAACGAAGCCGACCGGCGGGTCTTTGAGCTCCTCTCTGAGAAGTTTCGGCTGTTCTCCGGCGTCTTCGGTGCAAGCGACGAGGTTCTCGGCGCAATTGAATCGGGAGTCGAATTCGAGAAGCGCATCGTCGCTATCTACCAGAACTGCCGTACCCCCGCGGAGATCGAAGGCAATTTCCGACAGCTCCAGGAAGAAATGGATGCGCACATCATCTCGACGATGGAGGACACACGGCAGAAGCTCCTCGAGAACTTCGACGCGGAGGTCCATGACCGCCTGAGGGTCAACTTGGACGAAAGCCGGTCTTACATCAATAGGCATGAATCGATGCTCTGGGCGCTAACGCGCCGCGAGCTCGAGGACAAGGCTGACTTCGACGCGGAAGAGCTCCGTTTCCGGCTTCTGGCCAACCCATTTCCAGAGCAAGCGATCCCCGTCGGCGCATATGCACTCGCAAAGGACCCGGGGAAAGCACACCGGTACCGGATCGGGCATCCGTTGGCCCAGGCGGTGATTGCCTCCGCGGCCGGGCGCCCCCTTCCTGAGGCCACGATCGAGTTCGTCTATTCGGACCAAGCGAGGAAAGCGGCCAGCATCGAGCCTTTTGTCGGGATGTCCGGCTACCTCCTCGCGACGAAGCTATCAATCTATGGGGCGGACGCCCAAGACCATATCATCTTGACGGCCATGACTGACGGCGGATTGGCTGTCCCGGAAGACACAGTCCGAAGGTTTCTTGAAATCCCCGCGGAGATCGTCCGAACCGTAGAGATCGACGGCGACGCAACGGTTCGCGACGCTGCCAATCGCCGGAAGAATGAGATCCTCGAAGGGCTCGCGGCCCAGCAGGCGGTCTGGTTCGATGAGGAAATGGAGAAGCTCAACGGCTGGGCAGAGGACAAGCGCCGAGGGCTCAAGGCGGAGCTCAAGGACTATGACGACCGGATCAACGAGCTCAAGAAGCAGGCGCGCTGTGCCCCGACGCTTCCTGAGAAGCTCGAGGTCCAGAAGAAACTGCGAGACCTCGACAAGAAGCGCGACGAAGCCTGGCGCGAATATGACGGTGCTGCCAAAGACGTCGAGTGGCACAAGGACGAACTTCTCGACCAAATCGAGGATCAGCTCCGGCAGACGGCGGCGGAAGAGGTCCTTTTCTGCGTGCGTTGGACGGTCAGGTGATCCGCCCTCCGAATTGAAGACATTTAAATAAGATTGGCATGAACGACATTTCCAGAAAACTCCCCGTTCCGCTCGATGGCGGCGCTCTCGACATTGCCGCAGATAAACGCGCCCTGCTCCGTGACCTTTTCCCGTCGGTCTTTACCGAGACAAAGAACGATCACGACGAGCTCGTCTTTAGTGTCGATTTCGAAAGGCTGAAGGCGGAGTTGGGGGCCTTCACGGAGGTCTTCGAATCACGAAGGGAGCGTTACGGGATGGACTGGCCGGGCAAGAAGGACTGCTTGAAGACTATTCAACACCGGTCATACGCCACACTCAAACCCGTTCCGGAGGAGTCTGTTCGGTGGGACAGCAGCGACAACCTCTTTATAGAGGGTGACAACCTCGAGGTCCTCAAGCTCCTGCAGAAGTCGTACTACGGCAAGGTCAAAATGATCTACATTGACCCGCCGTACAACACCGGCAATGAGTTTATCTACCCTGATAACTACTCCGAGAGCCTCGAGACGTATCTCGCCTACGCGAAACTCACGGACGAAGAAGGCAAGCGTTTCGCCACGAACACAGCGAGCGAAGGGCGCTTCCATACAAAATGGCTCAACATGATGTATCCGCGTCTTTACCTGGCGCGTAACCTTCTTACCGAGGATGGGACGATTTTCGTGTCGATCGACGAGCACGAGATCGAGAACCTCAACCGGTTGATGGACGAGATCTACGGAGAATCGAACCGTATCGCCACCATTGTTTGGAAAGGCGCCACAGACAACAACCCGACTAGGGTTGCCGTTGAGCACGAGTACATCGTTTGTTTCGCGAAGGATATCTCCAGATGCCCCGCCGTTTGGAAGAGCCGGGTAAGCGACGCAAAGGACATGATGCTAGCCAAGTACGAAGAACTGCGCCCCGTGTACTCCAGTCCAGGGGTGATCCAGGAACACTTCCGCCGATTCATCAAGGACAACTCCGAATCGCTCGCGTCCATCACGCACTACAACCTAGTCGACAATGACGGCGTATATACAGGATCTCGGAAGGTCCATAACCCGAAGCCGGGCGGATATGTCTACCGGGTCGAGCATCCTGAAACAGGCGAAAACTGCGTCTTGCCAGCTAATGGGTACCGATTTCCCGAGGAGCGGATGAAGGAGCTTATTCAGCAGAAGAAGATCATTTTCGGTGACGACCATACCCAAATCGTACAGATCAAGGAATACCTCAAAGACTTCGAGGAGAAATTGTCGAGCGTCATCCACTTGGACAGTCGTGCCGGCGCTAACGAGATCGGCCGTCTGCTGGGAAATCGAAAGGTGTTCACAAACCCCAAGCCTTACGAACTGCTCGCGTACATCTTCGATTTTCAGTTAGACAACGGGGACATCCTTCTCGATTTCTTCGCCGGCTCGTGCGCGTCGGCCCAAGCCGTCATGGATTTGAATGCCAGGGATGGGGCCAAACGCAAATTCATCATGGTCCAGCTTCCCGAGCGCTTGGACGCGAGCGTCAAGGAGCATAAGGAGGGGCTAAGTTTCTGTCGGGACAACGGCCTTCCTGAGAACATCGCAGAAATCAGCAAATCGCGCCTGCGGCGCGCCCTCGACCGCTATTCCGGAGAGGATGCACGCCAGGCAGAGCTTACTTCTTCCGATGCTGACCTCGGTTTCCGCGTTTTCAAGTTGGACAAGTCGAACTTCCGCCGATGGCAACAGATTGGAGCGAACGCTACGGTCGACCAGATCGCTGAACAACTTGAACTCCATGTCGAGCACGTCGATCCCTCGGCCTCCCAGGAAGCCCTTCTCTTCGAGATCCTGCTGAAAGCCGGCTTCCGCCCAACGGCGAAGGTAGAAACCGTGGAGATGGCCGACCTTCCCTTGTATTCAGTAGCAAGCGGCGCGCTACTGATCTGCCTAGCCCACAGGATCACGAAGGAACTGATCGATGCTGTCGCCGCAGCAGAACCGATGCACTTCTTCTGCCTCGATTCGGCCTTCGGCGGCAACGACCAGCTAAAGGCAAACGCTGTTCAGACCTTCGCCGCGCGCAACCAGGGCCGCGAGAAAGCCTCGCAGATCGTATTTCGCACTGTTTAACCCAGGGCTCTACGATGAAGCTCAAATTTGACTCAACGCTGGAGTACCAGCACGACGCGTTCAACGCCGTAACGGACCTGTTCGAGGGAATGGCGTTCAGCCAGGATAGCCATTCCGTCACGCTCGGAACGGAAACGATGTTCGGCGGCGAACATGCCGAGCTTGGGATCGGCAACATAATGCCGTTGGCTCCGACGCAATTTCTTGCAAACTTGCAGTCTGTCCAAGCACGCAACAACGTTCCGAAATCCCGAGCCTTGATCGAAGAAGGCGGCCCGTACGATTTCCCGAATTTCTCCATTGAAATGGAGACCGGTACCGGGAAGACCTACGTCTACCTGCGCACTGTGTTTGAATTGAACCGCCTCTATGGTTTCCGGAAATTCGTCGTCGTCGTCCCGTCAGTCGCGATTCGCGAAGGCGTCACGACTTCTCTCGTGCTGATGCGGGACCACTTCCGAGATTTGTATGACAACGTCGCGTTCGACAGCTTCGTGTACAACTCGAGGGATCTGAGCCGCGTCCGGCAGTTCGCCGTAAACAACGAGATCCAGATCATGGTGATCAATATCCAAGCCTTCGCGAAGGATGCGGAAAAAGCTGGAAATGTGATCCATCAGGAGCAAGATCGAATGTCGGGCCGCAAGCCGATCGACTTCGTGCGGGCAACGAACCCGATAGTCATAATTGACGAGCCGCAGAGCGTCGATACCACCGCGAAATCCCAAAAAGCGATCGCTGGACTAAATCCGCTCCTCTGCCTGCGCTACTCGGCGACGCACGTCCACCCGTACAACCTGCTCTACCAGCTCGACCCGATTCGGGCATATGACCTCCGGCTAGTCAAGCAAATCGAAGTCGTGGATGCGAATCCCGTACGGGACTTCAACCGGACGATGGTCCGCCTCGACTGGATTGGTTATCCGGGAAGGGCCAAAACGCCTCAGGCCAAGGTCACGGTTTTCGAAGATACCTCGAACGGACCGCGGGAGAAACCAGTCACGCTCAAGCACGGCGCGGATTTATCCTTGTTCACAAACCGCTCCGACTACGAGGGGTATCAGGTCACCAACATCAGCGCCGAACCGGGAAGCGAGTATATCGAATTTGGAAATGGGCAGATCCTCGAGCTATCGCGGGAAACGGGGGGCATGGCCGACGAGCGCATGAAGAATCAGATTCGACAAACCGTCGAAGAGCACTTCGCCAAAGAGAAGAAATTTAAGGCGCTCGGGATCAAGGTCCTGTCGCTGTTCTTCCTCGACCAGGTCGGCAGCTACCGCCAGTATGACGACGAAGGGAACCGGTGCAATGGAAAGGTCTCTCAGTGGTTCGAAGAGATCTATGCAGAGGTCGCTGCCAAGTCAATTTACCAGGGCGTGCTCACCTACTCAGCCGAGCAGGTTCACGACGGCTACTTCTCGGCAGACCGCAGGAAGGGCAAGGTCGTCACACTTCTGGACACGAGCGGCAGCACCGCCAAGGATGACGAGACGTACGAGCTGATCATGAAGGACAAAGAACGGCTGCTCGACCCGGAGGAGCCACTCCGCTTCATCTTCAGTCATTCGGCACTCAAAGAAGGCTGGGATAACCCGAACGTCTTTCAGATCTGCACACTCCGGGAGATGGGAACTGAAAATGAACGCCGCCAGACGCTCGGCCGCGGACTTCGCCTTCCCGTCAACAAAGACGGGGACCGGATCTTCAACGAACAGATCAACCGCTTGACGGTCATCGCGAACGAGTCTTTTCAAGACTACGCCAAGGGCCTTCAGGCCGACATTGAAAAGGCCATCGACCCGGACGGAAGTTTCCGTTTTGGTCGGGTTCCGAAACTGGCGTTCACTCCTCTGCTCAACCCGGAAGGAACTGCCCAACTCACCGAGGAGCAATCCGAGGCAATCTGGAAGCACCTTGTGTCCAAAGGGTTCCTCGACCGAAACGGCGACTTCGAAAGTGCCTTCAAGCCGAATTCTGAAGGCTTCACCCTGAATCTACCCCTGGATTTTTCCGCCGAGGGATTCGAGGCTGCCGTGGTAGGCCGTCTCAACCGATTCGTCCCCCGCGACTTCGTTAAGGACGCCCGAATGCGCGAGTCAGTCAAGTACAACAAGCGGGTCGAACTCAATCCCGAGTTCCAGATTCTCTGGGAAAAGATCAGTCGGAAAACTCGCTACTCGGTGGAATTCCAAACCGACGAGCTGATCGCGAAGGCTATCTTAAAGATGCGAGACATGCCTGAGATCAAGGCCGTCCGGATAGAAGTCACGAAACGATCAGTCGACATCACCGAAGCCGGGGTGGACGGCGGGCTCGTGACGAGCAACCGCACATATGTCGTGGCCAACGAGCAGCCGCTTCCGGACATACTTGCATTCCTTCAACGCGAAACCGAGCTCACGCGCGGAACGCTCGTACGTATCCTTAAGGATTGCGGACAACTCAACTACTTCGGGATAAATCCGCAGGCCTTCATGACGGAATGCGCCAAGCTAATCAACCGAGCCCTCCACGAACTTATTGTTGACGGGATCAAGTACGAGCCGATTGCCGGTCAGGCATACGAAATGCGCCTGTTTGAAGAGGCAGAAGTTGAGGAATACCTCGACAGGCTGTACGCGGTGAAAGAAAAGGCCGGAATTCTCCCGGACGGCACCGAAGTGCCAAGGACGCCGTATGACTGGATTTCTTTCGATTCGGAAGTGGAGCGGACGGTGGCCGAACGGCTCGACGGGGATCCCCAAGTAAAGTTCTTTTGCAAGCTCCCGCGGGGATTCAAGGTTCCGACGCCGATCGGCAACTACAACCCCGACTGGGCGATCGTCCTCGAGGACGATGGGAAACTTTACCTTGTCCGCGAAACGAAGAGCACGCTCGATTCCGACAAGCTCCGCGACAGTGAGAACCGGAGAATAAAGTGTGGTAAAGCACACTTCAAGGCGCTCGGCGTTGACTTCAAGGCGGCGACGAACATCCATGAGGTACTGACTGGAGCTGCCTAATTCGTCGCGCCGCGCTCTGCGGCGCTAGTCGCTCACAGTAACCCGTCAGCACCATGAAAGTGATTGCGGGCGATTTACCCAGAATGATCGACGAGAAGGCAGCATGGGTTGGAAGGCGGTGTTCCAGTTCGATAATCAAACGTCCGCGGCGGCGATGGAGCAGCAGGGGTGCGCGGCCGAGTTCAGCGGGGCTACCCACCGCACAAAAAGGCGGCGCAACTGGCGGAGTCAGGGTGGCGAGCAACGTGGGCCGCGGTGGATTAGCAAGCGAGCGTGTAGGGAAGGGACGAACTTCGCATGCGGCTCAATGCTGACCAACAGCAGCAAGTCCAACTGGACCCTCGAAGAATTGCAGTGGACCCTTCATCCAGAAGGCGACACGAATGGGATGGCATGGCGCGATGGTTCCTCGATCAAGTTCATCAGCAACCCGCCCTGCTTAAGAAGGGCCAGCAGCATCCTACTTGAAACGTTCGTACGGACCGGCCATGGAATTCGTTCCCGCTAAGAATGCTACCGCTACTTGCGTAGCCGCCCGCTTCGAGCCCGAAGTGCACCAATTCGGACTCTGTTGGCCGCAGCTGTCGCCTCGTCATTTTTTTGAGCAGAGTGTTGAAAAACCTCTGCCTCCGAGAGAACCTGGCGGCCTACAGCTTTATCATTTAGGGACGGCAGTCCGACAAAACATGAGAGCGAGAGGGTAATTTGCAAAAATCGTCGAACAATCAGTCTACATTTGGGAATTCGCTGAGTGGGAGGCTGCTAGCTGATTTGCGTCGTGCGAACACCGAGGCAGCTAAGAAGGAGCGGTTCTTGCAATATCTCTCCGCCGTCTTCGCGCACGACCTCGGTGCGCAGGAACTAATCGCCGCACTTTCACTCGGTGCTGAGAGGACCGTAGCCAACGTTGTTCGTGGCGGCAAAGCGAGCCGCGGCCGGGCAGACACCCAGACGAATACCGTCATTGTGGAATGGGAAAAGGACCTGTCGCGTACCGGTGAGCACGCTATGGAACAGCTAGAGGAATATCTTGCGGGTAACTGGCGCTCCGGTCAAGAATACCGCTTCATTCTTATCGCAACCGACGGAATCAAGTGGCGAATATATGCCCCTGATTGGTCCACCTTGGAAATGGGGCAATTCTCTCTAACATCAAATTATTCACTCCGAGAGATTAGAAAATTTGATCTAACCGAGGAATCCCTGGGCGAATTCCCGTTTTTTCTCGATGAAATTCTGTTCGCATCTCAGCCAAAGATTGCGACCCTAGAAAGTATCCGTTCCGATTTTGGTGATACGTCATCTACGTTCATCAATTCAATCAGTTTCTTATTTGACTGCATTAAAGATTTTTCTCACCACTCAGAACTTCAGGTGGCACTTGATCAGTGGAGAAAATTTCTTAGCGTTGCTTATGGACGGTTCGATGCTTCACCGGGAATGTTCCTCGTTCACACGTATCTATCTATTTTTGCAAAATTAATCGCGTTTTCGGTCATAGCGGAGGAAACCGCCAGAGGGGATCAAAGAGTTAAATCCATCCTCAGCGGAAAGGAATTCGCGAAATTTAACGTTGAAAGATTTATCGAGGACGACTTCTTTCATTGGGTAAACGCTGAGCCCTATTTTTCCCGCCTAAAACCTGCCTTCCGCGAAATTAATAATCGGATCGGCGAGTACGACTTGACTGATGTTCGGGAAGACATTCTCAAGGGTGTTTATCAAGAACTTGTTGATTTAGATACTCGTCACGCACTCGGAGAATATTACACACCGGACTGGCTGTGTGAAAAGATCGTCGAAGAAACCCGATTTACCGAGACGTATCGAGTATTAGACCCCGCATGTGGCAGCGGGTCATTCCTGCGCGCCGCAATCGCGAAGATGCGAAATGAATCGCCTCAGATTGACGCTACCACAATATCGAGAAGAGTTGTGGGAATCGACATTCACCCGCTTTCGGTACAGATCGCAAAAACGACGATCATCATCGCGATGGGGAAGCTGATTGCCCAATCAAATGACCCAGTAACGTTGCATATTTATTTGGCAAACTCCCTACTGGTCCCGGAAACATCGGCCGACTTATTTGAATCCACATTCAAAGTTAGCGTTGACAACCGTCAGTACTCTCTAAATGTGGCTAGAATAGCCGGCCCAGATGAATTTGATTCCCTCATTACATTTTGCGACGATCTGGTGAGACAGCATGAAGGCTTGATTGCCCAATCGAGGTTTTTCAAGCTGGCGACTTCCGCATTGGATGGGGCTACCGACCAGCTCAAGCACGATTTGTATTTCGTGTACAGGGGCATGAAGGAAGCAAGCATTAACGGGCGCGACTCGATTTGGAAGTTTATTCTTCAAAATAGCTATAAGCCTGTTTTCTTGCGCGGTCAGTTCGATCTAATTTTGGGAAATCCGCCATGGTTAACGTATGCGGACGTCACCAATTCCGATTATCAACAGATGCTAATGGGATTGGCAGATCACTATAACGTCACCCCCCCAAAAAGGGCTGATATCCCACACCTCGAAATCGCCGCGATCTTTGTTGCACACTCGGTCAATTACTTTCTGAAACCTAGTGGAACACTTGCATTCGTACTGCCAAGGAGCTTCGTTTCTGCTTCCCAACATGAAAATATTCGGAGAGGAACCGTAAGCAGCCTCGAGTTAAAGGAATTGTGGGACTTGAACGACGTAAGTCCACTTTTCCGTGTTCCCTCATGCGTTATGTTCTTCAAACACAGCGCATCGGATAACCTCCGGCGGCGAGTTTCTCTTCCGACTTTTCCTGGGAAGCGACTGGAAGGAAAGCTACCTCGCGAGCATCTACATTGGGGGAACGCTACAAGATTCATCCGCCTAGAAGACGTTTCATGGCACTTGTCTACGTTAGGTGCGTCGGGCGCACGCTCGGCGTTTACTGTGGGCGGGTCCACGCAGTCAATAGGCACTAATGCATATGAGAAGAAATTCTCGCAAGGGGCGACGGTTGTTCCACGCAATTTCTTTTTCATTGATCTGGAAACGGATTATGATGGTGGCGGCTTTGTCGGGCGCACTTGGTCTGTCAGAACCGCCACGGCAGCGGCCCGAGAGGCAAAGGCGCCTTGGAAAAACCATTCCCTAACGGGTCGAATTGAGGGCGACTATATCTTCAGGACAGCCATCGCAAACAATCTCGTACCCTTCGCGCTTTTCTCCCCCCCCATCGTGGCACTTCCAATTACTGAGAATGGGTCAGATCAGGAAGCCACTTCATTCAGTCTCTTAAATAATGCCGATCTTTTGGGTAGGCGTTCAAGATACGCCGCGGCTTGGTTCTCTGAGGCAGAACACCTCTGGGATAAGCACCGCACGGAGAAAAATAGGAAAAACGGAATTGGACTGCTTCGATGGCTAAATTGGCAAAACAAATTGACCGATCAGAATCCATCTGCGCGATACCTTGTTATCTATACGTCTTCGGGACAAGATGCCTGCGCCGCGGTGGTAGACCGACAGGATTTTGATGCGCCCTTCATTGCCGAACACAAGACATATTGGGCTGAGTTCGGGACCAGAACAGAAGCCGACTATGTGTCAGCATTCATTAATTCTGATTTTGCTAACTTTCAGATTAAGGATTTTCAATCTAGAGGACTTTTCGGAGCGCGTGATATTCATAAGCTGATCGTAAAGGTACCGTTCCCTCGATATGACGCCAGCAATGAGATGCATAAGCGACTCTCTGCACTTGGCCGGAAGTGTGGTCAGTCGATCAGCACGTACCTTGAGAAGGAGATCGCCCATGATGCATCCGCCCGAGGACTTGGACGTTTACGAGCTCGGATTCGGGAAATGCTGTCTGGAGAGATGCAAGAAATAGACGAGATCGTATCGGTGCTGTCTACAGGACGATCCATTGACGCTGCGGCTCGCCGAGGAAAAAAAAGAAGCCGCCAGCCCCGATTGCCTGGACTGTTCGACTAAGCGGGCTGATTGGCGCAAGTGGATGTCTGGCGTAATTGCGCGCCCGCCCAAGTAGCGCCAACAGTTGGGGCACGCCGCGGCTGGCTAGGGTAGTCGTGCCTGCAGCCGCGTCGTACGCCTGATTGGATTAGATATGCGAGCTCTCGACGACAGCAGCGCCTCCAGCATTGAGTCAGACGATCTAATCCTTCGGCTTCCATGACAAGGCGGCCGACGTGCGTCTGCGCCAGCAAGGGGTCATCGTACTTTCCATGCAAAAAATGGCGGTAGCGGACCGCAGAGCCGCCCGCAGCAAGGTTTCTCGGTGCAATCAATCACGGGCCGACGGTGCATCCGTAAGTCCTTGATAGCCAAAAGCTTTCGGGGTCATACCGCCAGAAAATGCACGGAAAGTACGATGCCCCCACCTTCAGTCCAGTCGCTAACTGTTTGCCTGAGCGGGTCAGTCCAGAACTCGATCGACTGCGGAGAACATACCCCGCCTGGCCTTCGCGCGGGCGATGGTCATTTCCCGACTCGACAGCCTCGAGCCAGGCGAGATCACAGCGATGCTTGATCTCCACGAGCGGCTATCGGCCGGCTAACGCTGGAGGGCGGCTGCGGTGCCGGCTTGCTGAGACGGCGATCCGGGCGCTTCCAACTCAGCTTCGCCAAGAAGCGGCGCCATGCCGACTGCGGCTGAGAGAACAGCCAGCGCTCGGTGTCGGCGCCGTCTTTGCGTCCGAGGACCGCGACAAGGGACTCGACGGCCAGGCAGTATTTCTCGTAATCGTCTTCGGTCATCGTCCGGTCGATAGCGGCAGGTTTGCTGGCCGCGACAAGACGGATGTAGTTATCCGCAGCGATCGCGAACACAGGCTCGCCGTCTGCACCTACAGTCCAGTTGGCCCGGTTCAGCGCCAGGATGGACTTGGCGAGCCACTGGTCCAGGATATAGGCGCCCGAGCACCCGAAGAAGAACATCACCTTCGTAAAGAAGGACGGGCCCATGCCTTCGAGTTGGGCGGACGCGATCAAATAGCGAAATGCACGGTAGGCCTGCCGGCGAGTCATCGTCGGCAGTTTTTTGGCGAGCGCTTCAATGGCAGGCACGCACGCCCAGAGGGCGCAGCCGGTCGCCTTCCTGCGGGACCTTCCGCCAAACGCCATCATCGCTGCGAAGCGCCACTTGAAGGGGACATCAGTGCGTGCGCAGAAGTCGAGGAGTTCGTACCGGTTCAGAGGGCGATAAAGCTCGGGAAAGCCAGATTGTTTGGCGGCCTCCAGAATCGACGTTTCGGGCAGCTTCAGCCGTTCGAGCCATTCGATCGCCGACAAGGCGATCCAGTCCACCGGATCATGGTCCGGGTCCAACAGACGCTCGAGAACGTGCTGTGCCACCCAGATCGGAGGCTGGACTTGTGGCGTCGAATTTGCGGGGGTGGGGTGCGACAAAGGCATCGTTGTCTCCTTGCGGAAATAAGCCGATAGCTGTGTCGCAGGCACCATGCCCGCGATCCAAGACAGCCATCGGAAGGACTCTTGACGATGCGGGCGTAAGTGTGCCGGCATCGTCAAGAATCCTTCCTATATGGGCTATCGATTCGAAGGCCTGACGAAGTGTCAGACTGGGCTGTGCATGCCCTCTACACCAACTTGATGTAGTCGAACCCTATGGACCGCGATGCGGTGTCTTTGCCTGCTTCCCTAGGAAGGGAACGTAAGAATAGCCTAGTTCGCGGCGAAGTCAAGCCTGCCGCTCTGCGATGCCCGGGAATCTGGTGGCCCGCGCGTGGCAAGCGGGCCATCGCATCGGCGACTCAAGTGCCGCGACGCAGGGAGAACAGGTCGCGCAGTTCCGCGTTGCTGAGGCTTCCCAGCGACTCGTCGCCGGCTCCCACAGTCAAATCCGCAAGCGCGCCTTTGCCTTGAATCATCTCGTTGATCCGTTCCTCGAAAGTCCCTTGGGTAATGAAGCGATAGACCTGAACATTCGCATGTTGCCCAATGCGCCAAGCCCGATCACTGGCTTGATTCTCGGCGGCGCGATTCCACCACAAGTCGTAATGGATTACGTGGGAGGCGGCGGTCAGGTTCAAGCCCGTGCCGCCGGCCTTGAGCGTAATCAGCATGATGCGCTGCACCGGGTCGGTCTGAAAGCGCTCGACCATGGCATTGCGTTGGGTGGTTGTGGTGCCTCCATGCAGGAAGAGCGGAGCAAGGCCGTATCGCGACTGGTGCCAATCGGCGAGAATCTCGCCCATCTCCCGGAATTGGGTGAACAGGAGCACCTTCTCGTGGCGCTCATAGATGGAGTCGAGCAACTCAAAGAGCGCCTCGGATTTCCCCGAGTGCAAAACCCCAGACTTGAGATACTGGGTCGGGTGGTTGCAGATCTGCTTGAGTGCCATCGTCATCCGGAAGACGAGGCCGTGGCGCGAGATGCTAGCCTCCGCGTTTTCGAGCGCTTCCAGTTCGCTATCCAGCACCCTCTTGTACAGGGCCGCTTGTTCGTCTGTCAGGGCGCAGTAGCGGTCCTGCTCGATCTTGTCTGGGAGATCGTTGATGATGGTCTTGTCGGTCTTGAGGCGACGCAGCAGGAGCGGTGCCGTCACGCGTTTGAATTGATCCACGACGCTATGATCCCCGTGCACCTGGATCGGCGTCGCGAACTCCTTCTCAAACTGTTTCAGCGTGCCCAGGTAGCCCGGATTGACAAAGTCAACGATGCTCCAGTAGTCCGCCAGGCGGTTTTCCACTGGCGTCCCGCTCATGGCGATGTGGTTGGTGGCCGGGACGGACTTGAGCGCCTTGGTTTGTGCCGCGGCTGGGTTCTTGATGTTCTGCGCTTCATCGGCGACGAGCAGGTGCCACTGCATGCCGGCGAGCATGGCTGCGGACCGCCGAATCACCCCGTAGGTAGTAATCGTGACGTCCGGGCGGTCGGCCTTGAGCTCACGCTTTGCGCCGTGAAAGATGCCGTACGTGAGGCCGGGGGCAAAGCGCTGGATCTCTTTCGCCCAGTTAGTCAGTAGCGTCGTCGGGACGACCACGAGCGCCTTG
>NZ_JALHRY010000003.1:0-496762 GCF_023952485.1 Cupriavidus mimosae | reverse complement strand
AAGGATCGCAAGTAAGACCGGCTGCCGGATTGCCCGCGGGTTGCATGACCCGAGCCTGCGGGCAAAGGGGGTAGTTGGTCGCTGACACGGGACCACTACCCCTTTTTCATACTTATATAGATTTCCCTACACCATGAATTCTGCAAACCGCAAACCGCTACCGGGCACCAAGCTGGATTACTTCGACGCGCGCGCCGCGGTCGAGGCCATCCAGCCGGGTGCCTACGACAAGCTGCCGTACACGTCGCGCGTGCTGGCAGAAAACCTGGTGCGCCGCTGCGATCCCGCCACGCTGACGGATTCGCTGAAGCAGCTGATCGAGCGCAAGCGCGACCTCGACTTCCCGTGGTTCCCGGCACGCGTGGTGTGCCACGACATCCTGGGCCAGACCGCGCTGGTGGACCTGGCCGGCCTGCGCGACGCCATTGCCGACCAGGGCGGCGACCCCGCCAAGGTCAACCCGGTGGTGCCGGTGCAGCTGATCGTCGACCACTCGCTGGCGGTGGAATGCGGCGGCTTTGACCCGCAGGCGTTCGAGAAGAACCGCGCCATCGAAGACCGCCGCAACGAAGACCGTTTCCATTTCATCGACTGGACCAAGAAGGCGTTCAAGAACGTCGACGTGATCCCGCCGGGCAACGGCATCATGCACCAGATCAACCTGGAGAAGATGTCGCCCGTTATCCACGCTGACAAAGGCGTGGCCTACCCCGATACCTGCGTCGGCACCGACAGCCACACCCCGCACGTCGATGCGCTGGGCGTGATCGCCATCGGCGTGGGCGGCCTGGAAGCCGAGAACGTGATGCTCGGCCGCGCCTCGTGGATGCGCCTGCCGGATATCGTCGGCGTCGAGCTGACCGGCAAGCGCCAGCCCGGCATCACCGCCACCGACATCGTGCTGGCCCTGACCGAATTTTTGCGCCGCGAAAAAGTGGTCGGCGCCTACCTGGAATTCCGCGGCGAAGGCGCCTCGAGCCTGACGCTGGGCGACCGCGCCACCATCTCGAACATGGCCCCGGAATACGGCGCCACCGCAGCGATGTTCTTTATCGACGAGCAGACCATCGAGTACCTGCGCCTGACCGGCCGCACCGACGAGCAGCTCAAGCTGGTCGAGACGTACGCCAAGACCGCGGGCCTGTGGGCGGATTCGCTGCAGAACGCCGAGTACGAGCGCGTGCTGAAGTTCGACCTGTCGAGCGTGGTGCGCAACATGGCCGGCCCGTCCAACCCGCACAAGCGTCTGCCGACCTCGGCGCTGGCCGAGCGCGGCATCGCCGTGGACCTGGACAAGGCCCGCGCGCAGGAGGCCGAGGGCCTGATGCCCGATGGCGCGGTGATCATCGCCGCCATCACCAGCTGCACCAACACCAGCAACCCGCGCAACGTGATCGCCGCCGCGCTGCTGGCGCGCAATGCCAACGCGCGCGGCCTGGCGCGCAAGCCGTGGGTCAAGTCGTCGCTGGCGCCTGGCTCCAAGGCGGTCGAGCTGTACCTGGAAGAAGCGAACCTGCTGCCTGATCTGGAAAAGCTCGGCTTCGGCATCGTCGCCTTTGCCTGCACCACCTGCAACGGCATGTCCGGCGCGCTCGATCCGAAGATCCAGCAGGAAATCATCGACCGCGACCTGTACGCGACGGCCGTGCTGTCCGGCAACCGCAACTTCGACGGCCGCATCCACCCGTACGCCAAGCAGGCCTTCCTGGCCTCGCCGCCGCTGGTGGTCGCCTACGCCATCGCCGGCACCATCCGCTTCGATATCGAAAAGGATGTGCTGGGCACGGACCAGGACGGCAAGCCGGTCTACCTGAAGGACATCTGGCCGACCGACGAAGAGATCGACGCCATCGTCCGGCAGAGCGTGAAGCCCGAGCAGTTCCGCAAGGTCTACGAGCCGATGTTCGCGCTGACCGCGTACACCGGCGAGAGCGCCGCGCCGCTGTACGACTGGCGCCCGCAGAGCACCTATATCCGCCGCCCGCCGTACTGGGAAGGCGCGCTGGCCGGCGAGCGCACGCTGCAGGGCCTGCGTCCGCTGGCGGTGCTGGGCGACAACATCACCACCGACCACCTGTCGCCGTCGAACGCGATCCTGCTGAACAGCGCGGCCGGCGAATACCTGGCCAGGATGGGCCTGCCGGAAGAGGACTTCAACTCGTACGCGACGCACCGCGGCGACCACCTGACCGCGCAGCGCGCCACCTTCGCCAACCCCACGCTGATCAATGAAATGGCCGTGGTCGACGGCCAGGTCAAGAAGGGTTCGCTGGCGCGCATCGAGCCGGAAGGCAAGGTGGTGCGCATGTGGGAAGCGATCGAGACCTACATGGACCGCAAGCAGCCGCTGATCATCATCGCCGGCGCGGACTATGGCCAGGGCTCGTCGCGCGACTGGGCCGCCAAGGGCGTGCGCCTGGCGGGCGTGGAAGCGATCGTTGCCGAGGGCTTCGAGCGTATCCACCGCACCAACCTGATCGGCATGGGCGTGCTGCCATTGGAGTTCAAGCCGGGCGTGAACCGCCTGACGCTGGGGCTGGATGGCACCGAGACCTATGACGTCATCGGCGAACGCCAGCCACGCGCGACGCTGACGCTGGTGGTGCATCGCAAGAATGGCGAGCGCGTGGAAGTGCCGGTGACCTGCCGCCTCGACAGCGACGAGGAAGTGTCGATCTATGAGGCTGGCGGCGTGCTGCAGCGGTTTGCGCAGGACTTTTTGGAGTCGAACAAGGCGGCGGCGTAAGCTGAAGCTGCTACCGAAGCCGGTGGTGTGCTCCCCTCTCCCGCTTGCGGGAGAGGGGGTGGGGAGAGGGCAGGCGTTTGCAAGCATGAGGTCGCGTCACTTCGTGGCTACGCCGCCCCTCTCCCCCGCCCCTCTCCCAGGGGGAGAGGGGAGAAAACAAGCGCTTCGCTTTGCTTCCCCGCATTGGATTTCCAATTTGTACAGAGGCCCCCGGCCTAACCAGGACTAAACATTCCCATGGCCCACGTACCCCAGATCAAGATCCCCGCCACCTACATCCGCGGCGGCACCAGCAAGGGCGTGTTCTTCCGCCTGCAAGACCTGCCCGAGCGCGCGCAGGTACCCGGCCCCGCCCGCGACGCGCTGCTGATGCGCGTGATCGGCAGCCCCGACCCGTACGGCAAGCAGATCGACGGCATGGGCGGTGCCACCTCCAGCACCAGCAAGACCGTGATCCTGTCCAGGAGCACGCGCCCGGACCACGATGTCGACTATCTGTTCGGCCAGGTCTCGATCGACCAGTCATTTGTCGACTGGAGCGGCAACTGCGGCAACCTGTCCGCCGCGGTCGGCCCGTTCGCCATCAGCGCCGGGCTGGTCGACCCGAGCCGCATCCCGCAGAACGGCGTCGCCGTCGTGCGCATCTGGCAGGCCAATATCGGCAAGACCATCATCGGCCACGTGCCCGTCACCAACGGCGAAGTGCAGGAAACCGGTGACTTCGAGCTTGACGGCGTGACCTTCCCGGCCGCCGAAGTGCAGCTCGAGTTTATGGATCCCGCCGCCGAGGAAGAAGGCGCCGGCGGCGCGATGTTCCCGACCGGCAACGTGGTCGACGACCTGGAAGTGCCGGGCGTCGGCACGCTCAAGGCGACCATGATCAACGCCGGCATCCCGACCATCTTCGTCAATGCCGAGAGCATCGGCTATACCGGCACCGAGCTGCAGGACGCCATCAACAGCGACACCAGGGCGCTGGCGATGTTCGAGACCATCCGCGCCTACGGCGCGCTGCGCATGGGCCTGATCAAGGACGTGGACGAGGCCGCCAAGCGCCAGCACACGCCCAAGGTCGCCTTCGTGGCCCGGCCGGTGGACTACACCGCCTCCAGCGGCAAGAAGGTGGCCGCGGCCGACGTGGACCTGCTGGTGCGCGCGCTCTCCATGGGCAAGCTGCACCACGCCATGATGGGCACGGCCGCCGTTGCCATCGGCACCGCCGCGGCCATCCCCGGCACGCTGGTCAACCTGGCCGCCGGTGGCGGCGAGCGCAACGCGGTGCGTTTCGGGCACCCGTCCGGCATGCTGCGCGTGGGTGCCGAGGCCCAGCAGGTCAATGGCGAATGGGTCGTAAAGAAAGCCATCATGAGCCGCAGCGCGCGCGTGCTGATGGAAGGCTGGGTGCGCGTGCCCGGCGACGCGTTCTGAGCTGGTTGCAAGCGAAAACGCCGGTGCCGGCGACAATCGGCCGGCCCGGCAAAGTATGCGCCTGAAGTTATGGCGAAGCCGGTTTTATGCCGAATCGGCATAACCCTTGCGCCGCCCTTCCACCGCGAATTTCTCCTCACGTATAGTCTCTGCCGCTGCCTGAACCGGACCCTGCACCCCAGGCCCGGCCGCGGCAGCCACCGACTGAACACGGACGGCACCATTCCACCCATAAGGTATGTCGTGCCGCTTCCAGTACGGGCCACACGTTCGTATAGATACCGAGGAGAACCATGAAACATTCCGCCCGCGTCACCACGCTGGCCGCTGCCCTGTTGTCGGCGAGCCTGATCACCGGCGCCGCCCACGCCCAGCTCGCGCCCGCGGCCCAGCCTGCCGCCGCCGCTGCCACGGCCCCGGCCCCGGCCGAAGCGCGCAAGGCCAACATCGTCATCATCGGCACCGGTGGCACCATTGCCGGCGCCGGCGCCGCGGCGACCAACACCGCCGCCTATCAGTCCGCCGTGGTCCCGGTCGACAAGATCATCGCCTCGGTGCCCGAAATCTCCAAGGTCGCCAACGTCAAGGGCGAGCAGATCTTCCAGATCGGTTCGGAAAGCTTCAACAACGAACGCCTGCTCAAGCTGGCCAAGCGCGTGTCGGAACTGCTCAAGCAGCCTGACGTCGACGGCATCGTGATCACGCACGGTACCGACACCATCGAGGAAACCGCTTATTTCCTCAACCTGACGCTGAAGAGCGACAAGCCGGTGGTGGTGGTCGGCTCGATGCGCCCGGGCACCGCGCTGGGTGCGGACGGCGCGCTGAACCTCTATGACGCCGTGCTGGTCGCCTCCAACCCGGCGTCCAAGGGCAAGGGCACGCTGGCGGTGCTGAACGACGAGATCCACACCGGCCGCGACGTTTCCAAGACCAACACCTTCAAGACCGAGACCTTCCGCTCGCCGTTCGGCCCGCTGGGCTACGTGGTGGAAGGCCGCACCCTGTTCTACCGCCTGCCGGCACGGCCGCACACGCTGCAGACGCAGTGGGACATCGACAAGATCGACAAGCTGCCGGAGGTCGCCGTGGTCTATGCCTACGGCAACGCCAACCCGGCCGCGGTCGACGCCGCGGTGAAGAGCGGCGCCAAGGCCATCATCTACGCCGCCACCGGCAACGGCAGCGTCGGCGACTACATGGTCGAGTCGCTCAAGGCCGCGCGCGCCAAGGGCGTGCAGATCGTGCGCGCGTCGCGCACCGGCAGCGGCGTGGTGGTGCGCAACGCCGAGCAGCCCGACGACAAGTACGACTGGATCGTCACCGACGACCAGCTGCCGCAGAAGGCGCGCATCCTGATGGCGCTGGCGCTGACGCAGAGCAACGACAGCAAGGCGCTGCAGCAGGTGTTCTGGAAGTACTGATCCAGGGCAGCACGGATCCGCGCGCCGCGCAGGGCTACACCCGGCGGCGCGCACCCCACCCTGATCAGCCGCGCCGCTGCGTCCCCGTGCTTCATCGCCTCCGCCACGACCGTGCCCGGCATACCGGCCGGCCGGTCGCGCCAGTGCAACTGGCGCGCTGAGGGTGAAGGCAAACGGTTGGCGGTTAATTGCGTTAATAGCAGCGAACAGCGCGCGCAGGTGCAGCGGCTCAGAACATGGCGCTGCTCATCAAGGCCCTGGCGACCAGCACGCCCTCGTCAGCCGCTTCGGCGTACACGGAAACGTCCGTCACCACTTGCCGGCGGCCGCGCCGGGCCACCGACGCCACCGCCCGCAGCGCGGCACCTTGCGCCGGCGCCAGGTACTGGATCGACAGCGCAGCGGTCGCCCCGCCCTTCACCTCGTCGGCACTGGCACCCGACGCCGCCGCGGCCGCGCCGGCGATGTCGATCAGCGTGGCAATGACACCGCCGTGGACGATGCTGCCGTGGGTCACGTTGGTCGGCAGGAACGGCATCTCCAGCTCGACATGGTCCGGCGCCAGGCTGGCCAGCCGCACGCCGAGGGCGCGCGCCACGGGAGATCCCTGCAGCACGTTATCGACCATGACGCGCATGCGCGGATCGACGCCGGCTGGTCGGCGGTCTTGGGAAAGGGGCACGGCGGCGATGGTCTGGGGCATGGCTGGACTCCTGAATAGGCGCGATTCCTGCCCCAGCGTAATGGCCCGTGCCGCGTGGCTCAATGACGTGCGAGGTAATCCCCGGTCCCACGGTGCGGCCTTTGGCCGGGCTGCCGCTCCGCTGCCGATATAATGGGCGGCCGTTTTACCCTCCGCCCTCCCGCCACCATGCCGTCACCTCTCGAATCCGCCGCGCTCCGCCCAGAACCGGACCACGGCAGCACGGATTCCACGTTGTCCGAGCGCCCGGACAGCCCCTGCATCGGCATCTGCTCGACCCTGTTCGACGAGGTGTGCCAGGGCTGCGGCCGCACCGCGGCCGAGGTCAGCAACTGGGTATTTTTCAGCGACGAGGAAAAGCAGCTGGTGTGGGAACGGATCACACGCGAAGGCACCGGCAAGCGATTCCGCCAGGGCTGAGCCGCGCTCACCCGTAGCCCGTCATTCGCCGGACAGGCGCCGCTCCATCGCTTCGACTTCACGCCGTTCCAGGCGCTGCCGTGCCAGCTTGCGCCAGCTCTCAGCCAGCGGCGCCAGGGCGGCCATTTCTTCCAGCGCGGCATAGTCGAGCCGGTCGACATACAGTACCTGCAGCAGGCGGTGCAGCGACCATTCGGGACAGGGCCGCGCCACCAGTTCCAGCCCATCGCCAGCGGCCACCTCGCCGGTTTCCAGCACGCGGTAGTACCAGCCGGTGCGCAGGCTCTGCTGCACGGCGCGCGACATGCCCGCATAGCCGAAGCGGTGATTGAGCTTCCAGCACGGCTGGCGCGCCTGCGACACCTCGACCAGCGCCGTGCCCAGGCGGAAGCGGTCGCCAATGCAGACGTCCGCTTCGGTCAGGCCCGTGGTGCTCAGGTTCTCGCCGAAGGCGCCGGGCGCGTCGAGGACGCCGTCGCCGGACGCTCCCTGCTCTTGCAGCGCCCGCCGCCACGCGGGGTAGTGGTCGAAGGCATAGTGATGCAGCGCCTTTTCCGGGCCGCCATGGTGCCGCGGATCGCCCTGCCCGTCGCCCTCGAGCCCGGTGGCGGTCACGCGGATGCGAGCGCGCGTTGCGGCCTTGGCAATGCCGCTGGGTACGCCCCCGGGGCCGAACGGGCGCACGGCGCCGGTCAGCACCGCATCGATCGGCACGCGGATGGCGGATAGCGGCTGGCTCATAGTCCGGCTTGCTCCAGCCAGCGCGCGAACATGCGTTCCCCCGCCGCCGCCACGGTGGCGCCGACCTGCGCGGTACGCGCGCGGATAGTGCGCGGATCGATGCCGGCCTTGCCCAGTTCGACGGTATGGCCGATCAGCCAGGCCTCGATATCGCGCGGCATGACCTCGGGATGGAACTGCAGCGCCAGCACCTGGTTGCCGATGGCATAGGCCTGGTTCGGCACCGCCGCGGTCGAGGCCAGCAGCTGCGCGCCGGCGGGCAGGTCAAAGGTGTCGCCGTGCCAGTGCAGGACTTCCCATTGCGCCGCAGCCAGCTCGGCCAGCGCCGAATCCTGCCCGGCCGGCGTGGGCGTGATCGGCGCCCAGCCGATCTCGCGCGGGCCGGGGTAGACCCTGGCGCCGGCGGCGCGCGCGATCAGCTGCGCACCCAGGCAGACGCCGATGAGCTTGCCGTCGGCGGCCAGGCGCTCGCGGATCAGCGCGATTTCCGCCTCCAGCCATGGATAGGCGTCGGTCTCGTAGACGCCGATGGGGCCGCCGAGCACCAGCAGCAGGTCGGCCGGCTCGCTGGCGATGGGGCCAAGATCATCGACGCCAGCCTGGAACACCCGCAGCGTGTGTCCGCGCGCGCGCAGGGCGTTGCCGATCACGCCCGCGTGCTCGAAGGCGACGTGCTGGATCACATGGGTGGTACGCGTTGTCATCAGGGGCTCCTGCCGGGACTGAGGGAGAGAAAGGCCCTCATGTTAGCGCCTGTCGCCAACTCCCGGCGGACGGCCTCGCCAGTTTGAGAACCTTCCCGGCGAGGCATGCCGCGGCCCGCGCTATTTTGTCGCAGGCGCCAGCACCAGGGCGTCTGCCGCGCCCTGCGGATCCCGGGTTGCCGCCGGCGGCATGGTGACGTACTCCACCGCCGCCCACTTGCCGATCCAGTCGCGGTAGCGCGGCAGCAGCGCATTGCCGGACTGCCCGGTGGAGTCCATGAAGCGCGACGCCGCCAGGTCGGACAGGTCATAGAGCGCGCGCACGCTGGCCGCATGGGTGTTTTCGAACGGCGCCTTGTCGTCGCGCAGGTTGTGCCGGCCGACGTTGACGGTGTAGGTGTCGCCACCGGTCGGCACGCGCAGGTTGAACAGCGGCGCCAGGTACCCGACCTTGCCGAACGGCCGGTGCTCCAGCCGCGCCGCATGGGCCTCGCCCCAGCGCCAGCGCGCGGGATCGTCGCCATAGCGGCGCGACAGGTCCGCCATGGCCTGGGTCCAGGCATCGGCCACGGCATCGTCGCAGCTCTCGGCCGGGCCGGTATGGGGACGGTCGCACCAGAACGCGCCCAGCTTGCGCGGATCGCGCAGGATGTTGAGCATGGGCTGCTGCACGTTGCGCTGGTCCCACAGGCGCACGAAGATCGCCTCGCCGGTCTTCTCCTCGAACAACCGGCGCGACAGCTCGCGCAGCCATGCCGTGACCACCAGCGGCTCGGCGCGCGCGGGGTCCATGGTGCCGTCCCACTGGCGCAATGCCTGCAGCAGCGCGCGTTCGCGCGTCGGGCGCGCGGCGTCGTTGCTGACCGGCGCGGCCAGCAGCAGCGGCAAGACATCGCGCACCGCCAGCGAGACCACGTCCTTCTGGATCGCGGCGAAGCTGTCGAAGGTATGCCTGGGCGTGGCCGCCAGCAGCGTGCGGATGCGGTCGAAGCGATACGGCACCGTCCATTCGCTGGTGATGAAGTACGGATAGTCGGGTGCGACGATGCGCTGGTTGGCCGTCACGATCACGCCCCCGGCGGGGTTGTACTGGTGCGGCAGCGCCTCGAACGGGATAAAGCCGGTCCAGTCGTAGCGCGCGTCCCAGCCGGGCGCCGGGGCCAGGCCCTTGAGGTCGTTGTCGGCGCGCCGCAGCGGCACGCGGCCCGGCGCATAGAAGCCGATATTGCCGTCGACGTCGGCATAGACGATGTTCTGCTGCGGCGAGTGGAAGTCGCGCAGCGCGTTGGTGAAGCTGTTCCAGTCGCGCGCCTGGTTCAGCCGCAGCCCCGCCAGGAAGGTGCCGTCGTCCGGGCGCAGCGCGGTCCACTGGAACGCCACCACGTATTGCGCGCCCAGCGGCGCCGCGGCGCTGGCGAGCGACTCGGCCACATCGGAAATCACCGGGCCGTGGCGCGTGCTGCGGACCTTCAGCGTCACGTCGGCGGCGCCCTTGACGCGGATGGTCTCGGTACGGGTCTCGAACGCGGCCCATCCCTGCGGCGTCTGGTACTGGGTGTCATTGCCCGGACGCACGCGTTCGATATACAGGTCCTGCACGTCCGGCGCGGTATTGGTCAGCCCCCAGGCGATCCGGTCATTGTGGCCCAGCACCACCAGCGGCATGCCGGGCAGCGTCGCCCCGGCCACCTCGAGCCCGGGCGCGCTCAGGCGCGCGAAGTACCACAGCGCCGGCGCCTGCAGGCCCAGGTGCGGATCGTTGGCCAGCATCGGCTTGCCCGATTGCGTGTGCGCGCCCGACACCACCCAGTTGTTCGAGCCCATGCCCTCGACATAGCCCGGCGGGGCCTTGTCGCCGACGCTGGCCATCGCACTCGCCAGCGGCGCCAGCTGCCGGTACAAGTGGCCGTAATCCATGGTGCGTACCGGCTGCTCGCCCGGATACGGCGCCAGCAATTCGCTGATGCGGGCCATTGGCAGCACCTGCGCCAGCCGCATGCGCAGCGTCTCCTGGGTCCAGTTGCCGCCCAGGTCCCATGCCATCATGGTCTGCCAGCCCAGCGTGTCGGCCGGCTCCCAGCGCTCCGGCCGGATGCGCAACAGCAGGAACTCCGGCGGCAGCGGGCCCTTGCGCTGGTCGATCCATGCATTGACGCCGTCGGCATAGGCCTGCAGCGCCGCGCGCGCCTCGGGCGAGGCCTGCGCGAAGATGGCCTCGGCGTTGCGCCGCACGCCCAGCGTGCGCAGGAACTTGTCGTTATCGACGGCAGACGGGCCCAGTATCTCCGCGAGGCGGCCGGCGACGATGCGCTTGTTCATCTGCATCTGCCACAGCCGGTCCTGCGCGTGCACGTAGCCCAGTGCGAACCACGCATCGGCCTTGCTGGCGGCGCGGATATGCGGCACGCCATGGCGATCGCGCACCACCGTGACCGGTTCGCGCAATCCGGCCAACACCTCGTGGCCCGACACCGGCGGCTGTGCCGCGTGGCGATACCAGGCCAGCGCGCCCGCGGCGGCCGTCACCGCCAGCCCCAGCAGCACTGCCAGCCATCTGGTCAGCCGACCGAACCCGCGCATCGTTGCTCCCCCTTTTCTCGTTGTCATGTTGTTCCGCGCACTGTCGCGCATTATCCGCGCATTTTCCACGTACTCCGCGCACGAAAAAAATGCCCGGACCGGCCGGGCATTTTCCACGCTGCGGTGCTGCTTGCCCGCGCGCCCGTCAGGCGGCGGACTTCTTCAGCTGCAACGACTTGTACTCGAGAAATTCCTCCAGCCCATACTTGCCGGCTTCGCGGCCGTTGCCGGACTGCTTGAAGCCGCCGAACGGCGCCTGCATGTTGAACGGTCCGCCGTTGATATCGACCTGGCCGGTGCGGATGCGGCGCGCCACGCGGATCGCGCGCGCCTCGTCGCCGGACCAGACGCCGCCGCCGAGGCCATAGATGCTGTCGTTGGCGATGCGTACCGCGTCTTCCTCGGTGTCATAACAGATGATCGACAGCACCGGCCCGAAGATCTCTTCCTGCGCCACGGTCGCGCGTGGCTCGACGTTGCCCAGCACGGTCGGCTTGACGAAGAAGCCCTGGTCCAGCCCTTCCGGGGTCTCGGGGCCGCCGGCCACCAGCTCGGCGCCCTCTTCCAGGCCGCGGCGGATATAGCCGGTCACGCGGTCCTTCTGCACCGCGGAGATCAGCGGGCCCAGCTTGCTGGTTTCCTGCAGCGGATCGCCCACGGTAAAGCCTGCCACCACCTGCTGCGCGATCGCCTTGACTTCGTCGTAGCGGGCGCGCGGCACCAGCATGCGGGTGTGCGCCGAGCAGGTCTGGCCGGAGTTGAGGAAGCAGGCATTGATGGTGCCCTTGACCGCCGACGGCAGGTCGGCATCGTCGAGGATCACCGAGGCCGACTTGCCGCCCAGCTCCAGCGCGACGCGCTTGACGGTCTGCGCCGCCAGCTCGGACACGCGCTTGCCGGCACGGGTCGAGCCGGTGAACGACACCATGTCGACTTCCGGATGGCTGGCCAGCACCTCGCCCACCACCGGGCCGTAGCCGGTCACCAGGTTGAACACGCCCGGCGGCAGCCCCGCGGCGTCGATCACCTCGGCCAGCACGAAGGCGTTGAGCGGCGCCACCTCGGACGGCTTGAGCACCACGGTGCAGCCTGCGGCCAGCGCCGGCGCGACCTTGAGCGTGATCTGGTTGAGCGGATAGTTCCACGGCGTGATCGCGCCGACCACGCCTACCGGCTCGCGCACCACCAGCGAATTGCCGACTTCTTCCTCGAAGCGGAAGCCCTCCACCAGCCTGGCGGCCTGGCCCCAGTTGTAGACCGGGCCGCCGACCTGGATCGCGCGCGCCAGCTTGATCGGCATGCCGACTTCGCCGGCGATCAGCTGGGCCAGTTCTTCGCTGCGCGCCTTCAGCCCTTCGGCGATTTTGGCGATATAGCCGGCCCGCACCGACGGCGGCGTGGCCGACCAGCCCTCGAAGGCGGCGCGCGCGGCCTGGATGGCGTCTTCGGCGTCGCGCGCCGAGCCTTCCGGAATGGTCCCCATCACCGCTTCGGTGGCGGAATGGATGACGTCGATCTTGCCGGTGCCGTGGGGTGCGACCCACTTGCCGTTAATAAAGAGTTTGTCTCGTTGTTGCATGGCCACAGTTCTCGGTTTGGTGAATTGGCGATTGCAATTTTTTGTTACTTTTATGGTGCACGCACATTGTAGAGCGGATTCCGGCCCATGTTATGGCGCTGCGGAAAATGGCGCCGGCCGCGCCTGCCGCTCGGCACAAGAAGCTGGCGATAATCGGCCGCGGGTGACAGACGGGAGACACGCGACTCGTGGGCGGGGAACGCCACGGCGCGCGCGCATAACAAGACTAAGGGGGCGAAGGCATGGTCGATCCGATCTACCGCAAGACGGAGGCGGGGCAGGACGAAATCCGCAGCCGCGCGCGCAAGCTGGACCACAAGCTGCGCGCGCTGCTGCTGATGGTCAACGGCGAGCGCCGCGAGCAGGCATTGCTGGCGCAGGTGGCGGGCATGGGGATCGGCCCCGAGGCCATGGCATCGCTGCTGGCCGAGGGGCTGGTCGAAGCCGTCGCCGAGCCGGCACAGCCGCGCGCCGCCGCGCCGCAAGAATCCGCGCGTGTCGCGCCGCCGGCTGCCGACACCAACCTGTTCTCGGTCTACGCGATGCGCCATGCACCACCGCCCGAGGTAGCGGCGCCGCCGCACACAAGTACAGTCGCCGCCCACTCGCCCGCCGAGATCCAGGCATACCAGCGCCTCTACCACTTCTATACCGACGTGATCGGGCAGCATCTCGGGCTGCGCGGCTACATGCTGCAGGTAAAGGTGGAGAAGGCCGCCGACCTGCCCGCGCTGATGGCGCTGCGCGAACCGCTGCACGCGGCGCTGCTCAAAGTGCGGGGCGACATCACCGCCCGCGCCATCATGGCGCAACTGGACCAGGTCCGCGACGGCAGCGCCGCCTGACACGCCACGCCAGACAGCAAAAAGGCCGCCCGGAGGCGGCCTTCAGCATGCAGCGGGGCGCGGCGCTCAGCCGTCGATGCCCTGCGACTGCAGGTACTCGTCGTACGTACCCAGGTAGTCGGTCAGCGTGCCGTCGGTACGGACTTCGATGATGCGCGTGGCCAGGCCGCTGACGAACTCGCGGTCGTGCGAGACGAAAATCAGCGTGCCCTGGAACTTGTCGAGCGCGATCTGCATCGACTCGATCGATTCCATGTCCATGTGGTTGGTCGGCTCGTCCAGCGCCAGCACGTTGTGGCGGCCCAGCATCAGCTTGCCCCAGATCATGCGGCCCTTCTCGCCGCCGGACAGCACCTTGACGTTCTTCTTGATGTCGTCGGCCGAGAACAGCAGGCGGCCAAGGGTGCCGCGCAGCGAGGTCTCGTCGTCGCCGGCCTGCGTCCACTGGCTCATCCAGTCCATCACGTCGCGGTCTTCCGGGAACTCCTCGTAGGTGTCCTGCGGCATGTAGCCGACGTTGGCGTTCTCGGCCCACTTGACCGTGCCGCGGTCGACCTCGACCCCGCGCTGCACGCCGGTCTGCACCGCGCCATTCAGCAGGCTGCGCAGCAGCGTGGTCTTGCCCGCGCCGTTCTCGCCGATGATGGCGACGCGCTCGCCGGCCTGGATCGCCATCGACAGGTTGTTGATGATCTTGCGGTCGTAGCTCTTGGTGATGCCTTCGACCTCGACCGCCAGGTTGTGCAGCTTTTTCTCGAACTCGAAGCGGATGAACGGGTTCTGGCGCGACGACGGCTTGATGTCCTCGACCTTGATCTTCTCGATCTGCTTGGCGCGCGAGGTGGCCTGGCGGGCCTTGGACTTGTTGGCCGAGAAGCGGCGCACGAAGTCCTGCAACTCGCTGATGCGCTCCTTGGCGCGCGCGTTGGCGGCCATCTGGCGCTCGCGGGCCTGCATCGACGCTTCCATGTATTCGTCGTAGTTGCCCGGATAGACCTTGAGCGTGCCGTAATCCATGTCGGCCATGTGGGTGCAGACCGAGTTCAGGAAGTGGCGATCGTGCGAGATGATGATCATGGTGGAGTTGCGCTCGTTGAGCACGGTCTCCAGCCAGCGGATGGTGTTGATGTCCAGGTTGTTGGTCGGCTCGTCGAGCAGCAGCACGTCCGGATTCGAGAACAGTGCCTGCGCCAGCAGCACGCGCAGCTTCCAGCCCGGCGCGACGTCGCTCATCGGGCCCTGGTGCTGGGCGGTCGGGATGCCCACGCCCAGCAGCAGTTCGCCCGCGCGCGACTCGGCGGTGTAGCCGTCGTATTCGGCGTACTTGGCCTCCAGCTCGGCGGCCTTCATGTAGTCTTCGTCGGTCGCTTCGGGGTTGGCGTAGATGGCGTCGCGCTCCTGCGCGGCGGCCCACATTTCGGTGTGGCCCATCATCACCACGTCGAGCACGCGCATGTCTTCATAGGCAAACTGGTCCTGGCGCAGCTTGCCCAGGCGGATGCCCGGCTCCAGCATGACGTTGCCCGCCGACGACTCGAGGTCGCCGCCCAGGATCTTCATGAAGGTGGACTTGCCGCAGCCGTTCGCGCCGATCAGGCCGTAGCGGTTGCCCTCGCCGAACTTGACCGAGATATTCTCGAACAACGGCTTGGGGCCGAACTGCATGGTGATGTTTGCGGTAGAAAGCACGTCTTGAACCTTGTCTGGAGATTGTGGCGCCGCGGCGCGGGCCGGAAGGATTCCGGCGGCCATGGCAGGCGCTGCGGCACGGGCCACGCCGGGTTCACGCGAGAACCCGGCAGGAAATCAGGAAATAACCGCGCATTCTATCATCCGGACGCATTCCTTGCGACCGTCGCGCGCGGCTACGGGCCGCTGGCTCAGGCCAGCGGCGGCAGCACCGGGTAGCCCGAGAACGCCATGCTGAAGCCGTCGGCGCGTGCCGACAGCCGCACCTGCGCACCGACCGGCAGGGTCAGCTTGCGGGCGCAATGTCCGAACGGCAAGCCGGTCAGCACCGGCACCGTCAGCTGCTCGCGCAGGTAGGCCACCACGGCGTCCATGTCGTAGCCGTTGTCGTAGTCGGTGACGCGGTAATTGGAGAAATCGCCCAGCACGATGGCCCGCTGCGCGCCCAGCACGCCGGCCTGCTGCAACTGGACCAGCATGCGCTCGACCCGGTAAGGAGGCTCGTTGATGTCTTCCAGAAACAGTACCCCGCCCTGAACTTGCGGCATGAACGGCGTGCCCAGCAGGCTGCACAGCATCGCCAGGTTGCCGCCCCACAGCGTGCCCTCGACGCTGCCGGAGAACGGCTGGCCGCCGGACTGCGGCGCGACGATGTCGACGCGGTAGGCAGGATTGCGCAGGATGCCTTCGAAGTGCTCCCACATAAAGGCATCGACGCCCTCGGCGCCAAAGTCGGCCAGCAGCATCGGTCCGGCAAAGGTGACGCCGCCGGTGGCCGCCAGGTAGGCCAGCTGGAATGCGGTGAAGTCGCTGTGGCCGACGATGGGTGTGCCGCTGGCGCGTGCCTGCCCGGCAATGCGGGCAAAGTCGACCTGCGCCAGCAGGCGCGCGATGCCATACCCGCCGCGCACCGCCAGCGTCAGTTCGTGCGGCACGCCAGTACCGATCGCGTGCAGGTCGGCCAGCCGCTCCGCATCGGTGCCGCCGAAGCGCAGGTAGCGCCGCGCCAGCACGTCGGGGTTGGTCATGTGGTAGCCATGGTGCTTGAGCCAGGCACAGCCGCGCGCGGCGGTGGCGACATCGTGCGGATACCCGGACGAGGCGATCAGTCGGACTTCGGTATGCGGCCTGCTGTTCGGCGTGCTCATGCTTCAGTGTCGTGGTTCTGGTCGGGTCCGGCGGCCGGCTGGCGTGCCGCCTTCTGTGCAGCCTTCTGCGCGCGGCGGCGGGCGCCGAAGAAATCCTTCAGCATCTGGCCGCAGTGCTCGGCCAACACCCCGCCGGTGATGCTGGTCTGGTGGTTGAGCTGGGCCTGTTGGAACAGGTTGACCACGCTGCCGGCGGCGCCGGTCTTCGGATCGCTGGCACCGAACACCACATGGCGCAGCCTTGCGTGCAGGATCGCGCCGCTGCACATGGCGCACGGCTCCAGCGTCACGTAGAGCTCGCACTCGGGCATGCGGTAGTTGCCGATGACCTGGGCCGCGGCGCGCAGCGCCTGCATTTCGGCGTGCGCCGACGGATCGACCGAGCGGATCGGCAGGTTGTGGCCGCGCGCGATGATGGTGTCGTTCCAGACCACCACCGCACCCACCGGCACCTCGCCCGCGGCTTCGGCCAGGCGGGCCTCTGCGAGCGCGGCGCGCATGTAGCGCGCGTCGCGCTCGGCGGCTTGCGCCGGATCATCCGGCAGCGCGCGCGGCGCGCGCAACGGCAGGGGTGGCGGCAGCGGCGGCGGCTGGGTCATTCGTCGCCCGCTCAGTCCTGCGCGGGCAGCACCACCGGCGCGCTGACCTCGGCCCAGCAGTTGGGCGTTTCGAACAGGACCAGCCTGGTCAGTTGCAGCTGGTGGCCGAAGCAATCCTTGAACACCGGCGCCAGCATGTCGAAGGCCACCTGGGCCAGGTTCTCGACCGTCGGGATCGCGTCCAGCACCACGGTCTTGTGCCCTTCCATCGATTGCAGGAAGTTCAGCAGCGCGGTGTCGCCGCGATAGATCAGGAAGGCATGGTCCCACTTGCTGACCAGGTGCTCGTTGGCGAGCGCCTTGATGTCGCCGAAATCCAGGATCATGCCGTCATCCGAGGCGCCCTCGCGATGCAGCACCTCGCCCGACAGCGTCAGGTCCAGCCGATAGCGGTGGCCGTGGATATTGCGGCACTGCCCGCAGTGGTTGGGGATGCGGTGGCCGGAATCGAACTCCAGCCGGCGGGTGATGGAAACTTGTTTGCTCATGTGTACCGGCGCCGGTGCCGGCCGCCTGCGTTGAAGCGGACGCCGCGCGTGCGTCCGAAGCCTCTATTGTGGACTGAATTGCCTGCGTGATGCTGGCCTAATGGCTGGCCTCGTGGCTCGCGCGGGCTGGCCCGCGGCACTGCCGCTCAGCGGATCCCCAGCAGCTTGTGGGTCTGCAGCGACAGCCGCCATTGCGGGTGGCGCTGGCAGAAGGCCACCGCGGCGGCGGTATTTTCGCGCGCCAGCGGACCGTCCATGGCCTGCACCAGGAAATGGCGGAAATCAAGCTTCTCGTATGCGGCAAAGTCCTGCCCTTCCTGCGGGATCACCACCTTCAGCTCGTCGCCGCGCGTGACCACCAGCTCCGAACCCATCTTGGGGCTGACGCAGACCCAGTCGATGCCGGGCGGCACGGCGATGGTGCCATTGGTCTCGATCGCGATTTCGAACCCGTGCGCGTGCAGCGCGTCGATCAGCGGCGCATCGAGCTGCAGCAGCGGCTCGCCGCCGGTGCAGACCACCAGCGGCTTGCCGCCGGCGCCTTGCGGCCACTCCGACGCGACCACCGCAGCCAGTTCCCCGGCGCTACGGTACTTGCCGCCGCGCGTGCCATCGGTGCCGACGAAATCCGTATCGCAGAACTGGCACACCGCGCTGGCGCGGTCCTGCTCGCGGCCGCTCCACAGGTTGCAGCCGGCAAAGCGGCAGAACACCGCGGCGCGACCGGCGTTGGCGCCTTCGCCCTGCAGCGTATAGAAGATTTCCTTGACGGCGTAAGTCATGCGTGGGGGTCTCTCTCGGACCGTAAACAGCGGTTCGGCAGCGCTTGCTGGCCGGGGTTCAGTAAAGGATGGGCAGGGCCGGAGCCGGACCTCGTGCCGCGTGGTCACATTGGCGCGTGGTCGCGCCCTCGATGTGGACCGAAACGTATCGATCGGGGCGGCTGTGCTGGCAGCGCGGGTGCTGCCGGGTGGGGCTGTCCTGGCCTGTCGCAGGCTGCGCCCGGCATTGGGCCGGACGTGCCGCAAGTATACCAGAGGCCCCAGGGTTTCCGCTTGGCCGGCGCAGCCCGGTCCGCCCCGGCACAGGTGATGTACAGCGCTCGCGCCGGGCCCACGCCGGCCCGGCCCGCGCCGGCCCGTTGCGTGCCTACTTCAGCCCGAGGTAGTCGCGCTTGCCGATCTGCACGCCCTTGTGGCGCAGGATGTCGTAGGCGGTGGTCACGTGGAAATAGAAATTGGGCAAGGCAAAGCCGAGCAGGTAGGACTTGCCGTCGAAGCGCAGCGGGCCCTGCGGCAGCTTCAGTTCGACTACGCGCTGTTCGCTGCCTTCCAGCTGCGCCGGCGTGATTTGCTCCAGGAACACGATGGTGCGGCCGATGCGGTCCTGCAGTTCAGCAAAGGTGGTTTCGGTATCGGCAAACGACGGCACCTCGATCCCGGCCAGCCGCGCGGCGCAGCCCTTGGCGGCATCGCTGGCGCGCTGCACCTGCGCCGGCAGCGGGTCCATGTCGGCGATCAGGCGGGCCTGGATCAGGTCGCCCGGATCCATCCCCTGCGCCTGCGCGTGCGCCGCGCCCTTGGCGAGGATCGCGTCGAGGTGGCCCAGCGCGCGGACAAACGGAGGGATCGAAACGTCGTACATCGAAAGTGCCATGGAGAGTCTCCTGTGCAGGGGGGGTTCTTGTCTTGCGGCCCCTCGGGCATGCGGACCGCAGCCGCGAGCATAGACCGGATCGGCCCTCGCTGCCTGACCATGCCCCGCTGGCGGGCATCCTGATTTAACATAGCCAGCCACCGCCCCCGCAATCCTGCAATCCTGCCGCCCTCCCCGTCCGCGCCCGACATGAACGCGCCGTTCCCTCTCCGCACGGAATGCCCGCCCGGTGCCTGCATCTGCGGGCGTGAAGCGCTGCTGAGCGACCCCGATGCCGACCTGCGCGCGCTGCGCCTGACGCGCGCCGAGGAAAAGCGGCTGGTCGAACGGCTCGAGAACCTGACCAGCCTGGCCGAGCTGCAACGGATGGAGGGCCTGATGCAGGCCCAGCTCGGCATCGTGCTTAGCATCACGCCCAGCGCGCGCGGCGTGCGCACGGTGCGCGGCATCAGCATCCAGGTGCTGGAGCAGCCCGGCCTGTGCCGCAAGATCCGCCAGTCGATCCCGTCGGCGATCCGGCGCAGCATGGAGGCGCACCCCGAGATCGCCTACGCGATCGTCGATGCGCACGACCTGCTGGGCGGGGCCTGAGCGCGCCGCTCAGCCGTTGCTGTCGGCAAGCCGCAACGCGTGTTCGCGCACATCCGCCGGCCAGTCCGCGATGTGCCGGGCGAATCCCGCCAGATCGTTGGCGAACAAGGCCCGGCTCGCTTCCTCGAAACCGGCCAGGTCGCCGGCAATCGCCACCATGAAGTGATAGGCACGCTCGCTGGCGGCACGGCTGCGGTCCTTGCCGGCGTGATCGCGGCGCGCCTGCTCGACCAGCTTGCGCAGCGCCACCGACGCGCCGCCGGGCTGCTCCGCCAGCCATTCCCAGTGGCGCGGCAGCAGCGTCACCTCGCGCGACACCACCCCCAGCTTTGGACGGCCACGGCCGCGCGGTTCGGCCGCTTGCGGGCCAGCGCCACCCTTGCCGCCCTCCCCGGCCAGTTGCGCTGCGCGCACTGTCGACCGCTCAAGCAACTCGTCAACGGTGCCGCTGGTATCCAGGTCGATCGAGCGGCCGGTGCTGTCGTCGAAGACCAGCACCGGACCGGCCGCGCCGTTGTCCAGGGCCCGTCTAAGCGCCAGCGCGTTGTCCGGCAGCGGACCCGAGGCAATGCGGCGGTGGCCGTCGAAGGTGGTGAAGTGAGGCGGCGTGGGCGCGGTCATGGCAGGTCTGCGAAAGAGAAACAGGAACATTGCCAAATATTACCCGGATAAAATAAGAAGTCAATATTACCCGGGTAATTTATGTCGATCCGTCCATGCGGGTGTAGGACCGCGCCCGATACCTGCGCTGGCATCACTGACCTATCACTGAGACATAGGCAGAACAAGCGGAGGTCGGTCGGCATGACGATTTCATACTGGGCAGCCGGGACAACCCTTTCCAGCCCGCCCCTGGACGGCGACGCGACCTGCGACGCCTGCGTGATCGGCGCGGGCATCGCCGGGCTGTCGGTCGCCTATGAACTGGCCGCCGCCGGACAGGCCGTGATCGTGCTCGATGCGCACGGGCCTGGCGCCGGTGAAACCGGCAGGACCACCGCGCACCTGATGACGGCCTTCGACGATTATTTTTTCTACATCGAACGCCACCTCGGGCATCAGGCGGCGAGGCGGGTAGCCCAGAGCCACGCGGCGGCGGTGGCGCGGATGGAGTCGATCTGCGCAGCGGAGGCCATCGATTGCGACTTCCGGCGCGTCGACGGCTTCCTCTTTGCCGAATCGTCCGAGGGCGAGGACCTGCTGTCGAAGGAACTTGAGGCCGCGCACCGGGCCGGCCTCGACGACGTCGAGCGGGCCAGCGACGTGCCCACCGGCAAGGTGGCGCTGCGCTCGGCACTGCGCTTCCCGCGGCAAGGGCAGCTCCACCCGCTGAAGTACCTCGGCGGCCTGGTCGACGCGATCCAGCGCCGCGGCGGCAGGGTGTACGGCAAGACCCGCGCCATGGAGGTCGAAGACGGCCGTCCCGCCACCGTGCGCACCGACAGCGGCGCGCGCATCGAGGCCGGCAGCGTCATCGTTGCCACCAATACGCCGTTCATCGACCGCTTTGCCATCCATACCAAGCAGGCCGCGTATCGGACCTTCGTGGTGGGCATGAAGGTGCCGCGCGGCAGCATGCCGCTGTGCCAGTTCTGGGACACGCTCGATCCCTACCATTACGTGCGCATCGCCGGCGACCTCGACCCCAGCTACCAGTTGCTGATCAGCGGCGGCGAGGATCACAAGGTCGGCCAGGCGGACGATGCCGGGCAGCGCTTTGGCAGGCTGGTCGACTGGACCCGCCAGCGCTTCCCGGTGGTCGACGAACCCGTGTTCGCGTGGTCGGGCCAGGTGATGGAGCCGGTCGACGGGGTCGCCTTTATCGGCCGCAACCCCGGCGATACCAATGTCTATGTCGTCACCGGCGATTCCGGCAATGGCATGACCCATGGCGCCATTGCCGGCATGCTGATCCGCGACCAGATCACCGACCGCACCAATGACTGGGCCGATCTTTACGATCCCTCGCGCAAGTCGGTGACGGCCGTGGTCGAGTATGCGCGCGAGAACGCCAACGTGGTGGCCCGGTACGCCGACTGGCTCGGCAAGGACGACGGCGTGGCGCTCGATGCCATCGCCCCGGGCGACGGGCATGTGGTCAAGGCCGGCGGTCGCCACGTGGCCGCGTTCCGCGATGCGGATGGCGCCCTGCACACCTTCGACGCGACCTGCCCGCACCTGAAATGCCTGGTCCAGTGGAACAGCCTGGAGCAGTCCTTCGATTGCCCCTGCCATGGCTCGCGCTTCGGCGTCGATGGCTCGGTGCTGCATGGTCCGGCGAAGGGTGGACTGGAGCCCGTCAACCTGACACGGGACGACCAGCGCCATCATTGAACGGGGAGGCACGCCGCGCCAGCATTGCGATGGCGCGGCGAACGCACGGGCCCGTGCGCGCCCGCAACGTAAAGGAGTCGCCATGCTCACTCCCGCCAGCATTGCCAAGCACCCGATCCATCCGATGCTGATCACCATCCCCATCGGCTTGTGGATCTTTTCCTTTGCCTGCGACCTGATCCGCTATTTCGGCGGCACCAGTCCCAACTGGCCGGTGGTGGCGCTGTATGCCATGGTCGGCGGCATCATTGGCGCGTTGCTCGCGGCCCTGCCCGGACTGATCGACCTGCTGTCGCTGCCCAGCGGCATCCGCCGCATTGCGCTGCTGCACATGGGCATCAACCTGACGGTGGTCGCGCTCTATGTGGTCAACGCCTGGTGGCGCATGCGCGGGGCCGGTGCCGGCGCCATCGTGCTGTCGGCGATCGCCATCGGCCTGCTGGTGGTGTCCGGCTGGCTGGGCGGGAAGATGGTGCATGTCCATGGCGTGGGCGTGCAGACCCCGCCGGCACCGCTGCGGTGACGAAGCTGGCCCCTACAGCAGGTCGCGCAGCTTGTAGTACCACATGCCGAGTACCAGCGCGGGAGTCCTGAACAGCGCCCCGCCCGGGAAGCGGTGATGCCGGATACGGGTAAACACATCGAATCTCGACGCATCGCCGCTCATCGCCTCGGCAATCAGCTTGCCGGCCATGCCGGCAAACGACAGCCCGTGGCCGGAGAACCCCTGCGCATAGTAGAGGTTGGTGCCGATGCGGCCCAGGTCGGGCGCCCGGTTCATGGTGATATCGACGAAGCCGCCCCAGGAATAATCGATATTCAGGTCCGCCGTCTGCGGGAAGACCTGCAGCATACGCGCGCGGATGCGCTGCACCAGGTTTCCCGGCGGGCGCGCGCTGAAGGTCTCGCCGGCGCCGAACAGCAGGCGGTTGTCGGCACTGAGACGGAAATAGTCGACGATCAGGTTGTTGTCGGATACCGCGACCCGGCTGGGCATCAGTGCAGCGGCACGTTGCGCGTCCATCGGCTCGGTCGCGATCATGTACGTCCCCACCGGCATGATGCGCGCGGCAATCTCCGGCGCGAGGTGGTCGCCGAACTCGCCCAGGTAGACGTTGCCCGCCAGCACCACCTGCCGGCACCGCACTTCGCCCTCGGCTGTCTTCACCACCGGCGCCTGGTCGCGCTCGACGCGATAGGCGGCCGAATTCTCGAACACCTCGACACCCTGCCGCCGCGCCGCGTCGCCCAGCCCCAGGCAGTACTTCAGCGGATGCAGGTGGCCCGAGTGCGGGTCATACGCCCCGGCGACGAAGCGGTCGCTGGCGACGTGGCGGCCCAGGTGCGGACGTTCGACCCATTCGAGCGGATAGTCATAGCGCTCGCGCATATGGCGCACCCAGCGGCGCAGGCCGTCGACCTTGTGCGCCCTCGGCGCCAGCGTCATGTAGCCGCGCACGTGGTCGCAGGCGATGCCGTAGGTGGCGATGCGCTGCTCCAGCAGGCGCATGCCCTCGACCGATGCATTCCAGGCCGCCTGCGCGACCTCGGCCGGGCACTGGCGCTCGATCGCGCCCTCCCCCTCGGCGCCGAAGCCCACGATGGCCTGGCCGCCATTGCGCCCGGAAGCGCCCCAGCCGATCCGGTGCGCCTCGAGCAGCGCCACATGAAAGCCGCGCGCGGCCAGTTCGAGCGCGCAGGACAGGCCGGCGTAGCCGCCGCCCACCACGCACACCTCCGCATCCGTGCGTCCCTGCAATGGCTGGCTCGGCGCCGGCCGCGCGACGCTCGCCTCGTAGTACGAGTTCTCGATGACGCCCAGTTCTTTTTGCAGCAGCCCCGACATCGCCTTCGGCTCCGGTTGCGCCTGGCCTGCGCCTATGGCACGCGCACGTTGACGAACTGCCAGGGGTCTTCGTCGCCCGCTTCCGGATACAGCTGCGAGTGCTGCGCCAGCGGCGTCCAGTCGCCATAGACGCCGACCAGCTCGCCCAGGTAGGGCCGCGCGATGCGCAGCACGGTTTCGTAATCCAGGTCATCGGGCTCGACCACGCCCGCGCGCGGATGCTCCAGCGCCCAGACCACGCCGCCCAGGATGCCGGCAACCACTTGCAGGCTGGTGGCGGTGTTGTGTTCCACCAGCTGCCGGGCCTGGTCCGTGGCCAGCCTGGAGCCGTACCAGTAGGCGCCGCGCGCATTGCCCATCAGCAAGACCCCGAGCTCGTCCCTGCCGGCGACGATGTCGTCGCGCAGGATGCGCTGGTGGTCCTGCTTGCGCCCGCCGTTGCCCATCAGTTCGTCGATCGACAGCAGCGCGTCGTCGCAAGGATGGTAGGCGTAGTGCACCGTCGGCCGGTAAACGACTTCGCCGTTGTCGCGCAGGGTCAGGTGATCGGCAATCGAGATCGATTCGCCGTGCGTGATCAGAAAGCCGTGGTAGGGGCCGCCCAGCGGGGTCCAGCTGCGCACGCGCGTGCCGAATCCCGGCCGCGTCAGGTACACCGCCGCATCCGAGCCGAACCCGTGCCGCCGCGCGTCCGCCGGCCAGTGCCGCTCGTGCGTGCCCCAGCCCAGTTCCGCCGGCTGCAGCCCTTCCTCGATGAAGGCGTCGACCGACCACGTATTGATGAACTCGTTGGCAACCTTGCGCCGGTCGCCCACCTGCGTGTCCTGCTCGGCGATGTGGATGGCGCGGATATCGAGCTGGCGGGCCAGTGCCGCCCAGTCCTCGAAGCTTGCCGGCCGCTCATGGTCGACGTCGTTGTCCGCAGCGATATTGATCAGCGCCTGCTTGACCAGTGCCGACACCAGGCCGGGGTTGGCGCCCTGCGTCAGGATCGCGGTGGGGCCGTCGCGCTTGTCGAGGCGGAACGCCAGCACGCCTTCGCGCAGGGCATAGTTGCTGCGGCGTGACAGCGGCGCGTCCGGGTCCGTGGCCGCGCCTGCCCACGGCTCGATCGAGGTATCCAGGTACAGCGCTCCGTGCTCCCAGCAATAGCGCACCAGCGCCTCGCTCGAGACATTGACCGACAGGTTCAGCAGGAAGTCGCCCTCGCCGACGAGGTCCTGCAGCACCTGCTTGTGGTTCTCTTCGGTCAGCGCCTTGATCACCACGCGGACGCCATGACCCTGCGCGACCGAAAGATCGTTGCCAGCCGGACAGATCACGGTGATCTGCCCCGGCGTGATGTCGAGATGGCGCAGCAGCACCGGCAACACGGAACGCGCGATGCTGCCGAAACCAACGATCAGCATGCGGCCGTCCAAGCGGCCGAATTTCTTGAAAGTGGTTGCCGGCGCGTCCATCGCGTGCTCCCGAGATACCGCTGCCGCGGAGATGACTTTTATTTCTCATAAGCAATCCGCATGCCGGTCGCCGGTGGTTGCGCCATGCGCAGCGATATGCCGCTGCCTGTTGCCGCGCACACCGACCGATGTGGCCTCAGGTAACTATTGCCGCCTAACACCGGCAAACGTTGCAACGGTGTGCGCAGCAGCATGCGCGCCGGGCTGGAACGCCCCTTGCGGCTACCGTGCTTCCAACGCAAGGAGACGACGATGAAAGCTCGGACATGGATGATGGCATGGCTTGCCTGCACGGCGCTGGCGAGCGGTGCGGCCCTGGCGCAGGGCGCCGGCGGTGCTGGCGGTGGCTCAGGCGGGAGCTCCGGCGGCGGCAGCGCCGGCACGGGGCCGTCAGGGACGCCGGGCACGCCGGGCAGCCCGGGCACGCCCGGCACCGGCACCAGCATGACCGACGGCGGCGGCAAGGCCGCCAGCGGCGACACGCACGGCAGCTCGCGCTCGTCGGCCGGCAAGCGGCATGGCACCGATGCCGGGGCCGGCCGCGCGGCGGGGGCCTCGGGCGTGGCCGCGCCCTCCGGCTCGACCGGTTCGCCGTCCGTGACCGGCTCGGGAACCACGCGTAGCGGCGGGCTGGACGCGCCCAGCACGGGCACCGGCGGTACCGGCACTACCGGACCGTCGGGCGGCGCGCCCGGAACCGGCATGGGGCGCTGAGCGTGCTGACTGAGCGTGCTAACTGAGCGTGCTCGCTGAGCGTGCTGACTGAGCGCGGACAGCAGCACGGGCGCGAGGCCCGCCGGCTAGAACGGCGCCGCGAACGTCAGCCGCACGCCCTGCTGCAGCCCGCCCATGCCGACCATCACGTTGTAGTCGAGCCCAAACGTCATCGCGCGCGTGCGCAGCTTGCCGCCCAGCCCCAGTTGCAGGCGGTCGCGCCCGTATGGCGCGTTGACCACCGTGTAGGCGGGGCCGGTGCCGGCAAGGTCAGCATAGGCCAGCCCGGCCGCACTCTGGCCGCTGAAATCATGCTGGTACTCCAGGCGCGCGTACGGCAGGAACAGGCCCCAGCGCGTCGCGGTGGCGTACTCCGTGCGCAGCCCGAGGGTGCCGGACACCGTGGTCACGGTCTGGCCAAAATACTTCAGCGCGCTGAAGCCAGCGCCGGTCTCGGTGAACGGGTCGAGCGTACTGTCGGACACCGACAGCCGTCCGTACGGCGAGACCAGCCAGGCTTCGCTCCGATACTCGTATCCCGCCGACAGCGAGGCAAAGACCTGGTGGCCATCGCGCTTGCCGTAGGCGAATGCGCTTTCGTCGCCCACCCAGCGGCGCGAATCGAAACTGAGCGAGCCGTAGCCAGCGACGCCGTCGATAAACAACGACGGCTGCGGCCGGTAGCTGCCGTACAGCGCGGCGCTGAAACTGTCCGCGGTGCTGCGCGTGCCGGCCGAACCCACGTCGGTACTGTCGCGGCCATAGCCGAAGCCGATGCCGAGCGTGAGCTGGTCGGAGAAGCGATAGTCGACCCCGGCGGTCACGCCACCCGTGGTGAAGCGGAAGCCCGAGCGTTGCGTCCCCGCGTTGGCGAAGCCGAAGTCGACGGTGCCCGCGGTCCAGAACGCCAGGCGCGCGTCGTCGGTGTCGTCCGCGCCAACCGCGTCAGCGCCGCTGCCGGGGTCCGCGCCGCCGGGAAGGTCCGGGGCGTTGCCGGCGCCAGCGCCGGCCTCGGCGGTCGCGCGCGCGGCACGGGAGTTGGTCGCGGGGTCGGGCCCGCGTCCGCGCTGGCCTGTCGAGGCCGTGCCGCGCAGGCAGGCATCGCGCGCGGCGAAGCCTTCGACCGCCTGGCAGCGTTCCGGATCGGCTTGGGCGCGCGGCATCACCACCGAGATCTGGTTGCCTGACGGCGCCCTGCCCTTGCCGTGCAGCGCCTCAAGGCGCTGGTTGTAGTTGGCGATCTGCGCGGTGGCAAAGCGCCGGGCCGCCTGGATCTGGGCGTTGACCAGCCCCACCACGTCAGGGTCGGTGGACGGGTCCCGGCGCGCCGCCACGGCCACGTGGATCAGCGCCGGCGACGACGTCGCCACGGAATTGCTGAGCGTATAGCTCACCACTGCCGTACCAGCGAAAGCGGCCGCGGGCACGAAGTTGACGGTGTAGGCGGCGGCGGGCTGCCTGCCGTCGGCGGCCGGCGTCTTCGGCGCGGCGCTGGCGACGGTGGCGGTGCCGGCATCGGCGGGCACCACCGAGACGATCGCGGCGCCGGTAAACGGTCCCCCGCTGGCGCCCTCGGTCACGTCGATGTCGACGGGGCGGCCCGCCAGCGTCGACACCTGCTTCTGCGCCACCGGCACCGGCACCGCATTGACCGTCACGGTTACCGGCACCGGCGCAGAGGTCCCCGCGCTGTTGACCAGCGCATACGTGAAGGTGATTGGGCCCGACGCGGTCGGCACCGGCGTATAGACGATGTCCAGTCCGTTCACCACGGCGCTGCCGCTGCTTGGTGGCGTGACGATGCTGACGCCGGAGAAAGGCCCGTTGGCGGCGTTGGCGGCGGCATGGATCGTCACCGGCGCATTCGACGGCGTGGTCACCGCCACCGGCGGCGCCGAGGGCATGCCCTGTCCCGTCGCCAACGTATAGACGCGGCTGATGCTGTAGGGTGCGCCGGTGCCGGTGCTGCTGTCGGTCACGCGCACCGTGAAGGTATGCGTGCCGGCCGCCGACGGCGTACCGCCCAGCACACCGGTGGACGGGTTCAACGACAGCCCTGACGGCAGGGTTCCGGCCGCCACGGCAAAGGTGTAAGGCGCGGTGCCGCCGCCCGCCGTAAACGCCTGGCTGTATGCCACCCCTGCCACCGGCGCCGGCAGCGACGCGGGCGACAGGCTCAGCGCGGGCGCGCTGACGGTCAGCGTGTAGGCCTGGCTGCCGGTAAAGGGGCCGGTGCCGGTGCTGCTGTCGGTGGCGCTCACGGTGAAGTTGTGCGTGCCGCCGCCCGTCGGCGTGCCCGACAGCACGCCGCCGGTCGACAGCGACATGCCGGCGGGCAAGGTGCCCGCCGTGATCGCGAACGTGTACGGCGCCGTGCCGCTGCTGGCCGTGAAGGCCTGGCTGTACGCCGCGGCGACGGTGGCCTGCGGCAGCGTGGCCGGCTGGATGGCAATGGTCGGCGCACCGATCGCGACGCTGTACGCGCGGCTTCCCGTAAAGCCCAGGCTGTCGGTCGCGCGGATCGCGAAGTTGTAGTTGCCCCCGGCCACCGTGGTGCCGGCAATGGCGCCGGTACTGCCATTGAGCGTCAGCCCGGGCGGCAAGGCGCCCGCGACCACGCTGTACGTGTAGGGCGCGGTGCCGCCGCTCGCGCTCACGCTCTGGCTATACGCGATGCCCAGCGCGGGATTGGCCAGCGTGGCCGGTGTCAGCGTGACCGTCGGCGCCGCGATGGTCAGCGCATAGGCGCCGGCCACACTGTACGGCCCCGTCCCGCCGCTGCTGTCGTTTGCCTGGATCGTGAAGGACACGGTCCCCGCCGTGGCCGGCGTACCCGACAACACGCCCGTCGCGGTGTTGAACGCCATCCCTGCCGGCATGGTGCCGCTATTGACCGTGATCGCGTAGGTATAGGGTGCGGTACCTCCGCTCGCGACGAAGGCCTGGCTGAACGGCGTGCCGGCCGCCGCGCTAAGCGGCCCCGGCGCCGGCGACAGGCTCATCGCCGCGCCGCCCACCACCATCGACAGCGTGCCGCTGGTGACGCTGAAAGGCCCCGTTCCCGTGCTGCTGTCCGTGGCCCGCACCGTGAAGTTGAAGGTGCCGCCCGCGATGGGCGTCCCCGCAAGCACACCCGCACTCGACAGCGCCATGCCGGGCGGCAGCGCGCCCGACGCCACCGCATAGGTGTACGGCCCGGTTCCGCCCGTGGCCGCCGCCAGCGACTGGCTGTAGGCGCCGCCCACCGAGCCCGGCGGCGGCGATGCCGGCGCGTAGATCAGGTTCGGGTTCGCCACCGTGATCGTCACGGTGGCGGGGGCGGACGTGCCGGAGGCGTTGGTGGCGGTATAGGTGAAGCTGTCCGGTCCCGCGTAGGACGAGGTCGGCGTATAGGTGATCGAGGTACCGGTGGCGATCGCCGTGCCGTGGCCGGGCGGCGACGCCACGCTGACGCTGGAGGCCGTGCCGCCGGTGAGGTTCAGCGTGATGGGGTTGCCCGCGCTGCCATACGCCACCGTGGCGCTGACGTTATTGGCCACCGGGGGCGCCGAGACATAGGTGAAGCGGTCGGCGGCGCTGATGGCGCTGGTGCCGGCGGCCGTGGTCACGGTCACGTCGACGGTGCCGGCCGTGCCAAGGGGCGCCGTGGCGCTCAGCGAGGTGGCGCTGTTGACCACGAACGATGCGGCCGCGGCACCGAACCGGACCGCGGTCACGCTGACGAAGTTGGTGCCGGTAACGGTCACGGCGGTGCCGCCGCTGGCCGGGCCGGAGGAAGGCGTCACCCCGGTCACCGTCGGCGGGCCGGCCGTTACGTTGAAGTGCACCGTGCCGGCGGGCGACCAGGTCGCGCCGTCGTCGCTGGTATAGAAGACTGCGGTGTCGATGCCGACGAAACCGGCGAGCGGCGTGTAGACAAAGCCGTTTTCGTTCTGGCCGTTCGGCAGGTTGCCGTTGTAGACGTACACCGTGCCGCTCTGGGTTGTTGGGGTGGCCAGCGTCGAGGCGCCCGAGTTGCCATTGCCAATGGCGTCGTAGGCAATGCCGAACTGGTTCGGATCGCACGCGGTATAGTCCGCCGCGGTAAAGGCATAGACCTTCTGCTGGTTGGACGTTGCGGCGATGTTCAGCGTGCACGAGACCGCAAAGGCCGGCGCGGGATACCCCAGCAGCAAACCCAGCCACAGCGCCACCAGTAGCGACCACAGCCGGCAACGCCAGCCCTGCCAACTGCGATGGACGCGTGCGACGGCCCCCGCCGTCTGCCCGGCACGCTCAGCGCCGGCGCAACCCCTGGCTTGTCTTGACACCCGATTTCTCCCGACACCCGCGGCTTGCGGCGGGTTGCCATTGCCGTCGTCGAGCGCGGCGCGCCAAGGCTTGGCCGGGCGCGGCTCGGGACGGGCGTTGTTATTTTTGTTGACTTTCCGCTGGCATCGCCAACACTTCGGTCTGTCTGTGAATTGCGCGGGATGGTTGCGGAACGGGCCGCGGTACTGAAGCGGCCCGGTGCAGAAAATACGTCAAATCGATCAATACGTAATTGATCAAATTTGATACCAGATATCAAATTTAATTAAATCAGTATCGGTGCGACGCCGTCGGCAGGCAGGCGCCGCGTCTTTTGGGGTGTTGTTCAACCGGGGAGGCAGATCTTGGACCAGTATCTGGGGGAAATCCGGCTGTGCGCGTTCGCGTTTGCGCCAAAAGGATGGGCGTTGTGCAACGGCGCCTTGTTGTCCATCGCGCAGAACCAGGCGTTGTTCAGCCTGCTCGGCACACAATACGGCGGCAACGGCACCACCAATTTCGCCTTGCCCGACCTGCGCGGCCGCACGCCGCTGCACCGCGATCCCGACGGCATCGCACAGGGCCAGATGGCCGGGGTCGAGGCGGTCACGCTGACCACCGCGCAGGTGCCAGCCCACACCCATCCGTTCAACGTCTCTTCCAGCCCGGCGACGGCGCTGAACGTCGGCGTGTCGCAAGACCGCGTGCTGGCGGCCAGCAACCTGTACAACCCCAACGATCCGTCGGTCTCCGGCCCCGGTGAACTGCTGTACGGCACGCCCGACTCGCTCACGCCATGGCTGGACGAAGCCTGCGGCAGCACCGGCGGCGGGCAGCCGCACGACAACATGCAGCCGTCGCTGGTGCTGAACTACATCATTTCGCTGGCCGGCATCTATCCGAGCCGGGGTTGAGGAGACATCATGGCGCAACCGTTCGTGGGCGAGATCCGCATGTTTGCCGGCAACTTTGCACCGGCGGGATGGCAATTCTGCGCTGGCCAGACGCTCAGCATCGCCCAGTACGAGATGCTGTTCTCGCTGCTGGGTACTATCTACGGCGGCGACGGCACCACCACCTTCAGGCTGCCCGACCTGCGTGGCAACCTGCCGCTGGGCCAGGGTGCGGGGCCGGGACTGAGCGAACGCACCATCGGCCAGGCCTTCGGCAGCCCGAACATAACGCTGCTGCCGGGCCAGATCCCCGGGCACACCCATTCGATCCAGGCCACCAACACCATGGCCTCGACGGTGACGCCGGGACCGGGCGTACTGCCGGGCACCACGCCGTCGCCCAACGCGTTCTACGACGCCGGCACCGCCAACCCGCCGGGCAAGAACGCCTTTGCAGCCGGCACGCTCGGCATGAGCGGCGGCACGCAGCCGCACAGCAACCAGATGCCGACGCTGTCGCTGAACTACATCATCGCCACGGATGGCATCTATCCGTCGCAAAGCTGAGCACCGGGCGCAAGCCAACCTGGACCACGGAGGCCATATGTCAGACCAGTACCTGGGAGAAATCCGCATCTTCGGCTGCGCCTACCCGCCGGCCGGCTGGGCCGCGTGCGACGGCCAGCTGCTGGCGATCCAGCAGAACACGGCGCTGTTCTCGCTGCTCGGCACCCAGTACGGCGGCAACGGCACCACCAACTTCGCCCTGCCCGACCTGCGCGGCCGCGCGGTGACCGGGCCGGTCGACAACCAGCCGGGCAATCCGCAGGGCGCGGCCACGGTCACGCTCACCGCGGCGGAAATGCCCGCCCACAACCACGCGGTATACGGCGACACCGCGCGCGCGGTGTCGACCGAGGCCAATGCCAGGCTGCCCGCCCGCTTCATGCTGCCCAACAACCAGAGCTGCATCCCCGTCAACGCGTCGCCGGCCCCTGCCATGACGACGTTGTCGCCGCAGGCCGTGGGGGCGTCCGGCGCGAGCCAGCCGCACGAGAACATGCAGCCCTATACGGCGCTGATGTACTGCATCGCGCTGACCGGCGAGTATCCGCCACGTGAGTAGGCCAGCGATGCCCGCCGTGGACGTGCCAGCCATCGACGTGCCCGGCATCGCGCTGCGGCCGGTCGCCGGCACTGACGAAGCCTTCCTGGCACGCCTGTACGCCTCCGGCCGGGACGCGGAAATGCACCGCACCGGCTGGAGCGAGGCGCAGCGCGCCTGCTTCCTCGCCATGCAGTTCAACGCCCAGCAGCGCGCCTACCAGGCCTACCCGGATGCCGAGTTCCTGCTGTTGCTGCGTCACGGCGAGGCCATCGGGCGCCTCTACCTGCAGCACAACGCCGGCTCGCTACACGTGATCGACCTGTCCCTGCTGCCCGAACACCAGAACCAGGGCATCGGCGGCGGCGTGCTGGCGGCGGTGCTGGCGCTGGCCGCGAGCGCACGCAAGATTGTGGACCTGCACGTGGAACGGCACAACCGCGCGCAGGCCTTGTACGTTCGGCACGGGTTCCGGACGGTGCAGGACAACGGCATCTATCGACGGATGGTCTGGGACGGTCCACGCTCCGTTGCCGAAAGGCCCGCGCAGGCCTGAGTTAAACGCCGCTTACTGCCGGCGGCCCTCATCCCGCGCTGCCCGCCCTGCCCGCTCGCCCTAATCCCGATGAGTAATGGCGAGCGGCATGGCGCGATCCTATATTGCCCCAGCAGCATGCATGTCCGGCGCAACGCGCAACGCAAAGCGACATTGCTGCACGGAGCGCGGGCCACAGCAATTACTCAGCCGCCAGCCGCGCTTCGGTTCCGCATCCCCATCAATAAGGCGGCACATTGTTGCAGGGGTGAATGCCGTTCCCGTTGCTTCATGACCGATTCAAGATCCGAGGGGTAACACCATGAACGCTCCAACCGTCAGTGCATTCGATTTCTCGTCGCCCGGCGCCGTGCAGTTCAATGCCGGGGCGCCAGCCATCATCCTGGAGGCCAGCACCGTGCACGTGCTGGCCTGGATCTACGTGGACAGCGCGGGGCTGCCCGCCGACCAGAAGGTGTTTTCGCTCAGTCAATCGCTGATCCTGGGCGTGGGCACCGGCGATGGCGCCGTGCCGATGCTCTATCCGGAGGTGTGGGACAACGCCGGCAACCGCTACACCTTCCAGGCCGGGCAAATCCCGACCGACCAGTGGAGCCTGGTGGAAATGATCTGGACCCAGGGCCAGAGCCTGGTGGGACTGGTCAACGGGGTGCAAGTGCAATCGGTGCCGGTGTCAGGCAATCCGCTGCAGCCACCGGTGGCCGACGGCACCAGCTATGTGGGCGCGTTCTGGGACAGCTACTCGTATCCGTTCTGCGGCATGGTGCAGTCGGTGCTGCTGACCAACGGCGCCGACCAGACCGCCACCCAGGGCTTTGCGCTGCAGCCTTCGGGCGCGATCAGCAACTGGGGACCGAGCGCCCCGGTGTTCATCGGCGGCGCCAGCACCGTAACGCTCGACACGCCGCCGGCAACGCCCTACGGCGCGGCGGACCAACCTCCCGCGCCGAGCTACGTCGGCGAGCAAATGCCGGCCACGGTCGCTGCCACCACGCCGTTCGCCATGCTGGTGCCGGGCACGGACAGCAGCACCTACACCATCCTCAGCATCAGCCAGGCGTGGCAGCAGCTGGTGGAGTTGACCGGACAGCCCGGCCTGGACACCGGCTACGAGGTCGACGTGACCACCGGCGTCAGCATCACCGACAGCGAAACCCAAACCCTTGGCGTCAGCCTGGGGCTGGAATCGGGTTTCGACATCGGCGTGTTCAGCGCCAAGGTCAACCTGACGCTGTCCTATTCGGTGTCGTTCACCGAGGAGTTGTCGATCAGCGAAGCCACCACGATCGCGAAGAAATTTGAAATCGACAAGCCCGACGTGACCACGACCGGAGTCTGGTGGCAAGCCGTGCCGACCCTCACCACGTTCCAGGTGGTCGACAACATGAACACGGTCGGCGCCAGCGTGCAGGATCCGCTGCCGGAGATCGCCGCCACGGTCTATCCGCCGCAAAGCCAGCGCACGCTGAAGACCGGGACCAGCCCGCTGGCCGGCAAGGCGAGCGCGGCGCGCCCGTCGCTCAGGCCGTAGCGGTCCGGCCAGCCACGGCCAGCGCCACGCTCAGGCGGCTGCCCCTTGCGCGGGAGCGGCCGCATGCAGTGTCCACAGCGGCGGCCATTGCGAGATCGGCGGCACGGCATGCGCGATCGCCACCACGCCATGCCGGCCGCCCGCGCCGATCTTGTCGTAGATCACGCGCGCATGCACCTTCACGGTGTCGACGCTGACGCCGAGGATGGCCGCGATGTCCTCGTTCGACTTTCCTTGCGCCAGCCATCCGCACACCTCGAGCTGGCGCGGCGTCAGCGTCGGGAATGCCAGCCGCAGGCGTTCGGCCGGCCCCAGCCTGGCGACGGTGCGCTGCTGCGCCTGGCGATAGCAGCGCAGCAAGTGCGGGCGCAGCGCCTGCAGGCGGTCGCGGTCGCCGTCGCTGAACGGCGGGCTGCCGCTGACGCGAAAGCTCGCCACGGTGACCGCATAGCCCTCGTGCTGGAACACGATCGCGAGCAGCCGCCGCGCATTCGACGGCAGCAAGGCTTCCCGCGCCATCGGCAGCGCCATGAACTCGTCATCGCTGAAGAAATCGGATTCGCGCAAGGCGCGTTCGCCATAGAACGCCGGATCGTACTGCCAGAACGGATGGCTGTGCTGGTGCCTGGCAAAGGCCTGCATGCCACGCGCTCGCGCGGTGGGGTCGTCGTCCACCGAGACCAGCGCGCGGCACTCCTGGCTGCGACGGTGAAATTCGGCATAGCAGACGACGTCGCCATCGGTGAGCCTGGCCACGCTGGGGAACAGCACCTCCGGCAGCTTCAGCAGGTCGGGCTCGTGCTCGTACAGGGAAATCACTTCATCCCGGAATGCCTGCAGCTTCTTGTCCTCGGATGTCAGGACGGTCGGTGTGGGGCGCATGCTTGCCTTTCGCCTGGGGCACAAGGGTAACGACAAGAATGATGAAAATGCCAGACCGTCGGATTGTAGCGTGCCGCACGCGGAGGCGACATGCAGCGGCGCCATACGATTGAGCCGCCCACCGCAGCGAGTGCGACCAGTGCCGAACTTTGTCCCCGGCCCCGGGTTCTAAATTTTTATATGCTGAGCAAATTGTCTGCCACATTGTCTGGGAAGCGGCACACCCTCCGGCACGCGATCTGGTTCTGGCTGGCGGTGGGAACCGTGGCCGTGCTGGTGGTCGCGGTCGCGATGTCGCCCGCCTTCAAGGATCTGGTCGAACAGGCGGTCGACTGGGCGCGCGAGATCATGGCACAGCACCCCGTGGCGGGGGCGCTGGTCTTCTTCGTGTTCTCAGCCGTGTCGGCGATGCTGGCCTTTGCCTCGAGCGTGGTGCTGGTGCCGGTGGCCGGCGAGGTATGGGGCAAGCCACTGACGGTGCTGCTGCTGTGGGGCGGCTGGCTGGTGGGCGCGTGCGCGGCCTTCGGCATCGGCCGCCTGGCCGGTCCGCTGCTCGCCCGTATCGGCTACGCGGACAAGCTGGAGAAATACCGGGGCTATGTCTCGACGCGGATGAGGTTCTGGGCGGTGCTGCTGTTCTGCGTCGCGGTGCCTTCGGAAATCCCCGGCTACCTGTTCGGCACCATGCACTACCCGTTCCTGAAATTCCTCGCGGCCATGGCCCTCGCCGAAGCGGGCTATGCGTTCGGCATCGTCGTCGCTGGCGAAAGCCTGGCCATCGACCAGCCCCTGCACTTCCTGATTGCCGTAGCTGTCCTGGCAGTGGTCGCGGTCGCGGCCGGCCTGGTGCTGCGTGCGCGCAAGCACCGGTCGCGCCGCCTGCAGCGCTAAGCCGACGCGTATGCGGGCGTTGGCGCCACCGTGGCAGGTTGCCTGCGCCGGGCACTCACAGGTTTTCCCCTGTAACCCAATCAATACAGGTAATAGCCTGTTTTCATAAATAACAGGCCAAAGCTTGTAAATGCACCTGACAGGCAATATCCTGTATCTATCCGGCCGCCGGCCGGGTCCGGGACCGCGCCATGCACTACCCCATCAAGACCGCCAACCAGTTGCGTCCGATTCTGCAGGGCTTCCGCAAGTCGCGTGGCATGACCCAGGCCGTGATGGCACAGCACCTCGGGGTCACGCAGCAAACCTATGCCGAACTGGAAGCTAACCCCGCCGCCGTCAGCGTCGACCGCCTGCTGCGGGTGCTGCGCGTGCTCGGCGTCGAACTCGTGCTGTCGCAGGCGGACGCTGGCGCCACCGCGCAGCCCGCCCCAGTCCGACCCCAGGCCAAGCCCAGGGCGCCGGCAAACAAGACCGAGCAGCCGGCCCGCCCCGCGACTGGCCGGCGCCCGCGCGAGGACTGGTGACCATGGCGCGCGCACGGCAAGGCAACCGGCTCGACCTGTGGATGAACGGCATCCCGGTCGGCCATTGGGAAACCGGCGCCGCCGGTGACCGGCTGGTCTATCGCGAAGACTGGATCGCCGACCCGCAGGGACGCCCACTGTCGTTGTCGCTGCCGTTCACGCCTGGCAACCAGCCGCATCGCGGCCCGGCTGTGGCCAACTATTTCGACAACCTGCTGCCCGACAGCGATGTCATCCGCCGCCGCATCGCGGCACGCTATCGTGCCGGCGGCACCGACGCCTTCGCGCTGCTGGCCAGGGTGGGACGCGACTGCGTCGGCGCGATCCAGATGCTGCCGCCTGGCGAAGTGCCCGAGGCACTGCAGACGGTCAGCGGCCGCACGCTCAGCGACGAAGACATTGCGACGCTGCTGCACGAAACCACGTCGGCGCCGGTGCTCGGGCATCGCGAGCCCATCGACGACCTGAGGCTATCGATCGCCGGCGCGCAGGAGAAAACCGCGCTGCTGCGCTGGCGCGGACAATGGCAGCTGCCCCAGGGCAGCACGCCGACCACGCATATCTTCAAGCTGCCGCTCGGGCTGGTGGGCAATATGCGCGCCGACATGCGCACCTCGGTGGAAAACGAATGGCTGTGCGCGCAGATCGTGGCGGCTTATGGCCTGCCGGTGGCGCAGTGCGAGATCGCCCGCTTTGCCGGCACCAAGGCGCTGGTGGTCGAACGCTTCGACCGCAGGCCGTCGAGCCGCGGCACCTGGCTGCTGCGCCTGCCGCAGGAAGACATGTGCCAGGCCACCGGCCTCTCGGCCTTGCAGAAATACGAGTCCGACGGCGGACCCGGCATCCGGCAGATTGCCGAGATCCTGTCCGGCTCGCGCGCGGCGGCCGCCGACCGCCGGCATTTCTTCATGGCTCAGGTGGTGTTCTGGCTGCTGGCGGCAACCGATGGCCATGCCAAGAATTTCAGCATCAGCCACTTGCCGGGCAGCCAGTATGAGGCGACGCCGCTGTACGACGTGCTGTCGGCGCATCCGGTGATCGGCCGCGGCCGCAACCAGCTGGCGCCGCAGAAGGCCCGGCTGGCGATGGCGCTGCATGGCCGCAACAGCCACTACGCCATCCACGAAATCCGCCGGCGCCACTGGTTTGCACAGGGACAGCGCATCGGCTTCTCTCCCGCCGAGGTAGAGGCCATCCTGGACCACGTGACCGGGCAGACCGCGCAGGTGATCGACACGGTCGCGTCGGCATTGCCGGCGGACTTTCCGCTGGATGTGGCCGACGCGATCTTCGACGGCATGCGCCGGCACAACCGCAAGCTGGCGGCGCGGGCCGAGGCGGACCTGTGAGCGCGGGCGGACGCCAGCGCAGGCATCGGGAACGAAACCGGAAGGAAAATGGTGCCCATGGGCAGGATCGAACTGCCGACCTCTCCCTTACCAAGGGAGTGCTCTACCACTGAGCCACATGGGCGGGTGTTCCGGCGTGGGACCACGCGGAATCATCTGGAGCGGGAGACGAGTCTCGAACTCGCGACCTCAACCTTGGCAAGGTTGCGCTCTACCAACTGAGCTACTCCCGCGTACTTTGGCTCCCCGACCTGGGCTCGAACCAGGGACCTGCGGATTAACAGTCCGTCGCTCTACCGACTGAGCTATCGGGGAACATATCGCGTTTTCGGCGAAGCGCGGATTCTACATCAACGTTGGCGGATCTTGAAAGGGGGCAACGACAAAAATCCGCAGAACGTCGCTGGATCGTCTGGCCTGGTGGCGTCGATGCTCTGGTAGCAACTGACATCTTCCAAGAGGCCGTTGCAGCATCACCGCTACCGGAGGATCCGCAACTTGTGCACATTGTGCACGCCGAGCGTCCGTCCGCTTGTCCCCATCCACCCGTTACGCTTGAATCGGGTCACCCTTCCGGCAGAGGAAGGATGGAGACAAAGATGCCAATTCCCAACACGGCGCGGCCCCCGGCACGCGCTGGCCGCGCCGCTCTGGCGCAGCTGCTTGAGCCCGCCTCGATCGCCATCATCGGCGCCTCGCGCGATACCAGCCGCATCGGCGGCGTGGCGCTGGACCACCTGCAGCGCCTCGGTTACCAGGGCGAGGTTTACCCGGTCAACCCGCGCTATGCGGAGATCGACGGGCTGGCCTGCTATCCCGATGTGGAATCCCTGCCGGCAGTGCCGGACGTGGCGGTGCTGGCGCTCGGCGCCGACGAAGTGCTGCCGCAATTGCAGCGCTGCCACGCCCGCGGCATCCGGGCCGCTATCCTCTATGCATCGGGCTTTGCCGAGGCCGGCGAAGCCGGCGTCGCGCGCCAGGACGCGCTGGCCGCCTTTGCGCGCGAAAGCGGCATGGCCATCGCCGGGCCCAACTGCATGGGGCTGGCCAACCTGACCACGCGCGCCATCACCGCTTTTGCCACCACCTTCCGCGCCTACCCGCCGCAGGACGGCCCCGGCACCGTCAGCCTGCTGACGCAGAGCGGCAATGTCTGCGCCATCGTCTATGCCACCGGCAGGCAGATGGACGTGGGCTTCCACCAGTTCATCAATACCGGCAACGAAGCCTGCCTGGACTATGCCGACTATCTCGGCTACCTCGCAGACGATGCCCAGACCGGCGCCGTGGTCGGCTACGTCGAAGGCCTGCGCAACGGACCGCGGTTTATCGACGCCGCGGCGCGGATGCGCGCGGCGGACAAGCCGCTGATCGTGCTGAAGGCCGGCGAAAGCGAGGCCGGTTCGGCCGCGACCCAGTCGCACACCGCCGTGCTGGCCGGCAACCAGGCCATCTACCGCGCCGCCTTCGCCCAGGTCGGCGCCATGCAGGCCAGCGATCCGACCCACCTGACCGACCTGGCCTACCTGTCGGGGTTCCGCCAGCGCAGCGCCGGCCGCCGCGTGGTGGTGGCATCGGTGTCGGGCGCGATGGGCGCGCTCTCCGCCGACCTGCTCAGCGCCGCCGGCCTGGACGTGCCGGGCCTGCCCGAGCCGGTGCAGCAGCGCCTGCAAGCGGCCGTGCCGGAGATCGGCTCGGTGGCAAACCCGGTCGACCTGACCGGCCAGTTGTTCAACCGCAGTGGCCTGGCGCACGCAGTGCTAGACCAGCTGGCGGCGTTCGACGGCGTCGACGTGATCTTCCTGTACGCCACCGCCTACCTGCTCGACCGCGTAGCGGATGAACTGATCGACGTGGCGTGCAAGACCGGCCGGCTGATCGTGGTCGCGACCACCGGCGAGCCGGCCAGCCGCGCCCGGCTGGCGGCGGCCGGCGTGGCGCTGTTCCCGGACGTGGCGCGCGCCGCCAAGGCGTTGGGCACGTATGTCGACTGGCTCGGCACGCAGGCCCGGACCGCGCACTGGATCGGGCTGCGCGCGCGCGCCACCGATCATCCGCGGGCCGCGGAACTGCCCGCCGCCGCGCTGGATGAGTATCAGGCCAAGCACTGGCTCGCAGGCTACGGCGTGCCAATCGGCGTGGAAGCGGTCGCGGCCACTCCGGCCGATGCCGCGCGCGCCGCCGCGAGCCTCGGCTTCCCGGTGGCGGTCAAGGTGCTCAGTCCCGACATCGCCCACAAGACCGAGGTCGGCGGTGTGCGGCTGGGACTGCGTGATGCGCAGCAGGTACAGGAAGCCGCCGCAGAAGTGGTTGCCGCCGCGACGCACGGAAAGCCCGATGCGCGCCAGCGCGGCGTGCTGGTGCAGCAGATGGCCAGCGGCGTGTGCGAGCTGATCGTCGGCGTGACGCGCGACCCGGTGTTCGGCCCGGCCATGACGGTCGGCCTGGGCGGGGTCTTTACCGAGGTCTTCCACGACGTGGCGCACCGCCTGCTGCCGGTGGACCGCGCCATGGCCCGCGAGATGCTCGCCGGCCTGCGCGGCTACCGGCTGATGACCGGCTTCCGCGGCAAGCCCGCCGCGGATATCGACGCGGCCGCGGACGCCATTGTCGCGCTGTCCGACGCCGCGCTGGCGCTCGGCGACTCGCTCGCTGAAATGGAAGTGAATCCCCTGCTGGTGCGCGAAGCCGGCCGCGGTGCGGTCGCGCTCGACGCACTGGTGCTGACGCAGCAGCCGAACCACGACGGAGACCGGCAATGAGAGACGACACCATCGACACCCGCCGCCGCGACACGCTGGCGCTGCTGGGCCTGGGCGCGCTGGCGCCGCTGGGCGCACTGTCTTCCGGCGCGCGGGCGGCCGATTTCCCTGCGCGCCCGGTCACGCTGATCGTGCCGTTCGCCGCGGGCGGCGCCACCGATACGCTGGTGCGCACGCTGGCCGACAGCGCCGGCAAGACGCTGGGCCAGCCCGTCGTCGTCGAGAACAAGCCCGGCGCCGCCGGCGTGCTGGGCGCCAACGCGGTCGCGCGCGCCAAACCTGACGGCTACACGCTGACAGTGATCCCGGAGCCCGTGTTCCGGCTGCCCCACCTGCAGAAAACGCAGTACGACCCGCTGCGCGATTTCACCTACGTGATCCACCTGACCGGCTACACGCTGGGCGTCGCGGCGCGCGCCGACGCGCCGTGGCAATCGTGGCAGGAAATGATCGACGATGCGCGCCGCCGTCCCGGCAAGATCAGCTACGGCAGCACCGGCACCAACGGCACCATGCACGTGACCATGGAAGAGATCGGGCAGAAGCTCGGCGTCCAGTTCAATCATGTGCCGTACAAGGGCGAGTCCGAGATCATCGCCGCGCTGATGGGCGGGCATATCGACCTGGGCGTCACGGCCGGCGGCATCGGCCCCTATGTCGACAGCGGCAAGGCGCGCTGGCTGGTGCTCTGGACCGCCGGGCATTCGCGCCGCTGGCCGCGCGTGCCGACGCTGCGCGATGCCGGCGTGGACATCGTGTCGACCTCGCCGTTCGGTATCGCCGGCCCGCGCGACATGGACGCGCAGGCGGTGCAGGTGCTGCACGACGCCTTCCGCAAGGCGCTCAACGAGCCGGCGATGCAGAAGCTGCTGGAGCGGCTCGACCAGGAGAACGCGTATCTGAACAGCGCCGACTACACCGCCTTCGCGCGCCAGCGCTACGAAAGCCAGGGCAAGCTGGTCAAGCGCCTGGGCCTGACCGCCAACCCTTGATGAATGCAGATCCCGGAGCCCGCATGCAATATCGATCCGTCTTCCACGCCGGCCTGTTCGCCGGCCGTACCGTGCTGGTCACCGGCGCCGGCAGCGGCATCGGCCGCTGCACCGCGCACGAGCTGGCCAGCCTGGGCGCGCGCGTGGCGCTGGCCGGCCGCAAGCTGGAAAAGCTGGAACAGGTCCGCGAGGAAATCATCGACGCCGAGCCGGAAGCCGCCACCCGCATCACGCTGCACAGCTGCGATATCCGCGACGAGGCGCAGGTGCGCGAGACCGTGGCCGCGGTGCTGGCGGCGCATGGCAGCATCGACGGCCTCTTCAACAACGCCGGCGGCCAGTTCCCGTCGCCGCTGCGCGACATCAGCCTGAAGGGTTGGGAAGCCGTGGTGCGCAACAACCTGACCGGCGGCTTCCTGGTGGCGCGCGAATGCTTCACGCAATGGATGGAAGCCAGCGGCGGCGCCATCGTCAATATCATTGCCGACATGTGGAACGGCATGCCGGGCATGGGTCATTCCGGCGCGGCGCGAGCCGGCATGCTGTCGTTTACCGAGACCGCCGCGTGCGAGTGGGCCGCCGCGGGCGTCCGCGTCAACGCCGTGGCGCCGGGATGGATCGCGTCCAGCGGCTTCGACACCTATCCGCCCGAATTCCAGGCCAAGATCCGCCAGCTGGCGCGCAAGGTGCCGCTGCAGCGGCTGGGCACCGAGGCCGAGGTCTCCGCGGCGGTGGTGTTCCTGCTGTCGCCGGCGGCGGCCTTCATCACCGGCTCGACCCTGCGCGTCGACGGCGGCGTTCCCAACGCCAAGCACACCTGGCCGCAGCCGCAGCACCAGCGTTCGCAGCCATACAACGGCTTCCCGCTCTACACGCTGCCCCAATGCCTGGCGCCGTCCAACGAGTAAGCGAACACCATGACCCTGCAACCGCCTAACCCGCGCTACTACAGCGCGGACCATGAAACGTTCCGCGCCAGCGTGCGGCGCTTCTTTGAAAAGGAAGTCGCCCCCAATGCCGAGGCCTGGGACGAAGCCGGCAGCTTCCCGCGCGAGCTGTACCGCAAGGCGGCGGAAGCCGGCCTGCTGGCGCCCGGTTTTCCCGAGGAGTACGGCGGCGCGCCGTGCGATGCCTTCTACCGCATGATCCTGTTCGAGGAGCGCGCCTGGGGCGGCTCGGGAGGGATCGCCTCGGGGCTGTTCTCGCACACCATCGGCGCGCCGCCGATCGCCGCGGTGGGCAGCGAGGCGCTTAAGGCGCGCGTGCTGCCGCAGATCCTGTCGGGCCAGAAAATCTCCGCGCTGGCGATCACCGAGCCCGACGCCGGCTCCGACGTGGCCCGGCTGTCGACCAGCGCGCGCCGCGAGGGCGACCACTACATCGTCAACGGCACCAAGCTCTATATCACCTCCGGCATGCGCGCCGATTTCTTCACCGTGGCCGTGCGCACCGGCGGCCCGGGTGCGGGCGGCGTGTCGCTGCTGCTGATCGACGGCGACACGCCGGGTCTGAGCCGCACGCCGCTGAAAAAAATGGGCTGGTGGGCGTCCGACACCGCGCAGCTGTTCTTCGAGGACTGCCGTGTGCCGGTGGAAAACCGCATCGGCGAGGAAGGCAAGGGCTTTGCCGCCATCACCCGCAACTTCAACCACGAGCGCCTGGCGCTGGCGGCGGCAGCCTGCGGCTATGCCCAGGTCTGCTTCCACGACGCACTGGTGTGGGCGCGCGACCGCCATACCTTCGGCAAGCGGCTGGCCGACCACCAGGTGGTGCGCCACCAGCTGGTCGACATGGCCACGCGCATCGAATCCACGCGCGCTCTGCTCGACGACCTCGCCGCGCGCCTGGACGACGGCGCCGCGCCGGTGGCGCAGATCGCAATGGCGAAGAACATGGCCACGCGGACCTTCCAGTTCTGCGCGGACCGCGCGGTGCAATTGCTCGGAGGGATGGGCTATATGCGCGGCAGCCGCGTGGAGCGGCTGTATCGCGAGGTCAAGGTGATGATGATCGGCGGCGGGGCGGAGGAAATCATGAAGGACCTGGCGGCAAAGCAGCTGGGGATCTAAGTCAAAGGTTGCGAATGTTGTCTCCCCTCTCCCGCAAGCGGGAGAGGGGAGACAACAGCCCCGCCTATTCCAGCTTCACCCCGCTCTTCCTCACCACCTCGCCCCAGCGCACCGCTTCTGCCTTGATAAAGGCTTGGAACTGCTCGGGCTTGCCGCCGACCGGGTCGATACCATAGTCGATCAGCCGCGCACGCACGTCCGGCTGCCGCAGCACCGCATCCATGTCAGCCGACAGCTTCGCCAGCACCGCCGGCGGGGTCTTCGCCGGCGCCAGCAACCCGATCCAGCTGCCCGCCGTTACTGCCGGGAAACCGGCCTCGGCCATGGTCGGCACCTCCGGCGCGGCCGGCCAGCGCGTCGGGCTGGTAATCGCCAGCGCGCGCACCTTGCCCGCCTTCACCTGCGGCATCATGGTCTGCACCGAATCGAAGATCACTGCGACCTGCCCGGAGAACAGGTCGGGTAACGCGGGCGAGATACCCTTGTACGGCACATGCGTCATCTTCATGCCGACCGCCTGCGCGAACAGTTCTCCCGCCAGGTGCGCGCCGGAGCCGGTGCCGCTCGATGCAAAGGTCATCTTGTCCGGATTGGCCTTGCCCCAGCCCACCAGCTCCTTGACGGTAGTCGGTGGCAGCTGCGCGCTGCCGACCAGCAGCAGCGGGATCCGGCCGATCATGCTGACGCCGGTCAGGTCCTTGACCGGGTCATAACTCATCTTGCCGTACAGGCTCGGGTTGATCGCGTGGGCGGCGACCACGACCAGCAGCGAATACCCGTCCGGCGCCGATCTGGCGACGTTTTCCGAGCCGATCATGCCGTTGGCGCCGGCACGGTTCTCCACCACCACCGGCTGGCCGATGCGCTCGGACAGCTTCTGCATGACCAGCCGCGTTACGGCGTCGGACACGCCGCCTGGCGTATACGGCACCACCACGCGCAGCGGCCGGTTCGGATAGGCGTCGCCCTGCGCCAGGGCCGGGATGGCGCCGGCGAGGCTGCCGGCGAGCAGGCCCAGCGTCAGCAGGCGGCGGACGCGAGCGTTGCGCTTGGATGGGGTCATGTGTCTCCTCCTTGTCAGGGTTGGCCGGGTCTATGCCCAGCTGCGCGGTACGGAAAGCGGGAAATCGAGCAGCATCTGCGCATAGCTCTTGCCCAGCGGGTCGGAGCGCAGGCTGGCCACGCCGCCGCCGCCCAGCGCGCCATGCATCAGGAAGTTCAGCGCATGCAGGCCGGGCACGTCGAAGCGCTCGACCTCACCCTCTACCAGGTGGGCGAAGTACGCACGCACGGCCTGCGGCGTCAGCTGTTCGCGCAGCAGGGCCAGGTATTCGGGCTTGCGCGCGATCACGCCGATGTTCTCGTCGTCGCCCTTGTCGCCGCTGCGGGCGTAGGCCAGCGCGACCAGCGGGCGTTGCACGCGGGCCTCGTCGGGCACCGGCGGCAGCGCCGGGCCATCGACGGCGGCGGGCACCTCAGGTGCGCCGCTGGCTGCCGCGTTCGGCAGCCTGATCACGCCACCCTCGAACTCCACCCGCATCGGCACCTCCGCCTTGGGCACCAGGAAGGAAAACACCTTCACCACCGGCTGGATATCGACACGCCCCGCAAAGGACGACCGCGTGCCGGCCGCCATCGACGTTCCCGCCGACGAGCATTCGCGCTGCAGGAAGCTCAGGCCCCGCGCCTGCGGATGGCGCGCGCCGATGCGCAGCACCACCTCGCGCGTCGGCAACTCGCGCGCATGGGCGCCGTATTGCGATTCGCAACCCAGCAGCTCGACCACGGTCTCGGTGTAGTCGGGCATGCCGCGTTCGGCCAGCATGGCGCGGGTGCGCGCCAGCAGCGCCGCGGCGGTGCGGCGCGCCTTGGCCGGGGCGTCGATGCCGCGGATCGCCATCATCAGGCTGATCTGGAAGCCGTCCTGCCAGGTGGCGTTGCCCTTGTAGTGGGTGCCCGGCGCCCTGCCGCGCGCGCCAGCCACGCGCACGCGGCCCGGCTCGACCAGCTCGGTACGCACCATGCGGAAGTCGCAGGTCACGTCCGGCATCAGGTAGCTGGCGGGGTCGCCCACCTCGTACAGCACCTGCTCTGCGACCGCGGCGGGGTCGACCAGCCCGCCGGTGCCCTCCGGCTTGCTCAGCTCGAAGCTGCCGTCGTGCGCGCAGTCGATCACCGGGTAGCCCATCCGCTCCCAGCCGGGCACGCGCTCCCAGTCGGTGAACAACCCGCCGGTGGCCTGCGCGCCGCATTCGATCACGTGGCCTGCCAGCGTGCCGGCGGCAAGGCGGTCCCAGTCGGTCCAGTCCCAGCCGAATTCGTGGGCCAGCACCCCGATCACCACGGCGCTGTCGACGCAGCGGCCGGTGACGACGATATCGGCGCCCAGCGCCAGCGCGCGGGCAATGCATTGGGCGCCGGTGTAGGCGTTGGCCGACCACGGCTCGGTGGTCGGCACGGGCGCCCCGGCAAGGTCGGTCAGCCCGTCGGCGCACCATTGCGCGAAACGGGGCTGCACGTCGTCGCCGGTGACCACGGCGATGCGCGGTTTCAGGCCCTGCTGCGCCGCCACCCTGAGCAGCGCGTCCCGGCAGGCTCCCGGGTTCAGGCCGCCGGCATTGGCGACCACGCGGACGCCGCGCCGCAGGATTTCGGCAAGGTTGGGCGCCATCGCCGCCTGCACGAAATCGGTGGCATAGCCCAGTGCGGGATCCCTGGCGCGGGCGCGCGCCAGGATCGACATGGTGGTCTCGGCCAGGTAGTCGTAGACCAGGTACTGCAGGCCTGGGACCGCCAGCAGCTGCGGCGTGGCGATCGCGGAATCGCCCCAGAAGCCGGAGGCGCCGCCGATGCGCACGGTCTTGCCGGTGTGTGTCGCGGTATTTGCCAGTGCGCTCATGCCGGCTCCTTCGCCGTCACGTCGGCTTCGACGCGCGCCAGCAGCGAGCCGGCGCTGGCCTGTCCGCCGGCGCGCGCGGCCAGTTCAGCGACCACGCCGGCAAACGGCGCGGCGATGGTGTGCTCCATCTTCATGGCCTCCAGCACCACCAGCGGCTGGCCGGCTTCCACACGCTCGCCCTCGGCCACGTGGACCGCGACGATGCGCGCCGTCAGCGGCGCCTGCAGGACCCCGTCGGCCTCGCCGGCATCGCGGCGGCGGCGCGGGTCGTGCAGCGGGAACTGCCAGGCGCGGCCGGACTGGAACAGGTGCAGCACCTGCTTGTCGGCGGCAAACACCAGCGGGTAGGCCACGCCGTCGCACTCGACCAGCGCCGTGCCGCTGTCGCCGTCGGCGCGCAGCACGCGCAGCACGCAGGCGACCGCTTCCTGGTCATCATCGCGCTGGCGCAGCATCACTTGCCAGCCTTCGACGGCGACGCGCAAGGTCGCTTCCAACGCCGTGCCGGCCGCGTACAGCACCACGCTGGCGGCGGCACGCGCGAGCGTGGCGGGCTTGCCGTTGTCGCTCAGCAGCCCCGACGCGGCCAGTGCGGCGCTCGCCACCACGTGCAACGGTGGCCGCGGCGCCTGTAGCGCGCCCTGCATATGCGCTTCGACGAAGCCGGTGTGCACGTTATTGCCGGCAAAGGCCGGATGCGCGAGGCAGTTGGCCAGGAAACCCTGGTTGCTCGGCACGCCCAGCAACGCGCAGTCTTCCACCGCGCGCAGCAGCTTGCGGCGCGCTTCCTCCCGGTCGGCGCCATGGGCGACCAGCTTGGCCACCATCGAGTCGTAATGCGTGGGGATGGCACCGCCCTCTTCCAGCGCATGGTCGACGCGCACGTCGCGGCCGGCGGCGGGCGGGCGCCAGCGCAGCAGCGGCCCGCCCTGCGGCAGGAAGCCGGCGGTAACGTCTTCGGCGGTCAGGCGGACCTCGATGGCGTGGCCGTCGAGCTTCACCTGGTCCTGCGTCACCGGCAGCGGCTCGCCCGCCGCCACGCGCAACTGCCATTCGACCAGGTCGAAACCGGTGATGGCCTCGGTCACCGCATGCTCGACCTGCAGGCGCGTGTTCATCTCCATGAAGTAGAAGTTGCCGTCGGCATCGAGCAGGAACTCCATGGTGCCGGCGCCGACGTAGCTGATTGACCTTGCCGCGCGCACCGCGGCCTCGCCCATGCGGGCGCGCAGTGCCGGGCTGACCGCCGGCGATGGCGCCTCTTCGATGACCTTCTGGTGGCGGCGCTGCACCGAGCAGTCGCGCTCGCCCAGATGGATGACATGGCCCTGTGTATCGGCAAAGACCTGGATCTCGACGTGGCGTGGCGCGATCACGGCGCGCTCCAGGATCAGCTCGTCGGAACCGAACGCGGCCGCGGCCTCGGAGCGCGCGCTTGCCAGCGCGATGGGCAGCGCCGCCGCCTCGCGCACCAGCCGCATGCCGCGCCCGCCGCCGCCGGCCGCGGCCTTGACCATCAGCGGGAAACCGATCGCTCCGGCTTCGGCCAGCAGCGTGGCGTCGTCCTGCGCCGTGCCCTGGTAGCCTGGCACGCAGGGCATGTCGGCGGCCAGCATCAGGCGCTTGGCCTCGGCCTTGTTGCCCATGGCGCGGATTGCCTCGGCAGGTGGGCCGACAAAAATCAAGCCCGCCGCCGCGACGGCGTCGGCAAAGCCCGCGTTCTCGGCCAGGAAGCCGTAGCCGGGATGGATGGCGTCGGCGCCGCTGGCACGGGCGGCCTCGATGATGGCGGGGATGTTCAGGTACGACTCGCGCGGCGCCGCAGCGCCGATGCATACCGCGCGGTCCGCGAACGCCACGTGCGGACTGTGGCGGTCGGCCTCGGAGTAGACGGCCACGGTGGCCAGCCCGAGGCGGCGCGCGGTGCGCATGATGCGCACCGCGATCTCGCCGCGATTGGCGACGAGCAGCGTATGGAAGGGTCGGCTGGTTGCAGACATGGGGGAATCCTGTGAATGGGTCCTACCCGTCGCCCCGGCGCAGGCGGGGATCCAGTGGCTTGGAAAGACGCTGGATCCCCGCCTGCGCGGGAATGACGGTGGCAGGTTTGGTGTTATCTCGGTGTTCTGGCGCTACTGGCTCGACTGCGCGGCGCGCACGGCATCGGCATCGAAGCGCACGGTCCAGCTTGCGTCGCGCTTTTCGCGGAAGGCCGCAACGCCTTCCGCGCCCTCGCTGCGCATGCATTGCGCGAACAGGCGCGAGGCTTCGTCCAGCAACGGCCCCGCCGGCTCCTGGCCGCAGCGGCTGACCAGCGTCTTGAACACACGATTGGCATTGGGGCCGCAGCGGCCGATGCGCGTCAGCCATTCGGCGACCAGCGCGTCCAGCGCGGCGCTGTCGGCGGCCAGCTGGTCGACCAGCCCGATCGCCACCGCCGCCTCTCCGCTGATGCGCTCGCCGGTCAGGCCCAGGCGGCGCGTGGCGCCCGCGCCGATGCGCTGCACCACGAACGGCGCGATCTGCGCGGCAATGATGCCGAGCGTGGTTTCCGACAGCGCGAAGCGCGCGTCGCGCGTGGCCAGCACGATGTCGGCGGCGCACGCCAGGCCCATGCCGCCACCCATCGCAGCGCCATCCACGGCGGCGATGACGGGCACCGGCAGCGCGCCCAGCCGCTGCATGAAATAGCCGAACTGCCGGTTGCGCATGGCGACCGGGTCTTCCCGGCTGGCATCGGCATCCAGCCGCGCCTGGAAGTTGCCGACATTGCCGCCGGCACTGAAGATGCCGCCGCCGCCGCGCAGCACCAGGGCGCGTACCTCGGCGTCGGTCTCGGCCTGTTCCACCGCCGCCGCCAGCGCTGACACGACTTCAGGCGCCAGCGCATTGCGCGTGGCCGGGATATTGAGGGTGGCGAACAGCACGCCGCCGGCGCGGCGCACGATCACGGGTTCGGTTTGCGTTGGCTCGGTCATGGCGGTACCTGCCTGTCAGCCGCGCGACTCGCGCGACATCAGGCCCATCTGCTTGGCGATGACCTGCAGCATCACTTCGTCCGCGCCGCCGCCGATCGAGCCCAGCCGGAAGTCGCGGTACGCCCGCGACGCGTGGTTGTCCCACGTGTAGCCCATGCCGCCCTGGAACTGCATGCACCAGTCGGCCACCTCGCGCGACAGGCGCCCGGCCTTGAGCTTGGCCATCGACGCCAGCTCGACCACGTCGCCGCCGGCGATATAGGTCTGCGTGGCCAGGTAGACCAGCGCGCGCAGCGCCTCCATCTCGGTCTTCAGCTCGGCCAGCTTGAACTGGATGAACTGGTTGTCCAGCAGCGGCTTGCCAAAGGCGACGCGCTGGCGCAGGTACTCGGCGGTTTCCTCGATCAGCGCGGTGCAGGCAAGCCGGCGCGCCGCGCCGTTCAGCCGCTCTTCCTGGAACTGCTTCATCTGGTAGATAAAGCCCATGCCCTCCTCGCCGATGCGGTTGCGTACCGGCACGCGCACTTCGTCGAAGAAGATCTGCGCGGTGTCCGAGCACCACATGCCGAACTTCCTGATCTTCTGCACTTCCACGCCGCGCACGCGCTTGCCGTCTTCCCTGATCGGCACCACGATCAGCGATTTGTTCTTGTGCACGGGCCCGTCGGAGGTGTTGCACAGCAGGCAGATCCAGTCCGACTGGGTGCCGTTGGTGATCCACATCTTGGAACCGGAGATGACATAGTCGTCGCCGTCGCGCACGGCGCGCGTCTTCAGCGAAGCCACGTCGGAACCGGCGCCGGCTTCGGACACGCCGATCGAGCACACCATGTCGCCGGCGATGGCGGGCGCCAGGTAGTCGCGCTTCAGTTCATCGGAGCCGAACGCGGTCAGCGCCGGCGTGGCCATGTCGGTCTGCACGCCGACGCCCATGCCGACGCCTTGCGCGCGCGCATAGCCGAGCGCCTCGGCGGCCGCAACGGCGTAAGAGAAATCGAGCCCCATGCCGCCGTACTCCACCGGCTTGGTGATGCCGAGGAAGCCGAGATTGCCCATCTTCTTGAACAGCTCGTGCGCCGGAAACACCTCGGCAGCTTCCCATTCGTCGACAAAGGGATCGATCTCGGCCGAGACGAAGCGGCGGATGCTGTCCATGATATTGCGGTGGTCTTCGGTGTAAAGCATGCTGGTCTCCTGGATCTCGTTGCGTTCTGGTTTGTCTGGGTGGCGGCGGCGCTCAGAAGCGCCCGACGCCGAACTGGATCGCATGCGGCTGGCGCAGCGCCGCCTCGCGCGCGGTGGCCAGCACGAAGGCCAGCACCGCACGCGTGTCGCGCGGATCGATCACGCCGTCGTCCAGCAGCAGCCCGCTGGTGACGAAGGCGCTCGCCTGCCGCTCGAAATTGGCGACGATCTCGGCGGTCTGGCCGGCCAGCTGCGCCTCGTCGACCGCCCTGCCCTTGCGCGCCGCCTGCTGGCGCGCCACGGTCTCCAGCGTCATGGCGGCCTGCTCGCCGCCCATCACCGCGGTGCGCGCGTTCGGCCACGAGAAGCAGAAGCGCGGCTTGAAGCCCCGCCCGCACATGCCGAAGTTGCCCGCGCCGAACGAGGCGCCACAGTACAGCGTAATCTGCGGCACCCTGGAGTTGGACAGCGCCTGGATCATCTTGGAGCCGTGCTTGATCATGCCGGCCTCCTCCGACGCGCGCCCGACGATAAAGCCGGTGGTGTTCTGCAGAAACACGATCGGCGTGCCGGACTGATTGCACAGCTGGATGAACTGCGCCGCCTTGGTGGCGCCGGCCGGGTCGATCGGGCCGTTGTTGGTGATAAAGCCCACGGTATTACCCTCGATGCGGGCATGGCCGCACACCGTGCCGGGGCCATAATCGGGCTTGAATGGCAGCCACGCCGAATCGTCGACGATGCGCGCGATCACCTCGCGCATATCGACCGGGCGCTTCATGTCGAGCGTCATGACGCCGTCCAGTTCCGACGGCTCCAGCCGTGGCGGGCGCGCGGGCTGTGCTGGCTGGGGCTCCACACGGGGCCAGTCCAGGCTGGCAACGATGTCGCGCGCGGTGGCGAGGGCGTGCTCGTCGTCTTCAGCAAGGTATTCGGCCAGGCCGGTGGCGGTGGCATGCAGGTCGGCGCCGCCCAGTTCCTCGTCGGTGGCGATCTCGCCGGTGGCGGCCTTCAGCAGCGGCGGGCCGGCCAGGAAGGCGCGGGCGCGGTTGCGCACCATCACCACGTAGTCGGACAGGCCGGGCATGTAGGCACCGCCTGCCGTGGACGAGCCGTGCACGACCGTGATCACCGGCAGCCCGGCCGCCGACAGCCGCGCCAGGTTGTAGAAGATCGCGCCGCCGCGCACGAACTTGTCGACGCGGTACTTGCGCAGGTTGGCACCGGCCGACTGCACCAGGTGGATGAAAGGCAGCCGGTTTTCCAGCGCGATTTCCTGGCAGCGCACCAGCTTCATGTTGCCGGCCTCGGTCATGGCGCCGGCATCGATGCCGGAATCGGTGGCAAGCACCATGCAGCGCACCCCGCACACGAAGCCGATGCCGGCCACCAGCGAGCCGCCGGGCACCGAGGTCTCGGGGTCCGGATCATCCATGCAGAAGCCCGCCAGCGTGGAAAGCGGCAGGAACGGTGCGCCCGGGTCGAGCAGGCGGCCGACGCGCTCGCGCGGCAGCAGCGCGCCTCTTTTTGCAAAGGCGGGCCGCGAGCGCTCGGACGCGGCCACGGCGCGCTGCTCCAGGCCGTGCAGGCGGTCGATCAGTGCCTGCATGCCGGCGCGCTGGCCGGCGAAGGCGTCGGAGGACGGGTCAATGCGGGATTCGATGGGGATCATGGCGCGTGCCTGTGGTTCCGTGATGGATGGATTGCAAACCACGGCGCCCCGCACGACAACCGCAATCGCTCAGATTGTGCATAATGTGCACAATCTGCCGAACCAGCGCGGCGCCGCCGGCGCATCCAGCCATGCCATCCAAATCCCCTGCCCCCGGCGGCGTCCAGAGCCTGGCGCGCGCCTTCACCCTGCTGCAGTTGCTGGCCGAACACCATGACACCGGGCTGGCGCTGCCCGACCTTGCCGCCATGGCCGGCATCGACCGCACCACCGCCCACCGCATGGCGCGCTTCCTGGAAGCCGGCGCGTATATCGAGCGCGAATCGGCCGGCAAGCGCTATCACCTCGGTACCGCGGCGATGGCGCTCGGGCTGCGCGCGATGAACCGGCCGCCGCCCAACAGCGCCCTCGTCAGCAAGATGAAGGCACTGGCGCGGCTGACCGGCGACGCGGTCTTCCTGATCGTGCGCATCGGCGACCATGGGCATTGCCTGCATACCGAGGAAGGCAGCCACCGCATCAAGACCTTCCACATGCTGACCGGCACCTCGCGCCTGCTGGGCCAGGGCACCGGCAGCATGGCGCTGCTGGCCAAGATGGACAACGATGCGGTCCGTGCGCACTACGAACGGCACCGCGCCGAATACGAGGCGGGCGGCCTGAGCCTGCTCAAACTGATGCGCGGCGTCGAGCGCAGCCGCAAGCAGGGCTACGCGCTGGCCGGCGCGGAAGGCGTGGCGGGCGTGGGCTACGCCCTGCCGCTGGCGATGGGCGCGGATGCGGCCATCAGCATCGTCTCGACGGCGTCGCGGATGTCCGCCGCGCGCCGGCATGAAATGGGCGGGATCATGGTGGCGATGTTCGCCCGGCAAGGATGAAGCGGCGCGTACGCGCGCGCCCTCCGCTGCGCAAGGCCTGCGGGCATCAGCGGCTGTCGACGTCCAGTACCGCCTGCGCAAACGCTACCGGCGCTTCCTGCGGCGGATTGTGGCCAATCCCGCCGCTCAGCTGGCGGTGCTCGTAGCGCCCGGTGAACTTGCTCGCATACGAACTGGGCTTCGGATGCGGCGCGCCGTTGGCATCGCCCTCGATGGTGATGGTGGGCACGCCGATGGCAGGTGCCGTGGCCAGCCGCTGCTCGATCGCGTCGAACCGGGCCTCGCCGGCGGCCAGGCCCTGGCGCCAGCGGTAATTGTGGATGGTGATGGCGACGTGGTCGGGGTTGTCGAGCGCCGCAGCGCTGCGCGCGAAGGTGGCGTCATCGAAGTCCCACTTCGGCGAGGCCAGTTTCCAGATCAGTTTGGCAAACTGGTGGGTGTATTGCTGGTAGCCAGCCTGTCCGCGATCGGTGGCGAAATAGAACTGGTACCACCACTGCAACTCGGCTTCCGGGGCCAGCGGCTGCCGGCCGGCGGCCTGGCTGCCGATCAGGTAGCCGCTGACCGACACCAATGCCCGCACCCGCTCGGGCCACAGCGCCGCCATGATGTCGGCGGTACGCGCGCCCCAGTCGAAGCCCGCCACCACGGCGTTCCGGATCTTGAGCGCATCCATCAGCGCGAGCATGTCGGCGGCGATCGCCGAAGGCTGGCCGTTGCGCAGGGTGTCGGCCGACAGGAAGGTGGTCGAGCCATAGCCGCGCAGGTAAGGCACGATCACCCGATAGCCGCGCGCCGCCAGCAGCGGTGCCACGTCCGCGAAACTGTGGATGTCATAGGGCCAGCCGTGCAGCAGCAGGGCCACCGGCCCGTCGGCCGGGCCGGCCTCGGCGTAGCCGACGTTGAGCACGCCGGCGTCGACCTGCCGGATCGAAGCAAAGCGCGTATGCGTGCCCGGCGCGATGGCGGGCAAGGCGCCGGCGCCCGACACGCCGGCCTGTGCGCGCGCCGCGCGCGGCAGGCCTAGCGAACCGGCCGCCAGCGTCACCGCGGCAGCACCCAGAAAGCCCCGACGGGGCAGGTTGATGGCGTTCGACATGTTGTTCTCCTGTATGCGTGGTGTGAGTCCGGACGCAAGTCTAGGAGGCCGACGCAAGCGGCATGTGTCTGAAACCGGGGCCTTGTGTATCGCCGTGTATCCGGACCGGCAACCTCCTATACGGCGATACAAAAAGGCGATGCCCAACGGGCACTATCCAACGGCGATACAAAGGGCCGGCCGCTCCGGGCAGCGCTACGCGTAGCTCTCGAACGTCCCCGTCACGACGGGTTCGCTCCAGCCAAGGCCCGGGCGGATGCGATGCCCCAGATCGTGCCCGGCGACCTCGACAGGCGGCACCGCATACCGCTGCGGCTGGCGCTCCGGCCGGACCGGTGCCTGCTGCGCCTCCAGTTCGAGACAGTGCTTGAAGTCGCTCGCTGCCAGGCGCGCGCCGATGAACTTGCCGAACGCATCGAGCTGGACTTGCGAGGTCATGCCGGCGCTGCCGCCGATGGCCGGACAGATAATCCACGTCGTTTCGCCGCGGGTGAACAGGTGCAGCCGCCTGGCCTGGTCCGCCGGCCGCAGCGCGTGCTCTTCGCCCGCGATGCCCTCCAGCGAGAACGCTTCGACGTATTCGTCGGTATGGCGGTGGCTCAGGCAGATGACTACCTTCGGCCGCCAGCGCTCGCAGGTCCTGCCGATGAAGCGGAAGCGTTCGCCCTGCCGGCACAAGGTGACATAGCGCTTCTGCGGAATCAGTTCCGGCTGGCCGCGGAATGCCTTGGACCACGTGGTTCTGCCGTCGACATGGGCGGGCAGCGGAAACAGGCTCAGCCTGAATTCTGCGCCCGCCGGCGAGTACAGATGGCTCCAGTAGTAATGTTCCCAGTCGTTGTCGCCGAGCCGCACCCCAAGCGCCTCGGCCCGCGCGGCCGCCATGATGCGCGCCACGCACTGGTGGCCGAACCACCTGGCCATGTCTTGTCGATGTTGTTGGCGATACACGGCGTCCCAGGCCGGTGGTGCCAGCTGCGGATTAAGCGGCGCGACGATAGGCTCCGACCACGCCGGGCTTCGGTCGCATATCCAGACCGCAGCCCTTGGATTGCCCCCCTCCATTCCGACGTAGGAGGCAAAATACCGGTCCAGTTCCTGGCGCGTGAACATCCGTGAATGCTGCATTTTATCCCTTGCTGCTTAGTGGGACCCCCAATATTTAATGCCGCAACATGCCGCCGCCGCAACGGGCGTACGTACTGCTGTGGTCATAAGCAAATCTTCTTTTCGGCAGGAAAATAGACGGACGCGCAATGCCCCTCCCCCGAGCGGCATGCTTCCATCGGTTTTTTTATAATGTCTTGAACTGCCTGCTGGCGTGATGGGAACAGGCATGTCCCGGCACGCGGCCGCCCTGGCAGGCGCTCCGGTCGCGGGAATTTCGGGCGCCACTGCTGGCGCCGACAAGACGCATTGCGTCCGGGCTCAATTAAACAGGCCGAAGCATATTCATTATTTTACTTCCCCCAGAAAATACAAAAAATTACAAATGTTTCAAACCTGGCAATGGCGTCGCGCGCCACGCAAACCAGGACGCTGCTCAGCGAACGCACCATGCCGGTGCCAGTTCGACTGATATAGGCTCTATGGCCCTTTCTCGATTGAGATGATTTTATCCAATGACCCTGGATATAGGAATTTCAATCTTCTAAGGTCTGAAATAAGCGATCTGCTGCGGCGCAATATATTCAGGGTGCGATTTTCCATCCCCTCGACGGAGGGGATAAAAAACAGCTGACGGATTAACGGAACCGGGCGGTGCCGCCCGGGTGCGGGTCAGAATCCGGAAAAGCGGATGCCGATCGAGCCGTAGCCGTAGTAGCGGTCCAGCTTGCCGGCAGTGGTCGCGTTGTAGAGGAACGGGATGGTGCCGACGAAGTTGTACAGCGAGGCCTGGCCGCGCAGGAACACCTCCACGTTCTTGGCCACCCCGTATGACAGTTCAAGCCCCAGCGTATGGTTGGACTTGATCGGCGCGTTGCCGTAGGTCTCGGCGCGGCTGTCGACATTGCTGCGCAGCAGGTACTGGAACTGGTAGCCCAGGCGCGCGGCGAAGCGGTCGTATTTCCAGCGCCAGGATGCGCCCAGGTTCAGGTAGCCGGCGGTGTAGTTGAAATCGTCGTTGAAATCCAGCCCGAACTGGCTGGCGTTGACGGAAAACGAGGCCGACTGCAGGGTGACGTTGCCCACGTTGCAGGGCGCCGCCAGCTGGCCGTTGGCGAGATTGTCCGAGCCGATGGCAACATTGAAATTGCAGTTGCCGCGCTGCAGCCTGGTATTGAGGCTGCCGACCGTGACGCGGCTGATGCCGAGCCCGACAAAGCCGGTGAGCTGGTTGCGCTCGCTCAGCTCGCCGGAGAAGATCACGTCGGCCTGGGCCTGGACGTCATTGGCGTTGTTCACGGTGAGGCTGTTGAACGTCGTGTTGCGCACCATCACCGGCGACGAGCGGTTCAGGCTGCCGGCGTGGTCGCCCCATAGCGAGAAACGCAGCATGATGCGATCGCGCGCGCCGGCCTCGGCGAGCGGGTCGTAGTGCATCGCCACCATCCAGGTATCGATGTGGTTGCGGTCCTGCCCGTAGTCGATGCCGCGGCGCCAGTAGGTGGCCGATCCCGACCAGTGGGGCGAGAACTTGTAGCCCAGCATCAGCTTGCCGCCGCGGTAGTCGCCCGCGTTGTCCGACACCGGGCCCTGGCGCCCGCGCAGGTTGAACACATCGACGCTGCGGTTGACCATGTCGTAGCTGGCCTCCACCCGCACCGAGCTGAACTCGCCGGTGGCGGGCTCGGCTTGCATGAACACATCGTCCGGGGCGGCGCTGGCCGTACCGACGGCACACAGCCCCAGCATCAGGGCGCAGGCCTGGTCCAGCCGGCGCTTTCGAAGCAGCTGCATAGGAAACTCCGAGGCCACTGGGCGAGCCTCATGCGCGGGGCGTTCCACGGACGCGCCCGACGCAGACACAACATGACCCGGTCATCATCGGCGCGCGGCAGGCTACACCCGCCACGGGCCCGGATGACCGGGGGCCTGGCCTTCCCCGTGCGGGCGGAAGGCCTTTGCTGCGGCGCTATGCGCCGGTCACGGGTTGAGCGTGACCGTGGTCTTGAGGCCGTCGCCGACCACCATCTCGGCATCGGTCTTGACCAGCGCCGTCTTGGCGAAGGCGACGTCGTTGTTGACCTGCATGCCCACGCGCACGTCCCGGCCGGGGCGGCCGGTGGTGGTGGCGAAGGTCACCGGGAAGGTGCTGGTCGCCTTGGGGGTGAGCGCATCGACCTGCGCCTGGCTGAGCGCGCCGGAGGAGCGCAGCTTGCCCAGGAAGGCGGTGAACGGCAGGTTGAGCGAGCCGCCGTTGGCGCTCGAGAACAGGCTGTCGGCGGCGGCGTTGGTCAGGCTTGCCGCGACCGACAGGTTGCCGCTGACACGGAACGAATACGCGGTGTTGGCCGGCACCACCGCATCGACCAGTTGCGAGCCGTTGAAGGTCAGCGTGACGTTCTCGATGATGACATCGACCTGGTTGCCGTTATAGGTGTAGCTCAGACCCGCGCGCACCTGCGTCGGCCCGCCGTTGAAGGCATCGCCGTTCTGCGCCACGCCGACCTGGATCGCATCGAGCGAGCCGCCGGTGGCCGTGATGGTGTCGGTGATCGGCTGGGTCACACCGTTGATGGTCAGGTTCGACAGCACCAGCGAGTTTTTCAGCCGGACCGCGTCGGCGACGCTGTTGATGGCGCCGGCGTCGACCACGCCGCCGAGGTTCGCGGCGACCTGCTGGATCTGTGCGGCACTGCCGCTCGAGACGGCGTCGCCGAGTTGCGCCAGCCCCGCCGCGTTCGCCGCATTGGCCAGTGCGCCCGCCGTGACCGCCTGCACCAGCGCCGTGGTCGTGGCGGTCTGGGCACTCTGCGTGACGATGTTGATCGAACCGCCCTCGATCAGGGCCGACAACGTTTCGGTGGGGCTGCTGCTGACGTCGATCGCTTCCAGCGCGGTGCTGACGCTATCCACTTCGCTGGCGATCACCGGCGCGGCCAGTGCGGCCACATTGGTGGCCACGGCGCCGATGTTCGCCTGCAGGCTGGCGGGCAGGCCCGCTTGCGCGTTCTGCACGGCGCTGGACACCACGCCCGCCACCAGCGCACCGCTGGTCAGATCCGCCGTGCCCGGCGTGCTTGTCACCGCGGTGGCGACTGCCTTCGACGCGGCCGCGGCCGAATCCGCCGGCGTCAGCGTGCCGCCCGCGCCGAGGCCGGTCAGCGTCTTGGAGACGTGGTCGACCAGTTGCTGCACCACCACTGCAGCGCGTAGCGCGGCTGCATCCTGCATCGGGTCAAGCGTGGCCAGGTCCTTGCCTGCCAGGCCGAGCCCGGTCGCCAGCGGCGCGACCTGGCCTGCGCCCAGCTGCACCGCCAGCGTGGTCAGCGGCGACACCACCTGGGTCACGCCCTCCCGGTAATCGATCGCCGGGGCCTGCAGCACGCCGGCGAACGGCAGGTTGGTGCCGACGTCGGTGCCGCCGGTCAGCTTCAGCGCGCTCTTGGTGCAGCCTGCCGGGAAGGTGAAGTCGCCGGTGGCATTGGTGACCGCGGTCTTGTTCTCGCAATCGAGGAAGGTCACGGTCGAGCCCGACAGGTAGAAGTCCACTGCCTTGCCGCTTACCGTGGCAGAGGGCTGGGACGGCTGGGAAGGCGCTGGCGAATCGTCGCCGCCGCCGCAAGCCACGAGCGTTGCCGCCGCGCCTGCCATGATGCCAAGCATGAAGATGTTCCGGGTTTTAGTTTGCACGCTGCTCTCCTGAGATCAATACATCGCTACGACGAAACATGGTGAGGGCGTCCATGACGCTCGCTGGCGAGGGTTCATGGCTGGCTCACCGGCTCCTGCGCCATGCCGATGACGTGTCCGGAGAAATCGTCCGGGCGCAGCCAGCGCGACAGGTACTGCCCCATCGCGTCGAGCAGCACGTCGGACATCATTCCCCCGGCTCCGGCCAGCGGCGGACAGATCAGCCACGTGGTGCCGTCGCGTTCCAGCACGCGCAGCGTCTTGGGCTGGTCGGCGGGCTGCAGCACGTGGTCGGTGGCATGCGCCTGCGCCAGGCCGAAGGCCTGCGCGAAGTCGTCGGCATGGCGCTCGCCCAGGCATATCACCACCTTCGGCTTCCACAACCGGCGAATTCCGTCGATAAAGGCAAAGCGGCGGCCCTCGCGGCACAGGTCGAGATAGCGCTGCCGCGGAAACAGCTCCGGCTGGCCGCGAAACGCCTTCGACCACGGGATCTCTTCGGTCACCCGCGCCGGCAGCGGAAACAGGCTGAGCTTGAACTCGGCGCCCTGCGGGCCGTACAGGTGATGGTCGAAGTAATGCTTCCAGTCCTGCTCGCCCATGGTGGTCCTGAACACCTTGGCGCGCGCCGCGGCCATGATGCGCGCGATCTTCTGGTGCGACTGCCAGCGCTCCATGTGGTGCCGGTACTTGTAGCGGTAGGCGGTATCCCAGGCCGTGGGCCGCGCATGCGGAACCAGCGGGCCCGCCAGAGGCGCCACGCCAGGATGCGGAGAGCTGTCGCAGAACCAGACCGCAGCGCCTGGATTGCCGCCTTCCATCCCTACGTACGACGCGAAATATGAATCCAGCTGTTCGCGCGTGAAGACCGTCAGTGGCTCTGTGTTCTTTCTCATTCCTCTGCCGCGGTGGAGTGAAGGATGCCCGGACGCTGCACCGCATCCGCCGTGCCGGTGCCTCGCACCAGGGCGGCGGTTCCGGACCTGCTCGTCATCGCTTTTTATTCTCACCCCCGCAGCGAGGGGTGCGCTGCCCTGTCGTTTCCCTCCTTGCGCGGGGTAACGCGCAAGCGCGAATGGCGGCATTTTCGCGCGCGAAAAAACGCGCGCAAGTCGATCACATCCGCCACGAATTGCGCTGCAGGCACCGGCGCGAGGCCGCTTCACACGCGTCCGGAGTTTCCCTTCCGATGAAGGGTACCGACGCTTTTGGCCGCATCGCACTATTCGCTCCTGAAAACACGGAGCACGCCGGGGCCTTCAGCGCACCGGCAGAACGAGAGCGTTGCAGTTGCATGGACGGCCCTCACCGATGCGGCCCGTGGCAGGTCATGCGCTGACCGCCGCCACACCATGGAACCGCTGCCGCAAGGCAGCCCCGCACGACTCTGCTTGATCACGCCATGAGCATGCACAGACAGATGCATGCCATGCGACGAGCCTGGCCGCCACTTCGCGCGGACCGGGAGTTCGGAGGAGACAACAAGGGCGTGGGCACTCGCATGAGCGCCCATTACTCAACGCTTCTGGGAGAAGCAATTGGGTATCTATCGCGATATGTTTGCCAGGCACCACGATCAGCTCGCGCTGATGGCTCGCCTGCTCGACGCCGGCGCCATCTGGGTGGCGGCAATCCTGGCCAGTGAAGTGCGGTTCGACACCGCGCAGGCGCCAATCCACCAGTTCATCCAGTACTTTGCCTGTGCCATTGCCTTCATCGTGCTGCCAGGCTTCGACGTGTACACGTCGTGGCGCGGACGCAGCCTGTTCTCGCTCGCCGCGCGGCTGCTGTCGGCGTGGAGCCTGGTCTGGCTGGTGAGCCTGCTGCTGACCTACCTGCTGCACCAGACCGACTCGCTGTCGCGCCTGTGGATGGTGTACTGGTACCTGTTCGCGCTGGCAGGGCTGGTGGCGCTGCGCGTGGTCAGCCGGGCCGTGCTCAACCTGCTGCGCGTGGCCGGTGCCAACAACAAGCGCGTCGTCATCGTCGGCTTCGGCCGCACCGGCCAGGAGATGTACCGCCGCGCCACCGCCAGCCACACCACCGGCTACAAGATCAGCGGCATCTATGCCGCCCAAGGCGAGCCCACGCCGGAAGGACGCCGCCGCATCTACGACAGCGCCGACATCGCCGCGTTCGCGCGCGAGCACGGCATTGCCGAGATCTGGCTGACGCTGCCGATGAGCGAGCACCGGCTGATGCAGGAGATCGCCTTCTCGCTGCGCAATGACTTCATCGACATCAAGTGGATGCCGAGCGTGCTCGACTTCGACCTGCTCAACCACAACGTCGGCAACTTCCTCGGCATGCCCGCGGTGGAGATGAACAAGCCCCCTTCGCTGGGAGTGCGCGGCACCATCAAGGCCATCTTCGACCGCACCTTCGCCGCGCTCGTGCTGGTGGCGCTGTCACCGCTGTTCCTGCTGATCGCGGTGCTGATCAAGCGCGACTCGCCCGGGCCGGTGTTCTTCAAGCAGGAACGACTCGGCCTGGACGGACGCGTCATCCATGTCTACAAGTTCCGCAGCATGAAGGTGCATGCCGAGCACGGCGTCGTCACGCAGGCCACCAAGGGCGACACCCGCATCACGCCGATCGGCGCCTTCCTGCGCCGCACCAGCCTCGACGAGCTGCCGCAGTTCATCAACGTGCTGAAGGGCGAGATGAGCGTGGTGGGCCCGCGTCCGCACGCGATGGCACACAACAACATGTACAAGGAGCAGCTCGACTTCTACATGCTGCGCCACCGCGTCAAACCGGGCATCACCGGGTGGGCGCAGATCAACGGCTATCGCGGCGAGACCGACACCCTGGACAAGATGGCCAAGCGGGTCGAGCACGACATCTTCTACATCCGCAACTGGTCGTTCTGGCTCGACCTGCGCATCATTTTCTGGACCGCCTTCCGCGGCTGGATGGGCAGCAACGCCTACTGAGCCACGTCAGCTATCCCGCATCCATTACGCCATCGCATCCGCAAGCCAATGATCAAAGTCCTGCACGTGACCGAGTGCCTGGGAGGTGTCGAGACCTACCTGCACCTGCTGGCCTCCCATATCAACGACGAGCACATCAGCTTCCACTTCGCGCTGCCGAAGCAATGCTCGGTGTCGGCGGTTGCCGATGCGCGCAATTTCGGCGTCAGCTACCTGCCGATTCCGCGCAAGCTCGATCCGCTCAACGACCTGAAGGCGGCACTGAACCTGCGCGCGCTGGTGAAGCGCGTGGCGCCGCAGATCGTCCACCTGCACAGTTCCAAGGCGGGACTGGTGGGACGGCTGGCCTGCATCGGCCTGAACGTGCGCGTGGTCTACACCCCGCATGCCTACTATTACCTGGGCCTGCGCGGCATCAAGCGGCGCGTGTTCCTGATGGCGGAGCGCTTCCTGCACCGGCTGACCGATGCGGTGCTGGCGACCTCGCCGTCGGAGCGCGACCGCGCCATCCACGAGGTGGGCCTGCCGCGCGAGCGCGCACATTCCATCCTGAATGCCGTCGAGCCGCGCTCCGTGCCGGTGGAACGGCAGCTTGGCGCCGGCGTCAAGCGCGTGATCATGGTGGCGCGGATCAGCCCGCAGAAGAACATCCCCATGTTCCTGGACGTGGCCAGGCTGTTCCAGGGCCGTGCCGACCTCGAGTTCATGCTGGTCGGCTACGGCCACTACGAGAACGACCGCGCCACGCTCGATGCCATGCTGCAGGAACGCGGTCTGGTCGAGGGCAAGGACATCACCGCGATCGCGTGGATGAGCCGCGCCGAGCTGCTGGAACTGCTGGCACATGCCGCGGTGGTGGTGCTGACCTCGCACTACGAGAGCTTCGGCTACGTGCTGGCGGAAGCCAATGCGCTGGCAATCCCGGTGGTTGGCACCGACGTCGACGGCATCAAGGACATCATCGTCGATGGCAGCAACGGCTTTATCGTGCCGGTGGACGACGCCCCGTCCATGGCCAGTTCGATCGAAGCCATCGTCGGCGACGCCACGCTGTGGCAGACCATGTCCGAGCAAGCGGTGACGCGCGCCAAGTCCGAGTTCAACATCGTGACCCAGGCGAGAAAGTTCGAGTCGTTCTACTCGCGCGCGTTGCTCGCCTAGCACCGCGCCGACGGGGTTGGTCAGGGCGGCGCATTGCCGCCCGGCCAGCTGGCCAGCAGCATCTCCGCGTCGGCAAGCACGGTGCCGTCCTGCAGCGCCGCGCACGGGCGCGCGCCTGCGGCAGTGCCCAGCGCCCTCACCTTGCAGCCGTCCGACCCCGCCTGCGCCAGCGCCTCGAGCAACAGCGCCCGGCCTTGCGGCCCCCAATAGATGCGATGCACCGCGCCGTCCTTGCGCAGCGACAGCACGAAGCTGTCCTGGCGCTGGCGCCATTGCGCATCCTTCGCCCCGGACAACAGGGCCAGCAGGTCGCGCAGCATGGCGATGACCGGCTTCTCCGAGCCATCGTTCCTGAGCAGACCGAAGTTCGCCTCGCGGTCCCATCTTGCCTGGCCGCGGTCGCGCCACGCGTAGATGCCGAGCATGGGCGCTTGCGCCATGACGCCGGCGAGCACCTGCCTGGCAATCAGCGTCGCCTGCGTGGCTTCGCTGCGCACCGGCAGGTACGAGGCATAGCCCCATTCGCTGACGATCAGCTGCGCGCCCGGACGCGGCGAATTGCGGATGCGGCCGCCCAGCTGGCGATAGTCGCGCAGCAGGGTTTCGGGCGTGGCGCGGTACGGATGGACGCTGAGCCCCTTGATGCAGCCCAGGCGCGGATCGGTCAGCAGGCGCGACAAGGACTGTTCCGCCACGGGATTTGCCGCCCCGGGCATGCGCGCCAGGCCGAACAGGTAAACGGCGGGGGGCGGCGCCGTGCCGGCCTGCGCCAGCGCCTCGCAGATCTTTCCGGCGGTCGAGATCAGCCGGGAAACGGGTACCGACGGATGCAGGAAGGTCTTGTTGTCGGGCTCGTTCCAGATCTCGTACGACAGGTCCGGCCCCGCGTTGCGCTGCATGAACTGGCTGGCGAACGCGGCGAACCTGGCCTCGCTGGCATCGCTGCCACCCTCCTCGCCCTGGTCGCCCCAGATATACCGCCCGCCATACAGCGTAACCAGCATCTGCAGGCCGGCCTGGCGTGCCTGCGCAATGACCTGCGCGTAGCGCTGCGGCGCCAGGTGTCCGCGCACCACCTCGGGCCGCACGCCAAAACGCACATGGGAAAAGCCCAGGCGCCTGATCTCGGCGAAGTCGCGGGCCGACACCGTGGCCGGATCGATCTGCACGGCAAAGGCCGGCATCGACGCAATCCGGCCCGAGGCCTGGCCGTTCTCGGCATGGGCCCGCCGGGCGGTCCACCAGCCCGAGACCGCGATCAGCGCAGCCAGCGCCAGCGCGCGCGTCTGCGCCCCGCGGCGCGACGATGCGGCACTACGCGGCGACATGCCTGCGCAGTACGCCCATGGCGAGCGCACCGGTCTGGAACAGCGCGATGACGAGGAACGACACCAGCATGACCTGCGCCGCCACAAGGTAGTCGAGCTGCGGATAACGCCACGCCCCAAGCGTGACGCCCGCCAGCAGGCCGATGCCCGCGGCAAGGAAGATCGCGCGCGCCATGCCGAACGACTTCAGCAAGGTGCGCAGGCACATCACCACCGCAAACACGATCGGAAACAGCGAAAAGAAGCGCACGTCAAGATCTCCATAGGCCGCGCCGAACAGCATGACCACCAGCTGGTCGCCAAACAGCAGCAGCAACACGCTCAGCGCGCCGGACAGCACCACGCCGCCCAGCACGAAGCCGGCCGCGTTCCTGGCCAGCGTCCGCGTGTCGTCCTGCCGGAATGACGCCGCGAATCTCGGCATCAGGTGGTAGCCCAGCGCCATCAGGACATACTGGGCCGGCAGCAGCACTGTCAGCAGGATGCGGAACTTGGCCGAGTCGGCAAAGTGTCCCAGCGAGCCTAGCAGCACCACCAGGCCCGGCCCGACCAGCCAGCTCATCAGTTGCGCACTGGCCGAGCTGGCCCCGAACCCCAGCCACTGGCGCGGCGACTCCGGGCGGCCCGGGACCACCTCGATGCGGCCGCGACGGCGCAGCGTGGCGGCAGCCACCAGCGTCGGCAACAGGATCGCGGCTGCGAGCATCAGCATCGCCGCCGGCGCCGGCTGCGTGCCGGAGGCCAGGCCGATCATGGCGACGCCGCCGCCGATCAGCGTGTGGCAGACCAGCAGCCCGGCATAGCCGCGTGCTTTCGCGCCCACGGTCCTGAGCACCCAGTACGCGGTGTAGCTGGCGAACAGCACCGCCGCCGCCGCACAGGCCGACGTACTCAGGCCATGCCCGTAGAGATAGAGAATGGACCCGGCCGCGACCGGAAACACCGTCAGCACCGCGACCTCGGCCGAGAAGCGCACGCGCAGCTTGATCCCCTCGATCAGCGCCGGCTCGTGCAGGAACGAAACATAGAAGATGTTGATGAACACCACCAGCGACAGCACCACCGCCACCAGCCCATAGCCCGCGACGTCCATCGAGCGGGCCAGCGCCACGTTGATGCCGAACTGCACCGCCGTATACGCGGCCTGCTCGAACACCGCGCCCAGCGCCGGCAGCATGCGGCGCATCATGGCGCCCCCTCGAGCGAAGGCGCCGCCCGGAGCGGCGCCGGCGCGGCCGGCACGGCCAGCTTCTGGTCGAACAGCAGCGCCAGCCCCTGCCTGATGTCGCGGCCCAGCCGGGCCGAGCGCTTGAACTGCGCCGCCCCCAGCGAGCGCGCGCAGGCCAGCCGTTCCATCACGTCGTCGGCGCCGGCGCTCTGCCGCATCGCGAAATCGCCGCGTCCGCTCAGCTTGAAGAACGACGCGACCTTGGTGTCCCAGACGATGCCGACGGAAGGCACGCCGAAGCTGAAGGCGATGATGTTGGCGTGCATGCGGTGCCCGACCATGCTGTGGCAGCCCGCGATGATCGATGCCAGCTCCGCTGGCGACTTCGGCAGCATGTAATCCACGCCGTTCGCGACCTCCGCCCCCAGCCGGCTCCTGACCGTGGCCGCGGCGAGATTGTCTTCCTCCGCGCCATTGGTGAACAGCACCACGCGCTGCCCGCCCTGGCGCAGCTTTTGTACCAGTTCCACAAACATGCCCAGCCCCGCGCCCTGCTCCGATACCGCGACCAGGTCGGCGTTGTAGTGCAGCGATTCGACGTCCGAGACACAGATCCCCACGTCCCAGCGCTTCTCCAGCCCGTGCTCCGCATACAGCGACGAACTCAGGATGGCGGGATCGGGAATGATGGCGACGTCGCAAGGCTCGCCCGCGCCAAGGCCGACGATATTGCGGCGCGAGCTTTCATCCCGCACCGAGACGAATTGCGGCGCCGCCAGCGCGAAGAAGCGCGACACCAGGTAGCGCCCCAGGCGCGACCAGCCGGCGGCCACGCCCACCGACACCAGCGCCACCTTGGCGTTGTTGCCGAGGCAGCGGGCCAGCAGGTAGAGCTTGAGCGGGAAGTTCAGGTCCACGTCGCACAGCAGCTGGCCGCCGCCGACCACTACCATATCGGCATCGGCCAGTTGCTGCTGCCAGCGGGTGCGCCACTGCCGCCGGTACTTCAGCCAGATGGCAGCGGTCAGCACCGGCACCCGGGCCCAGCCCGGCAGCCGCGAGAAGATCCGCATCAGGCGGCCCTTCTTCAGCGAATTTTCCCCCAGCCGGGTACGCCCGGCGATATCCAGGTAGCTGACCCGGCAATCCGGCACGGCCTGGCGGATCAGGTGGCCCAGCGTTTCGGCGATCACCGCATCGCCGAGGTTGTCACTGTATGGCACCGCGCATATGACGACGTGCTTCATCTTGTTTGGCCGGCAAGGCAGTTAGCAAAGGGATGAGGAACAGGCTGACCGAGGTGAGATGGCGAACATAGCTGCCCAGGTCAGGCTCGAAGATAAACTGCACCAGGATATGCGCCACCACCAGCGTGGCAAACCAGCGGCGCTTGCGCCCGACTTCGGTCACCGCCGGCGTGCCGGACAAGCCGCGCAGCGCCACGCGCAGGATCGCCGCATGCATCAGCATCATGGCCAGGTCGACCGGCGCGCGGAAGCTGATCACCGGCAACACGAACATGACCGCCGCGTACAGGTAGTTGACGATGAAATTGACACCGGATGTGGGCGGATACAGGTTCCAGATCATGGTGCGGTTGTCGCTGCCGATGCTCAGCGCATAGTTGTTCGAGATGTCCCGCGGCGACTGCAGGATATACAGGATCTCGGACGGTGCCACCAGGATCGCGCCCACCACGCAGGCCAGCACGATGGCCTTCCATGCCGGGCTCAGCCGCGCCGTTGCGCGGATGCCGAGCGCCAGCACCAGGATCATCGCGTAGTAATTGCGGATAAAGAGCGCGTAGCAACCGTACAGCACCATGGTCATGACCACCAGCGCGCGGAACGACACACCGCGCGACATTCCGCCCATGACCAGCACGATCGACATCGCGATCACCACGGTTTCCTTGCCCGGCGACAGCAGGTTCAGCAGCATGCAGGGCAGCACGAACAGCCAGCGCGTGGCGAGGTCACGCAGGCTCGCCACCCGGCTCGACGCCAGCGCAAGATAGGCCACGCCGACCGTGGCGGTGACGACATTCACATACTCCGCGCCGAACACCGAGAACACCTTGGCGGTGGCGGCGAACGAATCGTCAAGGTCGGTCGAGCCGCTGACCAGGAATTCCAGCATCTTGTTGGAATCGGTGACCCATTTTTCCGGCAGCGCGTCGCGGCCGAAGAAATAGATCACCAGGTAGAGCAGGCTCAGCACCAGGCTCGCCACCGTGGCCAGCCCGCGCTCGGCCAGCACCCAGTCGCGGTCCAGTCGCGCGGCTTGCATGGCTTACGCCTTCTCGCTTTGCGAGTAACCGTAGTAGGCATAGCGATAGCGCCCGTACTTGGAGCCATAGCCGTAGCGGAAGGCGTTGGGGTCGAGGCCGTTGAAGATCACACCCTTCACGCTTACGTTGACCTGCGCCAGCTGCTTGGCGCATTCCGAGATCTCGCCGATCGAGCTCTTGCCGAAGCGCGTCACCAGGAACACCGTGCCGCAACGCTCGGCCAGGATCGCGGCATCGGCGACGGCCAGCACCGGCGGCGTGTCGACCATCAGCATGTCGTAGCGCGCGCTGAGCTCCTCGAGCAGCCTGCCCATGCGTTCCTTCAGCATCAGCTCGGCGGGGTTCGGCGGGATCGTCCCCGTGCCGATGAAGTCCAGTCCCTGCACCACGTCGCGGTGGATCACGTCTTCCAGCGCCAGCTTGCCGGCCAGCACGTCGGACAAACCCGGCTCGCGATCCTTGCCGAAATACTGGTTCAGGTAGCCCTTGCGCATGTCGGCGTCGACCAGCAGCACGCGCTTGCCGCCCGACGCCATCAACGCGGCCAGGTTGACCGAGACGAAGGACTTGCCCACGCCGGCGGTGGCACCGGTCAGGAGCACGCGGTTGTTGGGCGCATCCAGCATGGCGAACTGCAGCGACGTGCGCAGGCTGCGCAGGCTTTCCACCGAGGGCTCGTTGGGGAAGCGGTCGGCCAGCAGGTAGTGGCCGCGCTTGCGCGCCTGGATGTCCTTGCTGATGGTGAGCTGGTGTTCGGACTGGGGCACGGTCGCATAGACGTTGAGCCCGGTGTGTTCCTCGATGTCCTTGGGGTCGGTGATGCCGCCGTACAGGGCATTGCGGACAAAGGCCACTACGGCCCCGGCCAGCACGCCAAGCACCGCCGCCAGCACGATCACCAGCGCCTTCTTCGGCTTGACCGGCTCCTCGGGCACCGGCGAGGTGTCGACCAGGCGCACGCTGCCGACCTTGCCCGCCTTCACCAGCTTGAGCTGCTGCATATTGTTCAGCATGCCGACATAGAGGTCATTGTTGACCTGCACGTCGCGCATCAGGCGCACGGTATCCTGCTCCAGGTTCGGCAGGGTCTTGACCCGGCCGGCGACCGCCCCCGCCTTGGCGGCAAGCGCGGCAATCTGCTTGTCGACCGCCTGCATCGACGGATGGCCCGGCGCAAAGCGCGTCACCAGCTCGGCGCGCTTCTGCTTGAGTTCAAGCAGCGAGGTTTCGGCGGTCACGCTCTCCTGCAGGAAGGCCTTGCCCTCCTCGCTGAGGTTGAAGGTGCCGCGATCGTTACGCATGGCGTTGTACTTCACTTCCGCGCGCTCGAGCTCGCCCTTCAGCTGCGGCAGCAGGTTGTTGAGGAACAGCAGCGATTTTTCCGCTTCCGCGGCCTTGCGGTTGATGTTCTGCGCTACATACTCGTCGCCGATTTCGTTCAGGATCGCCGCCGTCAGCCTGGCGTCATTGCCTTCCAGCGAAGCCCCGATCACGCCGCTCTGCTTGCCCTTCTCCGCGATGTTCAACTGCTGCTGCAGTTGCTCCAGCGTCTTCAGCCGCGACTGGCGCACCAGGTTGAAGGCAATGCCGGGCTTGGCCTTCAGCGCCGTCACCAGCAGCCGGATCTCGCCGACCGCATGGCTGACCTCGACCGCTTCGCCGACGCGGCCGACGATGGGCTGGTCCAGGCTGCTCTGCTCGAGCCGGTAGCGGCCATCGCCCAGGCTCACCAGCACGAAGTTCTCGCCCTGCAGCGCCTCGGGCACGTCGAAGGTCGGCACCTCGATCGATTCGCCGCCCCAGGCATAGCCGCCCATGCCGAACAGGCCGGGTTCGGACAGGCCCTTCGACTGGCTGGCGATCCAGGGCCCCACCAGCGGAAAATACCTGGGCTTGGCATCGATATAGAGCCGCAGGTTGTCGACCGCCTTGCCGACCACCATGCGCGAGCGCAGGATCTCGATTTCCGCGGTCGCCTGCGTCTTGACGTCGAACAGCGACGAGACATCACCCAGCAGGCCGTTGGGACTGTTCTGGCTGTCCTCGACCTGCACCAGGATGTTGGCCTCGTACACCGGGCGCGCCAGGAACGCGTAGGCAACGCCTAGCATCAGGACGGCAAAGGCAATCGCCGCGATCAGCCAGCGGTTTGCCACCAGCACGTCCAGGTAGCGGACAACGGCAATCTCGTCCGACTGGGCCGGCGCCGCGACGGGAACATAAGTGGACTGGTTCATGGCAGGCAGGACAGTATCGGTTTAACCCAGGGCCCGGATGCGCGGCACCCAGGACTCCACGCCGCGCTGGATCAGCTGCAGCGCGCTCTCGAATGCCGCACGGGGCTGGCGGTAGGGATCGGGCACATCGAACTTCTCCAGCTCGCCCAGGCGGAACACGCGCCCGGTGGTGGCCGGGTGCAGGCGCTGGATCTCCTGCCGCTGCGCGCCGTCCATCACCAGGATCAGGTCCGCGCGCCGGATCAGCGTGTGATTGAGTTGCTGCGCCCGGTGCCCGGAAATATCCACGCCCTGGCGGCTCATCAGGTCCACTGCATGCGGATCCGCCGCGTGCCCGGACAGCGCGCCCAGGCCGGCGGAGACCACCTCGCCGTCGGGCAGCGCCTGCGTGAGCAGGCCCTGCGCCATCGGGCTGCGGCAGATGTTGCCGATGCAGACCACGAGTACGGTCTTGATCATTTGACTGCGTTCGCGGTGGAGGTGAAGAAGTTGCCGCTCGGCACCAGTTGGTTGATCACGCGGCTCCAGCGCACCACGCCGGCGGCATCGACATAGACCACGTCGCGCGGCTTGAGCTCGAACGCCTCGGCCAGGGCGAACGCGACCGGGGACTTGCCGTCGAGGTGGAACACCTCGGCCTCGCCGTCGGCGGCCTTGCGGATGACGTAGAGCTCCTTGGCGTTGGCCGAATTGGGATTCAGGCCGCCGGCTTCACCGATCGCTTCGCTGAGCGTGAGCCGGCCGTTGCGCGGCATCACCGGCGTCGGCTTGACGACTTCGCCGGTCACGAAGACCTTGCTGTCCTCGCGCTGCTCCACGCGCACGATGTCGCCGTTGCGCAGCAGGATGCGCGCCGGATCGATGCCCTGCTGCAGCAGCGCCGGCAGGCTGACGTAGTAGATCTTGCCCTCGCGCGAGATGCGGATGCGGCTGTTGTCGCCGGTCAGCACGTTGATGCCGCCGGCGCGGTTGAGCGCCTCGACCAGCGTCATCGGCACGTCGTCGATATTCTGCGGGCCCGGCGTCTTCACTTCGCCGTCGAGGTAGACACGCTTGCTGCGAAACGCCAGCACGCGCACCGTGACCTGCGGCATCGTCACCACCGGCTTGAGCTGGGTGCTCAGCTGCCCGCGGATCTGGTCCGGAGTCTGGCCGAGCACCTTGATCACGCCGGCATAGGGAAACTGGATGGTGCCCGCCGGACTGACCACATAGCCGGGAATGTTGGCCGCGCCGCTGTAGCTGGGGATCTCGTAGGCGGCGCCGATCGAGTAGGTCTGCGTGGGGAACACCAGCTCCGGATGGTCCCACACCACGATCGAGAGAATGTCGCCGACGCCTACGGTATAAGGTCCGGGCTCGCCGAACAAGGCCTCGACGCCTGCGTTCGCGGGCGGCATCGCGGCCTTCAGCGTGCGCACCAGCGCCGGCGTGATCTGCGTGACCTTGGGCACCGACTGCGGGTCCTCCGGATCCAGCGGGCGCTGCGGATCGAAACGCATGCCCGGCGCCAGCGCGCACGATGCCAGCAACGGAACGATCCCCAGGCACATGACGGCCCTGCCAAACCTCAAGCTGCTTGAAAGCTTTAGCACTCTCGATGATTCCCTTGTTTGCAAGAAGACCCGCATAGCCCGCCGCCACCCTGTCGTAACGCACAGCGGTGACCCCGCCGGTTCGGCATGGCACCCGGGGTGCCTGTCCGCTTGTCTGCAAGGCTGCGGAACTGAACCTGGCGGTGTTGACTGGTTGTGCCCGGCGCGCTGGGCGCGCTCTTTTCTGCACTGCGTCATCCGTAAATGACCGGCGAAGTTTATGGCTCGCGGGACTACATCTTCAAGGCGCGGCCGGCGTTTTTACCAAGTTTCCGATCCCCCCATCGGAGTGGAAACGAATTCCGTCCCAACGCCTGAGGGGTACCGCGGGTGGTGCGACGCAGCACAATCGCGGGTGGCACCCCGTGCCGACTTAAGGGTGTAGGCGATTGATTCCCTGTTGCGCCTACACCCTCTTTCTTTGCCGGCGGATGAAGGCAGGCCTCGCCGCCATCGCACCGAGCATTGCCGAACCTTTGAAGGGAACCACTGAAATGACAAGTCGCGTTAGCAAGGCCGTCTTCCCGGTCGCAGGCCTGGGCACCCGCTTCCTGCCGGCCACCAAGGCCAGCCCCAAGGAAATGCTGCCGGTGGTGGACAAGCCGCTGATCCAGTACGCCGTGGAAGAAGCCATGGCCGCCGGCATCACCGAGATGATCTTCGTCACCGGCCGTTCCAAGCGCGCCATCGAAGACCACTTCGACAAGGCCTTCGAACTGGAGGTGGAACTCGAGGCCAAGAACAAGCAGGCGCTGCTGGACGTGGTGCGCTCGATCAAGCCTGCCAACGTCGAATGCTTCTACGTGCGCCAGTCCGAAGCACTGGGCCTGGGCCACGCGGTGCTGTGCGCGGCCAAGCTGGTGGGCGACGCCCCGTTCGCGGTGATGCTGGCCGACGACCTGATCGACGGCCACCCGCCGGTGATGAAGCAGATGGTGGATGCGTACGACCACTACAACTGCTCGGTGCTGGGCGTCGAAGAGATCCTGCCGGAGCAGAGCCGTTCCTACGGCGTGGTCGAGGGCCGCGAGTGGGCCGAAGGCGTAATCAAGGTCTCGGGCATCGTCGAGAAGCCCGCACCGGAAGAGGCGCCGTCCAACCTGGGCGTGGTCGGGCGCTACATCCTGACGCCGCGCATCTTCGACCACCTGCGCGCGCTGAAGCCAGGCGCCGGCGGCGAGTTCCAGCTGACCGACGCGATCCAGTCGCTGCTGAGCCAGGAACAAGTGCTGGCCTATCGCTATCACGGCACGCGCTATGACTGCGGCAGCAAGCTGGGCTACCTCAAGGCGACCGTCGAATTTGCGCTGAAGCACCATGAAACCGGCGCACAGTTCCGCCGCTATCTGGAGCAGCGCGAGCCCCAGCTGCTCCACAGCCTGGCGGCCTGACGGTCCCCTGCCCCACGCCCCTTCCGAACCGCACAGCAACCACGAGGCCGCCGCCAAATGATCGACTGGATCCACCTGGGCAAGGCATTCCTTCTCGGCCTGCTCGAGGGCCTGACGGAATTCCTGCCCATTTCGAGCACCGGGCACCTGATCCTGGCCGGCGACTGGATCGACTTCACCTCGCACGAGGCGCGCGTGTTCGACGTGGTGATCCAGCTCGGCGCCATCCTGGCCGTGTGCTGGCTGTACCGCGCCAAGATCACCGACCTGTGCGAAGGCGTGGTGCGGCGCGATCCCGACGCGCTGCGCTTCGCCACCGCGGTGCTGGTCGCCTTCCTGCCGGCCGCGGTCATCGGCGCGCTGCTCATCGGCCCGATCAAGCAGCACCTGTTCGATCCGGCCGTGGTCGCGGCCGCACTGATCGCCGGCGGGCTGGTCATCCTGTGGGTAGAGCGCCGCAGCACCGTGCCGCGCATCCACGCCATCGAAGACTTCGGCTGGAAGCAGGCTATCGGCATCGGCTTTGCGCAGTGCGTGGCGATGATCCCGGGCACGTCGCGCTCGGGCGCCACCATCATCGGCGGGATGCTGTCAGGCGTGTCGCGGCAGGCGGCGACCGAGTTTTCCTTCTTCCTGGCCATCCCCACCATGCTCGGCGCCGCCACCTACGACGCCATGCGGCACTACCACCTGCTCAGCCTGCAGGACATCTGGTCCATTGCCGCCGGCTTCACCGCCGCGTTCATCTCCGCGCTCTTTGTCGTCAATGCGCTGGTGCGGCTGGTGGCGCGGCATTCGTTGCGGGTGTTTGCGTGGTATCGGATCGGGTTGGGGGTGGTGATCGGCGTGGTGAGTCTGGGGTGGTCGGTTTGAGCTTGGCAGATGCAAAGGGCAAGCCTGACTTCTGCCGAAGCCAGTGCGGCGCGTCCTCAGGACCCGCCGCAGCGGCTTTTGGAAGCCGTACTCGTGTTCATCGGATGGCTACCGGATTGACGTTGACTTGCGTGGAGCCCACGTACAGCGGCTGACCCAGCACAAAGAGGAACTCCCACGCCTTGTCACGTACGAGTGCGCGGCTGTCGATCAACTCCAGGTTGTAGATGCCGCGCTTGGCGAGCATGTACTGGTTAACCGGGAACTCCTCATTGCCGCGCGGGTTCGGATAGACTTCGGACGCCCAGGTGTCGCCGCCGAACGCTACGATGCCCTGGTCGGCCAGCCACTGCGCGGCTTCCATGCCGATCCCGGGTTCCACTTCCAGGAACTGCTTGTTGTCCTTGCCGATCAGCTCCAGCCACCCCGTGTTGAACAGCACCACATCCCCTTTGCACAGGGTCAGGCCTTCTTTCCTGAGAACGGCCTGGATGTCCGCGACGGTGAACTCGGTACCGCCCGGGACGATCGCCTTGCCATAGTGCGCGGTCATGTCGAGCACGACGCCGCGGGTGACGATCGGCGGCACCTTCTCGACGCCGAGCTTCTTCACGCCATCGACGCTGACAAAGTCGGCCGCCTTGTTGCCGTTGTAATAGACGTTGTCGATGCCGATGTGGCCGATGCCGTTGAGCTGGGTGCCGACACCCGTCCACGCGTTCACGAGTTCGTCGTTGAAGGTGAACTTGTTGGGCCCCAGCGACTTGCCGGCCTGCTGGCCCACCTGCACGTTGTAGAGGCGGAAGCTGCGGTGGCGGAATGCGGGCAGGTCCTTGTCCACCGGTACGGCCAGCGGGTAGGTTTTGCCGGTCTTCACCAGCGTGACGGCCTGCCTGACCACGTCCGGGGTCAGCAGGTTCGCCGCGCCGATTTCATCCTTCTGGCCGTAGCCGGACGGATACCAGTCCGCCGCGGCGGCAGCGTGCATGGCAAGCGGCAGCATGGCGGCCAACGCGAGTTTCGCGAGCGTCGTCTTCATCATCGATCTCCGGGTTCCGTTCAGGCTGCGGCTTCGGCCAGCGTAGGGTAGTCGGTCAGGCCTTGTGCACCGCCGCCGAAGAGCGTGCCGCGGTCATGCTGCGCGAGCGGCGCGCCGACGCGCAGGCGCTCGGGCAGATCCGGGTTCGCGACGAACGGACGGCCGAAGGCAATCAGGTCGGCCCAGCCCGCGGCGATCGCTTCGCGCGCGCGTTCCGCGGTGTACTTGCCCGCATAGATCAGCACGCCGGGGAACGCGTCACGCAGCTTGCGCTTGAATGCCGCCGGCATCAGCGGCGCATCGTCCCAGTCCGCCTCCGCGATGTGGAGGTAGCCGACGCCGAGATCACCGAGCAGCCTGGCCGCGGCAAGGTATGTCGTCTCCGGATCGTCGTCGACGCAACCGTTCAGCGTGGTCAGCGGCGCCAGCCGGATACCGACGCGCGACGCGTCGCCCGTGCCTTCGGCCAGCGCCTGCGCGACTTCGCCCAGGAAACGCAGGCGGTTCTCCAGCGACCCGCCGTAGGCGTCGGTGCGCGTGTTCGCGTTGGAGTCGATGAACTGGTTGACCAGGTAGCCGTTGGCACCGTGCAGCTCGACGCCGTCAAAACCCGCCTCGATCGCGTTGCGCGCGGCGGCGCGGTACTGGTCCACGACTTCGCGGATCTCGTCGACGGTCAGCGCGCGCGGCGCGGAGGCCTGGACGAAGCCGGGCGTGCTGCCGTCCTTACCGGCAATGAACACGTTCACGCCCTGCGCCTGGATCGGCGACGACGACACCGGTTGTTGCCCGCCGAGCAGGCTCTCGTGGCTCAGCCGGCCCACATGCCAGAGCTGCGCGAAGATGCGGCCGCCGGCGGCGTGCACGGCCTCGGTCACCTTGCGCCATCCGGCCACCTGCGCGGGCGTGTGGATGCCGGGCGTCCATGCATAGCCCTTGCCGAGCGGCGCGATGTAGGTGCCTTCGCTGACGATCAGGCCTGCGCCCGCGCGCTGCGCGTAGTACGCGGCCATCAGTTCATTGGGCTCGTCGCCGGGCTGGCTGGCGCGCGAGCGCGTCATCGGCGGCATCACGATGCGGTTTGGCAGCATCAGCCCGCCGAGTTGAAGCGATTGAAACAGCGGATCCTGGGTCATGGTGCGTGTGCTATCGGAGCCGCGGCCTGCGGGCCGCGGAGGGATCGATGAAAGACGGGTCGAAGAAAGACGGAACGAAAAAGGGTCGCTGCGGGTTCAGTCCCATTGCGGCGCGAGGCCGTCGGGGCTGACTTCGCGGCCGTTGCGCTCGAGCGCGGCAATCTGCGCCATGTCTTCGTCGCTCAGGCGCAGCGTCTGCGCAAGCAGGTTGCTGGCGAGGTTCTCGCGCTTGGTGGAAGACGGGATCACCGAGTAGCCGAGCTGCAGCGCCCAGGCCAGCACCACCTGGGCCGGCGTTGCCTGGTGCCGCTGCGCGATCGCGCCGATCACCGGGTCGCCCAGCACCTTGCCGTATGCCAGCGTCATGTACGACGTGACGTGGATCCCCTCTTGCTGCAGGAAATCCACCAGCTTGCGGCCCTGCAGATAGGGGCTCAGCTCGATCTGGTTGGTCGCGATCGCGTCCTTGCCGACCGCGGCAACCGCCTGCCTGGTCAGTTCGATGTTGAAGTTCGAGATGCCGATCTGCCGCGTCAGGCCCTTTTCCTTCGCCTCGGCGAGTGCCGTCATGTAGGCCTCGAGCGGCACGCCATTGCCGGGCGCCGGCCAGTGGATCAGGGTCAGGTCGACGTAGTCCGTGCGCAGCTTCGCCAGGCTTTCCTCGAGGCTGGGCACGAGCTTGTCGCTGGCGTAGTTGTCGACCCAGATCTTGGTCGTCAGGAACAGGTCGTCGCGGCGCACGCCGGACGCGGCGATCGCCTCGCCCACCTCCGCTTCGTTGCCGTAGATCTGGGCGGTGTCGATCGCGCGGTAGCCGAGCTCGAGGCCGTTGCGGACCGAGTCGATGACAACCTGGCCTTGCAGGCGGAATGTGCCGAGGCCGAAGGCGGGGATATTGCGCATGGTGTGCTCCTTGATGGGATCCGGTTTGATCTGGAGGCGATTCTGCCGGGAGAAACTGATGAAATAAACGCCGTTACCGGACAAAAATATTTGATCTCAAATCAAGTATTGATGTCGCCCGCAACGGCTTCGAATCAGTTCGATGGCGGCGTTCAGAGGGCGCGCAGGCTGCCTTCGAGCCGGTAGAAGTCCAGCGACGGCGCGGTGAAGAACGAACGCGAAGTGCCGGCGGCAAAGTCGTCGAGGTGGACGACCGTGGCACGGTCGGCTTCCTGCCATGAGATCGCATAGATCTCGCCGGTTACGTGCTGCCACGTGTAGGCGACTTCGCCGGTGGCACCGGCAAAGTCGCCTTCGGTGATCTCATAGCGCATGTGGATGCCGTCTTCGGCATAGGCGTTGATCGCGGTCAGCCCGGCGTAGCGGACTGCGAACGTCTTGCCGGCAAACGGCGGGCGAGGGGTCGGTGCGTTCATGGATGGTTTCCTGCGAAGGCGTGAAACAAGAAGCAATGGACCGCAGTGTGCCCGCTTAACTCTTGCTCAAAAAGTGGTCTATAAACCAAACTGTCTTGATTTAAGATCAACAATGAGCATCACGCTCGACGCAATCCAGGCGATCGCGACGGTGGTCGGCACCGGAGCATCACCGCCGCCGTGCAGCAGCTGGACCTGACCGGTCGAAAATGCCGAAGAAAAGATGCTGGCGCGGCGCGAAAAGCCGTCTGGACGCCCGCGGAACGAGGCAGGCTGGCCGAGTTGGCCGGCATGCGCTGCTCGTTACCCGAGCCGCAGCCGGTTCAGCTTACGCCTCCTTCTCATAGCGCTGCATCACCTCGTACCAGATCTCGCTCACTTTCATCGCGACATGGTCGGCCGTCGGAAACGCTTCGGCAAGAAGCACGTCATTGGCCACGAATCGCTCGCGCAGGACCTCGATCGTCATCGTGATCAGCATGCGGATCGTGCCGGCATATTCGATGCGCTCCGCGCCAATGAATTCGCGACCACGCCGACGCCCCGATACATGGACGATCTTCATCGCCCACTGCGCGTTGCGCTGTTCGCGGACCTTGCACAGTGCGCTGTTTCGGTGAATCGCTGCGAACAGGTTGGCGTTCGCCGCGTAGGCGCGCGCGTACCACATGTTGGCTTCGACAATGGCATCGAAGGTCGACAGTTCGCGCGAGCTGCTGACGCGGCTGCCCTCGATGTACTCGAAGAACAGGTCGAGCACTTCGAAGATGCAGTCGTCGATGTCCTTGAAGTGGTTGTAGAATGTGCTGCGTGCCAGCCCGGATTGCGAGAGCACGACTTCCACCGTGGGATTCTCCGCGGGATTATCCTGGAGGCAACGCGCCGCGATCGTCATGAACACATAGCGGGTACGCTCGCGCTTCGACAACGACCGATCCAGGGACTTGCGCCCCAGCATCTCTTCGAATCTCAGTGACGATGGTACGCCGCCCGCCCCGGCAAGCGAGTCTGCCGTCATCGGCTTCCCCTGTCTCACATGTCAAGTCAGCGATTCTAGCAAAGGCGGTATCTGGCACCGCCTGCCCTGTCCTATTGCCCGGTAAATGCCGGTGCCCGGCGCTCGACGAAATGCGCGACGCCCTCGCGGAAGTCCTCGCTTCCGAGGCTGCGCACCATCTCTTCGTTGGCCAGGCACACCGCTTCGGCAAGGCTCTGGAAAGGCGCCTCCCAGAGCTGCCGCTTCATGACGCGTAGCGAGCGCGGCGACACGTCGCGACCGAGCCGCATCGCGAAGGCATGCGCGCTGGCGCGAAAATCCGCGGCATCCGACAGCTGGTGCACCAGCCCGATGTGCAACGCCTCTTCCGCCTCCACCCTGCGCGACGTCATCAGGAGATCGGTCGCATGCGCGGCGCCGACGATCCTAGGCAGGATCCACGCCACGCCGTGCTCGGCGACCAGCCCGCGCTTCGCGAATGCCGTCGTGAACACTGCCGAACGCGATGCCAGCCGGAAGTCGCTGTAGAGCGCGAGCACAAGCCCCAGGCCGGCGGCCGCACCATTGACGGCGCTGATAATGGGCTTGCTGCAAGCGGGAAAGTAGGAATAGCGCGTCTGGTAATCCCCCCGCCGGTTCATGTCGAACGTCCGCATGTGGCGCCGCGAGCGGATGTCTTCGGGCGGCAAGCCTTCCAGCTGGGAAATATCCATGCCGGCGCAGAATGCACGGCCCGCACCCGTGACGACAATGGTCCGCACGTCCGGGTCGGCATCGGCGTCGACGATCGCCTGGTACAACTCCGCCTCCAGCTTGAATGTCAGCGCATTGAGATGTTCCGGGCGGTTGAGTTCGATCGTGGCAACGGCGTCCTGTACGACGTAGTTCAATTCGGTGTAGTGCATGTCATGTTTCCTCAGCTTGCACCGACCATGTTGCCGATGTAGTCAGCCGGTAATTGATATGAAACGGTATCGACGAATTCATGCAGCCCGTGTGGCCCGTTTTCCCGCCCGATGCCCGAGTCTCCGAAGCCGCCGAACGGCGCGTCGGGATTGAACGGGGCACCGTTCAGATCGATTTGTCCCGCGCGCAACCGGCGTGCTACCGCCCATGCAGCGTCCGGCGTTGGCCCCCATACACTGGCGGCGAGCCCGTAGCGCGTGCCGTTGGCGATTTCCACGGCCTCGTCAACGTTGTCGTAGGCCAGCAGCACCAGCACCGGGCCAAACACTTCCTGCTGTGCGATCGGCATCGACGGATCCACATTGCCCAGCACTGTCGGCGCGAAGAAGAAGCCGCGCGACGGCACCGGCGGCGCGTCGGGTCCACCCGCGATGACGGCCGCGCCATCGGCGATCGCCGCGTCGACGAGGGAGCGCACGCGTGCCAGCTGGGGCCTCGAAGCCAGCGGCCCGAGCCGCGTCGCAGGGTCAGCGGGATCGCCCATGACGTACGCCTTGACCTGTTCGCGCAGCATGGCAACGACTTCCGCGTAGCGTGCGCGTGGCACCAGCAGGCGGCTCAGCGCCGAGCAGGTCTGGCCGGAATTGAGCAGGCAATTGGCGAGGGTGGCCTTGACCGCCGTTGCCAGGTCCGCATCCGGCAGAATCAGTGCGGCAGACTTTCCGCCCAGTTCCAACGCGACTCGCTTGAGCTGTGCTCCCGCGGCGGCGGCAATCCTGCGTCCCACCGCGGTCGACCCGGTGAACGAGACCATGTCGACATCCGGATGAGCGACGAGCGCCGCGCCAACATCTTCACCGCGACCGTTGACAAGATTGAACACGCCCGGCGGCAGCCCGGCCGACGCTACGGCATCGGCCAGAATGAGGCTGCTCGACGGGGCCACTTCCGAGGGCTTCACGACTACGGTGCAGCCCGCGGCGAGCGCGGAAGCTACCTTGGCCGTGAGCTGATGCAACGGATAGTTCCACGGTGTGATGCACGCCACCACGCCTACGGGCAGCCGTTCGATGATCGAATGACCGATGCGTTCTGGCCGTGCCAGCGTCTTCGCCAGTTCCGACTGGCGCCGCCACGCCCGGATCGGTGCGTCGACCTGGATGCGCCGGGTCAGCTTGCCCGGCATGCCGACTTCGCGCGTGATGGCTTGCGCGAGTTCGTCGGCGCGTTCGGCCAGCGCTTCGGCGATGCGCGCAAGCGCGTTCGCTCGTACTTCGACCGGCGTCTGCGCCCAGGAGCGTCCCGCGCTGCGCGCGCTCGCTACCGCAACATCGACGTCAGCACGCGAGCTGGCGCGCAACTTCGCATACACCGCTTCCGTATAGCTGTCGACGAGATCGATTTGCTCCGATCCCCCCGATTCAAACCACGCTCCAGCGGCGTAGGTATGGCAATGCTTCATTTCATGATCCCTGATGGCGCCCGCTAGGGGCCGTGCGAAATGGTTCAGGAAAAACAATCAGGCGAAATGGCACGCAACCCGCTGCGGCGCACCGGATCGCTGGATCAACGCGGGCACCGAGCGCGCACACTCGTCGCTCGCCATCCAGCAGCGCGTGCGGAAGCGGCAACCGGACGGCGGATCGGTCGGGCTCGGCAGATCGCCGGTCAGCACGCGCGGCTTGCGGGCGCGCTCGGCGTGAGGATCGGGAACGTTCGCGCTGTCGACCAATGCCTGCGTATAGGGGTGACGCGGCGACTGAAGGACGTCGGCGGCGGCGCCTGACTCGACGATGCGGCCCATGTACATCACCACGATGTCGTGCGAAACGTTTGCGACCACCGCCAGGTCATGCGACACGAACACATACGACACCTTGAGCTCGTCCTGCAGTTCACGCAGCAGGTTGACGACCTGCGCCTGGACGGACACGTCAAGCGCCGACACCGGCTCGTCGCAGACCACCACGCGCGCGGGCCGCACCAGGGCGCGCGCGATGCCCACCCGCTGCAGCTGCCCGCCAGACAGCGAGTACGGGTAGCGCGACGCATGGCCGGCGTTCAGCCCGACGCGTTCGAGCATCGCGGCCGCGCGTGCGGTGCGCTCGCTTTTCGGCAGGTGCGCCTCGTGGATATCGAGCGGCTCGCGCACGATTTCGCCAATGGTCAGCCGCGGGTTGAGCGCCGTATAGGGCGACTGGAACACCATCTGCACACCGCGCATGACCTCACGCCAGCGCTCGCCGCGCAGGGTGGTGATGTCGATGCCGTCCACGTACAGGCTGCCGTCGGACGGCGGCAGGATGCCGACCAGCATGCGCGACAGCGTCGACTTGCCGCAGCCCGATTCGCCGACGATGCCAAGCGTTCGCCCAGGCGCGAGCGACAGCGTGACGTCGTCGACCGCATCGAGCGTGAGCGGCTTTGCCGGCCACGGCTGCGGGATGCGGAAGCGCCGTCCGAGCCCGCTTGTGCACAGCACCGGTGTGTCGTCGTTGGAAGGCTTCACCTTCTGGAAATCATGCACGTTCAGCATACGGAACCTCGCCCGGTGGGATTCGGCACTGCGACGTTCGCCCGCCGGCAAACCGGATCGGCTGTGGCAGCTCGCTGGCGCAGGCGGCCACGGCCATCGGGCAGCGGGGATGGAAGGGGCAGCCCGGCGGCATTGCCTGCGGCGCCGGCGGCGCACCGGCAATCGCGCGCAGCGCCAGGCCAGGCTGATCGAGCCGCGGGATCGCCTTGAGCAGCGCACGCGTATAGGGATGGGCGGGCGCGTCGAACACTTCGACGACGGGACCGGTCTCGACCGCGCGTCCCGCGTACATCACCAGCATCCGGTCGGCCATGCGCGCGACCACGCCCATGTCGTGCGTCACGATCAGGACTGCCATGCCGAGTTCCCGCCTCAGCCGCATCAGCAGTTGCAGGATCTGCGCCTTGATGGTCGCGTCCAGCGCGGTGGTCGGCTCGTCGGCGATCAGGATGTCGGGCTCCAGCGCCAGCGCCATCGCAATCAGCGCGCGCTGGCGCATGCCGCCGGAGAACTCGTGCGGATAGTGATGGACGCGCTCGGCGGGCGACGGGATGCCGGTCAGCTTCAGCAACTCGACCGCACGCTGCATCGCCGCGCCGTGCCCAAGGCCGCGATGCACCATCAGCGTCTCGGCGATCTGGAAGCCGACGGTCGTGCACGGATTGAGCGCCGCAAGGGCATCCTGGCTGATCAGTGCCATCCGTTCGCCGCACAGCCGCCGGCGCGCGGCCGGCGCGAGATTGTGGATGGGCTGGCCGCCAAGCGAGATGCGCCCGCTGGTCTGCGTGGTGCCCGGCAAGAGGCCCATTACCGCCTGCGCCATGGTCGACTTGCCGGAGCCCGATTCACCGATGACGGCGAACACCTCGCCGCGCGCCACCGCGAAGGAGAGGTCGCGCACCACCCGCACCTCGTCCGTGCGGGTGCGGAACGATACGTTCAGGTCGGCAACATCGAGCACCGGCGCATCGGCTGGCTCACGTAGCGTGGACACGGTCATTTCGCCGCAACCTTGACCGTGGCCAGGTCGAAATTGTCACCGAAGCGGGCATCCCACTGCAGCCGCTTCGAGAAGCCGTAGATCGATGCGGCCTGCCACACCGCGGCGACGTAGTAGCGGTCGTTCACGAGCTTCTGCGCGGCCTTCCAGTCCTCGGTGCGCTTCGCGTCGTCCATCTGGCTCCCCGCCTGCGCGGCCAGCCGGTCAAACTCGGGATCATTGGTCACGCTGAGCGGCGAGACCGAATTGAGGAACGAGTTGATCTTGCTCGCATCGCCTTCGCCGAAGTCCCAGCCGATGATATAGAAGGGCCCCCCGCTGCGCGTCTGCATCAGGCTGATCAGACGCCCCCACTCCATGACCTGAGGCTGGATCTTGAACCCGGTCGAGTTGAGCTGCGCGTTGATCGCCTGATAGATGTCGCGGTCATTCACGTAGCGCCCGTCTGACGTATAGGTCTTCAGCTCAATGGGCTTGCCCCCGAGCACCGCCTTCGCCGCCTTGCGGTCAGTCTGGTACGGCTTGATCGACTTGTCGTACTGCACGACGGTCGGCGCCATCGGCACGGCCAGGACCCGGCCGTATTTGCCCAACAGGTGCGTGACGATGTTGTTGATGTCCAGCGATTCGGCGAAGGCCTTGCGCACCTTGATGTCGTTGAACGGCGGCTTGCGCGAGTCGAGCAGCAGGGTGTGCACCAGGCCGTCCATGCTGGTGATGACCTTGGTGTTCTGCGCTTTCTCGATGCGGTCGACATCGGCAATCGGCACGCGCTGGATCACGTCCACCTCGCCCTGGAGCAGCGCATTCACCCGTGTTCCGTTCTCCGGAATGAAGGTGAAGCGCCCGCTGGTCGCCTCTGGCTTCTGACCCCAGTAGCTCGGGTTGCGCTCGAGCGTCAGCGAGGTGCCCTTGCGCCATTCGGCCAGCTTGTACGGGCCGGAGCCCATTGGCTTGTCATTGACTTCCTGCTGGCTATGCGATTCGAAATAATGCTTGGGTACGATGAACACGCGGCCACTGCCGCCGATGGGCTGCATGCGACGCGGCAACAGCGGATCCGGCGTCTTGGTGCGGATCTGCACCGTGGCCGGATCGACGATGATCACCTCGGCAACCGACGCGAGCTGCGGCGCATGCAGCGAGTTGGTCGCCGGATTGACGATGCGGTCGATCGAATACTTGACGTCGTCCGCGGTCAGCGGCTTGCCATCCTGGAACCTGACATCGTTGCGCAGCTTGAATTCCCACAAGGTCGGCTCCTTGAGGGCGTAAGACGTTGCCAGGTTGGGCAGCAGCTTGCCGGTCTTGGGATCCAGCACCAGCAGCGTGTCGTAGATCTGGCTGATGATCGCCAGGTCGGGACCATTGGCGGTGCGCGCCGGATCGAGCTGGTCGATGCCGCCCGACAGCGCGATGCGCACGTCGGTGCCTGCCGCGTACGCAGGTTGCATGGTGGCCAGGCCGGCCGATATGGCCAGCGCCAGCCCAAGCGTACGGCAGGCGCGCAGCGCTGCCCTGCGCATGACTGTCGTTTCGACAAAGTCTCCCGTTTTCATGACCTTCTCCTTGGAGGTGAACGGCTTGGTTGGCGGAGCGGACCCGGCGTCTTCAGCGCCGGTTGACTTTCGGATCGGATATGTCGCGCAGCTGCTCGCCCAGCACGTTGATCGACAGTACGAGCAGGAAAATGCAGGAGCCCGGGAATACGGTGAGCCACCAGGCGGTTTCCATATAGTCGCGGCCTTCGCTCAGCATGCGTCCCCAGGTCGGCGAATCGGTGGGCACGCCAAGGCCGACGAAGCTCAGCCCGCTCTCCATGACGATGGCGGTGCCGAAGGCGAAGGTCGCGAGCACCAGCACGTTGGGCAGCACGTTGGGCAGGATGTGCCGGAACAGCACGCGCCAGATGCTGCCGCGCATGACCAGCACCGCTTCGACGTATTCGAGCTGCCGGATCTGGTTGGTGTCCGAGTAAGTGACGCGGGCGAAGCGCACCCAGGTGCCGAGCGCGATCACCGCGATCACCAGCGGCACGCTCGGGCTCAGGATGCCGACGATCGTGATGGCCAGCAGGAAGAACGGGAACGACAGCTGGATGTTCGACAGGTACAGCAGCAGCACCGCGAAGCGCCCGCCGCGGTAGCCGGCCAGGATGCCCGCGCCAATCCCGGCCACGGCCGCCAGCAAGACCGCGCAAACCGAGACGAACAGCGCGGGCCAGGCGCCCATGACCAGCAGCGACAGCACGTCACGGCCAAGCGCGTCGGTGCCGAACCAGTAGCGCCCTTCGGCCCCGATCGTGCCAGGCGGCAGCAGCCGGCTGCCGAGATCCTGGAAGGTGGGGTCGAACGGCGTCAGCGCATCTCCCGCAATTGCCGCGACCAGCGTCAGGGCAATGAAGGCTGCGCACAGCAGCATGGCGACCGGCTGGTGCGCGAGGCGCCGGCTCAGCCGTCGCCATGCCGGCGCAGGCAAAGCGGATGTGGTGGTGGATATCATGCTTGCCTCAATCTCGGATTGACGATGCGGATGACGATCTCGACCAGCACGGTAAGCACCGCGAAGATCACCGCCACATAGGCCACGACGCCCTGGGTGATAGGGAAGTCCCGGCGCTGTATCGATTCGATCGCGAGCCGGCCGATGCCCGGCCAGGAGAACACCGTCTCGGTCAGCACGGCCCCGCCGAACAGCGAGCCGATCTCGAGCGCGATCAGCGCCAGCACCGGCACGATGCCGTTGCGCATCACCGTGCGGAAGATCACGCGGCGCTCAGGCATTCCCTTCGCCCTGGCCGCATTGACGTAGCTCGATGGCAAGACTTCGAGCATCGACGAACGGGTGAGCCGCGTGACACTGGGAAACACGTACAGCGCGAGCGTGAGCGACGGCAACACCAGGTGCTGCCATCCGCCGATGCCGTAAGTCGGCAGCCAGCCCAGCCCGACCGCGAAGAGCTGGATCATCAGCAGGCCCATCCAGAACGACGGCACCGACGCGCCCAGGACGCTGATCACCTGGACCGAGCGATCGAGCAGGCCGCCGCGCCGCGTGGCGGCCAGCACGCCAAGCGGAATGGCGAAGACCAGTGCGATGGCCAGCGCGCTCGACGCAAGCAGCGCCGTGTTGGGCAGGCGGCGCATGATGATCGCCGTCACGGTGTCGCCATCGAAGTAGGAATTGCCGAACTCGCCCCTGGCCGCGCCTTGCATATAGTTCAAGAACTGGCGCGGCAGCGGCTGGTCCAGCCCGAGCTGCTTCTGCATGGCCAGACGCTGTTCGGCGGTCGCGTCCTGCGGCAGGATCTGCGCGGTCGGATCACCGCTCATGCGCACCATGAAGAATGTCAGCGTGACCGCCGTGATGACGACCGCGAGGCCGAGTCCGATCTGCTTGCCGATCAGGTTCAGCATGGCGTCAGCTCCCGGCGGCGGTCTTGCCGTCGGCGTAATACTGCGTGCGCCACTGGATGCCCGCGCTGGGCCCCTGCTCTTTCACGAGGCGCGCGAACTCGCCGCGCGCCTCGTCGTCCATGAACGCCAGGTACGCCGCCGTCTCCACCCAGCTGTCGATATGCGCGGCCATGCCTTGGGTCTCGTACGCGCGGTTGATGCCGACCTTGTTGATCGCCACCGCGGCAGGCGGCAGCCGCAACAGCTTCTGCGTCAGCGATGCCACCGCGGCGTCCAGCCCATCGTCCGGCACCACCGTGCTGACGATGCCCATGCGCAGCGCTTCTGGCGCGGTGAACTGCCGGCCGGTCAGCAGGATGTCCTTGGCGATCTTGTGGTTGACCAGCCAGGGCACCATCATGAATGCCGGCCCTTCGCCGAACAGGATCTCGGGCTCGCCCAGCGTGCAGCTTTCAGTGGCGATCGTGAAGTCGCACGGCAGCACCAGTTCGAACGCGCCACCCATGCAATAGCCGTGGATCGCCGCGATCACCGGCTTCTTGCAGCGCCACACCGCCCAACGCGCGCGGTTCGCGATTTCATGCAGCGAGTGCAGCCGGTCTTCGTGCGAGCGCTCTCCCATCTGTAGCGACAGGTCGAAGCCCGCCGAGAAGGCGCGGCCATTGCCGCGCAACACCACCGCGCGGCAGGCGGGATCCGCGCTCGCTTCGCTGACGCGGTCACCGACGAACGCGTAGATTTCCGGCGTGAGCGCGTTGAGTTTTTCCGGGCGGTTGAACGTGATGGTCAGCACGTTGTCCCGCATTTCGGTAAGCGGCATCGGGATAGTCACGTCGGCTCCTTTTCGGTGATGGCGATGGCGGCGTCAACGGGAACCAGATCCCGCCCGACTACCATCACGGGGTTGCATTCGACGCTGTCGATGACGGGATCGGATCTCAGGGCGGCGTCAAGCTGATTGAGCAGGTCGGCAAGCGCATCGGCGGGCACGGCTGGCTCGCCACGGAACTCGCCCCAGGCACGCGCACTGGTAAGGCGTGCCAGCGCGCGCGACACGCGCTCTGGCGTGGCTGGCAACAGCACCACGGCAACGTCGTTGAGCGCTTCGGTCAACACGCCGCCAAGGCCGATCAGACCGAGCGACGCCAGTGACACGTCGCGCCGCACGCCGACGATCAGCTCGCGGCGGCGGCCCAGGTCGCGCGTGACGGTAAAGCCGTCGAGCGCGGCGGCACCGAGCGCCTGCGACACGCTGTGGGAAATCGCGCGCGCCGCGTCGCGCACCGCGCCGGCATCGCCCAGGCCGGTGCGTACGCCCCCGATGTCGCTCTTGTGCGCGACGCCCGGCAGGATCGCCTTGACGACGACCGGATAGCCGATCCGTTCCGCCTGCGCCACGGCCGCCTCGGGCGACTCCGCCGTCAGCACCTCGGGCAGCTTCACGTCGTGGCGCGCCAGCAGGCGGTACGCGGCGACCTCGGACGAGTAGTCCTGCGACGGCACCGCGGACGTGGCGGCCGCTGCCGGCAGCGGTGCCACCTGGCGCTGCGGCAGCGCTTCGCCGGCGCGTGCCAGATAGCGCCCACGCTTGCGCAACGCCGCGAGCGCGACGCCGACCGATTCGATCGATTCCAGGCACGGCACTCCGGATTGGCGCATCGCGGTGAACGACGGATGCGCGCGGTCAGCGTAAGGCGTGTAGAAGACCAGCGGCTTGCCGAGCTTGGTCTGCAAGGCGCCGAGCAACGGCGCGGCGCTGGCATAGTCGTGCGGGCTTTCCTTGCCGAGCACGCCGCCCTTCCACAGCCCGTAAAGCCCGTAATTGACGGCGGCATCGAACGACGGGCAGGCGCGCATCACCAGTTCGGTCAGCGACGAGAACAGGCTCGGATCGTTGATGTAGGCGCCGGTCATGTCGACCGGATTCCGCTTTGGCGCCCACGAAGGCAGCAGGCCGGACAGTGTCTCGACCACCGCTGCCGGGAATTCGGGCACGCGCAGGCCCACGGATTCCACCTCGTCGGTGCAGACAGTCGAGTGGCCGCCGCCCGAGCCGACAATGGCGACATCGTCGCCCATCATCGGCGGACAGCGCATCAGCGCTTCGGCGGCTGGCAGCAGGTGCTCCAGCTGGCTCACCTCGACCATGCCCGCCTCGTCGAAGAGCGCCTGGTAAACCCGTTCGGATGACGACAGCGACGCAGTATGCGATTGCGCCGCGCGCCGTCCCGCCGAGGTGCGCCCGCCCTTGAGCACGACCATCGGCTTCTTGCGGGAAACGCGCGCGCAGGCTTCGAAGAACGCATCACCGCTGCCGGGCCGCAGGCCTTCCAGGTAGACCGCAATCACGCGCGTGTCGTCGTCCTGGCCAAGGTAGTCGATGTACTCGTGCATCGGGATGTCGGCCTGGTTGCCGAAGCCAACGAAGCAGGAGAACCCGAGATCGTGCTTGCGTGCCTGGTCCCACAGCGTGACCGCGACATTGCCGCTTTGCGACACCAGCGCGACCGGTCCGACCGGCAGCGGCGTGATCTCGGTCAGGTTCAGCCCGACGTGCAGGTTGGCCAGTCCCATGCAGTTCGGCCCGACGATGCGCATGCCATGCGCGTTGCAGGCACGCACCATATCGTCTTGCAGCCGCTCGCCTTCCTCGCCCATCTCGGCGAAGCCCGCGGTGAACACCACCGCGAATGCAGCGCCGCGCGCGGCAACCGCCTCAAGCACCGCCGGCGTCTGCGCGGGGCCCAGTAGATTGAAGGCGACATCGATATCGCCCGGCAGATCGTCCGGCTCGGTGTGGATCGTCAGGCCCTCAAGCTCGCCGGCCTGCCTGCCGAGCAGCGAGATCCGCCCGGCGAAGCCGGCGTCAAGCAACGAGCGCAGGAACTTGTAGCCGGCCTTGTCGGTGTCCCGGGATACGCCCAGCAACGCGACGTGACGTGGGCGGAAGAGGCGCTGCAGGGGATGCGTGGTAGTCATGTTCGGATCAGGCTCCAGGATGTTCGGCGGACAACGGGTTGGCCAAGGCAGGCTGGTCCGCGAAGCGCGGCGCGCGCTTCTCGAGGAACGCGGCAATCCCTTCGCGGGCGTCGTCGCCCTGATGCAGGATGCGGGCGGTCTCGGCCTCGTAGCGCTCGGCCCGCACGCTGCCCTCGCGCAGGCCGAGGTTGAATCCCGACTTCACCGCCTGCACGACCGCCGGCGAGCGCGATGCGATCACTTCGGCGAGCGCAATGGCTTCGGCGAGCGCCTCGCCATTTGGCACCAGCCGTGACACCAGGTCGCAGCTGGCGGCGTCGTAGGCACTCATCGGGGCAGCGGTCAGCATCATTTCGAGCGCTCGCGTCGGCGCGATCAGTTGCGGCAACCGGTATAGCTGGCCGCCCTCGGGCAGGATGCCGAGGCGCGCGCCCGGAGAGCCGAACACCGCGTTATTGCTGGCGATGCGCAGGTCGCACGACAGCGCGAGCATGAAACCCGCCGCCCAGCAGTGACCATTGATTGCTGCGAGCACCGGCTTCTTCATGGTCAGCGGCCGCATGAACGGCGCCTCGCCGACCGTGCTGCGGGCATGCGCACCGGAAGCAAGTTCCTTCAGGTCGTGCCCGCTCGAGAATGCAAGGTCGCCGGCGCCAGTGACGACCACGACGCGAATGCGCGGATCCGCCTCTGCCTCGTCGAATGCGGCGAGCAGCGCTACCGACATGGCCTCGTCGAACGCGTTGCGGATGCGTTCATTGCAGATAGTCAGGATGCGGGTCGCATTGCGCGTTTCCGCCCGGATTTCACCCATGGCTGTGTGCTCCGTTGAAATTGGACTGTGTGTTCGTTTTTAGACTTCATGTGTTTTTATGGATTCTATGTACACAAATATGGGTCTTCCATCAGCGTTAACCCGGCCAGGCCGCTAATGGTTCAGGAGAGGAAAATCGGGCCATTGCTGTGCCGGGTGGCCAGGTCGGCGCAGCGGTGGCAAGCAAAGGGCTGCGTCGAGCGGGAGGGAGGTCTGCTCGATCCAGTCATGGCTGGAACGCAAAGGGGGCCGATGGAACGGCCCCTGGGTGGGTTGAGTGGTATGGGGGCCGCGACGGCCTGGGGCACGAATTCCCCGGGGGTCTGGCCATTCAGGATGCCACCGAACTATGTCGCTGCGCTTGGCAGCGACATGCATTCAGGATCCTGGCGCATTTAGTAAGGGCGGTGAACAGGGAACGTCGTCCATTTCCTGCGCAACGAAGGAAATTCAAGCCCTAAGTTCACGAGGCAACCCACGCGCGCACGATCTCCGGATTTGCCTTCATCCAGTCGCGCGCGACCGCCGCCGGCGGCTTACGGTCGATGACGATCTGCCGTTCCAGCTCCGTCACGACCGGAATCCCCAGCTGGATCCGCGACACCACGGTACGCGTGCGCGCGGGCCACGATTCCCAGACGGCCTTGCGGACCACCACCACCGCGCGATCGGTGCCGAAGATGCCCGCGGGCTCGTCGAGCACGCGCACCGGATAGAGCGCGTTGAGGTACTGCGGCTGCCACAACGGCATCACCATCCATTTGCCGGACGCGGTCGCGGTCTCCAGCCGCTTCGCCCATTCGTCGGGCTTGCCAGCTTCAGCTGGTAGCCGGCGGCTTCAAGGCCGTAGCGCTGCATGATCTCCGCGGACCCGACCATCAGGCCCGATCCCGGCCCCACGCCGACGATTTCCTTGTCCATGCGGGCGATGACATCGGGCTTCTTCAGGTCGTCAACCGAACGCACCGCCGATGCCGGCACATGGGCCGGTACCGCCCAGTACAGGCGCGCCCCCTCGTAGAGCGTGGCCGCCTCGACCAGTTGGCCGGCAAGCGGCGCCTGCAGCTTGCCATGCGCGTGCGGCAGCCAGGAGGCGACCAGCATGTCGACCTCGCCCTTGCCAAGGCGCTCGTAAATGGCCGGATGGTTGCCTTCCGTCACCTTGACGGCGTGGCCAAGGTCCTCGAGCACGGCCTGTATCACGGCACCCGTGGCCACGTAGAAGGTCAGGTTGATCTGGCCCATCGTGATGGGCGCGGCGGACTGCGCATGGACCGGGCCGAAGCCGCAACAGAGGGCCAGTGTGACACCAAGAGATTTGCAGAGGCGTTTGAGCATTCGATTCTTCCTTTCACAAGCCGTTGGAGGCCGGGCGGGTTGGCCTCTTGCAACACGCGCGGCACTCGCGGCGTATCGCTGGACCTTAGCCTGAACAGTAAGTGAGCGAAGCCGATGCCGGTAATGAAATGACTGGATAGACCGATAACGGCTGCGACAGCCGCACCGTGCGCTGCCTCAGTGCCCAGGCGATCGCCCCCACCGTTAAGCACCCCGTTACGCCACCCCGCAAACCCGCCTGATTTCCTCCGCGACGATCGCGATCAACGCCTCGGCCGCCGTGCTCAGCGGCCGTTGCGGATGGCTCACGCAAACCAGATGCCGCACGATGCGCGGCGCAATGATGGTATGCATCCGCAGCCGCTCCTCTTCCACGGCGCGCAGCACCACGATGCGCGGCAGCACGGTGGCAAAGCGCGTCGCTTCCACGAACTGGACGATGGTGCCGAGGATGTCGATCTCGAACTTCGGCGCAAGGGTGACGTCCTGCGCCTGCGTCGCCGTGTCCAGCACCACGCGCAAGCCATGCCGCTTGGTCGGCAGCACCAGTTCCAGTCCTGGCAGCTTTGCCATCTCTACCGATGCCGGGAGTTCGGGGCCGTGCGCGGCGCTGGTCACCAGCACCATTTCCTCGTCGTGCAGCGGCTGCACCTGCAGCGCCGGGCGGCCGCGCTGGCGATGCACCACGGCCGCGTCAAGCTGGCCGGCGGAAACGAGATCGATCAGCGCGGCACTGAAGCCGTCCGCCACGGATACCTCTACGTTCGGATAGCGCGCATTGAAGCGCGCCAGCGATCCCACCAGCACGCTCTCCGTCTCGGACGCGACCATGCCAAGCGTGATGCGGCCGGCCATCTGCTCCTCGCGCTGCATCATCTGCTGCCGCGCACCGGCGATGTCGCGCACGATGGGGAGAAACAGGCGGTACATCATGCGACCCGCAGCGGTCGGCACCATGCCATGCGGGATGCGATCGAACAGCTTCTGCCCGAATTCTTCTTCCAGCCGCGCGATCTGCATGCTGAGCGCCGGTTGCACGATATTCAGGCGCTTGGCCGCGCGCGTGACAGAGCCGTCCTCGAACAGCGCGATGAAGTACTGGATTTGTTTGAGGTCCATGGGCAGTTGGTATCAATGAAGCCGACTTTGATGCATCAATTTTTATGATGAGACCAAGGCGGCTTGCGGTGCGGAAAACTCCGGCATTTAACCACCTTCCGAACATCTCCACCTGTCTCCGGGAAGACCCTATCCATCATTTCCAATGATTAACTGAATCAGAAATCAATATTAGAACTTATATCGGGATGTCACTAATCTCCGTTTGACGTTGCACGGTCCCGCCCGCCTTCCGGGCCGGTGCCGCCGCAGTGAACGGAGTCGCAAATGAAAAGATTCGATGCTGGCGAAACGACCGGCACGTTGGAGACACGGCAGGCTTGGCCGGCGCCCCATGTCGGCCGCCCGATGCCGCGCGTCGAGGATGCCGCCATCCTGACCGGCCGCGGCCGCTACGCCGACGACCTCGGCGTCAGGCCCGGCACCCTGCACGCCGCCATCCTGCGCTCGCCGCACGCGCATGCCGAACTCGGCGCCATCGACTGCGCCGCCGCGTTGCAGGCTCCGGGCGTGCGTGCCGTGCTGACGGGGGCCGACCTGCCCGCCTGGTCGAAGCCCTTCGTGGTGGGTGTGAAGGCGCCGATGGAGCAGTGGGCACTGGCCATGGAACGCGTGCGCTATGTGGGCGAGCCGGTGGCCGTGGTGGTGGCCGAGAGCCGCGCCCTGGCGGAGGATGCGCTCGACCTCATGCGGGTGGAGTACCGCGTGTTGCCGCCGGTAGTGTCGATCGAGGCCGCGGTCGCCGAAGACGCGAGCGTGCTGCATCCCGGCCTTGGCAGCAACGTGGCCAGCGACCGCCATTTCCGCTACGGCGACCCCGAGGCCGCCTTTGCCGCCGCGCCGCACCGCGTGGCGCTGACCGCCCATTACCCGCGCAACACCTGCGCGCCGATCGAGTGCGGCGTGGTGATTGCCGAGCACTTGCCGGGCAACGAGGGCTACCAGGTCACCTCCAATTTCATGGGGCCGTTCTCGCTGCACGCCGTGATGGCGATGGCGCTGCAAGTCCCGGCCAACCGATTGCGCCACGTCGCGCCGCGCGACTCGGGCGGCAGCTTCGGCGTCAAGCAGGCGGTGTTCCCCTACGTGGTGCTGATGTGCCTTGCCTCGCGCAAGGCGGGCGCGCCGGTGAAGTGGGTGGAAGACCGGCTCGAGCACCTGAGCGCCGCCACGTCTGCTACCGCGCGGCTTTCCACCCTGGAAGCCGCGGTCGAGGCGGACGGCCGCATCGTCGCGCTCTCGTACGACCAGCTCGAGGACTGCGGCGGCTACCTGCGTGCGCCGGAGCCCGCCACCTTCTACCGCATGCATGGCCTGCTGACCGGTGCCTACGCGGTCCCGAACCTGCTGGTGCGCAACCGCGTGGTGCTGACCAACAAGACGCCAACGGGGCTCGTACGGGGTTTCGGCGGGCCACAGGTGTACTTCGCGCTGGAGCGGCTGGTGCAGCGGATCGCAGTGGAGCTCGGCCTGGATCCGCTCGACGTCTACCGCCGCAACTTCGTGCCCGCCGATGCCTTTCCCTATCGTGCCGCGGCGGGCGCGCTGCTCGACTCCGGCAACTACCAGCTGGCGCTGTCGCGCGCGCTGGAAGCGGGCGACTACGGTGAGCTCAAGCGCCGCCGCGACGCCGCGCGCGCCGAGGGCAGGCTGTACGGCATCGGCTTCGCTGCCATCGTCGAGCCCTCGGTGTCGAACATGGGCTATATCACCACCGCGACGCCGGCCGAGGCACGCCGCAAGGCGGGCCCGAAGAACGGCGCCATCGCCAGCGCCACGGTCAGCGTGGACCTGCTCGGCGGCGTGGTGGTGACCATCGCGTCCACGCCGGCGGGACAGGGCCACATGACCGTGTCGGCGCAGGTGGTGGCCGACGTGCTCGGCATCGATCCGGCTGACGTCGTGGTCAACGTCGAATTCGACACGCACAAGGATGCGTGGTCCGTGGCCGCGGGCAACTACTCCAGCCGCTTCGCCGGTGCCGTGGCCGGCACCGTGCACCTGGCGGCCACGCGCGTGCGCGACAAGCTGGCGCGCATCGTGGCCTCGCACCTGGGCTGCGACCCGGCCGAACTGGTCTTCGCGGAAGGCCGCATCGTGCGCCGGGGCGCGCCCGATACCGCCCTGCCCTTTGCGCGCGCGGCCAGCAATGCGCCGCACTGGTCGCCGCAGTTGCTACCGGCCGGCGAGGAACCGGGCCTGCGCGAAACCGTGTTCTGGTCGCCCCCCAACCTCGACGCCCCGGACGAGCAGGACCGCGTCAATACTTCCGCCTGCTACGGCTTTGCCTTCGACCTGTGCGGCGTGGAGATCGACCGCGCCACCGGCCGCGTGCGCATCGACCGCTACGTAACCGCGCACGACGCCGGCAAGCTGCTCAACCCGGCGCTGGCCGACGGCCAGATCCGCGGCGCCTTCGCGCAGGGACTGGGCGCGGCGCTGATGGAGGAATTCCGCTACGGCCCGGACGGCAGCTTCCAGTCCGGCACGCTGGCGGACTACCTGATGCCGACTACGTGCGAGGTGCCCGACCCGCTCATCGTCCATCTGGAGACACCGAGCCCGTTCACGCCGCTTGGTGCCAAGGGCCTCGGCGAGGGCAACAACATGAGCACGCCGCCATGCGTTGCCAACGCGGTGGCCGATGCGCTGGGCGTGCGCGACATCCGCCTGCCGCTCACGCCCGCCAGGGTGATGGCGATGATCGGCTTCGACGACCCGCCGCCGTCGCGTCCGGAACTGGCCGAGGCGGCAAGAGAGGCCTCGGCAAACAACAAGAGCGGCGGCAAGGGCGGCAAGGCGCTGAGCGCGCGCGGCACGGTCGACCTGGACGCCACGCCCGAGGCCGTCTTCGCCGTCCTGCTCGACCCGCAGGCGCTGGCCAAGGTCGTGCCGGGCTGCCACGCGCTCGTGCCCATCGGCGACAACCGCTACCGCGCCGACGTAACCGTGGGCGTGGGCATGATCAAGGCCCGCTACGAAGCCGAGATCGCGCTGTCCGACCTGGAGCCGCCGCACCGGCTGCGGCTGTCGGGCGCGGGCCTGTCTTCGCTCGGCAGCGCGCGCGGCGCGGGTCTGGTCGAGTTGGCCCCGCACGGCGCCGGCACGCGTCTCACCTACGACTACGAGGCCGAGGTGTCCGGCAAGGTCGCCGCGGTCGGCGGCCGCATGCTCGAAGGCGCGGCCAAGGTGGTGCTGCGCCAGCTGTTCGAATCGCTCGGCCGGCAGGCCGGTGGCAAGCCCGTGCGCAAGCCGGGCTGGATCGCGCGCCTGCTGGCGCTGCTGGGAGTCCGTCGATGAAACCCGCCGCATTCGACTACCTGCGCGCCGAATCCGCGCAGCATGCGCTGGAAGCGCTGGCCCGTGCCGGCGAGGGTGCCCGCGTGCTGGCCGGCGGCCAGTCGCTGATGGCCGTGCTGAACATGCGGCTTGCGCAGCCGCAATTGCTGGTCGACATCTCGCGCACTCCTGAGCTCGATACCGTGCGCGTGGAAGACGGCCATCTGGTGGTGGGCGCCGCCGCCACGCAGGGCAGCGTGGAATGGCGTCCGTCACTGGCCGACGAGGTGCCGCTGCTCGCGCTCGCCTTCCCGCATATCTCTCATTTCCAGATCCGCAACCGCGGCACCGTGTGCGGCTCCATCGCCCACGCCGACCCGAGCGCCGAGCTGCCGCTGGTGCTCACCGCGCTCGGCGGCGAGGTGGTGCTGCGCTCGCTGCGCCGCCGCCGCGTGCTGCCGGCCGCCGAATTCTTCCGCGGCATGCTGATGACAGCGCGCGAGCCCGACGAACTGGTGGAAGCGGTGCGCTTCCCCCTGAGGCGGCCCGGCGCGCGCTACGGCTTTACGGAATTCTCCGCCCGCCATGGCGACTTCGCGCTGGTGGCCTGCGCCGCCATCGTCACGGACGACGCCATTGCGCTGGCCGTGGGCGGCGTCGCCGACCGGCCGGTGCTGGAGACCTGGCCACGCCTGCAGGGCAAGGCGCTGGCCGAGGCAATCAACGATTTCAGCTGGAAGCTGGGCGCGCAGGACGACGCCCATGTCAGCGCGCAGTACCGCCGCCACCTGGTGCGGCAACTGGGCATGCGCGCAATCGAGGAGGCAAGATGAGCAAGACCCCCCACGGCGCAACTTTGGGTGCGCCTCCGGTGATGCGGCGCGACCAGCGCCACCGCGTCACCCTGACCCTGAACGGCACCGAACGCAGCGCCTCGTGCGCGCCACGCGAGCTGCTGTCCGACTTCCTGCGCCATGAACTCGGCGCCACCGGCACCCACGTCGGCTGCGAGCATGGCGTCTGCGGCGCGTGCACGGTGCGGGTGGACGGCGTGGCCGCGCGTTCTTGCCTGATGCTGGCGGTGCAGGCCGACGGCCGCGCCATCGATACCGTCGAAGGCCTGGCCCCGCGCGAAGGCCTGGGCGACCTGCAGGAAGCCTTCCGCCGCCACCATGCGCTGCAGTGCGGCTTCTGCACCGCGGGCATCCTGATGTCGTGTGCGGACTACCTGGAGCGGGTACCCGAGCCGACCGAGGCGCAGGTGCGCGACATGCTGTCCGGCCACCTGTGCCGCTGCACGGGCTACACGCCGATCGTCGCCGCCGTCCTCGACGTGGCCGCCAGCCGCGCGCGCTCGCGCCGGATTGCGGCACCGGTTGCCAGGGAGCACTGCGATGCTTGATCTCGGCCGCACCTTCCTGCAAAGCGTGGAGCGCAGCCCCCACGCCGCCGCCATCGTCGACGGCGACCTGCTGCTGACCTACGAGCAATGGCTCGCGCGCATCCGCGGCGTGGCCGCCGGCTTGCTCGACCTGGGCCTGTGTCCCGGCGACCGCGTGCTCGCCATCCTGCAGAACCGCTGGGAGATGGCCACCCTGCACTGGGCCTGCCAGTTCGCCGGCCTGGTCATCGTCCCGCTGAACTGGCGCGCCAAGCCGGACGAGCTGGACCACTGCGTGCGCGACGCCGGCGTGAAGGCGCTGGTGTTCGAGCCGGTCAGCGCCGACGCCGTGCTGGACAGCGCCGCGGCGCAGGAAGTCCCTTGCATCGCGCTGGACGGCGCGCCGGGCGGCTCGCTTTCGTTCGACACCCTGCTCCGCGCCACGCCCCGCCGGGACAGCACGCAGGCTGAAGCCGGCGACATCTCGCTGATGCTGTACACCTCCGGCACTACCGGCAAGCCGAAAGGTGTTCCACGCCGCCACCGGCAGGAACGCGCAGCCGCGCTGGCGCATGTTGCGCAGAACCTGTACCGGCGCGGCGAACGGACGCTGGGGGTGATGCCGCTGTACCACACCATGGGCGTGCGGTCCCTGCTGGCCATGGCGCTGGTGGACGGCCTCTTTGTCTGCGTGCGGCGCTGGAGCGCGTCGCAGGCGCTGCAGGCAATCACCGCCCATCGCGTCAGCTGCCTCTATCTCGTGCCCACGCTCTACCATGACCTGCTGGCCGAGCCGGGTTTCGACAGCAACGATGTGCGCACCGTCACCAAGCTCGGCTTCGCCGGGGCTGCGATGAACGATGGCCTGCTGACCCGGCTCGAGCAGGCGTTCCGCCCGGAGTTGTTCGTCAACCACTACGGCTCGTCCGAGGTCTATACCTTCAGCGTCGACCAGCACGCGGCGCGCAAACCCGGCAGTGCGGGCCGTGCCGGCCTGAACACGCGGCTGCGCGTGGCGCGGCTTGACGCGGCCTCGCCCGACGAACTGGCCGCGCCCGGCGAGGAAGGTCAGATCATCGCCGACCTGCGCGGCGACGAGGCCTTCGAGGGCTACTGGAACCGCGACGACGCGAATGCCAGATCCCTGCGCGACGGCTGGTACTTTACCGGCGACATCGGCTACCTCGACGCGGACGGCGACCTGTTCGTCACCGGACGGGTCGACGACATGATCATCAGCGGCGGCGAGAACATCTCGCCCGCAGACATCGAATCGGTGCTGTCCCTGCACCCCGCCGTGGACGAGGTGGCGGTAGCCGGCGTGCCCGACGCCCGCTGGGGCCAGAAGGTGGTGGCCTTCGTCAAGCCGCGCGGCTGCGTCGACGCCGGTGCGCTCGACGACTACTGCCGCGGCTCCGACCTCGTCAACTTCAAACGCCCGCGCGACTACGTCTTTGTCGCCGACATCCCGAAATCGCCGGTCGGCAAGATCCTGCGCCGCAAGCTGTCGGCGGGCGAATACAACGCGCTTTCTTCTCTTCCCATCACCGACCCCATCAAGGAGTAACGACATGACCCAGGCCTTCGCACTGACCCATCCCGACCAGCAGCGCCTGCAGGACCTCGATGGCTTTTCCGTGGAGATCGACCCGGCCCGCGAGCGCGCGGACATCATCCTGCACCGCCCGCCCTACAACGTGATCGCGATGGCGGCCCGCGACCAGTTGCGTGCCGTGTTCGAGGCGCTGGACGCCGATGAGCGCGTGCGTGTCATCGTGCTGCGTGCGCAGGGCAAGCATTTCTCCAGCGGTGGCGACATCCGCGGCTTCCTGGAAGCGTCGCCGGAACATGTGTCGAACCTGGCGTGGAACGTGGCGGCGCCGGCGCGCTGCAGCAAGCCGGTGATCGCGGCCAACCGGGGCTACTGCTTCGGCGTGGGCTTCGAACTGTCGCTGGCGTGCGACTTCCGCATCGCCACCGCCTCCACGGAATACGCGCTGCCCGAGCAGAAGCTCGGCCAGATTCCGGGATCCGGCGGCTCGGCGCGCTTGCAGAAGATGGTGGGCGTGGGCCGCACCAAGGACATCGTCATGCGCTCGCGCCGCATTCCCGGGCGCCAGGCCTACGAGTGGGGCATCGCCGTGGATTGCGTCGCTGACGCCGAGCTGGAAGCCGCCACCGATGCGCTGGTCGACGAGCTGCGCGCCTTCTCCCCGCTGGCCCAGCGCACCGCCAAGAAGCTGCTTAACGACACCGAGGATGCACCGCTGTCGATCGCCATCGAACTCGAAGGGCATTGCTACAGCCGCCTGCGCAGCTCGGACGACTTCCGCGAGGGCGTGGAAGCGTTCCACGCCAAGCGCAATCCCGATTTCCGCGGCAGCTGAGCGCAGGCGCGGGCGGGGCTGACCCGCCTGCCGAGCCCGAGAGACGGACGCATACGGACGCATCGACGATGCCCCCCGGTGGGCATCGCGGAAAGCCGTTCATTTAAAAATATATGGAGACAACGATGGAAGTGCTGGCAAATGACAAGGTGCCGACCAGCGGCGCACAGAGCGCGGCACCCGCGGCCGCGAACAACCGGCAGGTGCTGGGCGCGGTGACGGCTTCGTGCATGGGATGGGCGCTCGACCTGTTCGACCTGTTTATCCTGCTGTTCGTGGCGCCCGTGATCGGCAAGCTGTTCTTCCCGTCCGAGCACGCGATGCTGTCGCTGGCGGCGGTGTACGCGTCGTTCGCAGTGACGCTGCTGATGCGCCCGCTCGGCTCCGCCATCTTCGGGGCCTACGCGGACCGGCACGGGCGCAAGGGTGCCATGGTGGTGGCGGTGACCGGCGTCGGCCTGTCGACGGCGGCGTTCGGGCTGCTGCCGACGGTCGCCCAGATCGGCCTGTTCGCGCCGGCGCTGTTTATCCTGCTGCGGCTGGTGCAGGGCGTGTTCGTCGGCGGCGTGGTCGCTTCGACGCATACCATCGGCACGGAATCGGTGCCGCCGTCGTGGCGCGGCGCGGTGTCCGGACTGGTGGGCGGCGGCGGCGCGGGCATCGGCGCGCTGCTGGCGTCGATCACGTACCTGGCGATGACGGCGCTGTTCCCCGGCGACGCCTTCGAGGTCTGGGGATGGCGCTGCATGTTCTTCGCCGGCATCGTCAGCTCGGTGCTGGGGCTGGTCATCTTCAACTCGCTGGAAGAGTCGCCGCTGTGGAAGCAGCTGCAGGCGGCAAAGGCCGCCAGCGGCCACGCCAAGCCGCAGGCGCATCCGCTGCGCACGCTGTTCTCGCGCGAGTATCGTGGCATCCTGCTGGTCAACATCCTGCTGACCGTGGGCGCGGGCAGCGCCTACTACCTGACTTCGGGCTACCTTCCCACCTTCCTCAAGGTCGTGGTCAAGGCATCCCCCGGCGAATCCTCGGCCATCCTGATGCTGAGCAGCCTCGGGGTAATCGTGGCATCGGTGGCAGCAGGGCATTTCAGCACGCTGGTCGGGCGCAAGCGGGCCTTCCTGCTGATCGGGGCGCTCAGCCTGGTGCTGATGCCCCTGCTCTACCAGTGGATGCCGGCCGCGCCAACCGCCACTTTGCGCGGCGTCTACGCGGTAGCGCTCAGCATGCTTGGGTGCGCGGGCTTTGCGCCGATCCTCATTTTCCTGAACGAGCGATTTCCCACCAGCATCCGCGCCTCCGGCACGGGCTTGTCGTGGAATATCGGCTTCGCCATCGGCGGGATGATGCCGACGCTGGCATCGCTTGCCGCCGGCACGCCCGCCGACCTGCCGGTGATCCTTGGTGTATTCCTCGCGGCCGTCACGCTGGTCTATCTGGTGGGCGCTACGATCGTGCCGGAGACGCTGGGCCGTCTTGTCGAAAAGTAAGGGGCACTGCTGAGCTGCGGGGTGGCGGCCGGACTTCGTTTAGGCGCCGGCCCTCTCCCCCGGCCCCTCGCCCGCGGGCGGGAGAGGGGAGCAAAACCGGCCCGCAAGACCTGCAGGGTCTCAAGTCCGACCCATTCCGTCTTGGACAGACATACCGCCCCTACCTAGACTCCAGTCACCCCCGGGCAATGCCCGGATTCTTAACAGTAAAACCCGGCAATCTTTTTTTTGACCCGCTTATCTATCTACCAGTAGATAGCATCACTTAAAAGCTGCCATCCCGATGACAGACTGGCCCTGCGACCAAACCAAGGTTGCCCGGCCGATCGGACTAAACAGGAGCGCATCATGCAAGCAAAGACCATCCTCACGGCTATCACATTGGCCGCCGCCCTGACCGCCGGCGTGGCCCACGCAGCCGCCCAGCCGGAAACCCCCGGCAGCGCATTCCGCGTGAACACGCCTCGTGACGCCTACACCGACGGCGCCCGCATCAGCAACCGGGACGGCTACACCGATGGCGCCAGGATCACCAATCGGGATGGCTACATTGCCACCCGCAAGGTCGACCCCTATCTGGACGGTGCGCGCGGCAATGACCGTCGCAACCCGTTCTACGACGGCGCCAACGCAGCCGATTCTCATCCCGACCTGCAAGTGGTTGCCAGACTCGACCGTACCGGTGTCTCGGCCAGTCCTGAGCGCCAGGCAGACCCGTACCTGGATGGCGCACGCGGCAACAGCCCGCGCGATCCCTATTCAGAAGGCGCTCGCGGCGCCAATGGGTCCGGTGAGCACTTCTCGGCATAAGCACCGGGCCATCGCGGCACCTGGCCTGATCCGGGCGGCGGCCTCGGATGCCACCCTGCCTTGCCGGCACGACAGGTCCTTACATTTGATATGAAATCAAAAGTATTTGACCCATACACGGCTTAATCAACAAATATAAACCGCGCAAACTGCGGTCCATCGACGAACTTCCCGAGCCCGCGGCCACTACCCCGGTGGCCGCACCCCTCCCTGATCAAGGTCCAAAAATGAGTCTACTGTTCAAGCCCTTTACCATGGGCGAGCGCCAGCTCGCTAACCGGATCGCCATGGCGCCGCTGACCCGTTCCCGCAATCCGGACGGGGTGCCCAACGACCTCAACGCGGTCTACTACAGCCAACGCGCTGACGCCGGCCTGATCGTGACCGAGGGCACGGTGATATCGCCCAGCGCCCAGGGCTTCCTGTTCAACCCTGGCCTGTACACACCACAACAGGTCGAGGGCTGGCGCAAGGTCACTGACGCCGTCCACGCCAAGGGCGGCACGATCTTCACCCAACTCTGGCATGTCGGCCGCGTGAGCCATGTGTCGATCCAGCCCGGTGGCATTCAGCCGGTCAGTGCCACCGGCCAGACCGCAAAGAACACCAAGGCCTGGGGTTACACCGCCGACGGCACGCCGGGTGCGGTCGATGTGTCCGCGCCCCGCGCACTGGCGACCGGCGAGGTCTATGGCGTGATCGCCGATTTTGCCGAGGCTGCCGCCAACGCCATGGAGGCCGGCTTTGACGGCATCGAGCTGCACGGCGCCAATGGTTACCTGATCGAGCAGTTCCTGAACCCGACGGTAAACGATCGCACCGATGAATTCCGCGGCGACACCGTGGAAAGCCGCACGCGTTTCGCCCTGGCAGCCATCGATGCGGTCGCGGCGCGGATCGGCGCGCAACGCACGGCCATCCGTTTGTCGCCTTATGGCGGCCTCGGCGACATGGCCGCCTACCCTGAGCTCGAGGAAACGTATCTCCATCTCGCCGATGAACTCTCCAGGCGCAATATCGCTTACGTCCACCTGATGGATCAGAGCACGCGCGGCAGTTCGGCCACGCCTAGTGACTTCCTTGCAAAGTTCCGCAGCCAATTCACGGGGGTGCTGATCCTTGCCGGAGGCATGACGCGCGCACGCGCCGAGGACCTCATCGCCGATGGCCTGATCGACATTGCGGCATTCGGCGAGCCGTTCATCGCCAACCCCGACCTGGTCGCACGCCTCGCGAACGACTGGCCCCTGGCCATGTCCGATCGCGCGCTCCACTATGGCGGCGGCGCCGAAGGCTACACCGACTATCCCGCCTACGACGGCAAGGCCGCGGCGTAAGGCACCTGCCAGGATCTGCCACGATGAAATCCAATACCGCACTGCTTGCGCTCGCCATCGGCGCCTTCGGCATCGGCACCACCGAATTCGCCCCGATGGGATTGCTCCCCGTGATCGCCGAAGGCGTCGACGTCAGCATCCCCACCGCGGGGATGCTGATTACCGCGTACGCGGTTGGGGTGATGGTCGGCGCGCCGGTGATGACTCTGCTGTTCAGCCGCTTCGGCAAGCGCGCCGCACTGATGGCGCTGATGGCCATCTTCACCGTTGGCAACCTGCTGTCGGCGCTGGCGCCGGGATACGCCACGCTGCTGGCGTCGCGCCTGGTCACCAGCCTCAACCATGGCGCCTTCTTCGGCCTCGGCGCCGTGGTGGCCGCGAGCGTGGTGCCGAAAGAAAAGCAGGCCAGCGCCGTGGCAACGATGTTCATGGGACTGACCATCGCCAACATCGGCGGCGTGCCGGCGGCAACCTGGATCGGGCAGCAGGTCGGCTGGCGCCTGGCGTTCGCCGGGACCGCGGTGCTTGGGCTGGTTGCCATTGCCGCGCTGTGGCTGGCGCTGCCGCAGGGCGAGCGCGGCACCCCGCCCAATGTGCGCCGGGAACTGGCCGTGCTCACCCGCCCGCCGGTGTTGCTGGCGATGGCGACAACGGTGCTGGGCGCGGGCGCCATGTTCACGCTCTACACCTATATCGCGCCGGTGCTTGCCGATCTCACCGGCGCATCCGACGCCTTCGTCACCCTCTCGCTCGTGCTGATCGGCATTGGCTTCACGGTCGGCAATCACGTGGGGGGACGGCTCGCGGACTGGTCGCTCGATGGCGCGACGAAGATCGTCCTGTCGGCGCTCGCCGTCATCATGCTGGTGCTCCCCTTCGCCCTCTCCCACCACGTCACCGCGGCCCTTGGACTACTGGCATGGGGCGCTGCGACCTTCGCCGTCGTCCCGCCGGTGCAGATGCGGGTGATGGAAGCCGCGGCGGAAGCACCGGGACTCGCCTCGTCGATCAACGTCGGCGCGTTCAACCTCGGCAATGCCCTGGGCGCCGCACTCGGTGGCGGGGTCATCAGCCTGGACCTCGGCTACAGCGCAGTGCCAGTCGCCGGCGGCCTGCTGGCTGCGGCGGGATTCCTGGTGGTGTGGCTCAGCCGGGCAGACAGGCGCGCCCTGGTCACGTCGTGAGTGCTGTGTCGGCGCCCAGGCGGCGGCAGGAGAAGTGAGAAGTGAGAAGTGAGATGTCGCAGACGAGCGCCGTCCAACGCCGCAAAAAGCTAAAGTGTCGGCTTTCGGTCCTGTCGTTGCCATGAAGCCGCTGGCTGTTCCTTCCCTCGCCAACATTGCATCGCGCCTTCGCCTCAAGCAGTTGAGGCTGTTGATCGCGCTGGAGAACCATGGCTCGCTGCACAAGGCGGCCGAGGAAATCGCCATCTCGCAACCTGGCGCGACCAAGGTGCTGCGCGAGATCGAGGACATCCTCGGCATGCCGCTGTTCGAGCGGCAGCCGAAAGGACTGGTCGCCAATGATCTCGGGCGCTGCGTCACGCGCTATGCGCGCCTGATCTACAGCGACCTGGAACACCTGCATGCCGAGGTCACTGCCCTGACGCAGGGACACGGCGGCCACCTTGCGGTCGGCGTCATCATGGGCGCGGTGCCGCTGCTGACACGGGCGCTGACCGACCTGCGCCAACGTCAGCCGCATCTTTCGATCGAGATCGTGGAGGGGACCAGCACCAGCCTGCTGGCCCTGATCGACGAGGGGCGCGTCGATCTTGCCATCTGCCGCAGCGGCGGCAGCCGGCGTCCGGAGGCTTACGACTGCGTGCCGCTCGAATCCGAGCCGCTTGCGGTGGTGGCCGCGCGCGCGCATCCCCTCGCCCGCAGGAAGACGCTGAGCTTGCGCGACCTCGGGGAGGCGTCATGGGTAGCCTACCCTGTCAACACGCCGATGCGGTTCGCGCTCGAGCGCGCGCTCGCCGATGCCGGCATCGACGTGCCACGCTATCCGATCGAGACCGCATCGACGTTTGCGGCCCTCACCCTGTTGCAGGCGAACGCCGAGCTGGTCGCGGTGATCCCGCGCGAAGTGGCGGCGTTTGGCGAGCAGTTCGGACTGGTGGCGCGCCTGCCGGTCGCGATCCCGGTCATCGAGGAGCCCTACGGCGTGGTGACCCGCGCCGGCGCGCACCTGTCACCCGGTGCAAGGCTGCTTGCCGAGGCGCTGCAGCAACATCTCATCTGATCGGCGAGAACGCCGCCGGCATCAGCAGCTTCGACTCCATCTTCTCGAGCATCGGGAAGGCCTTGGGAATGAATTTCTCGAGCCAGTCGCGATCTTCATAGAGTGCCGCACGCCGCTTGATGCGATCGTCCAGGCTTTCGTAGGCCCAGATATGAACCACCTGGTTGAGTTCGCCGATCTCCGTGTACCACCAGCCGACGAGCGTGGCATAGCGGGAAATCACCGGCAGGCCTTCCTTTTCGAAGTGCTGCAGGTATTCCTTCATCTTGCCGATCTGGACCGTATAGGTCCGCATTTCATAAAACATGGAGACTCCTGTTTGCTGGGATGATGGATGGGATGACCCGGCCGCCGCGGGCCGCTCAAAGGTTGCCGGCATGCGCGGCGAGGATGATCCGCTCGATATCGCCCGCCGTGGTCAGGCGCGGGTTGACCAGGACGTTGCCGCTGCGCATCGAATCGGCGACCATCTGCGGCAGGTGGTCAAGGTCGACACCGAGCTCGCGGATGTTCGAAGGAATGCCGAGCGCGCGGTTGAGCTCGACGATCTGCGCCACCAGGCGGCGCGCCGCGGTTTCGGCATCGACGCCCGCCACCTCGGCACCGAGCGCGTCGGCAATGTCGCGATAGCGCTCCGGGCAGGCGGGCCCGTTGAACGCGATCACGTAGGGGAGCAGCGCCGCATTGGCGATGCCATGGGCGATGTTGAACACGCCGCCCATCGTGTGCGAGATCGCATGGACGTTGCCCAGTTTCGACTGCGAGAAGGCGACGCCGGCCAGGAACGACCCCAGTAGCATGTCTTCCCTGGCTGCGAGGTCCGAACCGACGTAGTAGGCCTTGCGCAGGCTGCGCCCGATCAAGCGCACCGCGCCCAGTGCCAGCGCCTGGCTGACCGGATTCGCCTGCTTCGATACATAGGATTCGATCGCATGGGTGAGCGCGTCCATGCCGGTCGCGGCGGTGATGGCCGGCGGCAGCTTCAGCGTCAGCTCGGCGTCCAGGATCGCCAGTTGCGGAAACAGCCGCGGACTGATGATCACGGTCTTGAACAGCGTCTCCTTGTTCGTGAAGACCGTCGACGCGGTGCACTCGCTGCCCGTGCCTGACGTCGTCGGAATCGCGAAGATCGGCAGCGGCACGTTGGGAATCCTGTCGTAGCCTTCGTAATCCAGGATGGTGCCCGCGTTGGTCGCCATCGCGGCGACACCCTTGGCGGTATCGATGCTGCTGCCGCCGCCGACGCCGATCACCGCGGTGCAATCGTGGTCCTTCAGGAAGGCCACGGCGCGCTCCAGCACGGTGGTGCTGGGATTTGCCTCGACGCCCGAGAAGACGTCATAGGCCACGTCAGCGGTGCTGAGGGAGGCAAAGAATCCTTCCAGCACACCACTCTTGATCAGGCCTTCGTCGGTCACCACCAGCAGCTTGCCGCGGAACAAGGGCTTGAGCAGCTCGCCGGCCCGGTTGGCCAGGCCGTTGCCGAACTTCAGCGTGGTCGGGAAAAAATATTGGAATGGAACCATGGGGCATTCTCCGTTCGATGTCTCCGAGCCCCGAACAGTACAAAGCCCCCCGCCAATCCCGGTAATGAAAAGAATGGATTGGCCGATAACGGTCCCTTATGCGGTTACCCGTGCGGTTACCCGTGCTGCCAGCCAGCGCTGGCCAGCGCCATCCTGCCGGTTATCACGCAATCACGAAGAGTCATTAGGCAAGGCCTGGCGGCGGCCCTACAGTGCCCGGCGGCAATGAAGCAACACGCCGCACCATCACAACGAAGCGAGACAACCATGCCGTCCTTACCCTCCCCTGCCCTGTCGTCGCCATCGGTCAGCGAGGCCGTGCGCCCCACCAGCGTGCGCTGGCGCATCTTCCTGATCATGCTGCTGCTGACAGCGATCAACTACATCGACCGGGCCTCGCTATCGGTCGCGCTGCCGTTGATCGCGCCGGAATTCAATTTGTCTCCGGCGCTCGAAGGCCTGATGCTGAGCGCGTTCTTCTGGTCGTACGCACTGATGCAGATCCCCGCCGGCGTGCTGCTGGACCGGTACCATACGCGCGGCATCATCGCCACGGCGACGGTTGCCTGGGGTGCCTTCCAGGCGCTCGGTGCCGCCTCCCACAACTGGATCGTGCTGCTGCTCACGCGCATGGGCCTCGGCGTGTCCGAGTCGCCGATCATGCCGGCCGGCGCCAAGCTGATCGGCACCTGGCTGACCCCGCACGAGCGCGGCCGCGGCGCCGTGCTCGTCGACGGCGGCGCCCCGCTTGGCAGCGCCCTGGGCGCGATCCTGATCTCCGGGTTGATCGCCTGGTTCGGCTCGTGGCGCATCGCTTTCGTGATCGCCGGCGTCGGTACGATGCTGGCGGGCGTGCTGGCATGGCGCTACATCCGCAACCATCCGTCGGACCACCCCGGCGTCAACGCTGCCGAGCTGGAGCACATCACGCGCGGCAACGCGCGCGCCAGCGCCGCCGCCGCGCGCGTGCCGCTGCGCGAACTGGTGCGGGACCGCTCGGTGCTGGCGATGTTCGCCGGCTACAGCTGCATCCTCGCGGTCTTCTATGGCTTGCTTACGTGGATGCCGAGCTACCTGCACAAGGCGCACGGCTTCAACATCGCCGCCATGGGCGGGGCCACCTTCATCATCTTCATGTCGGGCTTCGTCGGCGAGCTCATCGGCGGCTATATCGGCGACCGGTGGAAGGCGTCGGGCGCATCGCCCAATGTCGTCATGCGCACGATGTTCAGCGGCTCGTCACTGGTAGCTGCGGCCTGCATCCTCGCGGCGGCCTACATCTCCGACTCCGGCACGGTCGTCCTGCTGCTGTGCGTGGCGATGTTCTTCATCCGCTTCTGCGGCATGTACTGGAGCCTGCCGGCCATCGTCGGCGGCCCGGAACGCAGCGGCGTGCTGGGCGGCACCATGAACTTCTGCGGCAACATGGCCGGCGTGGTGGTGCCGATCCTGATCGGCGTGATCGTCCAGTGGTCGGGCTCTTACTTCCTGGCGCTGCTGTTCTTCGTCGTCATGGCGGTGCTGATCGCCGTGTTCTCGAGCCTGATCGACTACCGCCCGCGTGCGCACGGCTAGCCGGCACCGGCGCCTGGCAACGGATATTCGCCACCCCTGCAAAAGGAGAGCAACGAAATGGATCTGGGACTGCATGGCAAGCGCGCGCTGGTCTGCGGCGCAAGCAAGGGACTCGGTTTTGCCTGTGCCGACGCACTGGCCGCCGAGGGTGTGGATGTGGTGATCGTGGCGCGCAACGCCGATGCACTGGAGCAAGCCGCCAGCGACATCCGTGCGCGCCACGGCCACCGCGTGGTCGCGGTGGCCGCCGACATCACCAGGCCCGAGGGCCGCGCCGCCGCGCTGGACGCGGTGGCTGGGCTGGGCGATCTCGACATCCTGGTCAACAACGCCGGCGGCCCGCCGCCGGGCAACTTCCGCGACTGGGACCGCGACACATGGATGGCCGCGCTCAACGCCAATATGCTGACGCCGATCGACCTGATCAAGGCCACCGTCGACAGCATGATCGCGCGCAAGTGGGGCCGCATCATCAACATCACCAGCGGCGCGGTCAAGGCACCGATCGACGTGCTGGGCCTCTCCAACGGCGCGCGCTCCGGCCTGACGGGCTTTGTGGCGGGACTGGCGCGCGAGATCGCCCGGCACGGGGTCACGGTGAACAACATGCTGCCAGGGCCGTTCCGTACCGACCGCCTCGGCAAGACCATCGAAGGCGCGGCCCGGCAGGCCGGGCTGACCGCGCAGGCCATGGCAGAACGCCGCGCCGCCGAGAATCCCACCCGCCGTTTCGGCGATCCCGCCGAGTTCGGCGCCACCTGCGCTTTCCTGTGCAGCCGCCAGGCCGCCTACATCACCGCGCAGAATATCCTGCTCGATGGCGGCGCCTACCCTGGCACATTCTGAAACCCCGCGCGGGAATCGGCAGACGGCTGGCGGCCCGGCCTCCAGGTTCTACCGCCACTCACCGCCAACCTGTTCCGCTGGCCGGTGATGATCATCGATAGGTGCCGCAACGCATCGTTGACAATCAACACGTTACGGCAACCTTTCGATAGCTGGCGATAGCCCCGAAAGACGTCTTTTCACTCCCACTCGATCGTCGCCGGCGGCTTCCCCGACACGTCATACACGACCCGGTTCAAACCCCGGACTTCGTTGATGATGCGGTTGGAGCAACGGCCCAGCAGCGCATACGGCAGGTGCGCCCAGTGCGCGGTCATGAAGTCGGTGGTCTGCACCGCGCGCAGCGCGACCACGTAGTCGTAGGTGCGGCCGTCGCCCATCACGCCGACGGACTTGACCGGCAGGAACACGGCGAAGGCCTGGCTGGTGAGGTCGTACCAGCTCTTGCCGACCTGGTCGGGTCCGCACAGGCCGGCGGCGGCGTCGTGTTCGGTGGCGATGGTCTTGCGCAGTTCTTCGATGAAGATGGCATCGGCGCGGCGCAGCAGGTCGGCGTAGTCGCGCTTGACTTCGCCGAGGATGCGCACGCCCAGGCCCGGGCCCGGGAACGGGTGGCGGTAGACCATTTCGGGCGGCAGGCCGAGCGCCACGCCCAGTTCGCGCACTTCGTCCTTGAACAGGTCGCGCAGCGGCTCCAGCAGCTTCAGGCCCAGCGTCTCCGGCAGGCCGCCCACGTTGTGGTGGCTCTTGATGGTGGTGGCCTTCTTGGTCTTGGTGCCGCCCGACTCCACCACGTCCGGGTAGATGGTGCCCTGCGCCAGCCACTTGGCGTTGGTCAGCTTGCGCGCCTCGGCCTGGAACACCTCGACGAACTCGCGGCCGATGATCTTGCGCTTCTGCTCGGGGTCGGTGACGCCGGCCAGGTGGCCGAGGAACTGGTCGGAGGCGTCGACATGGACCACCTTGGCGTGCAGCCGGCCGACGAACATTTCCATCACCAGCTTGCCTTCGTCCTGGCGCAGCAGGCCGTGGTCGACGAACACGCAGGTCAGCTGGTCGCCAATGGCGCGATGGATCAGCGCCGCGGCCACCGACGAATCGACGCCGCCGGACAGGCCCAGGATGACCTCTTCATCGCCGACCTGCTCGCGGATCCTGGCGACTGCTTCCTCGATATGGTCGCGCATGACCCAGTCAGGCTTGCAGCCGGCGATCTGCAGCACGAAGCGCTCCAGCATCTGGCGGCCCTTGACCGTGTGCGTGACCTCGGGGTGGAACTGCACGGCGTAGTAGTGGCGCGCCTCGTCGGCCATGCCGGCGATCGGGCAGCTCGGCGTGGAGGCCATCAGCTTGAAGCCGGGCGGCAGGCCCGTGACCTTGTCGCCATGGCTCATCCACACCTTGAGCATGCCGTGGCCTTCCGGCGTGCGGAAGTCCTCGATGTCCTTGAGCAGCCCGGTATGGCCATGGGCGCGCATCTCGGCGTAGCCGAACTCACGATGATCGCTCCACTCGACCTTGCCGCCCAGCTGCACCGCCATGGTCTGCATGCCGTAGCAGATGCCCAGCACCGGCACGCCCAGGTCCCACACCGCCTGCGGCGCGCGCAGCTGGTGGTCTTCATAGGTGCTGGCGTGGCTGCCGGACAGGATGATCGCCTTGGGGGCGAATTCGCGCACGAACGCGTCGCTGACGTCGTTCGGGTGGATTTCGCAATAGACGTGCGCCTCGCGGACGCGGCGGGCGATCAGCTGCGTGACCTGCGAGCCGAAATCAAGAATGAGGATTTTGTCGTGCATGATGGGCCGATGGCGTGTCTTCCGGGATGGGCTCGGTCACGACTTCCGTGCCGGGGCCATAGCCCGGCGGCGGCGTGATGACCGGCTCGCGCCGGTATTCTGGGGTATTCGTGGGGCGCGCCGCGGGGGCAACGCCGGGTTCCTTCCTGCTTTCCTGTTCCTGCAGCGCGCGTTCCATCTTCCGTTGCTGTTCGCGCACGCGCACGCGCTTGGCCGCCGGGATCTGCACCACGGCAAAGACCAGCAGCACCACCGCCATGGTCGGCAGCCAGATCTTGCCGGCGCCTTCCAGCGGCAGCTCCAGGAACACCATCCAGCCGATGATGAGTACCGCGCTGGCGAGGTTCACGTAGCCTGCGGTGCGCGCCACCGGCACCGTCAGCTGGCCATTGAAGGCGGCCTGCCACAGCAGCACCGACAGCCCCACCAGCGCCACGCCCAGCAGCTGCCCGAACAGCGCCGGCTGCGGCTGCGGCAACTGCAGCGCCGCGTACAGCGTGGTGAACGGGGACATCAGCAGCAGGATGCCCAGCAGCAGGTCCACCAGGGCATCGAAAAACAGCACGGCTCGCAGCAACACCTTCATTGGCGCTCCTCGTCTTGGCCCCGGCCGGTGGTGCGGCGGGCATCAGGACAACGCCTGCGTGGCGCGCGGCCAGGTTCGGATGGGATGGCGGGTCGGGCGCGGGCACGCGCCGGCGCGCCCTCGCCCCGATGCCGGCGGCCGCGCACCGCCTGCAGGGACGGTGCGCGGCCGCGGGCCATCAGTCGATATGGTAGTTCGGCGCTTCCTTGGTGATCTGCACGTCGTGCACGTGCGATTCACGCATGCCGGCCGCCGTGATCTGGACGAACTGGGCGCTCTCGTGCCAGTCGGCAATCGACTTGCTGCCGCAATAGCCCATCGAGGCGCGAACCCCGCCGGTCAGCTGGTGGATGATGGCCATCACCGAACCCTTGTACGGCACGCGCCCTTCGATGCCTTCGGGCACCAGCTTGTCGACGTTGGCGGTGTTGTCTTCCTGGAAGTAGCGGTCGGCCGCGCCGTCCTTCATCGCGCCCACCGAACCCATGCCGCGGTAGCTCTTGAACGAGCGGCCCTGGAACAGGAAGGTCTCGCCCGGCGCTTCCTCGGTGCCCGAGAACATGCCGCCCATCATCACGGTGTGCGCGCCGGCCGCGAGGGCCTTGGCCACATCGCCGGAATAGCGCACGCCACCGTCGGCGATCAGCGGCACGCCGGTGCCCTTGAGCGCTTCGGCCACGTTGGAGACGGCGGTGATCTGGGGCACGCCCACGCCGGCAACGATACGCGTGGTGCAGATCGAGCCCGGGCCGATGCCGACCTTGACGCCGTCGGCGCCATGCTCGACCAGCGCGCGCGCGGCGTCGCCGGTGGCGATGTTGCCGCCAACCACCTGCACCTGCGGGAAGTTCTGCTTGACCCAGCGCACGCGGTCCAGCACGCCCTGGCTATGGCCGTGCGCCGTATCGACCACAATCACGTCGACACCGGCCTTGACCAGCAGTTCGACGCGCTCGTCGTTGTCCGGGCCCACGCCGACCGCGGCGCCGACGCGCAGCTGGCCATGGTCGTCCTTGCTGGCGAGCGGGTTGTCCACCGCCTTCTGGATGTCCTTCACCGTGATCAGGCCGCGCAGCTCGAAGGCCTGGTTCACCACCAACACGCGCTCGAGGCGGTGCCGGTTCATCAGCCGCTTGGCTTCTTCAAGCGGCGCGCCCTCGGCCACCGTCACCAGCTTGTCGCGCGGCGTCATCTTGGCGCGCACCGGCGCGTCGAGTTCTTCCTCGAAGCGCAGGTCGCGGTTGGTGATGATGCCGACCACGGCCTTGCCCTCGACCACCGGGAACCCGGAAATCCCATGCTGCTGCGACAGCGCGATCACATCGCGGATCTTCATGTCCGGCGAAATGGTGATCGGATCACGCAGCACGCCCGATTCGTAGCGCTTGACGCGCGCGACTTCGCGGGCCTGGTCGGCGGGCTTCAGGTTCTTGTGGATGATGCCGATGCCGCCGGCCTGCGCCATGGAAATCGCCAGGCGCGCTTCAGTCACGGTGTCCATCGCCGCGGACACCAGCGGGATGTTCAGTTCGATGGAGCGGGTCAGGCGGGTGCGGAGGGAAACATCCCGGGGAAGGACGGCCGAATAGGCCGGGACGAGCAGCACGTCATCGAATGTGAGTGCTTTCTGGACAAGACGCATAGCAATTCCTCTAGGCGCAAAACCGAATTATACAGGAATGCGCGATTTGCTGATGCCCGCCAGCGGCCCTTCCGAGGTGCCGTCTGCTATGCTCGTTGTCTTTTTATCCGGCACGGCGAAGTATGGGAATCGGCGTATTGTGCGGGCTGCTGGCTGGCGCGTTCTGGGGCATGGTCTTCATCGCCCCCAAGCTGCTGCCCGCGTTTTCGCCGTGGGAGCTGGCCATCGGCCGCTACCTGGCCTACGGACTGGTGGCCTGCGTGGCGGCGCTGCCGCTGCTGCGGCGCATCGCGCGCAAGCTGACCCGCGCCGACTGCGTGGCGCTGCTGCGCCAGGCGTTTACCGGCAACCTGCTCTACTACGTGCTGCTGGCCTTCGGCGTGCAGCTGGCCGGGGTCGGCCCGACCTCGCTGATCATCGGCATCCTGCCGATCTCGGTCACCATCATGGGCCGGCGCGACCACGGCGCGGTGCCGCTGGCGCGGCTGCTGTGGCCGCTGCTGGTGGTGGCCGCGGGCATAGCCTGCATCAATATCGACCTGTTCGGCGCAGGCCAGAGCGCCCATGCGGTGGCGGCCGGCGCGGTGGCGCGGCCGGTGTGGCAGAAGCTGGCCGGCGTCGGCTGCGCTGCCGGCGCGCTGGTCTGCTGGACCCTCTACGCGGTCGACAACGCGCGCTACCTGCAGCGCCACCCGCATTACAGCGGCAATGAATGGTCGGCGCTGTACGGGCTGTCGACCGGCGCGGTGTCCGCGGTGCTGGCGCTGGCCGGCTGGATTATCGCCGGCGACACCCTGAGCGCCGCCGACAGCGGCCGCGACTGGCAATGGTTCTGGATGGTCAACGCCGCGGTGGCGCTGGGCGCTTCGCTGATCGGCAACAACCTGTGGAATATTGCCAGCCGGCGCCTGCCGCTGACGCTGTCGGGCCAGATGATCGTGTTCGAAACGCTGTTCGCGCTGGCCTATGGCTTTGTCTTCGACCAGCGCTGGCCGCGCCCGCTGGAAATCGCCGCGATCGTGTTGCTGATGATCGGCGTGGCCTGGTCGGTGCGCTTGCACGCCACCGACAAGTCTGCGTAGACTAGCGAACCATGGCGCGGGGGTCACACGCGCCACCTAAAAATACAACGCACACCCAGGGTCAAACCGGCGCTACGCATTGCCTTTGCATGCAGGGCGCCAGGCTGTCGCCGCGGTGGTCCGCCGCGGCATCGCCACGCATGCAGCCGGCGGCCCATGCTTCCAGAGCCACTTTGAGACGTCCCGCCATGCAACGATCGTCCGCGCCGTGCCTGCTTGCCGCTGCCCTTGCCGCCGTTCTGGCCGCGCCCGCGCCGGCCCTCGCCTACTGGCAGTGGCGCGATGCCAACGGCCACATGGTCTACAGCGACGTGCCGCCGTCCACGGCCGCGGCGAGGGTCCTGCGCGCACCGGGCCGCCATGCCGGCGACTTGCAACCGGTCCAGGCAAGCCAGCCTGCCGACGCCGCCACACCTGCACCGGCTCCGGCTCCGGCCAAGGCATCGTCGGCCAAGCCCGCCGCGCCGACGCCCGAAGAAGCGTTCCAGAAGCGCCGCGAAGCCAGCCTGAAAGCCGCCGCCGAAGAAGCCCGCAGGGAAACCGAGGCGGCCGAGCGCGCCGCGCGCTGCGCGCAACTGCGCAACTACGCCACCGGACTGCAACAGGGCATGCGCGCCGCGGTCGCCGGCCCGGATGGTTCGCTGCAGCACCTGAACAGCGAGCAGCGCCAGGCTGAAATCCTCAAGACCAGCGCCAACCTGGAAAAGCACTGCAACTGAAGGCATGAAAAACGGGCCCGCCCGGGCCCGTTTGCATTGGCGGCAATGCGCGGCTCAGCTATTGCCGCGCAACCATTTCTGACCTTCGCGCGTGCCGCCGGCGCGCTGCTTCTGGACCCGCTTGCGGCGCGCCTGCTTCGGATCCGCGGTCAACGGCCGGTACACCTCGACGCGATCGCCGTCGCGCACCACCGTCTCCGGGGTCTTGAGCTTGCCGAAGATGCCCACGCGCATGGTGGCCGGATCGACTTCCGGGCACGCCTGCTGCAGCCCGGAGCCGACGATCGCCGCGGCAATCGTGGTGCCGGCGGGCACGTCGATGGCCTTCAGGAACACGCCATCCGGACGCGCGTAGCAGACCGCGATATGCACCGTGCCGGCGCTGCGTTCAGCTAGTGCCATAGACCACCTCGGCGCGCTTGACGAAGGCATCGACAAAGGTATTGGCGATCATGCTGAAGACCGGGCCGATGAGCTTCTCCAGCAGCAGGCTGGAAAACTCGTAGTGCAGGTGGAACTCGATCTTGCACGCGTCTTCGCGCAGCGGCGTGAAACGCCATGAGCCGTTGAAGGTCTTGAACGGCCCGTCGGCAAAGGTCATGTCGATACGCGTCGGGCGCTCCTGGGTATTGCGCGTATGGAAGAACTGCTGGATGCCCTTGAAGTGGATATGGATCTTGGCGTCGAGCCTGGTCTCGGTCTGCTCGAACACCTCCACGCCGCCGCACCATGGCAGGAACTTGGGATAGTCCTCCACGCGGGTGACCAGGTCGTACATTTGCGCGGCGGAGTAACCGAGCAGGACGGATTTATGGACGTCTGCCATGTAAGGGGAAATCTGGCTTGCGGCCCTGCCGCGCGCGCTGCGCGGCAGGCATGCGCCTGTGCCGGGGGCTGGTTTGCTAGAATCCCGATTTTAGCCGACCCGCGCGCCCCGCGGCATCCCGCCATGCGGCGCTGCAGCGAACCGGCCAGCATCCACCCTACCGCACCCTACCCGCACGCATGACCATTGCAGACAACAAGAAGGCCTTCTTCGACTATTTCATCGAGGAACGATACGAGGCCGGAATCGTGCTGGAAGGCTGGGAGGTCAAGGCGATCCGCGCCGGGCGGGTGCAGATCAAGGAAGGCTACGTAGTCGTGCGCGACGCCGAGATGTTCCTGATCGGCGCCCATATCAGCCCGCTGCAAAGCGCCTCCACCCACGTCAAGCCCGATCCGGTACGCACCCGCAAGCTGCTGCTCAAGGCCGACGAAATCAAGAAGCTGATCGGCAAGGTCGAGCAGCGCGGCTACACGCTGGTGCCGCTGAACCTGCATTACACGCGTGGCCGCGTGAAATGCGAGATCGGCCTGGCCAAGGGCAAGAAGCAGTTCGACAAGCGCGAGACCGAAAAGCAGCGCGACTGGCAGCGCGAGAAGGCCCGCATCATGAAGGGCGACAACAAGGACTGAACCGCCGCGCCGCACGCCCTTCGTTCAGCCGCCCTTCATTCAGCCGCCCTTCATTCAGCCCTGCCTCAAGCGGCCTTCTGCTGCCCCTTCACGATCTGCAAGGCCGTGGCGATCATGCTGCTCATGTCGCCCATATTGCCCGGCACGATCAGCGTATTGCCCTGCTTGGCCAGGTTGCCGAACGCGGCCACGTATTCCTCGGCCACCTTCAGGTTGACCGCGTCCATGCCACCCTCGGTGCGGATCGCATTGCCGATCTTCTGGATTGCCTGCGCATTGGCCTCGGCCACCGCCAGGATCGCGCTGGCCTCGCCCTGGGCCTTGTTGATCGCCGCCTGGCGCTCGCCCTCCGACTTCTGGATCGCCGCCTCGCGCGCGCCGGTGGCCAGGTTGATCTGCTCCTGGCGCTTGCCTTCGGAGGCCGCGATCAGCGCGCGCTTTTCGCGCTCGGCGGTGATCTGCGCCTGCATCGCATGCAGGATCTCCTTGGGCGGGGTCAGGTCCTTGATCTCGTAGCGCAGCACCTTCACGCCCCAGTTGGAGGCGGCCTCGTCCAGCGCATTGACCACGCTGTGGTTGATGAACTCGCGCTCCTCGAAAGTCTTGTCCAGCTCCAGCTTGCCGATCACCGAGCGCAGCGTGGTCTGCGACAGCTGCGTGATCGCGACCACGAAATTGCTCGAGCCATACGACGCCTTCATCGGGTCAGTGACCTGGAAGTACAGCACGCCGTCGACCTGCAACTGCGTGTTGTCCTTGGTGATGCAGACCTGGCTGGGCACGTCCAGCGGAATTTCCTTGAGCACATGCTTGTAGGCGACGCGGTCGACGAACGGCACCACGATCGACAGCCCCGGTGTCAGGGTCGCGTGATAGCGCCCCAGCCGCTCCAGCACCCAGGCATGCTGCTGCGGCACGATCTTGATGCCCTTGGCAATCAGCACGATAACGGCGATAAGGATGATCAGCGGCAGCAAACCAAGCTGAAAAGCAAGCATGTAACGACCCTCCAGGCAGAACACATCGGTACGGCGCCGCCGGTCGGCGGCAGGCGGAACACACCGCGGCCGCGGCCGCGATGCGCAAAGGATTCGGAAGACAAAGCTTCAGCGGGGCGACACCACCAGCGTGCTGCCGCGCACTGCGACGATGCGGTAGCGCCCCGGCGCGAGGGCGCGCTCGGGGGGACAATCGGGCGCCAGCTCGACGGTCCAGTCGGCGCCGCGATACGGCACGCGCGCGCGCCGGTTGGCATCCCACGCCGGCACGTCGAGCTCCTGGCCGATATCGAGGTTGACGTTGGGATCGGCCGCGGCATTGCCGCGCCTCAACTTGCCGAAGCGGGTGCGGCGCAAACCGGCGATCAGCACCGCCGCCACCAACGCCCCGACCAGGGCCTGCGCCGCCGGCGATGCGCCGAGCAAGGCGGCCACCCCGGCGGCAGCCAGGCCCACCGCCACCATCAGCAGATAAAAGGTGCCTGTGTTCAGCTCGACGATCACCAGCAGCACTGCCGCCACGAACCAGATGTAGTACGCCATCCAAGCTCCCGTTCGACAAGGATTTCCCGAAAAAGTAAAAAACCCCGCAGCGCCATACAGCGTCTGCGGGGCTTTGCAACACCTGACGCAGGGCCGGTGCCTCCGCCGGCTACCCGAAGGGGCCGGCAGTCGTTATTGTGACGTCAAATGCCTCAGGAAGCCAGCTGTTGCCAGGTCTCGACCACCGAGTCCGGGTTCAGCGAGATCGACTTGATGCCTTCCTTGGCCAGCCATGCGGCAAAGTCCGGATGGTCCGAAGGACCCTGGCCGCAGATGCCGACGTACTTGTCCAGGCGGATGCACGCCGAGATCGCGCGCGACAGCATGAAGCACACCGCCGGGTCGCGCTCGTCGAAGTCCTTGGCCAGCAGCTCCATGCCCGAGTCGCGGTCCAGGCCCAGCGTCAGCTGGGTCAGGTCGTTCGAGCCGATCGAGAAGCCGTCGAAGAATTGCAGGAATTCTTCGGCCAGGATCGCGTTGGACGGCACTTCGCACATCATGATGATGCGCAGGCCGTTCTCGCCGCGCCTCAGGCCATGCTTGGCCAGCAGCTCGATCACCTTCTCGGCCTGGCCGAGCGTGCGTACGAACGGCACCATGATCTCGACGTTGGTCAGGCCCATTTCGTCGCGCACGCGCTTCATGGCCTTGCATTCCATCTCGAAGGCTTCGGCGAAGTCTTCGGCGATGTAGCGCGAGGCGCCGCGGAAGCCCAGCATCGGGTTTTCTTCATCCGGCTCGTAGCGCGAGCCGCCGATCAGCTTCTTGTACTCGTTGGACTTGAAGTCCGACAGGCGCACGATCACGGGCTTCGGGTAGAAGGCCGCGCCGATGGTGGCGATGCCCTCGGCCAGCTTGTCGACATAGAACGCGCGCGGGCTGGCGTGGCCGCGGGCCACGCTCTCGACGGCCTTCTTCAGGTCGGCGTCGACCTGCGGGTAGTCGAGGATGGCCTTCGGGTGGACGCCGATATTGTTGTTGATGATGAATTCCAGGCGGGCCAGGCCGACGCCGTTGTTCGGGATCTGCGCGAAGTCGAACGCCAGCTGCGGGTTGCCGACGTTCATCATCAGCTTGACGTCGATTTCCGGCATCTCGCCGCGCTGGACCTCGGTCACTTCGGTTTCGAGCAGGCCGTCGTAGATGCGGCCTTCGTCGCCCTCGGCGCACGACACCGTCACCAGCGTGCCGTCCTTGAGCACGTCGGTGGCATCGCCGCAGCCGACCACCGCCGGCACGCCCAGTTCACGCGCGATGATGGCGGCGTGGCAGGTACGGCCGCCACGGTTGGTGACGATGGCCGAGGCGCGCTTCATCACCGGCTCCCAGTTCGGGTCGGTCATGTCGGCCACCAGCACGTCGCCGGGCTGCACGCGTTCCATCTCGGACGGGTCGTTGATCACGCGCACCGGGCCGGTGCCGATCTTCTGGCCGATGGCGCGGCCGCTGGTCAGCACCGGGGCGGTGCCCTTGAGCTTGAAGCGCTGCTCGGCCTTGCCGGCCGACTGGCTCTTCACCGTCTCCGGGCGGGCCTGCAGGATGTAGATCTTGCCGTCCTTGCCGTCCTTGCCCCACTCGATGTCCATCGGGCGGCCATAGTGCTTTTCGATGATCATCGCGTAGCGGGCCAGCTCGGTCACGTCTTCGTCGGTGATCGAGTAGCGGTTGCGCAGTTCGGCGGGCACGTCGACGGTCTTCACGCGGCCGGCTTCGCCCGGCTTGGTGAACTCCATCTTGATCAGCTTGGAGCCGATCGAGCGGCGGATGATCGGGTACTTGCCGGCCTGCAGCGTCGGCTTGAACACGTAGAACTCGTCCGGGTTGACCGCGCCCTGCACCACCGTTTCGCCCAGGCCGTAGCTGGAGGTGATGAAGACCACGTCGGGGAAGCCGGATTCGGTGTCGATGGTGAACATCACGCCGGAAGCGGCCAGGTCCGAACGGACCATGCGCTGGATGCCGGCGGACAGCGCCACCACGTCGTGGGCAAAGCCCTTGTGCACGCGATAGGAGATGGCGCGGTCGTTGTACAGCGAGGCGAACACGTGCTTGATCTTGTCGAGCACGTCGTCGATGCCGCTGACGTTCAGGTAGGACTCCTGCTGGCCGGCGAACGAGGCGTCGGGCAGGTCTTCGGCCGTGGCCGACGAACGCACCGCGAACGAGGCCTCGGCGCCTTCGCGCTCGGCCACGCGGGCATAGAACTCGCGGATTTCCTGCTCCAGGCGCGGCTGGAACGGCGCCGTGGCGACCCAGTCGCGGATCTCGGCGCCGGCCTCGGCCAGGGCCTTGACGTCGTCGACGTTCAGGGTCTTCAGGCGCTGCGAGATGCGCTCGGTCAGGTTGTTGTGGGCAAGGAAGTCGCGGAAGGCGAGCGCGGTGGTGGCAAAGCCGCCCGGAACCCGGACGCCGGCTTCCGCCAGCTGGGAGATCATCTCGCCCAGCGACGAATTCTTGCCGCCGACGATTTCCACGTCAGCCATGCGCAACTGCTCGAACGGCAGCACATAGGCGCCGTTATCTGCCTGGTTAGTCATGAGAGCCTCAAAACAAAGTAGAAAACTGGTTGCGCATGCCCGGTATGTTGTTGATGTTCTGTTCCCGGACGGATCGCTTGGCTAAGCAACCCCGAACTGGCGCTGCGGACCTGGCGCTACGGCTCTCATCGCGTAGCGCGCATTGTCGACAATTCCGGGCGCGGTTTGTGGCGTGCGCATGTTGCGCAGCCGGCCACCCTATGGAATTGCTTAGCGAAAAGATCGCCGCTATTCTACCGTGCTGCGCCGCACTTTTCTGCGGAAGATTCAATCTATTTATTCCACCCTCCCCATGTCCCAGCCAGAAGCGCCCGGAACGGCGACACCCGGGTCCCAGCCTGGAACGCAAGCCGCACCCCCTGCGGCGCCCACGCCTCAGGCGGCCGAGCGCCCCGCGGTGCGCACCGTGTTTATCGTCTCGGATGGCACCGGCATCACCGCCGAGACCTTCAGCCATTCCATCCTGGCCCAGTTCGAAATGCGCTTCCGCAAGGTGCGCATGCCCTTCGTCGATACCCCGGAAAAGGCACATATCGCCGTCGGCAAGATCAACGAGGCGTTCCACAACGAGGGCGTGCCGCCGATCGTCTTCACCACGCTGGTCAACCAGGAGGCGAACAAGGCGCTGCGCCGCGCCAAGGCGATGATCCTCGACATGTTCCAGACCTTTATCGAGCCGCTCGAAAAGGAACTGGGCCTGAAGTCGACCCATGCGATTGGCCGCTTCCACCAGAATGCGGACACCGAGGCCTACAAGAACCGGATCGAGGCGATCAACTTCTCGCTGGCGCATGATGACGGCCAGTCACACAAGAACCTCGAAGAAGCCGATGTGATCCTGGTGGGCGTGTCGCGCAGCGGCAAGACCCCGACCAGCCTCTACCTGGCGATGCAGTACGGGCTGAAGGCGGCCAACTATCCGCTGATTCCCGACGACTTCGAGCGCGGCCGGCTGCCGTCGGCGCTGTATGCGTTCAAGCCGAAGATCTTCGGCCTGTCGATCGACCCGCAGCGCCTGACCGAGATCCGCAACGAACGCCGCCCGGGCAGCAAGTACGCCGCGCTGGAAAACTGCCGCTACGAGGTCAACGAGGCCGAGGCGATGATGCGACGCGAAGGCATCAAGTGGCTGTCGTCGACGCACAAGTCGATCGAAGAGATCGCGACCACGATCCTGCAGGAGATCAAGGTCGATCGCGACAATTACTGAAGCAAGCAAAAAGCGGCCGCCCTGCCGCTTTTTTATCGCCGCTGCCGCACCGCCTCGAACAGGCAGATCGCGGTGGCGGCCGCCACGTTCAGCGATTCCAGTCCGCCCGGCTGGGGAATGCCGACCTTGCGCTTGACGTGCTGCATCCACGCGTCGCTGACGCCCGCGCCTTCATTGCCGACCACCCAGGCCACCGGCGCGCGCAGGTCGGTATCGAACACCGCGGCGTCGGCATGCGAGGACGTGGCCAGCAGCGGCAGCGCCAGCCGCGGCGCCAGCGACTCCACGGTGCAGTGCTCGACGATATTCAGGTGGAAGTTGGCGCCCATGCTGGCGCGCAGCGTCTTCACCGACCAGGCGAACGCGCATCCCGTCGCCAGGAATGCATGGCGGATCCCCGCCGCGGCAGCGCTGCGCAGAATCGAGCCGACATTGCCGGCATCCTGCACGCCGTCGAGGATGATGCAGTCTTCCTCGATCCGCGCCGGCAGGTGGCCGGCAGGCGTCTCGATCACCAGCATCAGGTCGATGCCGTTGACCACGCCGGAAATCTGCGTGAACAGCGTATCGGCCAGCACTACCAGCCGCTCCGCATCGACGCGCGCCAGCAATGGCGCGACCTCGGCATGGTCGTAGTGGCGCTCGGACACCACGCAGGTGACGGGCTGGCCCAGTGCGTCCACATAGGCCTGGGCCAGGTGCACGCCGTCGAGCAGCGACTGCCCGGCCTTGCGGCGCTGGTGGGTGGAGGTGGCCAGCGCCTTCAGGTGCTTGAACAGCGCGTTGTCGCGCGAGGTGACGTGCTTCACGGTGCGTCGGTCTGCAGGGTGCCCGGGGGCGCGGCCTGGATGGGGGTGGTGAACGCGCTGGCTTCGTCGCTGACCCCGATGCCTTCGATGACCTCGGCAACCGCAGTCACCGCGGTGGCAAACATCGGACGCAGTGCCAGCGCCTCGCGCACTGGCGCAAACGAGCGGCGGTGATACGGCGTGGCGCCAAATTCGGCCAGGGCGGCCAGGTGCTGCGGCGTGCCATAGCCGACATGCGAATCAAAGCCGTACTGCGGATAGCGCTGGTGCAGCGCCATCAGTTCGCGGTCGCGCGCCACCTTGGCCAGGATCGAAGCCGCCGAGATCGCCTTGACCAGCGCATCGCCCTTGACGATGGCTTCGACCGGGTACGCCACCTGCGGGCAGCGGTTGCCGTCGACCTGCACCAGGTCCGGCACCACGCCGCTGGCAGCCAGGCCCTGCACGGCACGCTGCATCGCCAGCATGCTGGCGTGCAGGATGTTGATGGTATCGATTTCCTCGACCGTGGCGAAGGCGATATGCCAGCCCAGCGCGCGTTCGCAGATCTTTTCGTACAGCGCTTCGCGCTTGGCCGCGGTCAGGATCTTGGAATCGGCCAGGCCGCGGATCGGGCGTTTCGGGTCGAGCACCACCGCGGCGGCATAGACCGGCCCCGCCAAGGGCCCGCGGCCCGCCTCGTCGACGCCGCACAGGCGCTGGATGGCGCCGGCGGCCGGCGCCAGGTCCAGTCCCAGCTGCGGTGATGCAGCATTGCGCCGTGCCATCAGACGGTCCCCCGGCTGCGCATCAGGTCGACCACGACATCGGCCGCCAGTTGCGCGGTGTTGCACTTGAGCGTCTCGTGCATGCGGGTGAAATGCTCGTACAGGAAGGCGGTATTGCCCTCGTCGTTGAGCTGCAGCAGGGTCTCGCGCGCCAGCGCCTCGGGCGTGGCGTCGTCCTGCAGCAACTCGGGCACGACAAAGCGCCCTGAAAGGATATTAGGCAATCCCACGTAGGGCAGATAACCCTGGCGCTTCATGATCTGCGCGGTCAGCCAGGGCACCTTGTACGAGATCACCATCGGCTTCTTGTACAGGGCGGCCTCGAGCGTGGCGGTGCCGCTCGCCAGCAGCACTACGTCCGCCGCTTCCATGGCCTGGTGCGACTTGCCGTCGACAATGGTAAGACACAGCTCCGGATGCTGGTGGTGCAGGTCTTCAACGATGGCGCGCAGCGGCGCGCTCGCCACCGGCAGCACGAACGCCAGCTTCGGGTCCATGCGCTGCATGCGAGCCATCGCCGCGAAAAAGGTGGCGCCGAGGTTGCGCACCTCGGACTGGCGGCTGCCCGGCAGCACCGCCACCACGCGGTGCCCGGGCGGCAGCTTCAGCGCCGCGCGCGCGCCGGCCACGTCAGGCACCATCGGGATCACGTCGGCGAGCGGATGGCCCACGTAGGTGGCCGGTATGCCGGCCCTGGCGTAGATCTCGGGCTCGAACGGGAACAGGCACAGGATGTGGTCGACCGCGCGCGCGATGGTGCGGATGCGCCCGCCGCGCCAGGCCCAGATCGACGGGCTGACGAAATGCACCACCGGGATGCCGGCGCGGCGCAGCGGCACTTCCAGGCCGAAATTGAAGTCCGGGGCATCGACCCCGATAAAGCACAGCGGCGGCTCCGCCAGCAGCCAGTCGCGCACCGCGCGCCGCGTCGCGAGAATCTCGCGCAGCGATCCCAGCACCTCGACATAGCCATTGACCGACAGCGTTTCCATCGGCCAGCGCGAGACGAAGCCCTGCGCCATCATGCGCTTGCCGCCGATGCCGGCGTAGTCGACCGCTGCGCCGGTCTCGGCCAGGCGGGCCTGCAGCCCGCCCATCATCAGCGAAGCCAGCAGGTCGCCCGAGGCCTCGCCGGCCACCATGGCGATGGTGCCGCGCTTGCCCGCGGCGCTACCGTTGCCCGCGGGCAGGTCCTTCCGAATCGCGGCGTCAGCCATGTGGGACCGGTCTCAGCGCACGATGCCGCGCTGGGTGGCGGCAAGGAAGTCGACAAAGGCCCGCAGCGGCGCCGCGGTGCCGGCATCCACCTGGGCCAGCAGTGCGGCAATCTCGTTGCGGGCCTCGTCGAAGCTGAGGTCGGACTTGTAAAGCAGCTTGTAGGCCTGCCGCAGCGCGGCGATCTGGCCGGCGTCGAAGCCGCGGCGGCGCAGCCCTTCGACATTGATGCCGTGCGGCGTGGCCTTGTTGCCGCTCTTGTCGCTGGCCGCGATCACGAACGGCGGCACGTCCTGCACCAGCGCCGAGGCGCCGCCCAGCATCGCATGGGCGCCGATGCGCACGAACTGATGCACGCCGCTCATGCCGCCCAGGATGGCCCAGTCACCAACCTCGACGTGGCCGGCGATCTGCGCGTTGCTGGAAAACACGGTGTGGTTGCCGACCATGCAGTCATGGGCGATATGGACATAGGCCATGATCCAGTTGTCGTTGCCGATGCTGGTCAGGCCGCGGTCCTGCACCGTGCCGGTGTGGATCGTGGTGAATTCGCGGATGGTGTTGCGGTCGCCGATCTCGAGCCGGGTCGGCTCGTTGCGGTACTTCATGTCCTGCGGCACGCCGCCGACCGAGGCATAGGGGCCGATGTTATTGCCCGCGCCGATCGTGGTATGGCCCTCGACCGTCGTATGCGAGCCGATCCGGGTGCCGCTGCCGATCCGCACGTTGGGACCGACGATGGAGAACGGGCCGACGCTCACGTCGGCGGCCAGCTCTGCCTTCGGGTCGACCAGTGCGGTGGGGTGGATTTGCGTCATGCGTACTGTCCTGTGATGGGTCTGGTGAAGGATGGGCCAATGCGCCTGGCAAAGGTTCCCGTCCGGGCCGTGCGCCCCGCGAAGCGGGAGCGCGGCAGTCAGCCCGCGGCGGCGCCGCGGGCCGCGGGCGGCCTCACTCGGCCTGCTTCACGGTGCACATCAGCTCCGCCTCGCAGGCCACCTTGTCGTCGACCGTGGCGAACGCCTTGAACTTCCAGATGCCGCGGATATAGCGCTCGACCGTCACGTTCATGTGCAGCTGGTCGCCCGGGTACACCACCTGCTTGAAGCGGGCGCCGTCGATGCCGACGAAGTAGTACAGCGCGCCTTCCTTGCGCTCCATGTCGGCGCCGAAGGTCAGCAGGCCGGCCGACTGCGCCAGCGCTTCCAGGATCATCACGCCCGGCATCACCGGCTGCTCGGGGAAATGGCCCTGGAAGTACGGCTCGTTGATGGTGACGTTCTTCAGGGTCTTGATCCGCTTCTGCGCCTCGAACTCCAGCACGCGGTCGACCAGCAGGAACGGGTACCGGTGCGGCAGCAGCTTGAGGATCTTGCGGATATCGATTTCGGCCGCGCTCATGATGATTTCTCTTTAGTCTTGTGAGGGTTGGGACCCGGCGGCCTGGCCGCGCAGGCGGCGTTCCAGCGCCACCACCCGTTCGCGCAGCTTGCTCAGGCCGCGCACGATGGCTGCGTTGCGTTCCCACTCGCCGTGCGGCAGGAACGGGAACACGCTGGTGAAATGGCCGCCGGGCTTGGTAATGGATTTGGTGATCGAGGTGCCGCCCGATACCGTGGTGCGGTCGGCAATGGTCAGGTGGCCGGCAAAGTTGGCCGCGCCGCCGATCACGCAGAAGCGGCCGATGCGCGTGCTGCCCGACACCGCGGCGCAGCCGGCGATGACCGTATGCGCGCCGACCCGCACGTTGTGCGCGATCTGGACCTGGTTGTCGATCTTGCAGCCGTCCTCGATCACGGTATCGGCCATGGCGCCGCGGTCGATCGCGGTATTGGCGCCGACCTCGACATCCTGGCCCAGCACCGCGCGTCCGGTCTGCGGGATCTTCACGTATTCGACGCCGGTCGCGCTGATGTCCGGCGCGAAGCCGAAGCCGTCGGCACCGATCACCACACCGCTGTGCAGGATGGCGCGGGCGCCGACCACGCAGTGGTGGTAGACCGATACATTGGCGTAGAGCAGTGAATCGTCGCCGATTTCCGCGTGCGCGCCGACATAGCCGTTGGCCAGGATGCGCACGCGCTCGCCCAGGCGCGCGCCGGCTTCGATGACCACGTTGGGGCCGATGTAGCACGAGGCCGGCACCACCGCGTCGGGCGCCACGGTGGCGCGCGGGTCGATGCCGGTGCGCGCATCGGTATTGGCGGCGCGGTCGAAACGCTGCGCCACGCGGGCAAAGCATACGTAGGGATTGCGCGCCACCAGCCAGTTGCGGCCGTCGGCCTTGCCTTCGGCGCGCACGCGCTCGAGGTCGGCGGCCGAGACGATCACGGCGCCGGCCTTGGCATCCAGCGCCTGCTGCAGGTAGAGCGGATTGGACAGGAACGAGAGCTCGCCCGGTCCGGCCTGGTCCAGGGGGGCCAGGCCGGTGATCGCCAGGTCGGGGTCACCCACAACCTGCGCGCCGTTCTCGGTGGCGAGCTGACCCAGTGTGGGTGTCTGCATGGCGGTACTTCCTGATGAAAGAACGAACGAAGGAACGAACGATGAAGCGGCGAGCGGCTTACCTGCCGCCGGCGTTCAGCACCTTCATCACGTCGTCGGTGATATCGATGCGCGGATTCACGTACACCGCTTCCTGCACGATCAGGTCGTACTTGCGCTGTTCCGCGAGCTGGCGGATCACGCGGTTGGCGCGCTCCAGCACCTGGGCCAGTTCCTCGTTGCGGCGCTGGTTCAGGTCCTCGCGGAATTCGCGCTGCTTGCGCTGGAACTCGCGGTCCAGGTCAGCCACTTCGCGCTGGCGGCGCTGGCGGTCGGAATCGGCCAGCACGGCCGTGTCCTTGTCCAGCTTGTCGGCCATGCCCTTGATCTTCTGGGCCATGTCCTGCAGCTCGCGGTCGCGCTTGGAGAACTCCTGCTCCAGCTTGACCTGGGCCGCCTTGGCCGGCTGCGAATCGCGCAGGATGCGCTCGGAGTTGACCGCGGCGATGCGCGCTTCCTGGGCCGAGGCCGGCAGCGCGGCACACAGCGCCGCGGTGGCGAGCGCGGCGGCGCCCAGGGACTTGACCAGTTTGGATGTTGTAGTCATGAAAACAGATCCTTTTTCAGAATCAGAATGCCGTGCCGATCTGGAACTGGAAGCGCTGGACCTTGTCGTTGGTGTCGCGCCTGAGCGGGAAGCCCATGCTGAGCTTCAGCGGCCCGATCGGCGACAGCCACGACATGCCGAAGCCGGTCGAGTACTTCAGCTCGCTGAAGCTCAGCGGCTCGCCTTCCTGATAGACGTTACCGAAGTCGAAGAAGGTGAACAGGCGCAGCGTGCGGTCCACGCCCGAGCCCGGCAGCGGGAAGATGAACTCGATGTTGCCGATCATCTTGGAGGCGCCGCCCACCGGGTTGCCGTTCTGGTCCTTCGGGCCCAGCGTGCTGGTCTGGTAGCCGCGCACCGAGCCGATACCACCGGCGTAGAAGTACTTGAACACCGGGAACGGCGTGTTGCCATAGCCATGACCGTAGGCGACTTCGCCGTTCAGTGCCAGCGTGAAGGCCTTCGAGATCGGGTAGAAGTACTGCTGCTGCACGCTGGCGCGGTAGTACTGCGTATCGCCGCCCGGCAGGCCGACTTCGAGGTTGGCCTGGGTGTACGGGCCCTTGGTCGGGACCAGTGCGCTGTCGCGGCGGTCGCGCGCCCAGCCGATCGTGAACGGGAAGTTGTTGATGCCGTCGCCGGAGTTCTTGCCGATCTGGTTCAGCCAGTTCGTGTACTGGGTCGGCGTGTTGACCGAGGTGTACACCTGGGTGCGTTCGTAGCCGATGCCGAAGAACACGGTATCGACTTCCGAGAACGGCACGCCGAACTTGAAGCCGCCGCCGGCCGAGACGATCTTGTAGTCCTGGTCGCCGGTGTAGTACAGCGGGCGCGAGGTACGGTAGTAGATATCGGTCGAGCGGCTGATGCCGTCCACCGTGAAGTACGGGTCGTACTGCGTCAGCGCAATGGTGCGGAACGACTTGGCGGTGTTCACGTCCAGGCCCAGGCTGGTACCCGAGCCGAACACGTTGTCCTGGCGCAGGCCGGCCTGCAGCACCAGCTTGTCGGTCGACGAGAAGCCCACGCCCAGGCTGATCTGGCCGGTCGGCTTTTCGGTCACGTTGACGTTCACATCGACCTGGTCGGGCGCGCCGGGCACGTCCTCGGTGGTGATGTTGGTGTCGGTGAAGTAGCCGGTTCGGTTGATGCGCGCCTGCGACTGCTGCAGCTTTTCGCTGTCGAACCACGAGCTTTCCATCTGGCGCATCTCGCGCCGCACCACTTCGTCGCGGGTCTTGCTGTTGCCGACCACGTTGACGCGGCGCACGTAGACGCGGCGGCCCGGATCGACCATCAGCGTCAGCGCGACTTCGCGCTTTTCCTTGTCGATCTGCGGTTGCGGGTTGATGGTGGTGAACGCGTAGCCATAGGTGCCGAGCAGGTCGGTAATGGCCTTGGTGCTCTGCGTCAGCTTCTCGGACGAGAAAATATCGCCCTTCTTCAGCTGCAGCAGCTTTTCCATTTCCTCCTGCTTGCCCAGCAGCTCGCCGGCCAGGCGCACGTCGGAAACCTTGTACTGCTCGCCTTCCTTGATGTTCAGCGTCAGGAAGATGTCTTTCTTGTCGGGCGTGATCGAGACCTGGGTCGATTCGATGGCGAATTCCAGGTAGCCGCGGTTCAGGTAGTACGAGCGCAGCGCTTCCAGATCGGCGGTCAGCTTCTGCTTCGAGTACAGGTCGTTCTTGGTGTACCACGACAGCCAGTTCGGCGTGGACAGCTGCATCTCGTCGCGCAGCGTGCTTTCCTTGAAGGCCTTGTTGCCGACGATATTGATCTGGCGGATCTTGGCGACCGGACCCTCGTCGACATTGAACACCACCGAGACGCGGTTGCGGTCCACCGGCGTGATGGTGGTCTGCACGTCGGCGGCATAGTAGCCGCGCGCGACGTACTGGCGCTTGAGCTCCTGCTCGGCCTTGTCGATCAGCGCCTTGTCGTAATAGCGGGCCTCGGCCACGCCGACCGCGCGCAGCGAGCGGCGCAGCGTGTCCTTGTCGAATTCCTTGATGCCGACGAACTCGAGCTGCGAGATCGCGGGGCGTTCCTCGACCTGCACCACCAGCACGCCTTCCTCGGCGCGGATCTGCACGTCCTTGAAGAAGCCGGTATTGTAGAGGGCACGGATGGCATCGGCGCCCTTGTCATCGGTAAAGGTTTCACCGACGCGCACCGGCAGGTAGCCAAACACAGTACCCGGTTCGACGCGTTGCAGTCCCTCAACGCGGATGTCCCTGACGACGAACGGATCGGCAGCCCAGCCCGCCGGGCTCCAGGCTGCAATAACGGCACTCGCCAGCAAACCCAGCGAAATGCGCTTATGTCTGATCAATGTTGATCCCCTCTTTGATTCCATCCAGGATTGCGCTCCGATGCCTCATTGGACTGCGCCTGGCAAATGGCGTCCCCGGCGACGGTGTCCGACGACACCACCACCCCTTGCCGACACACGTTTCTAGCCGTTCGCCAGAAACATTCGGCTGACGTCATTGAACAAAGCGAGCGAAGTCAGGAGCAAGATGCAGGCGATGCCAACCTTCTGCAGCATTGCCTGCCAGTGGTCTGGGACGGGCCGGCCAGTCAAAAATTCCACGCAATAATACAGCAAATGCCCCCCATCCAGAACCGGAATGGGTAACAAATTGAGTACGCCAAGACTAACGCTGACCAGCGCCAGGAAGCTGACAAAGGCTTGTATGCCGAGGTTTGCGGCACGTCCGGCGTAGTCCGCGACGGTCAGCGGACCGCTCAGGTTCTGCAGCGAAGCCTGCCCCACCAGCATCTTGCCCAGCAGCTTGAGCGACAGCGCGCTGGTGTCCCAGACTTGCCCCGCCGCGCGTGCCAACGCCTGGTCCGGCCGGTAGCGCACGGTCTCCATCTGCACCGCCTGGCTGAGCGCCGCGCCCAGCTTGCCCGCTGGCGCCGGCGCGGCGCCGCTGGCATCCGGGGCGCCATCGCGCGCCGCGGCGGTGTCGAGCGTGACCGGCACGTCCAGGCGCTGGCCGTCGCGCTCGATGCCCAGCGTTACGGCCTGGCCCGGCTGGCTGCGCACCGCCTTGATCAGCGCGCTGGCCTGCGTCAGCGGGCTGCCCTGCCAGGCTACGATGCGGTCGCCCTTGCGCAGCCCGGCGCGTTCAGCGGCCGAATCCGGCAGCACCTCGGTGATCGTCACCGGCCCGCCCTTCAGGTTCAGGCCGAGCGTGGCCAGCGGGTCCTGCTCGGGATTGCCGCCGGTATTGGGCAGGCGCGGCAGCGTGACGTCGCGCTCGGCACCGTCGGCGCCGCGCACGCGCAGCACCGCGCGCGCATCGCCGAAGCCTTCGGCAAACACCGCCATGCGCAGCTCGTTCCAGGAGCGGACCGGCTCGGTGTGGCCGTTGGCGGTCAGCGCCAGTACCCGGTCGCCCTCGCGCACGCCGGCCTGCGCAGCCATGGTGCCGGCCGCGGGCGCCGCCACCACCGGCACGGGCTCGCGCATGCCACCGGCGAACAGCGCGAAATACAGCACGATCGCCAGCGCGAAGTTGGCCAGCGGGCCGGCCGCGACGATGGCGAAGCGCTTGCCCACCGGCTGGCGGTTAAAGGCGCGCGGCAGGTCGGCGGGGTCGATGGGAGTGTCGCGCGCGGGATCGAGCTCGCGCTCGTCGAGCATCTTGACGTAGCCGCCCAGCGGGATCGCCGCCACGGTCCATTCGGTGCGGTCGCGGCTTTTCGAGATCCAGCGCAGCAGTGGCCGCCCGAAGCCGATGGAAAAACGCAGCACCTTCACGCCGCAGGCGCGCGCGGCCAGGTAGTGGCCCATTTCGTGCACGTAAATCAGCACGCACAGGGCAACGATAAAAGCGAGTACGGTTTGCATGGTGGCGGGACGTCGGTAAGGTCGCTGGGCCGGCCTGCGCAGTCCCCGGTGGACCGGCCGGCGCAGCCGCTATTGTCGCAGATGCGGCAGACCGGCCCGCCGCATCAGCGGGCCGCGGCCCGCGCGGCGACGCCGGCCCTGGCCGCCTCGCGCGCCAGGGCGTCGGCCGAGAGCACGGCCTCGAGCGTATCGGCGGGCCCGTTCGGCGCTGCCTCAAGCACCTGGCGCACGATGCCGGCGATATCGGTAAAGCGCACCTGGCCGGCGAGGAATGCCTCGACCGCCACTTCATTGGCCGCATTGAGCACCGCCGGCGCCACCCCCGCCGCGCGCAGCGCGTCGAAAGCCAACCCCAGGCACGGGAACCGCGCCAGGTCCGGCTTCTCGAAATGCAGGCCGCCGGCAAGGGTCAGGTCGAGCGGGGTCACGCCCGCGTCGATGCGTTCCGGATAGGCCAGGCCGTAGGCGATCGGCGTGCGCATGTCGGGGTTGCCCAGCTGCGCCAGCACCGAGCCATCGGCGTAGGCCACCATCGAATGCACGATGCTCTGCGGGTGGATCAGCACCTCGATGCGCTCGGCCGGAGCGCCGAACAGCCAGTGCGCCTCGATCACCTCGAGGCCCTTGTTCATCATGGTGGCGGAGTCGACCGAGATCTTGCGGCCCATGACCCAATTGGGATGGGCGCAGGCCTGGTCGGGCGAGATATCGTGCAGCGTGGCCGGGTCGCGCGTGCGGAACGGCCCGCCCGACGCGGTCAGCAGCACCTTGGCCACGCCGCGGCCGTAGCGCGGGTCGTCGGCCGGCAGGCACTGGAAGATGGCGTTGTGCTCGCTGTCGATCGGCAGCAGCGTGGCGCCGTGCTCGCGCACCGCGTCCATGAAGATGCGCCCCGACATCACCAGGGCTTCCTTGTTGGCCAGCAGCACGCGCTTGCCCGCGCGCGCCGCCGCCAGCGTCGGGCGCAGACCCGCCGCGCCGACGATGGCGGCCATCACCGCATCGGCCTGCGCATCGGCGGCGATGGATTCCAGCGCGGCTTCGCCGTAGCCAACCTCGGTCGGCACGCCGGCAGCGCGCAGCAGCGTTTCCAGCTCGCGCGCCGCTTCGGCCGTTCCGACCACGGCGCGCGCCGGGCGGAACTCGATGCACTGGTCGGCCAGCTTGCGCACCTGCCGATGGGCGCTGAGCGCATGCGCCGCGTAACGGCCGGGATGGCGCCGGATCACGTCGAGCGTGCTTTCTCCGATGGAGCCGGTGGCGCCCAGGATGGTGATGCGATGCATAGCAGACGGCTTCAGAGAAAAATCAGCATCAGGGCGGCCAGCGGGAACACCGGCAGCAAGGCGTCGATGCGGTCCAGCACGCCGCCATGGCCGGGCAGCAGCCGGCTGCTGTCCTTCTTGCCGACCTGGCGCTTGAGCAGGGATTCGAACAGGTCGCCCACCACGCTGGCCGCGACCAGCAGCGTGGTCAGCGCGGCGACGAAGCCCAACCCGCCGCGGTCACCCATCACCGAGAACCAGGTCGGGGCAAAGGCATGGGTGGCGGCCAGCGCGAGGCCGATCGCCAGCGCCAGCACCCAGCCGCCGATGGCGCCCTCCCACGACTTGCCCGGGCTGATGCCGGGCGCCAGCTTGCGCCGGCCGATCGCCTTGCCGGTGAAATACGCGCCGATATCGGCGGCCCATACCAGCACCGCGGCGGTCAGCAGCACGCCGATGCCGGCACCGCGCAGGATCATGGTGGCATGGGCAAACGCGGGCAGCATCACCAGCCCGAGCAGCGCGCCCAGCGCGGTGAAGGCCGGAGTGGCGGTGCGCACCCCGCGCGCCAGCAGCAGCACGGCCACGCCCCAGCACACCACCGCAGCCTCGAGCAGCCAGGTGGTGGCGTGGCGCAACGGCAGGTCATGCCAGGTGATGGTGGCGATCAGGCAGGCCAGCGCATAGACATAGGGCCACGGGCCGCGCAGGCCGATCAGGCGGCCGAATTCCCAGCCGGCCAGCAGCACGATCACGCCAAGCAGTCCCGCCAGGCCCGCCGGCGGCGCCAGGAACAGGATCGGCAGGATCAGCAGCAACAGGCACAGGGCGGTGATGACGCGGGTGAGGAGCATGCGCTGCAGTCCCGTGAAAAGTTGGAGTGGCCGGGCTCAGGCCGTACCGGAAAGACCGGGCGCGACCAGCTGCGCGCTGGTGCGGCCGAAGCGGCGTTCGCGCTGGCGGTACGAGGCAAAGGCCTTGTCGAGTTCCGCGGCGTCGAAATCCGGCCAGTAGACGTCGGTGAAGTACAGCTCGGAATAGGCGAGCTGCCACAGCAGGAAATTGCTGATGCGCTGTTCGCCGCCGGTGCGGATGAACAGGTCCGGCTCCGGCGCGTAAGCCATGGCCAAATGCGGCGCCAGCAGCGATTCGTCGATGGTTTCGGGATCGAGCATGGGCGAGCGCGCCAGCATCTTGCGCATGGCCTGCAGCAGGTCCCAGCGCCCGCCGTAGTTGGCGGCGATGGTGACGGTCAGGCCGGTATTGCCGGCGGTGCGCGCCTCGGCATCCTTGATCAGCCGCTGGATGCGCGGGCTGAAGCGGCCCAGGTCGCCCACCACCCGCAGCCGGATGTTGTTGGCGTGCATCTTCACCACTTCGCGCCGCAGCGACATCATGAACAGCCGCATCAGGAACGAGACCTCATCGGCCGGACGGCGCCAGTTCTCGGAACTGAACGCGAACAGCGTCAGGTATTGCACGCCCCGTGCGGCGCAGGCTTCCACCACCGCGCGCACGGCGTCGAGCCCGCGGCTGTGCCCCGCCACGCGCGGCAGATGCCGCTGGGTTGCCCAGCGGCCGTTGCCGTCCATGATGATGGCAACATGCCTGGGCACGTAGGAAGTATCGGGTACGGCAAGCGTCGAGCTGATGTGCTGCATGGGCGTGAGACGGTCGCTGACAGACCCGGCAAGGCCGGGACGGGCGTCAGACCGTCATGATCTCCTTCTCTTTTTCGGCGACCATCTTGTCGATCTCGGCCACGTACTTGTCGGTCAGTTTCTGCACCTCGTCCTGGCCGCGGCGCTCGTCGTCCTCGGAAATGGTCTTGTCCTTGACCAGCTTCTTGAACTGCTCGTTGGCATCGCGGCGCAGGTTGCGCACCGCCACCTTGGCACCCTCGGCCTCGCCCTTCACGACCTTGGTCAGCTCCTTGCGGCGCTCTTCGGTCAGTGCAGGCATCGGCACACGGATCACTTCACCCATGGTGGCCGGATTCAGGCCCAGGTCGCAATCGCGGATGGCCTTCTCGACCGCGCCCACCATTTTCTTTTCCCACGGCTGCACCGTGATGGTACGGGCATCGGCCAGGCCGATCGCCGCCACCTGGCTGATGGGCACCATCGAGCCGTAGTAATCCACCTGAACGTGGTCGAGCAGGCCGGTATGGGCACGGCCGGTGCGGATCTTAGCCAGATCGGCCTTGAAGGCTTCGATCGACTTCTGCATTTTCTGCTCGGCGCTCTTCTTTGTGTCGGCGACGCTCATTTTTACCTCCGGAAATCAGCCAACCAAGATCCCCTCTGGTGGGGATCGAAAATGAATCATTCTACTCTTTGCCCGGCCGGATACCAGCGCCGCGGCGCGGCATCCGTTACCGGACTCACAGATGCGGCTCAGAGCTGAGCATCACACATGTACCAGCGTACCCTCATCCTCGCCCAGGATGACGCGCTTGAGCGCGCCCGGCTTCACGATCGAGAACACCTTGATCGGCAGCTTCTGGTCGCGGCACAGCGCGAACGCGGTGGCGTCCATCACCTGCAGGTTGCGCGAGATGGCCTCGTCGAAGCTGATGGTGGTGTAGCGCGTGGCGCTCGGATCCTTCTTCGGGTCGGCGGTGTAGACGCCGTCGACCTTGGTCGCCTTCAGCACGATCTCGGCGCCGATCTCGGAGCCGCGCAGCGCGGCCGCGGTGTCGGTGGTGAAGAACGGATTGCCGGTGCCGGCCGCGAAGATCACCACCTTGCCCTCTTCCAGCTGGCGGATCGCGCGCGGACGGATATAGGGCTCGACCACCTGGTCCATGCGCAGCGCCGACTGCACGCGGCCCTCGATATTGGCGTGGCGCATCGCGTCCTGCAGCGCCAGCGCGTTCATCATGGTAGCCAGCATGCCCATGTAATCGGCAGTGGCACGGTCCATGCCGGCAGCACCGCCGGCGACGCCGCGGAAGATATTGCCGCCGCCGATCACCACCGCCACCTGCACGCCGAGCTTCACGATCTCGGCAATGTCGTTCACCATCGCCTCGATGGTGGAGCGGTTGATGCCGAAGGCATCGTCGCCCATCAGGGCTTCACCGGACAGTTTCAGAAGGACGCGCTTGTAGGCTGGCATGTTCACCCTCGGAAGGAGCAGTTCGCTCGGTTGAGACGGCTCGGTCGAGACGACTCGGTTGAGACACTGGGACGTATGTTTTGGCACCGGCGGCACGGATCATCGTGCCGCCGGCAGGAGGAAAGCCGGTTTTCGGGGTGCCCCGGCCGGAACCGGACCACCGCGGAAACAGACTGCTGCAGTGCAACTGCCGGCCGCGCCGTGCCGCACTACTTATGCAGAGGGGCACCTTGCGGCGCCCCTGCGGCATTATAGGCGCCCGCGCCGGCCCTGACGGCCAGCCCGGTGCGCCCCGGACATCAGCCCTTCTGGGCAGCGGCCACCTGGGCGGCCACTTCAGCGGCGAAGTCGTCCTGCTTCTTCTCGATGCCTTCGCCCACCACGTACAGGGTGAAGCCCTTCACGGTCGTGTTGGCGGCCTTCAGCATCTGCTCGACGGTCTGCTTGTCGTTCTTCACGAACGGCTGGTTGAACAGCGAGACTTCCTTCAGGTACTTCTGCACCGAACCCTCGACCATCTTGGCGACGATCTCGGCCGGCTTGCCCGATTCGGCGGCCTTCTGCTCGGCGATGCTGCGCTCCTTGGCGATCAGGTCCGCGGGGACCTGCTCGGCCGACAGCGACACCGGCTTCATCGCGGCCACGTGCATGGCGACGTCCTTGGCGGCGGCTTCGTCGCCGTCGAACTCGACCATCACGCCGATGCGGGTGCCATGCAGGTACGAGACCAGCTTGCCGCCGTTGGCATAGCGCACGAAGCGGCGGATCGTCATGTTCTCGCCGATCTTGCCGATCAGGGCAGCGCGGGTGGCTTCGACGCTGACGCCGTCGATTTCCAGCGCCGACAGCGCAGCCACGTCGGCCGGGTTCTGCTTGGCGATCAGTTCAGCCACCTTGGCCGAGAAGGCCAGGAAGTCGTCGTTCTTGGAGACGAAATCGGTCTCGCAGTTCAGCTCGACCAGCACGCCGGTGGTGCCGTCGATGAACGATGCCACCACGCCTTCGGCGGTCACGCGCGAGGCGGCCTTGCTGGCCTTGTTGCCCAGCTTGACGCGCAGCAACTCTTCGGCCTTGTTCAGGTCGCCGTCGGCCTCGGTCAGGGCCTTCTTGCACTCCATCATCGGCGCGTCGGTCTTCGCGCGCAGTTCTGCAACCATGCTTGCGGTAATTGCCGCCATTTGTCACTCCTTGAATGGTTCGCGCCGGCTGCCGGCAGTCGCCCGCGGCACCCGGTCGGTGGGTCTTCAGCGCACCCGCGGCAGATCTTGCCTGCGGCGGATGACAACAATTCAAATTCGAAAAAAGGGGGCGCCAGATGTGCCCCCTTTTTTGCCCTGCTGCCGAAGTACCCCGGCTTGCGCCCTGCGCGCTGCCCGGCGTGCCGGGCGGCAGGCGATGCCTGCCTTGTCGTATGTTGACGTGCGCGCTATCGGGTTCCTTTCAGCAGCGGGCCGGGAGGCTATCAGCCTTCCTGCACTTCGACGAATTCGTCGTCGCCGCGGGCGGCTTCAACGACTTCCTGCACGGCATTGGCACGGCCTTCCAGGATGGCGTCAGCCACGCCGCGCACGTACAGGGCCACGGCCTTGCTCGAGTCGTCGTTGCCCGGGATCACGTAATCGATGCCTTCCGGCGAGTGGTTGGTATCGACCACGCCGATCACGGGGATGCCCAGCTTGTTGGCTTCGGTCACGGCAATCTTGTGGTAGCCGACGTCGACCACGAAGATCGCGTCAGGCACGCCGCCCATTTCCTTGATGCCGCCGATCGACTTTTCCAGCTTGATCATCTCGCGCTCGAACATCAGCGCTTCCTTCTTGCTCATGGTTTCCAGCGCGCCGGCTTCCTTGGCGGCTTCCATGTCCTTCAGGCGCTTGATCGAGGTCTTGACCGTCTTGAAGTTGGTCAGCATGCCGCCGAGCCAGCGGGCGTCGACGTAGGGCATGCCGGCACGGCCAGCTTCTTCAGCCAGGATTTCGCGCGACTGGCGCTTGGTGCCCACGAAAAGGATGGTGCCGCGATTGGCCGCCAGCTGACGCACGTACTTCATGGCGTCCTGGAACATCGGCAGCGTCTTTTCGAGGTTGATGATGTGGATCTTGTTGCGATGACCGAAGATGAAGGGGGCCATCTTCGGGTTCCAGAAGCGGGTCTGGTGGCCGAAGTGGCAACCGGCTTCCAGCATTTCGCGCATGGTCACGGACATGTAATTCTCCAAAGGGTTAGGTCTGAAGCCCGCCCCGACATTCCTGAAAAGGAACACCCCGGATAGGCGGGCCAGCGATTTCAAGCGGCAGGAAGGACCCTGCCAAAAACCAAACCGGCCGGCGCAATTGCTGCGGCGCAACCAGATCAGCCCGCTATTGTAGCAACAAAAGTGCCGCCCGCTCAAGCCGCCCCGACTTCTGCCGCCGCTGGCGCCCGCTTCCAGGCGGCCCGGAACAGGCTGCGATCCGGCCTCGATGGTGCGATAATCCCACTTTGATCCTTCATTTCCGGCGTGGCCAATGGCTCCGCCATCACATTTTCTGGCGACGCAGCATGAGCATTTACCTGAACACCGCCGAAGACATCGCCCACATGCGCGTGGCTTGCCGCCTTGCCTCCGAAGTCCTCGACTACATCACGCCCTTCGTGCAGCCTGGCGTCACCACCGGCGAACTGGACCGCCTGTGCCACGCCTATATGCGCGACGTGCAGGGCACCGTGCCGGCGCCGCTGAATTATGCGCCGCCGGGCTACCCGCCCTTCCCCGGCGCGATCTGCACCTCGGTCAACGACGTGATCTGCCACGGCATTCCCGGCGAGCGCGTGCTCAAGAGCGGCGACGCGGTCAATCTCGACATCACCGTCATCACCAAGGACGGGTACTACGGCGACACCAGCCGCATGTTCATCGCCGGCGAGGGCACGATCCTGGCCAAGCGCCTGGCGCAGGTGACCTACGAGTGCATGTGGAAGGGCATCGCGCAAGTGCGCCATGGCGCGCGCCTGGGCGATATCGGCCACGCCATCCAGGTGCACGCCGAAGCCGCCGGCTACAGCGTGGTGCGCGAGTACTGCGGCCACGGCATCGGCAAGAACTTCCACGAAGACCCGCAGATCCTGCACTACGGCCGTCCCGGCACCGGCGCCGAGATCAAGGCCGGCATGATCTTCACGGTGGAGCCGATGATCAACGCCGGCAAGCGCGATATCCGCACCATGCCCGACCAGTGGACCGTGAAGACCCGCGACCGCAGCCTGTCGGCGCAGTGGGAGCACACGGTGCTGGTCACCGAGACCGGCTACGAGGTGCTGACGGTGTCCGCCGGCACCCCGGCGCCGCCGGCCTTCATTACCGATTCCGTGGCGGCCTGAAGCCGCGCAGAAGCCAGGGCGCCTGACCGGGCGCCCTTCTTTTTCCAGCCGTGCCGACGAACCCTTCCGCCCTCTCCATGGACACCACGCCGGAACTGCTGCTGGCCGCGCGCGTGCGCGACCAGCTCAAAGCCGACAAGCAGGCGCTGTTTGCGGACTTCAACGCCAGCGCCAATGCCGGCACGCTGACCACGCGGCTGCGCCGCGCCGTCGACGCCGCGCTGAGCGAGGCCTGGCACGGACTGGAAATGCCGCGGGACGCGGCGCTGGTGGCGGTGGGCGGCTACGGCCGCGGCGAACTGTTCCCGTACTCCGACGTCGACGTGCTGCTGTTGCTGCCCGCCGAGCCCGACCGGGATACCGCCGGCAAGCTGGAGCGCTTTATCGGCCTGTGCTGGGACCTGGGGCTCGAGATCGGCTCGGCCGTGCGCACCGTCGATGACTGCATCCGCGAGTCGCGCCAGGACGTCACCATCCAGACCTCGCTGCTCGAGGCGCGCCTGCTGACCGGCAACCGCAAGCTGTTCGAGGCGCTGCGCAGCCGCTACCAGGCCGACCTGGATCCGGCGGCGTTCTTCCAGGCCAAGCTGCTGGAAATGCGCCAGCGCCACGCCAAGTACCAGGACACGCCCTACGCGCTCGAACCCAACTGCAAGGAAAGCCCGGGCGGCCTGCGCGACCTGCAGGTGATCCTGTGGATGACCAAGGCCGCGGGCCTGGGCGACAGCTGGAAGGAGTTGTTCGAGAAGGGCCTGCTGACGCAACGCGAAGCGCAGGAGCTGGCCCGCAACGAGCGCCTGCTCAAGACCATCCGCGCGCGCCTGCACCTGGTCGCCGGGCGCCGCCAGGACGTGCTGGTGTTCGACCTGCAGACGGCGCTGGCGGAGGCCTTCGGCTACCGCCAGAACGCCCACAAGCGCGCCAGCGAGCAGCTGATGCGCCGCTACTACTGGGCCGCCAAGGCGGTGACCCAGCTCAACAGCGTGCTGCTGCTCAATATCGAGGCGATGCTGTTCCCGAGCGAGTCGCAGGTGACGCGCGTGCTCAACGAGCGCTTCGTCGAACGCCAGGGCATGCTCGAAATCACCAGCGACGACGTCTACGAGCGCGACCCGCACGCCATCCTCGAGACCTTCCTGCTGTACGAGCGCACCCCCGGCGTGAAGGGGCTGGCGCCGCGCACGCTGCGCGGGCTGTACAACGCGCGCACGGTGATGGACGCGCGCTGGCGCAACGATCCCGAGAACCGCCGGCTGTTCCTGGCCATCGTGCAGGAGCCGCAGGGCATCACTCACGCGCTGCGGCTGATGAACCAGACCAGCGTGCTGGGCCGCTACCTGATCAACTTCCGGCGCATCGTCGGACAGATGCAGCACGACCTGTTCCACGTCTACACCGTGGACCAGCACATCCTGATGGTGGTGCGCAACATGCGCCGCTTCGCCATCGTCGAGCACACCCACGAGTTCCCGTTCTGCAGCCAGCTGATGGCCAGCTTCGACAAGCCCTGGGTGCTGTGGGTGGCGGCGCTGTTCCACGACATCGCCAAGGGCCGCGGCGGCGACCATTCCCGGCTCGGCACTGTCGATGCGCGCCGCTTCTGCAGGCAGCACGGCATTGCGCGCGAGGACGCCGACCTGATCTGCTGGCTGGTCGAGCACCACCTGACCATGAGCCACGTCGCGCAGAAGCAGGACCTGACCGATCCGGACGTGGTCCACGCCTTCGCCGAAGTGGTCGGCAGCGAACGCTACCTGACCGCGCTCTACCTGCTGACCGTGGCCGATATCCGCGGCACCAGCCCCAAGGTGTGGAATGCGTGGAAGGGCAAGCTGCTGGAAGACCTGTACCACATCACCCTGCGCGTGCTGGGCGGCGCGCGGGTGGACTCGCATTCGCTGTGGTCGCAGCGCAAGCAAGACACCATCTCGGAGCTGCGCCTGAAGGCTTTCGACCCGGCGCTGGGCAAGTCGCTGTGGGCGCAACTGGACGTGGCCTTCTTCCTGCGCCACGATTCGCACGACATCGCCTGGCTGACGCGCCACCTGTACAACAAGGTCGACAGCCCCGTGCCGGTGGTCAAGGCGCGCGTGTCGCCCGCCGGCGAAGGCCTGCAGGTGGCGGTCTACATCAAGGATCAGCCCGACCTGTTCGCGCGCATCTGCGGCTATTTCGAGCGCAAGGCGTTCTCGATCCAGGACGCCAAGATCCACACCACGCGCCACGGCTACGCACTCGATACGTTCCAGGTCACCGACCCCGGCATGGCCGGCGATGGCGGCAATTACCGCGACATCATCGCGCTGGTCGAGCACGAGCTGTGCGAGCGGCTGCGCCTGCAGGGCGCGCTGCCCGAGCCCACGCAGGGGCGGCTGTCGCGCCAGTCGCGCAGCTTCCCGATCAAGCCGCGCGTCGACCTGCGCCCGGACGAGCGCGGCCAGTATTACCTGCTGTCGCTGTCCGCCAACGACCGCACCGGCCTGCTGTACGCCATCGCCCGCGTACTGGCACGGCATCGCGTGTCCGTGCACACGGCACGCATCAACACTTTGGGCGAACGCGTCGAAGACGTGTTCCTGGTAGACGGCAGCCGCCTGGCCGCCGACAACCGATTGCAGATTCAGCTTGAACAGGACTTGCTCGCCGCCCTCGCCATCTGAGGCGGGCGGGCATCATCAACCTATGACCGACAGCAATTCGCCGAAGCGCAAGACGCTAGGCATCAAGGCCGCCAGCGATACCGGCACGGCCGCGCGCAAGGGCGGCACCCGCCCCGTGCGCGTGTCCGACCTGAACCGCAAGCGCGTGCAGGCCGTCTCCGAGGGTATCAAGCGCGCCCAGCAGCGCGCCGGCAAGACCGGTGCCGGCGGGACCCAGGGCGAAGCGCCGGCGCAGCCGCGCCAGCCGCGCGCGCCCCGCCCTGCCGACGCCGAACGCCAGGCGCGTCCGCGCCGCTTCGAAGGCGGCGAGTCGCGACCGCCGCGACGCTTTGGCGACGACGACAACCGTCCGCGCCGCACCGGCGACGAGCGCGGCGAAGCGCGCCCGCGCCGCTTCGAAGGTGGCGAGTCGCGACCGCCGCGCCGCTTCGGCGATGACGACAACCGTCCGCGCCGTTTCGAAGGCAGCGAATCGCGCCCGCCGCGCCGCTTCGGCGACGAAGACAACCGCCCGCGCCGCACCGGCGGCGACCGCGGCGAAGCGCGCCCGCGCCGTTTCGAAGGCAGCGAATCGCGCCCGCCGCGCCGCTTCGGCGACGACGACAACCGCCCACGCCGCACCAGCGGCGACCGCGGCGAAGCGCGCCCGCGCGGCTTCGACAGCAACGAGTCGCGCCCGCCGCGACGCTTTGGCGACGACGATAATCGCCCGCGCCGCACTGGCGCCGACCGCGGCGAAGCGCGCCCGCGCCGCTTCGAAGGTGGCGAGTCGCGCCCGCCGCGCCGCTTCGGCGACGACGACAACCGTCCGCGCCGCTTCGAAGGCGCCGATTCGCGCCCGCGCCGCCATGGCGACGACGAGCGCCGCGCGCGGCCCGCGCCGTCAGGCGAGCGCCGCCGCGAAGGCACGGCACCGGCACGCCGCTTCAGCGACGCCGCCGACCGCATCCGCACCGCCGGCCCCGCACGCTCGGAACGCCCGGAACGCGCACCAGCGCCGGCTTCGCGCCGCGAAGCGCCCGCGGCGCCGCGCGACGAATCCAGCCACGACGACGGCCTGGTACGCCTGTCCAAGCGCATGTCCGAACTCGGCCTGTGCTCGCGCCGCGAGGCCGACGAATGGATCCCGCGCGGCTGGGTGCTGGTCGACGGCAAGCCCGTGACCGAACTCGGCAGCCGCATCCGCCCCGACGCCGAGATCGAGATCCTGCAGGAAGCCCGCTCCGAGCAAGGCGAGCGCGTCACCGTGCTGCTGAACAAGCCGGTGGGCTACGTTTCGGGCCAGGCCGAGGACGGCTACGAGCCCGCCGCGGCGCTGTTTGCCCCCGAGAACCAGTGGGAAGGCGATCCCACGCGCAAGCGCTTTGCGCCGTGGCAGCGCAAGAACCTGGCGCCGGCCGGCCGCCTCGATATCGACTCCACCGGCCTGCTGGTGCTGACGCAGGACGGCCGCGTCGCGCGCGCGCTGATCGGCGAGGATTCGACCGTCGAGAAGGAATACCTGGTGCGCGTGGTCTGGCACTCGCCGCACGGGCCGGTCGAGCGCAACATCAGCGCGGAATTCCCGGCCGATGACCTGGAACTGCTGCGCCACGGCCTGTCGCTGGACGGCGTGCCGCTCAGGCCGGCCAAGGTCAGCTGGCAGAACGAAGAGCAGCTGCGCTTCGTGCTGCGCGAGGGCCGCAAGCGCCAGATCCGCCGCATGTGCGAACAGGTGGGGCTGCAGGTGGTGGGCCTCAAGCGCGTGCGCATGGGACGCGTGGTGCTGGGCGACCTGCCGCCGGGCAAGTGGCGGTTCCTGGGGCAGTTCGAGAAGTTCTGATAAAAAAAGCGGCCGTGATGGCCGCTTTTGCTTTGAGGGGTCTTGGCAAATCGCCACCGCCTCATCCCTGTACCGATTGGGTACTCCCTCTCCCGCTTGCGGGAGAGGGTTGGGGTGAGGGCCGGTATGTCGACGAAGTGACAGGCGTCGGTATGCCAGCGCCCGCCCTCTCCCCCGGCCCCTCTCCCGCGCGCGGGAGAGGGGAGCAAACCAGCGGCGCTCCTTGCCCTTCAATCGTCGCTGCTCGCCGGCAAATCCGGAAACAGAACCTCGGTAAACCCGAAGTTCGAAAAATCCCTGATCCGCATCGGATAGAGAATCCCCTGCAGATGGTCGCACTCATGCTGCACCACGCGCGCATGGAAGCCCTCGGCCACGCGTTCGATGCGGTTGCCCATCAGGTCGTAGCCGCTGTACTTCAGCCGCACGTGCCGCGGCACTACGCCGCGCAGGCCCGGCACCGACAGGCAGCCTTCCCAGCCGTCCTCCATCTCGTCGGACTGCATTTCCAGCACCGGGTTGATCAGCACGGTCTTGGGCACGGTGGGCGCGTCCGGATAGCGCGGATTGCGATCGAAGCCGAAGATCACTACCTGCAGGTCCACGCCGATCTGCGGCGCGGCCAGGCCCGCGCCGTTGGCGTGGTCCATGGTGTCGAACATATCTTCGATCAGCGTGCGCAGCTCCGGCGTGTTGAAGCGTTCCACCGGCCCCGCCACCTGCAGCAGGCGCGGATCGCCCATCTTGAGAATCTCGCGGATCATGGTTGTGTTCCCGGTTATTGCCCGGCCGGCGCGGCGCCGGCTTGCGCCAGCAGCGCCAGCATGCCGGCCTCGTCCAGCACCGGCACGCCCAGCGCTTCGGCCTTGTCCAGCTTGCTGCCAGCCTCGGCGCCAGCGACCACGTAGTCGGTCTTCTTCGACACCGACCCCGCCACCTTGGCGCCGGCGGCTTCCAGCAGCTCCTTGGCGTCTTCGCGCGACAGCGTCGGCAGCGTGCCGGTCAGGACAAAGGTCTTGCCCGACAGCGGCGCCGGCGCCTTTGCCACCGGCTCGCTTTCCGGCCAGTGTACGCCGGCGGCGCGCAGTTGCTCGATGACCTCGACGTTGTGCGGCTCGGCGAGGAAGTTGGCGATCGACTGCGCCACCACCGGGCCGACATCGTTGACCTCGAGCAGCGCCGCTTCGTCGGCCGCCAACAGCGCATCCAGCTTGCCGAAGTGCCGGGCCAGGTCCTTCGCAGTGGCTTCGCCGACGTGGCGGATGCCGAGTGCGAAGATAAAGCGGTTCATGGTGGTCGCGCGCGACTTGTCGATCGCCGCGACCAGGTTGGCGGCCGACTTGTCCGCCATACGCTCCAGCGCTGCCAGCTTGGCCACGCCGAGCTTGTACAGATCGGCCGGCGTGCGCACGATGCCCTGGTCGACCAGTTGCTCGACCAGCTTGTCGCCCAGGCCTTCGATATCCATGGCGCGCCGCTGCGCGAAATGCAGCAGCGACTGCTTGCGCTGCGCCGCGCAGATCAGGCCGCCGGTGCAGCGCGCAATGGCCTCGTCCTCGAGCTTCTCGATATGCGAGCCGCACACCGGGCAGGCGGTCGGCATCACGAAGGCACGGGCATCGGCCGGGCGCCGCTCGGTCACCACGGCGACGACTTCCGGGATCACGTCGCCGGCGCGGCGCACGATCACGGTGTCGCCGACATGCACGTCCTTGCGGCGGATCTCGTCCTCGTTGTGCAGCGTGGCGTTGGTTACGGTCACGCCGCCGACAAACACCGGCTTGAGCCGCGCCACCGGCGTAATCGCGCCGGTGCGCCCGACCTGCACCTCGATGTCCTCGACGATGGTGGTCATTTCCTGCGCCGGGAACTTGTGCGCCAGCGCAAAGCGCGGCGCGCGCGAGACAAAGCCCAGGCGCTCCTGCTCGGCCAGCGCGTTGACCTTGTAGACCACGCCGTCGATGTCGTAGGGCAGCTCGTCGCGGCGCGTGCCGATATCGCGGTAGAAATCGAGCAGCCCCTGCGCGCCCTTCACCACCGCACGGTCCTTGCACACCGGCAAACCCAGCGCGGCAAAGCCGTCGAGCATGGCGCTGTGGGTCGGCGGCCGCTCCACGCCCTGCAGCTCGCCCAGCCCGTAGGCGAAGAACGACAGCGGACGCCGCGCGGTGATGCGCGGATCGAGCTGGCGCAGGCTGCCGGCGGCGGCATTGCGCGGGTTGACGAAGGTCTTCTCGCCGGCCTCGGCCTGGCGCGCGTTGAGCTTGTCGAAGTCGCGGCGGAACATGAAGACCTCGCCGCGCACTTCCAGCACCGCGGGCGCCTGTCCGCGCAGCCTGAGCGGGATCGCCTTGATGGTGCGCACGTTGACGGTGACGTCCTCGCCGGTCTCGCCATCGCCGCGCGTGGCGGCCTGCACCAGGCGGCCGTCTTCATAGCGCAGCGACATGGCCAGGCCGTCGAACTTCAGCTCGCAGGCGTACTCGACCGCGTCGGCGGCGCTGAACAAGTCGGCCTCGCCCGCCGGGGGCGCGCTGCGGCCCAGACCCTGCGCGCAGCGGCGGTCGAAGTTGAGCACGTCTTCGTCGGCGAAGGCGTTGTTGAGTGACAGCATCGGCACGCGGTGCCGCACCGAGTCGAACGCCGCCAGCGGCTCGCCGCCCACGCGCTGGGTGGGCGAGTCCGGCGTCTGCAGCTCGGGATGCTCGAGCTCCAGCGCCAGCAGTTCGCTGAACAGCGCGTCGTATTCCGCGTCCGGAACGGTGGGCGCATCCAGCACGTAATACTGGTAGTTGTGGCGGTCCAGCTCTTCGCGCAGCCAGGCCATGCGGCTGGCCGCGGCGTCGGCCGGCAAGGCGGCGGCGGGCGCGGAGGCCTCTGCCTGCGCGCCGCGGTGTTTTGCGGTCATGGCAGGCTCCGGCTAGTTGCTGAACAGGCGCAGCGCCACCGGCGAACCGGCCGGCATGCCGCGCGCTTCCAGCTTCTGGTACAGCGCTTCGAGCTGGCTGAAGATGGCGACGAACGAGGCTTCGGTCAACGGCCGCATATTGTCGTCGACCAGTTGCGCGCCCATGCGCTGCGCCAGCGTATGGCCGTATTCGCACACGGTCTTGAACGGCCTGGCGGCCTGGTCGGCCACCGGCACGTCGAGCAGCAGCGTGATCTGGCGGCCGGCCTTGACGGTGAGGTCGTCGCGCAGGAAGTTGGTGTCGCCGAACTGCAGCGTGAACAGCGGGCGCTGCACGCCCTCGGCATTGGCCTGGTAGCGGATAAAGCGGGTGCCATCGCGCGACAGCACCAGCCCGTCCTGCGTCGCCACGTTCTGCACATAGGCGGCCGACCACGGCGCGCCGTCGGAGATCACGTTGACGCCCAACTGCACGTCGCAAGCGGCGCCAAAGGCGTCGAGCTCGCGCGCGTTGGCGACGGTCTCGCCCATGTCGGGCAGGTCAGCCGAGGCGTCGAGCGACTCGGCCAGCGACTCCACCGCGGTGATGAATTCAGAGAATTCCAGCGCGTTGAGCGGGCCGCCACGGTTGGCCAGCTGTACACCGACCTGCAGGTCTTCGTACTGATGGCCGGCGGTGACGGGCTCCCAGGCGTTGGCTTCGGCGCGCAAGCCTTCGATATGGACCGGCTTGGTGCCGGCGCGGCGCAGCCGGCCGGTCAGGGGCAGGATGCGGTCGCCGGAGGCCTTGCGTTCGAGATGCAGCGGCACGATGCAGTCGATCAGCGGATCGACGACTGCGGGCGCGGGCTGGCCGTCCGGTACCGCAGCGACCGGAGCCGGTGCAGGCGCAGGCTCCTGCGCAGGCGCAGGCGTGGGTGCGGGAACTGGCGCCGGGGCCGGGGCCACGGCGATAGCAGCATCCGCCTCGTCCTCCGAAGCGCGCGACGCCGCGGCCCCGACCGCGACTTCCTCGGCGACGGCTTCGTCGGCATCGGCGCTGCTGGCCGCCGCGGCCGCGGCCGCAGCGACGTGGTTGTTGCCGGCCACGGCGGCGCCGGCGCCGGCCGGTGCCTGCGTCAGCGTGGGCTCGCGCCGCGGCGGCTGCTCGGCGGCGGCTTCGTGCAGGCGTGCGGCGGTTTCCGGCGCGGTGCTCTGGCCAACCACCGGCTCGCGCATCGGCGGCAGGTCGTCTTCGGGCCGCAGCTCGCGCGGGCGGCGCGCCTTGCGGATCTGCCACTGGTTGTAGCCGAACACCAGCACCACGAAAACCAGGCCCGCGACGATCAGCGCGGTCTGCAGGTCCATATTGAGCTTCATGCTGCCTCCGCCATCGACACGGCTGCATCCATATCCACGGCCACGATCCGCGAAACGCCTTGCTCCTGCATGGTCACGCCAATAAGTTGATGAGCCATTTCCATGGCGATCTTGTTATGTGAGATGAAAACGAATTGAGTCTTGTCCGACATGCGCGCCACCATATTGGCGTAGCGCTCGGTGTTGGCATCGTCCAGCGGCGCGTCGACCTCGTCCAGCAGGCAGAACGGCGCCGGGTTGAGCTGGAACATCGCAAACACCAGCGCAATCGCGGTCAGCGCCTTCTCGCCGCCCGACAGCAGGTGGATGGTCGAGTTCTTCTTGCCCGGCGGCTGCGCCATCACCTGCACGCCGGCATCGAGGATTTCCTCGCCGGTCATGATCAGGCGCGCCTGGCCGCCGCCGAACAGCGACGGGAACAGCTCGCCGAAATGGTGGTTGACCTGATCGAAGGTGCCCTGCAGCAGCGCGCGGGTTTCCTGGTCGATCTTGGCGATCGCGTCCTCGAGCGTGCCGATGGCGTCGTTCAGGTCGGCCGACTGCGCGTCGAGGAAGGTCTTGCGCTCGCGCGCCGCGGCCAGTTCGTCGAGCGCGGCCATATTGACCGGGCCGAGCGCGTTGATGGCGTTGTTGATGCGCGTGACTTCGCCCTGCAGGTACGACGGCTTCAGGTCGCCGGTGAGCTTGTGCGCCAGCCCGGCCTCGTCGACCTGCGCCGTGACCAGCTGCTCGCTGAACTGTTCCTGGTTCAGGCGCGCAGCCTGTTCCTTGAGCTGCAGTTCGGTGATGCGGTCGCGCAGCGGCTGCAGGCTGCGCTCGGCGGCCAGGCGCTGCTCGTCGTGCTGGCGCAGCTGCGCCGACAGCGCATCGAGCTCGGTGCGCGCGACGGTGAGCCTGGCTTCCTTCTCGGCGCGCAGTTCCAGCGCGTCCTGCAGGCCGGTATGCGCGGTCTGCTCGTTGATGGTCTCGAGCTCGGCGCGGGCGTTCTCCAGCGATTCGGCGATGCGCTCGGCCTGGTCGGCCGCCACCTGGATATTGCGGCGCAGTTCGTCGATGCGGCTGGCCAGGTTGCGCTCGGCAAAGAGCGCTTCCTGCGCGGCGCGCTCGAAGTCGCGCAGCTGGTGGCGCGCGCCGGAGAGCTTGCTGTCCAGCGCCTCGAAGGCCATCTGCTGGTCTTCGTGCGAGGCCTGCATCTCGGCCAGCGCGGCGTCGTGCTGCTCGAAGCTGGCCTCGGATTCGGCGCGGATCGCGCGTTGTTCTTCGATCTGCGCGTGGATTTCTTCCAGCTCCTCGCGGATCTGGCCGCTGCGGGCGGAGTAGCGCTCCATCGCCTGCGACAGCTTGAGCACGTCCATCTGCAACGCATGCACGCGGCGCGTGGCCTGCTCGGCGCGCGTGCGGGCCTCGCCCAGCGCCTGGCTGGCCTGCGTGTACGCAGCCTCGGCGCGCACCGCCTGGGTCTTGGCCTCGTCCGACAGCAGCGCCTGCGCGCGCGCCTGCTTTTGCAGGTTTTCGATTTCCTGCTCGCGCGCCAGCATGCCGGCCTGCTCGGAATCGGCGGCATAGATCTGGATCGCATTGCGGCCGACCAGGTGGCCCTCGGCCACCACGAACGTCGCGCCTTCGGGCAGCGTACCGCGCGCGGCCAGCGCCTGCGCCATGTCGGTGGCGACGAAGATATCGGCCAGCCAGTCCTGCATTACCGCGCGGATGCCCGGCTCGGTGATCTGTACCAGCGACATCAGCGGACGCAGTCCCGCCGGCGTTTCGAGCGGGCGGGCCGCGGCCGGGGGCGAGTAGAACGCGAGCTTGGCCGGCGGCGCGTCGGTCAGGAAGGCCTTGACCCAGTCCAGGTTGGAAATTTCCAGCGCGTTCAGCTTTTCGCGCAGCACGGATTCCAGCGCGTTTTCCCAGCCCGGCTCGATATGGACCTTCTTCCACAGGCGCGGCAGCTCGGCCAGCTCGTGCTTCGCCAGCCAGGGCTGTACCTTGCCGTCGGTCTGCACGTTCTCCTGCAGCTGGCGCAGCGCATGCAGGCGCGCTTCCAGCGAGGCGATCGCGGCGGCCTCGCCATGCACGCGCGCCTGCGCGGCGCGGCGCTCTTCATCGAGGCGCGGCACGCTTGCTTCGGCATCGGCCAGCACGGCCTGGGCTTCCTCGACCAGCGCCTCCTGCTCGGCCAGTTCGGCGCGGCCCTGTTCCAGCCGGGTTTCGTCCGGACGGTCCAGGCCCTTTTCCTCGGCCGACAGGCGTTCGCGGCGCTGTTCCAGCTGCTGCAGCATCTGGTCGGCGCTGCGCTGCTGCGCGGCTTCCAGCTTCAACGCCTGCTCGGCCTGCATGATGCCGGCGCGCTGCTCGTTGAGCAGCTGCTGGGCATCGCGCCATTGCGCTTCCAGCGTCGGCAGCTCGTCGTTCTTGTGCGCGACAGCCTCCTGTGCCTCGACCGTGCGGCCTTCGGCCACGGCCAGGTTTTCCTCGGCCTGCGCCAGTTCGTCGGTGGCCTGCTCGGCCTTGCCCTGCCATTGCTCGCGCTGCGCGGTCAGCGCCGCAATCTGGGCCTGCACGCGGTTGCGCGACTCGACCACGTAGCGGATCTCGGCCTCGAGCTTGCTGACCTCGGCATTGGCCTCGTACAGCGCGCCCTGCGCGGCGTGCATGCCATCCGATGCGGCATAGTGCGCGGCGCGCATGGTTTCCAGCTCGGCCTCGACATGGCGCAGCTGCGCGGTCTGCGCTTCCAGGTCGATCTGGGCCTGCTCGATGGCGCGCTGGTGGCGCTCCTGCTCCTGCTGCGCCTCGCGCTTGCGCAGCAGCCACAGCAGGTGCTGTTTCTCTTCGCCGTCGGCCTGCAGCGTCTTGAAGCGCTGCGCCACTTCGGCCTGGCCTTCGAGCTTTTCGAGGTTGCTGCCGAGCTCGCGCAGGATGTCTTCGACCCGGGTCAGGTTTTCGCGGGTGTCGGACAGCCGGTTCTCGGTCTCGCGGCGGCGCTCCTTGTACTTGGACACACCCGCCGCCTCTTCCAGGAAGATGCGCATGTCATCGGGCTTGGCCTCGATGATGCGCGAGATCATGCCCTGGCCGATGATGGCGTAGGCGCGCGGGCCCAGGCCCGTACCCAGGAAGATGTCCTGGATGTCGCGCCGGCGCACCGGCTGGTTGTTGATGTAGTAGGACGAGGTGCCGTCGCGGGTCAGCACGCGCTTGACCGCGACTTCGGCGTACTGGCTCCATTGGCCCGCGGCGCGGCCTTCGGCGTTGTCGAACACCAGTTCGACGCTGGCCCGGCCAGCCTGCTTGCGCGCGGTCGAGCCGTTGAAGATGACGTCCTGCATGGATTCGCCACGCAGCTCTGAGGCGCGTGACTCGCCCAGCACCCAGCGCACCGCATCGATGATGTTGGATTTGCCGCAGCCGTTGGGACCGACGATGCCGACCAGTTGGCCCGGCACCTGGAAATTGGTGGGATCGACGAATGACTTGAAGCCCGCCAGTTTGATCGAGGATAGTCGCACGGTTTCTCGTGTGGTATCGGCCACTCCGGCTGGAAAGCGGGGGCGGCCTGGTATCGGGTATCGGGGCTATTGCACGGTTCGGAAAAGCCGGGCTGCGCGGGAGCCGGCGCGGCGTGACGCCAGCACCTCAAAACACCCCTCCAGCCCGAGAATTGGGGCTAATCATACCATCGCAGATGCCTTCGCCGGCCCGTTTGGGGTGCTCCCGGGGGCGGTGCCGGGTGGCGAAATTCCTTTGACTTTCCGACCCTTACATGCGGTTTCGCAAGCACTTTAGGAAGCCGGGCGTGGGTAGCCGGCCACGCTTGACGCGCGACGCGCGGGAAACTAATTAGGGTAAATGCTAGTCTCTGCTCTGTCGGCGTGATGCCGGATGCGCTCCTGCCTCACGCACCATGAACGCCCCCCGCAGCACCTTTCGCCCCCTTTAGGCGAACCAGGAGGACAGAGCATGAGTGAACCGTCAGTGGCCGCCCGGCCGTGGTCTGTCAGCGACATCCGCTACGAGGCGATCGACGTCGCGCGCGTGCGCGGCGACCGCGACCTGTTCTACCTGCTGGTGTCGGCCTCGTTTATCGAGAGCGGATCCGACACCTATGCCGGCAACCTGGCCACCTATTACGCCCGCGTGCCCGAAGCCGCCGGCTGGCTGTCCCAGCACTGGGAAGCCGAGGAACTGCAGCATGGCATGGCGCTGCGGCGCTATGTCGAGCATGTCTGGCCGGAATTCGACTGGGAGCGCGGCTATGCGCGCTTCTTCGACGAGTACAGCCAGACCTGCTCGATCGAGCAGTTCGAGCCCACCCAGGCGCTCGAGATGGCGGCCCGCTGCGTGGTCGAAACCGGCACGGCGGCCTACTACCGGGCGCTCGAGCAGGCCAGCGACGAACCGGTGCTGCGCGACCTGACGCGGCGCATCTCCAACGACGAGGTGCGGCACTACAAGCACTTCCTCCACTTTTTCAACCGCTTCGCCGAGGCCGAGCGCCTGGGCCGGCTGCGCGTGCTGGGTGCGGTGGCGCGCCGGCTGCTGGAGATCAAGAACGAGGACGCGGCGATCGCGCTGCGCAACGTGCTGCGCATGGAACGCGGGGTCGAGTTGGTGCCCGAGGCGGAGGTGCGCGCGCTCAATACGCGCGTGTCAGGCGTGATCCGCCGCAACATCCCGATCGAGATGACCATCAAGATGCTGCTGCGGCCGCTTCAGCTTCACCGCGGCGTGGAGCGCGCGGTGCGCGCGCCGCTGGTGGCGATGGTGTCGCGGGTGATCCTGCACTGAGTTGCGCCGGAGCTAGTGGCAGGCCGCGGCCTCGGCGCCTGCGGCCGGCGCGGGCGCGGCGCGGCTGCGGTGCACCAGCCCGGACAAGGCGCCGGCGGCGATGATGCACAGCCCGCCCGCGGCCTCCTTCCAGCTCAGCACCTCGGTCGCCAGCCACCATGACGACACCGCGGCGATGACGATCTCGAACAGCATCAGCAGCGACACCCGGTTGGCCGGCAGCCGCTGCAGCCCGTACTGCACCACCGAGTTGCTGACCACCAGCACCGCCGCCAGCCCCAGCACCAGCATCGCCGCGCTGGCCTGCGCCCCCGGCACGAGCGCCACCGCGGGGCCGTCGAGCAGCAGCGCGGCCGGCACGCCGACCACGGTGCAGCCCAGGTAGACCACCACCGTGCGCACGCGGGCGTCGGTGTCCGGAAAGCGCTGCCCGGCGCGGCGCGACAGCACGTTGTTGACGGCAAAGCCCATGCCGCCGATCAGGCCCGACCATTCCGCGGCGGAGCCCGGCAGCGGCACGCCGACCTCGGGCGTCCACAGCATCAGCCCGGCGCCGAACAGCGCCAGCCCCACCAGCGCCAGACCGGCCGCCGACAGGCGCTCGCCCAGGAACAGCCGTGCGAACAGCGCGGTCCAGACCGGCGTCAGGTAGAACAGCAGCAGCACCCGCATCACATGCCCATTGACGCTGCCCCAGACGAAACCGGCGTTGGTCACGCCCGCCGCCAGGCCGATCGCGACGAACAGCCAGTGCGGACGCAGCCCGCCCAGATGGCGGCGGAACGCCAGCAGCGACAGCACCGCCGCGACCGCGCTGACCAGCGCCGCGGCATGCATGCCGCCCAGGCCCCAGCCGGCCAGCACGCGGTACGGGAACCAGGCGATGCCCCACACCGAGGCGCCGATCAGGATGGAAAGCGATGCCTTGACCGCATGGCGGTCGGCCGGCGCCAGCGGCGCCGAAACTGAATTTGTGCTCATAAAGGGAATCGGTGCGAGGCGAGCCGGACCGCCTGCCATGCGCGGCGGGCAGCGTCCGGACGGCGCCGGCGGCATCACCGTGGCGTGATGCCCGCCATCCGTGGCCGCCCAACCTCGCCAAAGACCGCCTGGCGGGCCGGGCCGGCGCACGGAAACCCGCGCCGTTCCTCTATAATGCGTCGTTTTAACCGGCCCCGACTGACACTGTGAATCCGCGCCTCGACCTGCTCCAGCCCTACCCGTTCGAGAAACTGCGGGTGCTCTTTGCACAAGTAAAGGCTGCCGACAAGCCGGCCATCAGCTTCGGCATCGGTGAACCCAAGCATCCGACGCCTGCGTTCATCAAGCAAGCGCTGGCAGAGTCGCTTGCGGGGCTGGCGAATTATCCCACAACGGCCGGTTCCGATGCACTACGGCAGTGCATCGCGGACTGGCTGGAGCGCCGCTACGGCCTGCCCAAGGTCAATGCCGCCACCGAAGTGCTGCCCGTGACCGGCTCGCGCGAGGCGCTGTTCGCCTTTGCCCAGACCGTGGTCGACGGCACCCGGCCGGGCGCACTGGTGCTGTGCCCCAACCCGTTCTACCAGATCTACGAAGGCGCGGCGCTGCTGGCCGGCGCCACCCCGGTGTTCGCCAACAGCGATCCGGCGCGCAATTTCGCCCCGGCCTTCGACCGCACCGCCGACGAGGTCTGGCAGCAGGTGCAGCTGCTCTTTGTCTGCACCCCCGGCAACCCGACCGGCGCGGTGCTGTCGTTGGAAGACTGGCAGCAGCTGTTCGCGCTGTCCGACCGCTACGGCTTCGTGATTGCCTCCGACGAGTGCTATTCCGAGATCTATTTCGACGAAGGCCGCGCGCCGCTGGGCGCGCTCGAGGCCGCGCACAAACTGGGCCGTGCGGATGGCGCCAATCGTTTCGAGCGCCTGGTGGTGTTCTCGAGCCTGTCCAAGCGCTCCAACGTGCCGGGCCTGCGCTCGGGCTTCGTCGCCGGCGACGCCGCGCTGCTGAAGCAGTTCCTGCTCTACCGCACCTACCACGGCGGCGCCATGAACCCGGCGGTGCAGAGCGCCAGCATCGCCGCGTGGAACGATGAAGCGCATGTGCGCGAGAACCGCGCCGCCTACGTGCGCAAGTTCAGCGAAGTCACGCCGATGCTGGCGCAAGTCCTCGACGTGGCGCTGCCCGATGCCGGCTTCTACCTGTGGGCCGACGTCTCGCGCACCGGCCTGTCCGATACCGAATTCGCCGCGCGCCTGCTGGCCGAGCAGAACGTGACCGTGCTGCCGGGCAGCTACCTGGCGCGCGAGGCCGACGGCATCAACCCAGGCGCCAACCGCGTGCGCATGGCGTTGGTGGCGACGCCGGAGGAATGCGTGGAGGGGGCGCGGCGGATCGTGGAATTCTGCAAAGCGCTGGGCTGAGGCCTGATTGTCCAATTGTGTTCTCCCTCTCCCCTCAAGGGGAGAGGGTCGGGGTGAGGGGTGGTTTAGCAAGGCACCACGCCCGTAGAACCGCCCACCCTCACCCCCTGCCCCTCTCCCGCAAGCGGGAGAGGGGAGCAAACAAAGAGGTCGAGGCTGAGACTCGACGACCGAACATCAACATCAACCCTGAGAATCCAACCATGACGCAAGCTCTGCAAGCCCTGATCGACCAGGCCTGGGAAGACCGCACCAGCCTGTCGCCGAAGTCCGCCCCCAACGACATCCGCGAGGCCGTTGCCAACGTCATCGGCCAGCTCGATGCCGGCACGCTGCGCGTGGCCGAGAAGCAAGGCAAGGACTGGATCGTCAACCAGTGGGTCAAGAAGGCCGTGCTGCTGTCGTTCCGCCTGGAAGACAACGCGCCGATGAGCGCCGGCGGCTTCGCCCAGTTCTACGACAAGGTGCCGACCAAGTTCGCCAACTGGAGCGGCGACGACTTCGCCAAGGCGGGCTTCCGCGTGGTGCCGCCCGCCGTAGCCCGCCGCGGTTCGTTCATTGCGAAGAACGCCGTGCTGATGCCGTCGTACGTCAACATCGGCGCCTATGTCGATGAAGGCACCATGGTCGACACCTGGGCCACGGTCGGTTCGTGCGCGCAGATCGGCAAGAACGTGCACCTGTCGGGCGGCGTGGGCATCGGCGGCGTGCTGGAGCCGCTGCAGGCCAACCCGGTGATCATCGAAGACAACTGCTTTATCGGCGCGCGTTCGGAAGTCGTCGAAGGCGTGATCGTCGAGGAAAACTCGGTGATCTCGATGGGCGTGTACCTGGGCCAGTCGACCAAGATCTACGACCGCGAAACCGGCGAGATCCACTATGGCCGCGTGCCGGCCGGCTCGGTGGTGGTGGCGGGCAACCTGCCGTCCAAGGACGGCAAGTACAGCCTGTACTGCGCCGTGATCGTGAAGAAGGTCGACGCGCAGACCCGCGCCAAGACCAGCCTGAACGACCTGCTGCGCGGCGACTGAGCGCCGCTCGCGGCCCGCATGGGCTGCGACGCCCCGGGGCCCGGCTCCGGGGCTGATTTACCGTCGTCACCCGCCTGGCCAGGCTGAACATGCCCTCCCTCCGCAAGCGACTCATGGCCCTGGATCCCACCACCGTCAGTACCGTGCTTTCCCTGCTGCCCACCATTCTCGAGCAGGCCAACAAGACCCTCGAGAAGCTGAAGAAGAACAAGCGCAAGGACGGCACGCCCGAAGGCGCGGTGGCCGACGCGCGCGATCCCGCGGCCCGCATCGCCGAACTGGAAGCCGCGCTGGTGCAGCAGGCCGAGGCAGTCAAGCTGCTGGCCGAGCAGCATGCCATCACCGTCGACGCGCTGCGCAGGGAAGCCGCCCGGCTGGACCGGCGCCTGCGCCTGATGACGGCGGTGGCGATGGGCGGCGTGGCGCTGGGCCTGGGCAGCCTGGTGATCGCGCTGAACCTGCTGTTCCGCTGAACCCATTCCTCGTTCCCGCGCAGGCGGGAACCCAGTGACTTCAAACGACGCTGGATTCCCGCCTGCGCGGGAATGACAGTGAAAGTAACGAGACTTGCCATGACCGTCCTGCTCTACGGCATTCCCAACTGCGATACCGTCAAGAAGGCCCGCACCTGGCTGGATGCCAACGGCGTCGCCTACACCTTCCACGACTTCAAGAAGCAGGGCGTGGACGCGGCCATGCTGCGTGGCTGGCTGCGGCACGTGCCGCTGGCCACGCTGCTCAACCGCAAGGGCACCACCTGGCGCGCGCTGTCCGATGCCGACAAGGCCCGCGCCGAAGACGAAGCCGGCGCGATCGCGCTGATGCAGCAAAGCCCGTCGCTGATCAAGCGCCCGGTGCTGGCCCACGATGGCAAGGTGATGGTCGGCTTCTCCGCCGACCAGTACGCCAGCCAGTTCTGATTTCCGATTCCGCCGTCCGATGAACCCCACCCTCGCCCTTACCGAAGATCTGATCCGCCGCCGCTCCGTCACGCCCGCCGACGAAGGCTGCCAGGCCATCCTGGAAACCCGCCTGAAGGCGCTTGGCTTCGACTGCGAAGCGCTGGTCAGCGGGCCCGACGACTTCCGCGTGACCAACCTGTGGGCGGTCAAGCGCGGCACCCAGGGCAAGGACGGCAAGCTGCTGGTGTTCGCCGGCCATACCGACGTGGTGCCGACCGGCCCGCTGGAGCAATGGCATTCGGACCCGTTCGCGCCGACCCACCGCGACGGCAAGCTGTACGGCCGCGGCGCCGCCGACATGAAGACCTCGATCGCCGGCTTCGTGGTGGCGGTGGAGGAGTTCGTCAAGGCGCATCCTGCGCATGCCGGCTCGATCGGCTTCCTGATCACCAGCGACGAGGAAGGCCCGGCGCACGACGGCACCATCAAGGTAGTCGAGGCGCTGTCGGCGCGCGGCGAACGCCTGGACTACTGCGTGATCGGCGAGCCGACCTCGGTCAACGCGCTCGGCGACATGGTCAAGAACGGCCGCCGCGGCTCGCTCTCGGGCAAGCTCACGGTGAAGGGCATCCAGTGCCATATCGCCTACCCGCACCTGGGCCGCAACCCGATCCATGACGCCGCCCCGGCGCTGGCCGAACTGGCCGCCGAAGTATGGGATGCGGGCAACGAGTACTTCCCGCCCACCAGCTGGCAGATGTCGAACATCCACGGCGGCACCGGCGCCACCAACGTGATCCCGGGCCACGTCACCATCGACTTCAATTTCCGCTTCTCGACGGCGAGCACGCCCGAGGGCCTGAAGGCGCGCGTGCATGCCATCCTGGACCGCCACAGCCTCGACTACGCGCTCGACTGGACCCTGGGCGGCGAGCCCTTCCTGACGCCGCGCGGCGAACTGTCCGAGGCGCTGGCGTCGGCGATCAAGGCCGAGACCGGCTTCGACACCGAGCTCTCGACCACCGGCGGCACCTCCGACGGCCGCTTTATCGCCAAGATCTGCCCGCAGGTGATCGAGTTCGGCCCGCCCAACGCCAGCATCCACAAGATCGACGAGCACGTCGAAGTGCGCTTTATCGAGCCGCTGAAGAACGTGTACCGTGGCGTGCTGGAACGCCTGATCGCCTGATTTTTTTCAAAGACAACTCATCCATGGCAACGCCCTCTCCCCTGCGCACCGTGCGCGACCTGCTGCGCCTGGCCGTGTCGCGCTTTACCGCCGCGCGCCTGTCCTTCGGCCACGGCAGCGCCAACGCCTATGACGAGGCGGCCTACCTGGTGCTGCATACGCTCAACCTGCCGCTCGATACGCTCGATCCCTTCCTCGATGCGCGGCTGCTGCCCGAGGAAGTCGAGGCCGTGCTCAAGGTGATCGACCGCCGCGTCAACGAGCGCGTGCCGGCTGCCTACATCACGCACGAGGCCTATATGCACGGCCTGCGTTTCTACGTCGATTCGCGCGTGATCGTGCCGCGCAGCTTTATCGGCGAACTGCTGCAGGAAGGGCTGGAACCCTGGGTCGGCGAAAGCGACGGCATCGGCCCGGTGCTGGAGCTGTGCACCGGCTCCGGCTGCCTGCCGATCGTGGCCGCGCATGTCTGGCCGAACGCAAAGATCGATGCGGTCGACATCTCGCCCGACGCGCTCGCCGTGGCGCACCGCAATGTGGCCGACTACAAGATGGAAGACCGCATCCGGCTGTACCAGGGCGACCTGTACGCGCCGCTGCCGCACGGCGCCACCTACGACGTGATCCTGACCAACCCGCCCTACGTCAACGAAACCTCGATGCAGGCGCTGCCGCCCGAATACCTGGCCGAGCCGCGCATCGCGCTGGCCGGCGGCGACGACGGCATGGACGTGGTGCGGCGGATCATCGCCGGGGCCAAGGCGCGCCTGAATCCGGGCGGCGTGCTGGTGGTGGAGATCGGCAACGAGCATGCCAATGTGGAAGCGGCGTTCCCCGAACTGGAAATCGTGTGGCTGCCCGTCAGCGCCGGGGATGAGCAGGTGTTCCTGCTGACGTACGACGCCCTGCCCGGCTGATGCGGTAAATCCCGCGCCGGTTTGCTCCCCTCGCCCGCTTGCGGGAGAGGGAGCACCCAATCGCCAGCGCAGCTCCCCGCCCGCGCAATCTGGGCGAACACCGGCCAACCGTTGATCCGGCAACGCGCGCAGGCCCTACACTCGCTGCAGAGACAGCGCCACTGACGCCGTGACCCCCAGCAATATCCCCCCTTCCGGATCGCCTCCAGGCGCCGCCGCCCTGCCCGCGCGCAGCCCGGCCGCGTATGCCGTGCGCGGCATTGCCATCCTGACCTTTGCGTTCGCGCTCAGCCAGTTCTTCCGCTCGTGCCTGGCGGTGATGGCGCCGGAGCTGCAGCACGATTTCGGCTTGTCGCCGGCAGGCTTCGGCGCGCTGTCGTCGTCGTTCTTCCTGGCCTTCGCCGTGGCGCAGATTCCGGTCGGCATCGCCTTCGACCGCTATGGCGTGGGCCGTCCGACCGCGCTGCTGCTGGCGGTGGGCGCGCTGTCGTCGATCCTGTTCGTGCTGGCGCCCAACGGCGGCGCGGCCACGCTGGCGCAGGTAGGGCTGGGGCTGGCGTGCGCGCCGGTGTTCATGGGGCTGCTGCATTTCGCCTCGGAGCAGTTGTCCGAGCGCGACTACACCCGCGTGGTCAGCCGCTCCAACGCCACCGGCATGATCGGCTCGCTGTGCGCGACCGCGCCGCTGGGCTGGGCCATCTCGGTGGCGGGCTGGCGGCCGTCGATGGCGGTGTCGGCGCTGGGCATGGTGGCGGCCTGCTATGGCGTGTGGCGCTGCGTGCGCGACCAGGGCCATGCCGAGGCCCGCAGCGCGTCGTGGCCGGCGATGCTGTCGGAAAGCCTGCAGCTGCTGAAGCTGGCGCCGCTGTGGACGCTGATTCCGCTGTGCGTGGCAATGGCCGCCGGCACCGCCTTCCGCAATGCCTGGAGCGGGCCCTACCTGGCCGACGTATTCAGCCTGGGCTCGGCGCCGCGCGGCGTGGCGCTGACGCTGCTGAGCCTGGCAGGCTTCCTGACCGCCTTCGTGCTGCCGGTGCTGGTGCGGCGCAGCACGCTCAAGGCCACCATCGCCGGCTGGTCGTGCCTTGCCATGGCCGGGGGCGTGGTGCTGTCGCTGTGGCCGGACCGCGGCATCGGCCATGGGGTGGCGATGATGGCGCTGCTGTCGACCATCGGCATGCTGCATCCGCTGGTGATGGCGCAGGGCCGCGGGCTGATCCCGCCGTCGCAGCGCGGGCGCGGGTTGGGGCTGCTCAATACCTTCGTGTTCCTGGGCTCGGCACTGACCTCATGGGCCTTCGGTCTGATTGCCAATGCCGGCCATGTGCGCGGCTGGCCGCTGCCGTCCACCTATGCGGCCATCTTCCTGTCGGCGGCGGTGCTGATCGTCGCCGCGCTGGTGCCCTACTGGTTCAGCCCGCCGCATCCGACCAGCCATTAGCGGGAACCGGGGGGGCCAGCCCCGATTCGCCGGCACCGATTTCCCAGTACCGCTTCGCCTGCAAAAAGCCAGACTTATCGATTTAAGAATTCCGCTGGCGGCCTGACGCCATTACCGTTGGTGACACCCGCTACCCGCCCCGATCCGGCGCAGGGACCCCGGCTGCATGCGCGGCCGGCACAACGAGGAGACAACCGATGGCACCCACTCCGCGCCCCGCCCAGGGCCGCCGCGCATGGCTGGCCGCCATGCTGGCCACCGCAGCCGCAGCCGCAGCCGCCCTGCCCGCCGGCGCCGCCGCCGAGACCTGGCCGGCGCGCCCGATCCAGCTGCTGATTCCCTATCCACCCGGCGGCAGCGCCGACCTGCTGGCGCGCCCCGTCGCCGCGAAGCTGCAGGAACGGCTGGGCCAGCCGGTGGTGCTGGAGTACCGGCCGGGCGCCGGCGGCACCATCGCCAGCCAGACGCTGGCGCGCGCCAAACCCGACGGCTACACGCTGATCATGGTGCTGGCCGCGCATGCCATCAATGCCAGCCTGTATCCCAAACTGCCGTACGACACGCGCAAGGATTTCGCGCCGGTGTCGCTGGTGGCCAACCTGCCGATGATCCTGGCCGGCAGTGCGTCGCTGCGCGCGAACAACGTGCAGGAGCTGATCGCTGAGGCGAGGGCTAATCCGGGCAAGCTGACCTTTGCCTCGGCCGGCAACGGCAACACCGGCCACCTCGCGGGCGAGTTGTTCGATTCCGTGGCCGGCATCAAGATGACCCACGTGCCGTACAAGGGCAGCGCGCAGGTGGTGACGGCGATGCTGTCGGGCGAAGTCCAGCTGACCTTCGACAGCATCTCGACCACGCTGCCGCACGTGAAGAGCGGCAAGCTGCGCGCGCTCGCCGTCACCGGCAGCCAGCGCGCCGCGGTCGCGCCCGAGGTGCCGACGCTGGCCGAGGCCGGCGTGCCCGGCATCAGCATCACCGGCTGGTACGCGATGCTGGCACCGGCCGGCACGCCGCAGCCGGTGATCGACCGGCTCAGCACCGAGATCGCCACCGTGCTGCGCCAGTCCGAGCTCAAGGCCACGCTGGCGGCCAACGGCTATGAACCGGTGGGCTCGACGCCCGCCGCGCTGCGCACCCATATCGACGCCGAGATCAACCGCTGGAGCAAGGTGGTGAAGGACTCCGGCGCGCAGATCCAGTAAGGCTTGCCGCATCCACCCACACTGCCCGACATGACCCAGCCGACTCCGCTCCAACGTCCCTTCACCACCATGTCCGTGCTCGTGCGCGAGCACGCCGCGCAGCGCCCGGCGCAACCCGCGCTGATGCATGGCGAGCGCGTGCTCGACTACGCCGGGCTCGACGCCGCCATGGACCGCATTGCCGCGGCGCTGGCGCGCGATGGCGTGCGGCCCGGCGCAGCCATCGCCATCTGCGCCGCCTCGTCGATCGAATACGCCGCGGTGTACCTGGGCGCGGTGCGCGCCGGCGTGGTGGTCGCGCCGCTGGCGCCGTCGTCCACGCCCGACAGCCTGGCGGGCATGATTGCCGACGCGGGCGCACGCATCGTGTTCACCGACGCCAGCGTCGCCGACGCGCTGGCGCCCGTGCGCGCCAGGCTGGCCGGCACGCCCGTGGTCGCGCTCGACGGCAGCGACGCGGGGCGGCCGTACGCGGACTGGCTGGCGCCCGCCGGCACGCCCGTGACGGAGCCCGAGATCCGCCCGGAGCTGCCGCTCAACATCATCTATTCGTCCGGCACCACCGGCGCGCCCAAGGGCATCGTGCAATCGCACGGCATGCGCTGGGCGCATGTGTCGCGCGGTGCCGCCACCGGCTATGGCACGCACGCGGTCACGCTGCTGTCGACGCCGCTGTACTCCAACACCACGCTGGCCAGCTTCTTCCCCACCATCGGCCTGGGCGGCACGGCCATCCTGATGGCCAAGTTCGATGCGGGCCAGTACCTGGCGCTGGCGCAGCGGCATCGCGTCACCCACACCATGCTGGTGCCGGTGCAATACCAGCGCCTGCTGGCGCATCCGGCGTTCGACCAGCACGATCTGTCCGCCTTCCGGCACAAGTTCTGCACCAGCGCGCCGTGCAGCCCCGCGCTGAAGGCCGAGATCCTGCGGCGCTGGCCCGGCGCGCTGACCGAGCTCTACGGCATGACCGAAGGCGGCGGCGGCTGCCTGCTGTTCGCCGACCAGTTCCCGCACAAGCTGCACACGGTCGGCCGCCCCGCCACCGGCGCCGACGTGCGCATCATCGACGAATCCGGCCGCGAGCTGCCGCCCGGCAGCACCGGCGAAGTGGTGGGCCGCTCGGCGGCGATGATGAACGGCTACCACAACCAGCCCGAAAAGACGGCGGAGACCGAATGGCATGATGCGCAGGGGCAGCGCTTTATCCGCACCGGCGATATCGGCCGCTTCGACGAAGACGGCTTCCTGGTGCTGCTGGACCGCAAGAAGGACATGATCATCTCGGGCGGCTTCAACATCTACCCGAGCGACCTCGAGGCGGTGGTGCGCGAGCACCCGGCGGTGTCCGAAGTCTCGGTGGTCGGCGTGCCGTCGGAGCGCTGGGGCGAGACCCCGGTGGCCTTTGTCGCCCTGCGTGCCGGCGTCGGCGCCAGCGCGCAGGAGGTGCTGGCGTGGGCCAATGAACGGCTGGGCAAGACCCAGCGGCTGGCCGCGATCCACGAGGTGGAGCGCCTGCCGCGCAGCGCCATCGGCAAGGTGCTGAAGCGCGAACTGCGCGACCGCGTCGCGGCAGCGTAAGGCGCCCTGCCAGGCACCCACGCAAAAAGTCGCGCGGGGGTGCTTGCGCAATCGCAAAGGGCTCTCTATAATTCGCGCCTTCGCTAGGCTCGTAGCTCAGCTGGTTAGAGCACCACCTTGACATGGTGGGGGTCGTTGGTTCGAGTCCAATCGAGCCTACCAACGCACAAGGGAACACGGACGGTACGCATCGCGCACCGTCCGTTTTTCTTTTGCGGATCCGCTTCAGGCGCCGATGCCGAACTCGGCCAGCACCGCCCCGGTATGCTGGCCAAGCACCGGCGCATTCCCTGCCGGCCCCTCTCGTCCAGCCATGCCCGGCAGGTTGGCCCACGGCACCTCGCCTATCCCTGCCAGCGGCAGCCGGCCGAACACGCCCGCCTGCGCGCACTGCGCGCTCTGCAGCAGGTCGCGCGCATGGCCGACGCGCGCGAACAGCACATCGTGCTCGGTCAGCAGGGCCTCCCAGTGCGCCAGCGGCTGTGCGGCCAGCGCCTGCGCCACGCGCCGGCCGAGTTCCGCCGCGCGCGGCAGCCGGCCGGCGCTGCTGTGCAGCGTGGCATCGGCAAGCCAGTCATCGAACCCCAGCAGCGTGGCCAGCCGCAGGAACATCGCGTCGTTGAGCATGCTCAGGTACAGCGCGCCATCGGCCGCCTCGAACAGCCCGGTGGGCGCGTTGGCCGCCACCAGGCCGGCGTCGGGGAACATGGCATCGTCCACCATCAGGTAGGACTGCAGCGCGGCGCTGGTCTCGAGCAGCGACAGCCGCACATGCCGGCCGCGGCCGCTGCGCGCGGCCTTGTACAACGCCGCCGACGCCTGCTGCGATGCGTACAGCCCGGTGGCCAGATCGACCATGAAGAAGGCGATGCGGCGCGGCTGGCCGGCGCCATCGCGGTTCAGGTGCATCAGGCCGCTGTAGGCCTGCATGGTGGTATCCACCGCGGGCCGGTTTGCCAGCGGCCCCGCATGGCCGTAGCCCGAGATCGAGACATAGACCAGCGCCGGGTTGTGCGCGGCCAGGGCCTCGTAGCCCACGCCCATGCGCTCGGCCACGCCCGGGCGGAAGTTCTGGATCACCACGTCGGCGCGCTGCGCCAGCCGGCCGATGGCCACGCGGCCGTCGCCGCTGCGCGCGTCCAGCACCACGCTTTCCTTACCAGCGTTGCAGGCGACCGCGATCGCGGTCTGGCCGGCGCGGATGCGCCCCATCTGCCGCGACCAGTCGCCGCCCGGCGGCTCGACCTTGATCACGCGCGCGCCCTGCTGGCGCAGGATCAGCCCGCAGTACGGGCCGGCAATGCCCTGGCTCAGGTCGAGCACGGTCAGGCCGTCGAACATGGCGTCGTCCTCGCTCGCCACGGTTGCATCGTGCATAAGTTGGCTCCGTTCAGATATCCAGCATGACCTTGCCGATGGCACGGCGCGACATGACGGTGTCGACCGCGTCGAGCCAGTCGCCCAGCGCAAAGTGCTGCAGCACCGGCGGTGCCAGCCGGCCGCTGGCAGCCGCCTGCATGATCTCGCCGACCATGGCCTGCACCCGCGGCGCAAAGCGCCGGCGCTCGTCGGTCAGGCCCCAGCCGATGTAGTAGCCGTAGTTGAAGCCGACCAGCGTCAGGTTCTTCACCAGCAGCAGGTTGGCTGGCACCGACGGGATGCGGCCGCTGGCATAGCCGATCGACAGCAGCCGCGCGCCCGGCGCCGCGCAGCGCAGCGAGGCATCGAACAGATCGCCGCCGACCGGGTCGAATACCACGTCGGCGCCGCCGGCCGGGCACAGCGCCTTGACCGATGCCGCCAGCGTCTCGGCATCGGCAGGCAGTGCATGCGCAGCGCCGTTGGCGAGTGCGGCTTCGCGCTTGGCCGCGGTGCTGGCGGTGGCGATCACGCGCGCGCCCATCAGCTTGCCCACCTGCACCGCCGCCGTGCCCAGCGCGCCGCTGGCGCCGTGGGCCAGCATGGTGTCGCCTGGCTGCAGCGCCGCGCGCCAGGCCAGCGCGGCCCACACCGTGCCGCAGGTGATCGGCAGCGCGGCGGCGTGCGCGAGCGCGAGCCCATCCGGCACCGGATATACCGTGTCCGCGCTCGTCACGACTTCTTCGGCAAGGCCGCCCCAGTCCAGCGCCGCCGCCACGCGTTGCCCCACGTGCAGCCGCGTCACGTCCGGCGCGAGCTCCAGGACCTCGCCAGCCGCTTCGGTGCCGGGCGTGAACGGCAACGGCGGCTTGCGCTGGTACTTGCCCGACACGAACAGGCTGAGCGCAAAGCCGACGCCCGCATGCCGCACGCGGATGCGCACCTGCCCCGGCCCGAGCGGCTGGCGCGGCAGGCGCTGCAGCTCCAATTCGCTCCAGTGGCACCAGCGCGAGCAGACCAGTCCCAGATAGTCGTTGTCTTGCATGGTCAATCCCTTACTCCAGCGTGATGCCGACATCGCGGATGATGCGGCTCCATTTGTCGCGGTCGTTCTTCATCACCGTGGCGAAGGCCTCCGGCGTGCCGCCCACCGGCACCAGGTTCAGGTCCTGCATCTTCCTGGCGACCTCCGGCAGGCGCACGATGCGCGCGACCTCGCGCGACAGCGCGTCGACCCGCGCCCTGGGCACGCCAGCCGGGAACAGCAGGCCCATCCACGCATCCGGCTCGAAGCCCTGGTAGCCGGCCTCGCGGAAGGTCGGCACCCTGGGCAGCAAGGCCGAGCGCTCGGCGCCGGCAAGCGCCACCGGCACCAGCTTGCCGCCCTGCAGCAGCGGCATCGCCGTGCCCACGGCAATAAAGCCCAGCTTCACATGCCCCGCGGCCAGGTCGGTGGCAAGCGGCGCGCCGCCCTTGTAGGCCACATGCTCCATCTGCAGGCCGGCCTCGCGCTTGAACAGCTCGCCCAGGATATGCCCGGTGGTGCCGGCGCCGTAGGAACCATACGGGTACTTGCCGGGATTGGCCTTGAGCAGCGCCACCACCTCCGGCAGCGTGCGCGCGGGAAAGTCCGGCGACACCGCCAGCATGGTGGACGAGATCGCCACCTCGCTGACCGGCGTGAAATCCGCGATCGGGTCATAGCCGATGCCGCGGTACAGCGACGGGTTCTGCACGTGCGCGGTGAAAGTCAGCAGCGCGGTGTAGCCGTCCCGGGGCGCCCTGGCGACATACTTGGTGCCGGTGGTGGTGCCCGCGCCGGGCTTGTTGTCGACGATCACGGGCTGGCCCCAGCTTTTGGTCAGTTCCTGGCCGATCAGTCGCGCCACGGCATCGTTGACGTTGCCCGCCACCGACGGCACCACGATGGTCAGCGGCCGCGACGGATACGGTTCGGCAGGGGCGGGATCGGCGGCCGCGGCTGCGGCCGGCATCAAGGTGGGAACGGTGGCCAGCAATATGGCGGCCATGGCTGCGCGCAGCCATGCGAAACGGTATGGCATCGATGGGTCTCCTGTCTGGCTCCCTTCTGAGTGCCCGCCGCAGTGTCCACTGCAGTGCGATGCGCGAGGGATGCCACGCAGTCTAGGCCAGCGCCCGGGCCGGCGTGATTCCCGCGCGGCGCGAGCCAAGTCCTGCCAGGCATGGCGCTACAATGGCCCGCACCCCCAGCGCCATCCCGCCCATGCGATTCGAGGATCTAGAAGCCTTCCTGGTCGTGATCGACCAGGGCAACCTGCACCGCGCCGCCGAGTCCCTGGGCATGACCCAGTCCGGGCTGTCCAAGACGCTGGCGCGGCTGGAAGGCGAAGCCGGCATGCCGTTGTTCGAGCGCACCCCGCGCGGCCTGGTGCCGACCGGCGCGGGCCGCACCCTGGCCGCGCATGCGCGCCGGATCTCGCTGGCCGCCGGCGACATGCGCAACGAACTGGCCGAGCAGCGCGCCGCGCGCGCGGGCACGGTGCGCCTGGGCGCCATCCCCTACCTGCTGCCGTCGCTGCTGTCGCCGCTGCTGGCGCGCTTCTTCCTGAGCCGGCCGCTGGCGACGTTCTCGATCGAGACCCACCTGAGCGCGCGCCTGCTCGCGATGCTGCAGAACGGCGAAGCCGACCTGATCCTGGCGGCGCGCCCCGCCAGCGTGCCGGCAGGCGTGGCCTGGCTGCCGCTCGGGCCGCTCAGCATGCAGATCGTGTGCCGCAGCGCCCACCCGCGCCGCGACGGCTTCCGCACGCTGGCCGACCTCGCCGGCGAACGCTGGGTGGTGCCGGCCAGCTCGCTGTACCTGCGCCAGTGGCTGGAACAACGGTTTACCGCGGTCGGGCTGCCGCCGCCGCGCGTGGCGGTGGAAAGCACGGCATCGCCGGTCGCCTTCGGCGAACTGCTGCGGCACTCCGACCTGCTCGGCATCATGCCGCCGCGCATGCTGCGCCAGGCCGAGGGCCACGGACTGGCCGCGATCGACGCTCCGGGCACGTCCTGGCAGCACGAGCTGGCCGTGCTGTGGCGCGCGGACGGCTACCTGTCGCCGATCTGCCAGGACTTCCGCGATGCCGTGGTGGCGTGGTGCGAAGAGATGGCGTTGTGAGGCCCCGATCGGCTCAGGGCACCCACCAGTAGCGCGTGACGTGGAAGAACACCGGCGCGGCGAACACCACCGAGTCGAGCCGGTCGAGCATGCCGCCGTGGCCCTGGATCATGTGGCCCCAGTCCTTGATGCCGCGGTCGCGCTTGATCGCCGACATCACCAGGCCGCCGAGGAAGCCCATCAGCGCGATCACCAGCGCGATCGCGCCGGCCTGCCACGGCGAGAACGGCGTGATCCACCACAGCGCGGCGCCCAGCGCGGTGGCGCTGGCGACCCCGCCGACAAAGCCCTCGACGGTCTTGGACGGCGACAGCTGCGGCGCGATCTTGCGCTTGCCGCACAGCTTGCCCCACACGTACTGCAGCACGTCGCTGCCCTGCACCACGATCACCAGGAAGGCGATCAGCAGCAGGTTGCGGCCATCGAAGCCCGGGATCGGCAGCGTCAGCAGCGCCGGCACGTGCGAAATGCAGAACACGCACACCATCACCGCCCACTGCACCCCGGCGCAGCGCTCCAGGAAGCGCGTGGTCTCGGACGACAGCGCCGCCAGGATCGGCAGCACCAGGAAGGCATAGACCGGGATCAGGATAGAGAACATGCCGTACCAGCCGATATAGACCAGCACGTACTGCAGCGGCAGGAACACGAAGAACGCGGCGACGATGGCGTGATGGTCGCCGCGCCGCGTGGTGATGATGGTGACGAACTCGCGCAGCGCGAAGAACGAGAGCAGGTAGAACAGCACGATCACCGCGGTGCGGCCCAGTGCAAAGGCCACGCCCATGATGCCGATCATCCACCACCAGGCCCCGACGCGCTGCGCCAGGTTGTCGATCACCGCGTGCTGGCCGCCGCCCGCGACGCGCCAGCGCAGCAGCGCGGTCACGGTGGAGGCCAGCAGCAGCACGCCGAACAGTCCGCCGAACAGCAGCCAGGTCTCGGGGCTCCAGTGCAAAGTGGGCATGGCGGTCATTCCAGCTCCGGGGCAAGCGCGAGCAGGCCGTCGCGGCAGCGCGCAAGGAAGGCTTCCTTGCTGTCCTCGGCGGCCAGCAGCACCGGCTGGCCAAAGGTGACGGTGCACAGCAGCGGCACTGGCACGACTTCGCCCTTGGGCATCACGCGGTTGAGGTTGTCGATCCACACCGGCACGAACTCCACCCCGGCACAGGCCCGCGCCAGATGGTAGATGCCGCTCTTGAACGGCAGCAGGCGCGCGTCGGTGGTGTTGCGCGTGCCTTCGGGAAACAAGATCAGCGAGTCGCCCGCCGCCAGCCCGGCCTGCATCAGCGCCACCGGGTCGCTGCCGGGCTCGCTGCGGGTGCGGTCGATCAGCAGCGCGCGGAACACGTCGCGGCCGATAAAGCGGCGCAGCGGCGATTTCTCCCAGTAATCGGCGCCCGCGACCGGCCGCGTCACCGTGCGCAGGTCGGGCGGCAGGCAGCCCCAGATCAGCACGAAATCGCCGTGGCTGCTGTGGTTGGCAAAGTAGACGCGCTGCACCGCGGCCGGGATGCAGCCCTGCCAGTTGGCGCGCATGCCCGTCAGCAGCCGGGCAAAGACGATGATGGCGCGCGCGGTCGCGCGGGCAAGCCACATGGTTGTTTACCTCAGGATCAGCGATAGCAAGGCCAGCAGCAGCTGGCACACGGTCATCACGGCGCTGGCGCGCACCAGGCGCAGCGCGCCGCGGGCGCGTTCGGGCAACGGGCGCGCGGCACGCGCGGCGGTCATCCAGCCCAGTTCAAGCAGCGCGACATCGAGCCTGGCCAGCTCGGGCTGGTCCGGCGCGCCGGTCGCGAGCGCACCGAACAGGCGCTGGTCGATCGCGACGCGCAGCAGCAGCCACAGCTGCGGCAGCGCCAGCAGCAACGCCAGCGCCGCCGGCCAGCGCGACATCGAGGTGCCCGCGCCCAGCCCAGCGGCCAGCATGGCGAACGCCAGTCCGGCCGCGCCGATCCACGCGGCACCCGCCAGCGCGCCCGTCACCGCGTGCGCAATCCAGGCGTCGGTGTCTTGCACGACATCAGTGTCCCGGTCAGCGGCCATCGCCAGGCTCCTGGGTAGCGGCACGATCCAGGCAACGCCGCAGCGCTTCGGCATGTTCGGGCCCGAGCACCACCGCCGGCCGGTGCTGGCGCAGCGCCGCCAGCGCGGCGCCGGCGTCGCGCAGCCCCTGCCGCCGCGCCAGCCACGCCGCCGCCACCAGCGCGCTGCGAGAATAGCCCAGCGCACAGCTGACCAGCACGCGGCGTCCCTGCCGCTGCCAGGCGTCGAGCTGCGCCACCGCCTGCGCGAGCTGCTGCGGCGTCGGCACGGTCAGGTCCAGCACGGGTACGCAGCGATACGCCAGGCCGGGTGCCGTGGCCGCGCGCGGCAGCTCGGCGCTGAGGTCGAGCACGGCATCGGCGCCGAGCGCGCGCAGCTCGGACCGCGTCGGGAAGCGGCCCACCCAGACACCCGGCGCGATCGCACTGGCCTGCGGCGTGCGCCGCGTCCACGAGCGTGAATTGATAAAGGCGCCCAGCAGGTAAGGCGCCAGTACCCAGCGCGCGCCCGGCGCCATGATGCCGTCGCCATCCTTCTGGAACCACGCCGGCGCCGCCAGCGCGTAGATGCGCGCCACGCAGGCCAGCGCCAGCGCGGCCCACAGCAGCAGGAACGCCAGCGTCACCGATGCGCCCACGGCCAGCACCGCGCACAGCAGCGCCACCAGCGCCCCCACGCCGTAGCGGCGCGACAGTTGCCGCGTGCGTGCATCGGGCACGCCGGCGGCGGCCGCTGGCAGCTGCATCGGCAACAGGTAGACGCACAGCCAGCCCACCAGCGCGCCGGTGGGCACGTCGATCAGGTGATGCTGCCAGGTGGTCAGCACCGACAGCGCGATCAGCGCAAACCAGCCGTGCAGCAGCCAGCGCCAGCCGCCGCGCAGGTGCGCCGCGAAGGCGACCCACAGGATCACCAGCAGGCTGATATGCAGCGACGGCGCCTGGTTGAACGGCAGGTCGAAGCCGCCCAGCAGCGTGAACAGCTGGCCCGGCAGGCCGTCGGCAGCGGGCCGCGCGAAGCTGAAGCGCAGCGGGAAGGCGATAAAGCACGCCACCGACACCAGCTGCGCCAGCACCAGCCGCTTCACATGCGTGACCAGCGCCGCGCGGCTGCGCCACAGGAAGAACGAGATGCCATACAGCAGGTCGATCGACCAGTACGGCACGATGGTCCAGGGCAGGAACGGAATGCCCCGCTCCCATTCGAAGTAAAACGACGGCACCTCGGCGCGCTGGCTCGCCAGCCAGTTGGCGAAGCCATAGCTGGAGAAGAAGAACGCGCCGGCCAGCGCCAGCAGCAGGCACGCCAGGCCCCACGGCCGTCGGGGATGCGCGGCGGCGCCGGCCTGCGTCGGCATCGTGCTCATGCGCCGCGCCTGCGCGCCAGGCTGACGGTGAAGATGCCCCACGGGTCGATGCGCTGCGTGATCTTGTCGAAGCCGGCGGTCCGCACCAGTTCATCCATCTCGGCCTGCGAGCGGCGCCGCATCACCCAGGCGGCGCCGGCGCGATGGCTGGTCAGCGCGCGCGCGATGAATTCCAGCTGCGGATGCCAGGGCTGGCCGGTGTAGATCAGGTAGCCGCCCGGCGGCACCGCGCGCGCCAGGCCGTCGAGCGAGCGCCGCACCATGGCGTTGTCGGCAAACAGCTCGTACAGGCCGGACACCACCGCCAGCGTCGGTGGCGGCGCCAGCGCGGCCAGGCTGTCGCCGTCAAAGGCATCGCCCTGCTCGAAGCGGGCCACGTGCTGCAGGCCCTTGGCAGCGATCAGCGCACGGCCCTGCTCCACGTTCAGCGCGCTGTAGTCGCGCAGCACGATCGACTCGACCGCGGCCGCGCCGCCCTCCAGCGCGCCCAGTGCTTCGAGCACGTAGCGCCCGTGCCCGGCGGCGATATCGACCATGCGCACCGGCATGCCGGCCGCGCGCAGGCGCCGCACGGCCTCGGCGATCAGCGCCTCGGCGTGGACCTTGCGCTGGCGGATGCCGCGCCAGCCGATCGCGTCGAGGTATTGCCGGTCGGCCAGCCGGCCCAGCGCGCCGCGGCCGGACGGCGTGTTGCGGTAAACGTAGTCGAGCGTGGAGCCGGAGTCGAAGCCGGTCTCATGGCCCAGCCGCACCCCGTCCGACAGCATCCCGCCCAGCTTCAGGTTGGCCCGCGCCGCGCGCCAGTACCAGGCGGCCAGCGCGCCCGGCGCCGACGCCAGCCGGTCCGCCTCCTCGCGGAACGGGCCGATCTGGTCGGCGTCGAGCAGCGAGCGCGGCGCCGACGGCGCGTCGAATTCGCGCAGGATAAAGCGGCGCGCGGCATCGACCGCCAGCTTGCGGTCGCGCTCGCCGAGGGTGTCGTGGTAGAAGCCGTCCAGCACGATGCGTTCCTTGGTGCGCGAGCCCAGGCGCTCGTAGAAGCGGTCCTGCGGCCCGCGGTGCACGACCCAGTCGGCGCCGGAGATCAGCAGCTGTGTCGGCACCGTGATCGCGGCCGCATCGGCAACGATGCGCTCGGCGGTCTGGTACAGGTCGAGCAGGATATTGACCGCGATCGGGCGCGTGATCAGCGGATCGCTGTCATAGCTGGCGATGCGCTCGGGATCGTGGGTCAGGAATTTTGCCTTGACGTAGCTGTTGACGAAGAACTTGCCGCGCAGGCGCTGCATCAGCTTCAGGCCCGGCCGCGCGAACGGCACGTAGAGCTTGACCTTGAACGCCGGCGACGCCAGCACCAGCGCGCGGATCGGCGGCGCGTAGTCGTGCACCCAGGTCGCGGCCAGCACCGCGCCCACGCTCTGCGCGACCACCGCGGTGCGTTCCAGCGGGATGCCATGGACCTCGGCGATATGCGCGGTGAAGGTCTGGATGTCGCGCACCGAATCCGCCAGGCTGGGGCTGTAGCCGCGCTCGCCGGGCGAATTGCCATGGCCGCGCGCATCCCAGGCAAAGATGTCGTAGCCGGGCAGGTTGAGCTCGTCGGCGAGGTGGGCGACCCGGCCGGAATGCTCGTGGCCGCGGTGGAACAGCACCACGGCGCCACGCGCCGGGTGCTCTACTGCCGGCCAGTGGCGATAGAACAGCGCCTGGCCGTCGTGGGTCTCGAATTGCCGCTGCAGCGGCTGGCGGGAAGACGGTCGGTCCATCGCGCTACTCCGCAAGGCGCGAGTGGGCTTCGGCGATGCCGCGGCGCACCCGGTTGGCCATCGTGAACAACGACAACAGCGACAGCAGCAGCCACAGCCAGCTGGCGGCCGCGCCGAAGCCCAGCCCAAGCCCGGCCCACAGCGCGATCGCGCCGACCGCGAAGGCGCGGTCGCTCTTGCCGAGCGGGCCATCGTAGCGCCGGCTGGCGCCGGCCAGCGGCCCGATCAGTCCGGCCGCTTCGACCAGCAGCGCCAGCAGCGCGAAGGTGCCCACCTGCCCGAGGCTGAAACCGGGCAGCGCGGCCAGCGGCAGGATCAGCGCCAGGTCCGAGACCATGTCGCCCAGCTCGTTCAGGTAGGCGCCCAGCACGCTTTGCTGGCCATGCTCGCGCGCCAGCATGCCGTCGATGGCATTGAGCGCCATGCGTGCGAACAACCACAGCGGAAACAGCAGGAACAGCGCCGGAGTCTCGGCCACCTGCATGCCCAGCGTGGCCAGTACGCCGACCGCGAGCGATCCGGCGGCCGCTGCCAGCGTGACCTGGTTGGCGGTCACGCCGCGCTGCGCCAGGTCTTGCACCAGGGGACGCAGCCAGGCCTGGAACCTGGGTTTCAGTTCGTAGAGCGTCATCGCGCCGGCCTCCCTGCCGAGCTGATGCCGGCAGCGCACCGCGCGGCGGCCGCTCCCGTCTTGTTCTTGGTCTTGGTCTGGCTCCTGGCCTGGCCACGGCATACCCAGGCCAGGACATGGCGGCAGTGCCTGGCTCGGCACTCTACCGCCAAGCCCGGACAATACCAGATGGCGCCTGCGGCCTGAACCCCACTCGCTAGGCCGACGCGATCGTGCTGCGCACGGCGTCGCTCACTTGCGCCACCACGCCGTCGCGCCAGTCGTCGGCATCGCCGTAGAAGGCGCGCCACATCGCCTGGCGCACCAGCGCGCGCTGGTTCTCGTCGGCCTCGGGATGCCGGTGCAGCCAGTGGTCGCCGCGCAGCGCGTCGAGCACCTCGCCCACCGGCAGCGTGCCGAACTCCAGCGCGATGCCGGCGTAGTCCACCGCCGGCAGGGTCTGCGGCACGGCGTGCCAGGCCAGCCCGGTCAGGTTGGCCGAGGTCGACGAGCCATCGTAGATCGAGGTCACGCGCTCGCCCCAGATGGCGCGCGTGCGCGTGATCGATTCAGGCGTGTCCGGGCCCATGTGGATCGGTTCGCCGTAGCCCCACGGGCCCAGGCCGGTATGGACGTCGATCCAGCGCAGCGCCGCGCGGCCGGCGCCGAAGCGCGCCAGGATGCGGCACAGCGTGTAGTTGCTCCAGGTGGCCTTGTCGCCGCCGTAGAACATGCCGCCCGGATCCTGGTACTGGCCGCTGCTGACCGCGGCCTGGTACCACGCCATGCCGCGCTCGGCCACCGCCTTCATCAGCCGCGCCTGGTCGGCCTCCGACGGCGGCCATTGCGCCGGCAGCAGCAGCGGCGCGATTTCGGCATAGGCGGCGTTATGCGGCAGCGGCTGCGAAAAATCCATGAAGTTGCGGTTCAGGTCGACGTTGTCCTCGTTGACCCGGCGCAGGTGCGAGAAGCCATAGGGATTGACCGCGTGCACCAGCAGCAGGCAGGCCTCGGCGGCGGCGCAATCGGCAAGCAGCGCGGCGTCGTGCAGCAGCGCCGCCTGCGCCCCGGAGCCGGCAAAGCCTTCGGCACCGTGCGTGCCGGAGGTCACCATGATGCAGAGCCGGGCCTCGGGCGCGCCGGCCAGCGCGACGTCGATTGCCAGATCTTCGCCGGCGCTGCCGCGCCGGGTAGGATGCGGGAATTGCGCCAGGGCGCCGCCGGCGGCGCGGGCGGCGTCCAGGAAGGTCTGGCGCGCTTCGGCGTAGCTGCGAGAAAAATGGCTCATGGCGTCACCCGCGGATGCGATGCAGGCATTAGACGCCAATTCGGCGAGTCTCGCCAGTCGCGGCTAGAACAGCGAACCGGACTGGAATCTGCCCGCCGCGGCGGGCGGCTCGGCCTCGGGCCCCCAGATGCCGGACGAGGTGAACGCCTGCGGATGCATCGCGATCCCGGCCGCGGCCAGCTGCGCCGCGGTCAGCACCAGGTGCCGCGCCAGCCAGTCATGCAGGCTGCGCAGGAAGCGGATGTTGTCGACGCTGGTGGATGCCGCGATCAGCCGCTCCAGCTTCACGTGCGCGGTATAGACGTCGAGCAGGTTGGTCGCGCGCAGGCGTGGCGGCGTCGACGGGCTGCGCTCGATCGCCAGGATGCGGCGCGCCTGCGCCGGGGCGATGTCGCCGCTGCGCTGGTATTGCGCGTAGATGTCCTCCAGCGCCGGGAAGCGCACCGTGGGCTGCACGCGCGGCACCGCGGCCACCTTTTCCATGCGCAGCACCAGGTAGCGGATCGCCGCGGCGCGTTCGGCCGCACGGGCCTGCGCGGGGTCGCGCCGGCGCGGGCCCGCTGGCAGCGCCGGCAAGGCCGTGCGCGGCACCACGTCGCGCTCGGTGTAGTCGGGCACTTGCCGCAGCAGGGCCGGCTGCGCCAGCGCGGCGCGCGCGCAGTCCTCGCCGAACGGGTATTCGTGCCCGGCGGCGTCGCGCAGGATATAAGCCTGGCCTTCCGGAAAGCCGTGATGGCGGCGGCTGGCGCCGCGCGCGTGGCAGCGTGTGGCGGGATCGACGAAATCCTTGCGTACCGGGATCCAGCCGCCGTCGTGTGCCTGGGTCATGCGTTGTATCTGGGCTGCCTGTTGCTCGACCCGCCATTGTCGCCGATCTGCGGGACGTGGCGGGCCCGCCGCGCTGCTCGGGCCTACTTGAGCATGAACGACATCGCCGACAGGCAGTTCAGCATGCGCACCGCGGCCTGCACCGAATCGGCCTGGAACGACAGCGTCACGCCGTCGCGCCGCTCCAGCGTCGGCCACTGGCAGAACAGGTCGGCGTGCGCCGGCGTCTGCGTCTGCAGCGTGCAGGCCACCGGCGCGGCGATGCGCAGGCATTGCGCCTGCGCGCGTTCACGCACCGCGGCCGCTGCCGCCGCGGCAATGGCCGCGCGCGCCGCCGCCGGCGACAGCGAAGCGCCGCTGCCGAAGCCGCCCGCGGCCTTGGTCTCGACAAAGCGCACCCACGGCATCAGCGCGTGGGTTTCCTGCACGAACACGTCGTCGCCGCTGGCCATCAGCACCGGCGCGCCGAACTCGCCGGCGAGCGCCGCGTACAAGCCGGCCTCGCCGAGCTCCTTGCCGTTGAGCCAGACCCGCGCAAAGGCGCTGCTGTTGATGGTGTGCGCGAGCACGCCCCGGCTCTGCGCGCGGCCGTGGTAGCCGATCATCAGCACGCCGTCGACGCCGCCCTCGACCCCCGCCATCATGCCCAGGTAGCGCGGCTTGCCCAGCACCACCCGCGCGCGCGGATCGAGCTGGTCGGGCAGCAGGTTGCGGAAGCCGCCGTGCGAATCGTTGACCAGCACTTCGGCCGCGCCGCCGGCAAAGGCGCCTTCGATGGCCGCATTGGCCTCGCCGGTCATCCAGGCGCGGGCGCGTTCGTATTCGCCATTGCCGGCACGGGTCTGCTCGGCGTGGAAGACGCCGGCGACGCCTTCGATATCGGTGGAAACAAGGATCTTCATCAGCAGCTCTGGCGCAGTTCGGGCATCACGTCGAGCAGCGCGGCGCGGCCGTGGCCGTCGCGGCCCTGCACCGGCACGGCATGCCACAGGGCATGCAGGATGGCTTGCTCGACGCTGTCCGCGGCGGCACGGAACAGCGGATCGAGCAGGGTTTCATGCAGCAGCGCTAGCGCCGGCATCGGCCGAGCGGCGTCGTCGGGCACGGTGTAGGCCGTCGAGAACGCCAGCGCGATATCGCCCGAGCCATGCCCGAACACCGAACCGGTGCGTGCCAGCCCGGCGCCGGCGCGCAACGACAGCCGGCGCAGCTGGCGCGCGTCCAGCGGGGCATCGGTGGCCACGATCATGATGATCGAACCCTTCTCCGGTTGCGCCGCGCCGTCCGGCAGCGCCAGCCGGCGTGCCAGCTCCGGCCCGACCAGCCGGCCGGCCACGGTCAGCGACTCCGGCGTGCCGAAATTGGCCAGCACCAGCGCGCCGACGCAATGGCCACCCGCCACGCGCGAAGCCGAGCCGATGCCGCCCTTGACGCCGAACGCCGACATGCCGCGGCCGGCGCCCACGGCGCCCTGCGCGAATCCGGCTGCCGCGCCGGCCAGCGCTGCATCGTAGTGCGAGCCGGCCACCGCCATGCGCTGGATATCGTTCAGGTAGCCGTCATTGCACTCGAACACCAGCGGATTGACCGTGGGCAGCGCGCGGCCGATTTCCGGGTTGGCCGCCACCGCCGCACGGATCTGCGCCTGCACCACGGCACCGACGGCAAAGGTATTGGTCAGCGACACCGGTGTCTCGAGCACGCCAAGCTCGTCCACCTGCACGAGCCCCACGCTCTTGCCGAAGCCATTGAGCACGGTGGCCGCGGCGGGCACCTTGTCGCGGTATGGATCGCCGCCATGCGGGCGGATCACGGTCACGCCGGTCTGCACGCCGCCCTCGGCCAGCGTGCAGTGGCCGACGGTGACGCCGGCCACGTCGGCAATGCTGTCCAGTGGCCCGGCGGGAAGGCTGCCGACGTGCGGCACGCCCAGGGTGGAAGCAGTCATCTTCAGCGGCGGTCGATCTTGGGATCGAGCGCGTCGCGCAGCCCGTCGCCCAGCAGGTTGAAGGCCAGCACGGTCAGGAAGATCGCCAGGCTGGGGAAGATCGCCACGTGCGGCGCCGTGACCATGTCGGCGCGCGCTTCGTTGAGCATCGCGCCCCATTCCGGCGTGGGCGGCTGCGCGCCCAGGCCCAGGAACGACAGGCTGGCCGCGGTGATGATCGAGGTACCGATCCGCATCGAGAAATACACCACGATCGACGACACCGTGCCCGGCAGGATATGGCGCATCAGGATGGTCCAGTCCGACGCGCCGATGCTGCGCGCGGCCTCGACATAGGTCAGCCGCTTGAGCATCAGGGTATTGCCGCGCACCAGCCGCGCGAACGCCGGGATGCTGAAGATGGCGACGGCGAAGATCACGTTGGTCATGCCGTTGCCGAGGATGGCGACGATGCCGATCGCCAGCAGGATGCCCGGGAAGGCGAACAGCACGTCGGAGATGCGCATCACGATGCGATCCCACCAGCCTTCGTAGTAGCCGGCCAGCAGGCCCAGCACGGTGCCGACCACCGCGCCGATGATCACCGACAAGAAACCCGCCGCCAGCGAGATGCGGGTGCCGGCCAGGATGCGGCTGAAGATATCGCGCCCCAGCGAATCGACGCCCATCCAGTGCGCGGCCGACGGGCCGGCGTTGAGCGCGTCGTAGTCGAAGAAATTCTCGGGGTCGTAAGGCACGATGTGCGGCGCCACGATGGCGATCGCCACCAGCACCAGCACGAACGCGCCGGCGCCCAGCGCCAGGTGCTGCTTGCGGAATTTGCGCCAGAACTCGGTCCAGGGCGTACGCACGGCCTCCGGCGCGGCGGTGGTAGCGGATGCCGCTGGCGCTGCGGCGGGCGTGGAAAGCTCAGTCATGCCGGCCTCACTTGTAGCGGATGGTGGGATTGATCACGGTGTAGAGCATGTCCACTACCAGGTTGATCAGGATGAATTCGAGCGAGAACAGCAGCACCTCGGCCTGGATCACGGGGTAGTCGCGCATCTCGACGGCGTCGACCAGCAGGCGTCCCAGCCCCGGCCAGTTGAACACCTTCTCGACCACGATCGAGCCGCCCAGCAGGAAGCCGAACTGCAGGCCCATCATGGTCACCACCGGGATCATGGCGTTGCGCAGGCCGTGCTTGGCCACCACCAGGGTCTCGCGCACGCCCTTGGCGCGGGCGGTGCGGATAAAGTCTTCCTGCAGCACCTCGACGAACGAGGCGCGGGTAAAGCGCGCCATCACCGCCGCCACCGCCGCGCCCAGCGTGACCGAGGGCAACACGTAGTGCTGCCAGGTGTCTGCGCCGATCGACGGCAGCCAGCCCAGCTGCACCGAGAACACCTCCATCAGCAGCATGCCCAGCGCGAAGGCCGGGAAGGAAATCCCGGAAACCGCCAGCGTCATGCCGAAGCGGTCCGGCCAGCGGTTGCGCCACACTGCCGAGCCGATGCCGATGGCCATGCCGAACACCACCGCCCACGCCATCGACGCCACCGTCAGCAGCAGCGTCGGCATGAAGCGGTCGCCGATCTCCTCGCTGACCGGGCGCTTGGTGCGCAGGGAATGGCCGAACTCGCCGCGCAGCGCGTTCGAGAAGAAATTGACGAACTGCTCGTGCAGGGGCCGGTCCAGGCCCAGGTCCTTGCGCACCAGTTCGACCGTGGCCGAGTCCGCCTCCGGACCCGCCGCCAGGCGCGCCGGATCGCCCGGCAGCAGGTGGACGAACAGGAACACCAGCACCGCCACGATCAGCAGCGTGGGGATCACGCCCAGCACGCGTTTGAGGAAGTAATTCAGCATCACACACCATGAAGAAAGGCCGCGGGCCGCCCGCCTGCGAACCCCGCGTCGCGAGGCAGGCGGCCGCTCTCGGCTTACTGCTCTACTGCTTGCTGCCCGATGGATGGGATGGCACGCTTGCGCCAATCAGGCAGCATCGCTACTGCAAGCGCCTGCCCTCTCCCCCGCCCTTCTCTTAGAGGGAGAGGGGAGAAATCACTCGGGACTCAAGATCCACCGGCTGTATGCTCCCCTCTCCCGCTTGCGGGAGAGGGGCCGGGGGAGAGGGCGAGAGCGTCAACGAAGTCGCCCTCCTTCGTTTCACACCTCACTGCTTGATATCGATCTCATCAAAATTGAACGACCCGTCAGGCATCACATACGCGCCGCTCATGCGCTTGCTGCGCGCGAACAGCACCTTCTCGGTCACCAGGAAGGCCCACGGCGCGTCCTTCCAGATGCGTTCCTGCGCGTCCTTGTACAGGCGCGCCTTCTCGCCGCGGTCGGTGGTGCGCAGCGCGCCGGCGATATCGGCGTCGACCTGCTCGTTCTTGTAGTAGGCGGTGTTCAGCAGCTTGGGCGGCATCGATTCCGAAGCCAGCAGCGGTCGCAGCGCCCAGTCGGATTCACCGGTCGACGACGACCAGCCCACGTAGTAGATGCGCACGCCGGCGTCCTCGGGCTTCGGTACGCTCTCGACCTTCTCCACGCGCTGGCCAGCCTCCAGTGCCTGCACCTGCGCCTTGATGCCTACCTGCTGCAGCTGCTGCTGCACGAACTGGATCACCTTCTGCGCGGTGGTGTGGTTGTAGGCCGACCACAGCGTGGTCTCGAAGCCGTTGGGGTAGCCGGCCTCCTTCAGCAGCGCGCGCGCCTTGGCCGGATCGTACGGCCACGGGCCCAGCTTCTCGGCATAGTCCACACCGTGCGGCACCACGCCCTCGGCCGGCACCGCGTAGCCGGCAAAGGCGACCTTGGCCAGTGCCTCCTTGTTGATGGCGTAGTTGATGGCCTGGCGCACCTTGGGGTCGTTGAACGGCTTGACCATGGTGTTCATGGTCAGGTAGCGCTGGATGATCGATGGCGCGGCGATCAGATCCACCTTGGCGCTGCTCTTCAGCACCGCGGCCTGCTCGAACGGGATGCTGAAGGCAAAGTCCGCCTCGCCGGTCTGCATGATGGCGGCGCGGGTGTTGTTATCGACCACCGGCTTCCAGGTGATGGTGTCGATCTTCGGGTAGCCGGTCTTCCAGAAGCCGGCGAACTTCTTGCCCTTCAGGTGGTCGGGCTGCTTCCACTCGACGAACTCGAACGGACCGGTGCCAACCGGATGGAAGGCAATGTCCTTGCCGTACTTCTGCAGCGCGGCCGGCGAGATCATCACCGCCGACGGATGCGCCAGCACGTTGATGAACGGCGAGAACGGCTCCTTCAGCGTGACCTTGACGGTGTTGGCATCGACCACGTCGGTCCTGGCCACGCGGTTGAACAGCGTGTAGCGCTTGAGCTTGTTGGCCGGATTGGTGACGCGGTCCAGGTTGGCCTTGACGGCGGCCGCATCGAAGCTGGTACCGTCGTGGAACTTGATGCCCTTCTTCAGCTTGATGGTGTAGGACAGGCCGTCCTTGCTGACGTCAAAGCTGTCGGCCAGGACGTTGACCAGCTTCATGTCCTTGTCCAGTCCGAACAGGCCCTGGTAGAAGGTCTTGCCGACTGCCTGCGACAGCGTATCGTTGGAATCGTACGGGTCCAGCGTGGTGAACGTCGAGGCAACCGCCATTACCGCGTCCTTGGCGGCAAAGGCAGACACCGGCGCCAGCGCGCCCACCGCGCCAGCCATAAGCAGCCCGGCCAGCAGCCTGGGCGAAACCATCCGTGCAGACATCTCGATTCTCCTTGGATTGACTTCCGTTTCAGTAGGCGCCGCCAACGGCGTGCCGCGCAACAAAATGACCGGGCGCACCGCTGCCCGCGACCGGCACCAGCGGCTGCACCACCGGCTCGTCGCCGACCGCGCGGATCGGGCTGGGGATCTCGTCGTTGAGCGGCTCGCGCCGCAGGTGACGCCGCGCCGGATCGGCGATCGGCACCGCCGACATCAGCTTCTTCGTGTACGGGTGCTGCGGGTTCTCGAAGATCGCGCGGCGCGGGCCGATCTCGACGATCTGGCCCAGGTACATCACCGCGACGCGGTGGCTGACGCGCTCCACCACCGCCATGTCGTGCGAGATGAACAGGAAGGCGATGCCGAGTTCGCGCTGCAGGTCCAGCATCAGGTCGACGATCTGCGCCTGGATCGACACGTCCAGTGCCGACACCGATTCATCCGCCACCACCACCTTGGGGTTCAGCGCCAGCGCGCGCGCAATGCAGATACGCTGGCGCTGGCCGCCGGAAAACTCGTGCGGATAGCGCGCCGCGTGCGACGGGTCCAGCCCCACCTTGTCGAGCAGCCAGGCCACGCGCTGCTCGGCCTCCTTGCCGCTGGCGACCTTGTGCACCAGCAGCGGCTCCATGATCGAATAGCCGACCGGCACGCGCGGATCGAGCGAGGCGAACGGGTCCTGGAAGATGAACTGGATATTGCGGCGCAGGGTCTGCAGCGCCGGCCCTTCCATCTTGCTGATGTTCTGGCCGTTGAACTCGATGGTGCCGCTCTGGCTTTCCACCAGGCGCAGCAGCGAGCGGCCGGTGGTGGACTTGCCGCAGCCGGACTCCCCAACCAGCGCCAGCGTCTCGCCGGGATAGAGGTCGAAGCTGACCTGTTCCACCGCATGCACGCGCCGCGTGACGCGGCCGAACAGGCCGCCGGGCACGTCGAAGCGCGTGACCAGATCCTGCACCCGCAGGATCGGCGCCACGCCGGGCGCCACCGTATCCTGCGGCGCGGCCGCCTCGGGGCTGGCGCTGTCCAGGCGCAGCAGCTGGAACTTGGCCGGCAGGTCGGTGCCGCGCATCGCGCCCAGGCGCGGCACTGCCGACAGCAGCGCGCGCGTGTACGGATTCGCCGGCGCGCGGAACACATCGTCCGAGGTGCCCTCTTCCACCTTCTCGCCCCGGTACATCACCAGCACGCGGTCGGCCACCTCGGCCACCACGCCCATATCGTGGGTGATGAAGACCACGCCCATGTGCATCTCGGCCTGCAGGCCGCGGATCAGCTGCAGGATCTCGGCCTGGATGGTCACGTCCAGCGCCGTGGTGGGCTCGTCGGCGATCAGCAGCGCGGGCTTGCACGACAGCGCCATCGCGATCATCACGCGCTGGCGCATGCCGCCGGACAGCTGGTGCGGATAGCGCTCGAGCACGCGGCGCGCTTCCGGGATGCGCACCAGCTCCAGCATGCGCAGCGCCTCGGCCCGTGCCGCGGCGCGGCTCTTGCCCTGGTGCAGGCGGATCGATTCCGCGATCTGCTCGCCCACCGGGAACACCGGATTGAGCGAGGTCATCGGCTCCTGGAAGATCATCGCCACGTCGGCGCCGCGCACGCTGCGCAGCGTGGCGTTGTCCGCACGCGCGAGGTCGATCACCTCGCCGCCGCGCCGGCGCAGCGCCATGCTGCCCGCCGCGATCTTGCCGCCGCCATGCTCGACCAGCCGCATCAGCGCCAGCGACGTCACCGACTTGCCCGAGCCCGACTCGCCCACCACCGCCAGCGTCTCGCCGCGATCGACATGGAAGGACAGGTTGCGCACGGCCTCGACAGTGCGCTCTGAGGTGGCGAAGCGCACGGTCAGTCCGTTCACCGAGACAACGCGCTCGGGCGGCAGTGCGATGCCGGATGCGGATACGGAAGCGTGCGCTTGCGCGGGGGTAGTGGCCACTGGAACTCCTTCTGTTGCTGCCTGATGCCGTGGTGCTGCGCGTCAGCCGTAGATCGAAACGTTGACCGCTTCGCCGACCCTGGCGAAACCGCGGTACATGCCTTCGGTGTTGAATGGCAGCGTGACATTGCCGGCGCGGTCGACCGCGATCAGGCCGCCGCGGCCCTGGATGGCCTGCAGTTTTTCCATCACCACGCGACGGGCCGATTCCTCGAGCGACAGGCCGGCGTAGCGCATCTGCGCGGACACGTCGTACGCGGCCACGGTGCGGATAAACATTTCGCCGGTGCCCGTTGCGGAGACCGCCGCCACGTCGTCGGCATAGCAGCCCGCGCCGATCACCGGCGTATCGCCGACGCGGCCGACCTGCTTGTTGGTCACGCCGCCGGTGGAAGTGGCTGCGGCCAGGTTGCCGCCGCTGTCGCGGGCCACCGCGCCGACGGTACCGAACTTGTTGTCGGGATCGATCGGCTCTGGCTTGGCTTGCGCCGCGAGCGCGGCGGCATCGTGGTCCAGCAGCGCCATGCCGGCATTGCCGCGCGCGCGCTGCCATTGCTCGTGGCGCGCCTGCGTGAAGTAGTAGTCGGGCGCCACCAGCTCCAGGCCCTGTGCCTGCGCGAACGCCTCGGCACCGGCGCCGGCAAACAGCACGTGTTCGCTGTGCTCCAGCACCGCGCGCGCGGCCAGCACCGGATTGCGCAGGCGCGTGACGCACGCCACCGCGCCGGCATCGAGCGTGGTGCCATCCATCACCGCGGCGTCCAGCTCATAGGTGCCGGCATGGGTCAGCACGGCGCCCTTGCCCGCGTTGAACAGCGGGCACTCTTCCAGCAGGCGCACGGCCTCGGTGACGGCGTCGAGGGCGCTGCCGCCATCGGCCAGGATGCGCTGGCCGGCTTGCAGCACATGTTGCAGCGCTCCGATGTATTCGCGTTCGCGGACCGCATCCATCGCCGCGCGGGTGATGGTGCCGGCGCCGCCGTGGATGGCAATGACAGCTGCTTGCATAAGGAGGCTCAGAGACTCAGGACTTGCGGGTGTTGGACGACTGCGCGCGGCGCGCGCCGGTCTTGGCTTCGGTGGGTTGCACTGGCATCGGCGCGGACCGGCGCGCGGGCTCGGCAGCGGGCGTGCCATACAGCCACGGCAGCAGGAATTCGGTCATTTCGGCGGCGGCCTTGACCGGGCGTTCGGCCCGGTGCGCCACCGCGCCGCACAGCGCCTCGATCAGCGCCAGCACGGTGGCATCGGAGTTGGCCGAGAGCCGGTTGCCGGCCTGCGCATACAGCGCGATATCGGCCAGCGGCGCCAGCGGCGAGGTCGGGCCGTCGGTCAGCGCCAGGACCTGGCCGCCGTGCGCCTTGACGCGCTGGGCCAGTTCGATGGAATCGGTCACATAGCGCGGGAAGGCGATCACGATCAGCAGGTCGCTCGGCTGCAGCTTGAACAGCTGCCGCGCCGCGTGCGAGGCGCCACCCGCGCCCGCCACCGACGTGACCATGCGGCAATGCATTTCCAGCCCGTGCTGCAGCAGCCCGGCAAGGAAGCCGCTGGCGCCGAAGCCCGCCACGTAGACGCGCTGCGCGGCGAGGATCGCCGCCACCGCGCGCTCGCACGCCTGCGCATCGATGCCGCGCCGCGTGGCTTCGGCATTGGCGGCCGCGTCCTCGAGCGAGGCGGCGAACACTTCGGCCACGGTGGCGGGCCGTTCCAGCTCGCTGCGCAGCCGCTCCACCGGCGCCAGCGTGGCTTCGAAACCGCGCACCAGCTCGGCCCGGAACTGCGGATAGCCATCGAAGCCGAGTGCGCGGGCAAAGCGGTTGGCCGTTGCTACCGATACCTCCACCGCCGCGGCGAATTCGTCGATGCGCATGGTCGCTGCGCGAAACAGGTTGGCCAGCACGTATTCCGCCATGCGGCGGTGCGCCGGCGTCAGCGACGGCAGGCTGCGTGCAATGCGGTCCGAGATCGAGTGGCCAATGGGCATGGTGGAACGGTTGATCGACAGCGCCTCAGGGTGCGCGTCGTTGTGAAAATGAATTTACACGCAACCGACTTCCAAGAAAATAGAGTTTTGCCAGACCAAGGGTAATCCCTAGATCTACCGTCTTTCGCGGCACTTTCACGGTGCATGCATTGACGCGCTTCGGCCCGCTTTGGGGCACCCCCTGCACCGGCACGGCGTGCACCGCACCGGAAACGCTACAATGCGGGCCAGCGCCACAGCGCCGGCCGCGGCCCGCGTTCACGGCGCTTTTTCTGTTTTTCACTCAGGCATTTCCCCTCTCGTGATCCGAATCGACCAGCTAGTCCTTCAGCGCGGCACCAAGGTGCTGTTCGACCACACCAGCGTGACGCTCAACCCGGGCGAGCGCGTGGGCCTCGTCGGCGCCAACGGCAGCGGCAAGTCGACGCTGTTCGCGCTGCTGCGCGGCGAGCTGCATCCGGACGGGGGCGATGTCAGCGTGCCGGCGCAGTGGCGCGTCGCCCACGTGGCGCAGGAAACGCCGGCGGTCAGCCGCACCGCGGTCGACTACGTGATCGACGGCGACACCCGCCTGCGCGAGATCGAGGCCGCCATTGCCGCGGCCCAGGCGAGCGGCGACGGCAGCGCGGAAGGCGAAGCCCATGCCGCCTATGCCGACGCCGACGGGTACACCGCCCCCGCGCGTGCCGAGGCACTCCTGCTGGGCCTGGGCTTCACGCTGGCGCAAGTGTCGCAACCGGTGGCGTCGTTCTCGGGTGGCTGGCGCATGCGCCTGAACCTGGCGCAGGCGCTGATGTGCCCGTCGGACCTGCTGCTGCTCGACGAACCGACCAACCACCTGGACCTCGACGCCATCGTCTGGCTGGAAGACTGGCTGGCGCGCTATCCCGGCACGCTGGTGATGATTTCGCACGACCGCGAATTCCTCGACGCGATCTGCAACGTCACGGTGCATATCGAGAACCAGCAGCTGCGCCGCTACGGCGGCAACTACACGCTGTTCGAGACCCTGCGGCTGCAGCAGATGGCGCAGCAGCAGGCCGCCTACGTGCGCCAGCAGAAGGAAATCGCGCACCTGGAATCGTTCATCACCCGCTTCAAGGCCAAGGCGACCAAGGCGCGCCAGGCGCAGAGCCGGGTCAAGGCGCTGGAAAAGATGGAGCGGCTGGCGCCGGTGCACGTCGCCGCCGGCTTCGCCTTCGAGTTCCGCGAGCCCGACGCCGCGCCCAACCCGATGATGGTGCTCGACGGCGTCGATTGCGGCTACGCCGAAGCCGATCCGCCCGTCACCATCCTGCACAACCTGGCACTGTCGATCCAGAACGGCCAGCGCATCGGCCTGCTGGGCGCGAACGGCCAGGGCAAGTCGACGCTGGTCAAGACCCTGGCCGGCACCCAGGATCCGCTCACGGGCAACCTGCGCCTGGGCAAGGGCCTGCAGATCGGCTACTTCGCCCAGCACCAGCTGGAAACGCTGCGCGACCACGACTCTGCGCTGCAGCACCTTGCGCGCCTGGCGCCCGACGTGCGCGAGCAGGAACTGCGCGACTTCCTCGGCAGCTTCAACTTCCGCGGCGACATGGCGACCACGCCGATCGAGCCCTTCTCCGGCGGCGAAAAGGCCCGGCTGGCGCTGGCCCTGATCGTCTGGCAGAAGCCCAACCTGCTGCTGCTGGATGAACCGACCAACCACCTCGACCTCGATACCCGCGAGGCGCTGACCATGGCGCTGGCGCAGTTCGAAGGCACGCTGATCCTGGTCTCGCACGACCGGCACCTGCTGCGCGCCACCGCCGACCAGTTCATGCTGGTGGCCGACGGCACCATCCGGCCGTTCGACGGCGACCTCGACGACTACCGCGACTGGCTGCTGCAGCAGGCCGCGGCCAAGCGCAATGCCGCCACCGCCGCGCACGTGGCAGAGAATGGCGGCGACGCCGCCACGATCAACCGCAAGGACCAGCGCCGCGCCGAGGCCGACGAGCGCCAGCGCCTGTCGGCACTGCGCAAGCCGCTGACCAAGGAGTTGGAAAAGGTCGAGAAGCGGATGGCGGTGCTGCAGACTGCCCGGGAGGAGATCGACCGGTTCATGGCCGACGAAGCCAGCTATGCCGAGGCCAACAAGACGAAGCTGATGGAAATGCTCAAGCGCCAGGGCGAGGTCAACGGCGAACTGGAGACGCTTGAAGAAAAGTGGCTGGAGCTGCAGGAGCAGATCGAGCAGATTGCCTGACCGGATTGGGGTTCGAGTCCCCTCCCTTGCACCACCGCAAAACAGAAACGGCGCCGATGGCGCCGTTTCTCTTTATATCGTTCTCTTATCCCGAGCTCAGCGGAAATTCTTCTCCCTGCGGATCAGCCCCACCGCCAGCGTCAGCGTCAGCACGAACAGCCAGATCAGCGACCATGCCGGCACCGACAGTCCCAGCACCGGCGGCAGCGGCGCGGTGCACAGGCCGTCGGAGTAGAACAGCTGCGGCAGCACCTTGGCGGTGGGCAGCGCATTGACCCAGTTCTCGAGCGGATCGATGCCGCACGAGGCCTTGGGATTGAGCAGCAGCGACACATGGTAGACCGCGACCGCGATGCCGGCGATGCCGGACAGCATGCCCAGGCCCTGCCACAGCGAGCGCGTGTTCTGCGCCACCGCGGCCAGCAGCGAGAACAGGCCGATGCCGATGAAGGCGAAGCGCTGCATCACGCAGAGCGGACAAGGCTGGTAGCCCTTTTCGAATTGCAGGTAGAGCGCGACGCCGACCAGGGCGAAGGAGACGATGGCAATCAGCAGGAAATAGGCGCGGGAATTGGCTTGCATCATTGGAACTCAGGTGATCCGGTAATCGTTGCCGTCAGTGCGAGGGCGCGGCTGTGCTGCGCATTATTACCGATTTTGCGGCGCCTGCAGCCGGCGCCACATGCGCGCCGGCCTGCTGCCCCCTGACGGCTCGACACATCGGCATCATGCGCCCGCTGCCTGCCACGCCGCGCGCGGCAAGCGGTACAGGCAATGGGGCCGCAACGGGTGGTTCGCCGGCAAGGCGGGATGATCGAAACCCACCGCGTCCTCGCGCATGCCGAGGCGCTCCATCACCGCGCGCGAGCGGGCATTGGCAAGCGTGGTGAAGGCGACGATTTCCTCCAGACCGAGGCGACCGAAGCCGTAGGCGAGCGCGCCACGCGCGGCCTCGGTGGCGTAGCCCTGGCCCCAGGCGTGGCGCACCAGCCGCCAGGCAATCTCCACGCACGGCGCGAACGGCAGCGTGGCGGCCGGCTCGTGCAGTCCGACAAAGCCCAGGAAGGTGTCGTCCGCCATGCGTTCGACGACCCAGACGCCCCACCCCTGCTGCGCGATCAGGCCGCGGCAGCGCCCGGCCATCGCATCGCTTTCGGCGCGCGTCAGCGGCGCCGGGAAATAGCGCATCACCTGCGCATCGGCATTGAGGGCGGCAAACGGCGCATAGTCTTCATCGCGCCACTGGCGCAGCCGCAAACGGCCGGTCTCGAAAGCGATTCCGGTGTCCATGGCTCAGTCCAGGTGGCGCACGCGGTCGATGGCCTGCTCGATGCGCTCCACCGCGATCACTTCGAGCCCGTCGATCTTTTGCTTGGGCGCATTGGCCTTGGGGATCACGGCCAGCGTAAAGCCCAGCTTGGCCGCTTCCTTCAGGCGCTCCTGCCCGCGCGGGCTGGGGCGGATCTCGCCGGCCAGGCCCACTTCGCCAAACACCACCAGCCCGCGCGGCAGCGGCTTGTTGCGCATCGACGAGTGGATCGACAGCAGCACCGCCAGGTCCGCGGCGGGTTCGGTAATCTTCACGCCGCCCACCGCGTTCAGGAACACATCCTGGTCAAAGCAGGCGATGCCGGCGTGCCGGTGCAGCACCGCCAGCAGCAAGGCCAGCCGGTTCTGCTCCAGCCCTACTGCCAGCCGGCGCGGGTTGGGCACATGCGCGGTATCGACCAGCGCCTGGATTTCCACCAGCAGCGGCCGCGTGCCTTCCTGCGTCACCAGCACGCACGAGCCCGGCACGGTCTCTTCATGCTGCGACAGGAACAGCGCCGACGGATTGCTGATGCCGCGCAGGCCGCGCTCGGTCATGGCGAACACACCCAGCTCGTTGACCGCGCCGAAGCGGTTCTTGAAGGCGCGGATCAGCCGGTGCGAGGAATGGGTATCGCCTTCGAAATACAGCACCGTATCGACGATATGCTCGAGCACGCGCGGGCCCGCCAGGCTGCCCTCCTTGGTCACGTGGCCGACCAGGATGATGGTGGTGCCGCTGCTCTTGGCGATGCGCGTGAGCTGCGCCGCGCATTCGCGCACCTGCGCCACCGATCCCGGCGCCGAGGTCAGGGCCTCGGAATACAGCGTCTGGATCGAATCGATCACCGCGACCTCGGGCTTTTCCAGTTCCAGCGTGGCCTGGATCTTCTCCAGCTGGATTTCGGCGAGCAGCCCCAGCGACGGGCTTTCCACGCCCAGGCGCTGCGCGCGCAGCGCGATCTGCGCGCCGGATTCCTCGCCACTGACATAGAGCACGCGGCGCTGCCCGGCCAGGTTGGCGAGCGCCTGCAGCAACAGCGTCGACTTGCCGATACCCGGATCGCCGCCGATCAGCACCACCCCGCCCGACACCAGGCCGCCGCCCAGCACCCGGTCGAATTCGTCGATGCCGCTGGAAAAGCGCGGCACGTCGGCGGCCTCGATCTCGGCCAGCTTGCGCACCGTGGCCGATGCCGCGAGCGGCTGGAAGCGCTTGTTCGCGGCGGATTCCGCCACGGTCTCCACCAGCGTGTTCCACTGCTGGCAATGCGGGCACTGGCCGGCCCAGCGCGGCGTGGTGCCGCCGCATTCGGTACAGGTATAGACAGTCTTGCTCTTGGCCAACGGAGGTCCTTGCAGAAAGAATCGAGCCGGGCCTGAAGCGGCCCGGCTTGCGGAGGTGGCGTCGTGGGCGCAGCGGCCAGAGGCCGCGCGCGCGTGCGGAGCGTAACCTTGCGGCGCTGCGCCCGCACCCGCTTATCGGAGCAAATCAGACCACCGCGGGCGCAGTGCTGTCCGATGCGGTGATGGTGGCCACCGTGGTCGGCACGCGCGGCGCCAGCGCGCACATCAGCTCGTAGCCGACCGTGCCGCTGGCCTGCGCCACTTCGTCGATCGGCAGGCCCTGGCCCCACAGCGTGACCGGGCTGCCGACGCGGGCCTTCGGGCACGGCGTCAGGTCGACGCACAGCATGTCCATCGACACGCGCCCGACCAGCTCGGTGCGCACGCCGTCGACCAGCACCGGCGCGCGCTGCTCGCCCCAGCCCGACGCATGGCGCGGATAGCCGTCGGCATAGCCGCACGCGACCACGCCGATGCGCATCGGCCGCTCCGCGGTGAAGAGCGAACCATAGCCGACGGTATCGCCCGGCTGCAGGTCCTGCACCGAGATCAGCTCGCTCTGCAGCGACATCGCCGGCTGCAGCCCGGTGCCTGCGATATCGGCATCGCGGCCGGTGGGCGAGGCGCCGTACAGGATGATGCCGGGACGCACCCAGGCGCGGTGCGCCTGCGGATGCCACAGCACCGCGGCGGAATTCGACAGGCTGGCCTCGCCCGGCAGGTTGGCGGTGGCGGCGTCGAAGGCCTCGACCTGGTGGGCGATGCCGCGCGGGCCGTCGGCATCGGAAAAATGCGTCATATGGACGATGCTGCCCACGCACGGCATGGCCCGCGCGCGCTCCCAGGCGGCGCGGTATTCCGCCGGATGGAAGCCGAGCCGGTTCATGCCGGTGTTGAGCTTGAGCTGGATCGCCAGCGGGCCCCTGGGGCGCGCGCTTTCCAGCATGCGCAGCTGCTCGTCGCAGTGGATCGCGGTAGTCAGCCGGTATTGCTCGATCAGGGCAATGTCCTGCGGCTGGAAGAAGCCCTCCAGCAGCAGGATCGGGCCCTGCCAGCCCAGGTCGCGCAGCAGCACGGCCTCATTCAGGTCCAGCAGGCCGAAGCCGTCGGCACCACGCAGTGCAGCAAAGACGCGGCGGATGCCATGGCCGTAGGCATTGGCCTTGACCACCGCCCAGACGCGCGCATCGGGCGCCTTGCGGCGGATCACATCGAGATTGTTGGCCAGGGCGGGCTGGTGGATGACGGCTTGGATCGGTCTTGGCATTGGAAGTCACATCAGGGTAGCGGACAAAGCCGGCAGCGGCGCGAGCGGCACACGGCGCGGGCTGGAGGGACGGCTCTGTCTCAGTATCGATGGCGCAAACGTCACCTGTCGGTGTGCCGCAGCACGTTGCGGCGACGGATATGCGGGATGCCCGCAATAGGCACGCCCAGGTATCCCCGTCACCATATCTCGCCGGGCGCACACCAGATCAAGGAAAGACCCGGTCCGGCGGGCCGCGGTGGCAGCCGTTATTTGAACACATTCGGATGCTGTTGCCGGGGGGCGGCGGGGAATCGGCAAGGCAATTTGCTGTCAAAAAGAGCCGTTGCCGGGGTTCGGGAATGTCATGTTTTCGTGATATAAAGCCGGACGCTCCGGCCATGTTCTAAAAGCGAAGCATTATGTCAATGACTGTCAGGCAGGCCTCACGGCGCCGCAGCGCAGCACCTACGACACAATTCGACACGGCCGCGGCACAAGGTTCCCTGCAAACCATGGCCCCTGCGGCCGGCACCAGCCTGGCCCCCGTGAATGGAGCGCGCGATGGAGAGAAAGTCGACAGCATGAAGAAGGGTTTTTACACCATCATGGCCGCGCAGTTTTTTTCCTCGCTGGCCGACAATGCCTTACTGATCGCCGCCATCGCCCTTCTCACCGAATTGCACTCCCCGCAGTGGATGACCCCGCTGCTCAAGCTGTTCTTCGTTCTCTCCTACGTCATTCTTGCCGCCTTCGTCGGCGCCTTCGCCGACTCGATGCCCAAGGGGCGGGTGATGCTCATCACCAACGCCATCAAGGTGGTCGGCTGCGCCATCATGATGTTCGGGCTGCATCCGCTCTTGGCCTACGGCGTAGTCGGCTTCGGCGCGGCGGCGTATTCGCCCGCCAAGTACGGCATCCTGACCGAGTTGCTGCCCCCCGAAAAACTGGTGCTGGCCAACGGCTGGATCGAGGGCCTGACGGTGGGTTCGATCATCCTCGGCACGGTGGTGGGCGGTGCGCTGATTTCCGTGCATGTCTCCGGCCTTCTGCTGCGTCTGGACGTGCCCCTGATCAATACGGGCATCGACACGCCGGCCGAGGCCGCGATGGTGGTGATCATGCTGTTCTACGTGATCGCTTCGATCTTCAACCTGTTCATCCCCGATACCGGCGCGCGCTATCCGGCGCAGGAAAAGAACCCGATCAAGCTGATCGCCGAGTTCGGCGACTGCTTCCTGGCGCTGTGGCGCGACAAGCTCGGCCAGATCTCGCTGGCAGTGACCACGCTGTTCTGGGGCGTGGGCGCGACGCTGCAGTTCATCGTGCTGAAATGGGCCGAGAAGTCGCTGGGACTGAACCTGTCCCAGGGCGCACTGCTGCAGGCCGTGGTGGCGGTGGGCGTGGCGGTCGGCGCGATCCTGGCGGCGGCGCGCATCCCGCTGCGCAAATCGCTGTCGGTGCTGCCGTTCGGCGTGGCGATGGGCGCCACGGTGATGCTGATGGCGTTCTACACCAAGGACGCGATGCCGCAGGTCACGCTCGACGTGCTCGGCCTGCACATGCCGCTGTACATGGCCATCGCCTACGTGTTCCTGATGCTGGTGGGCGCGATGTCGGGCTATTTCGTGGTGCCGATGAACGCGCTGCTGCAGCACCGTGGCCACGTGCTGCTGTCGGCCGGGCACTCGATCGCGGTGCAGAACTTCAATGAGAACGTCTCGGTGCTGCTGATGCTGTGCCTGTACGCGCTGCTGATCAAGCTCAACGTGCCGATCGGCGTGGTCATCATCGCGCTGGGGCTGTTTATCTGCGTGACCATGGCGCTGGTGCTCAAGCTGCACAAGTACAACGTACGCACCTTCAACTCGCTGGCGATGATCGGCGAGGACAAGCACCACTAGCACCCTCGCGGCGCGGCCGCGGCGGCGGCCGGCCAGCCCGCGTCAGGTGGCGTCCTGACCGGCTTGCGGGCCCGCCCGCGGCGGCTCTTCGGTGCGCGCCAGCGCTCGCTCCTGCCACCCCGGCGGCACCACGAACCCGCGCGAGCATTCGCGCCACCAGCCTGGCGCCTGCGGCCCGGCCGGTTCCAGCTCGCACAGCATCACCGGCGACTCGCGGCGCCAGCCGTGGTCATGGCGCGGGTCGGCAAAGCGCTGCGCCAGCAGCGCGTGCAGCGTGCCGGCGTCCGCCGTGCCGGCTTCCGGCACCAGCGCTCCCGACAACCACCCGGTACGCGGCAGGCGGCACCAGCGCAGGCCCGGACGCGCACTGGCGCGCGCGGCCCAGGCATCGAGCGTGGACCACCAGCCGTGCAAGTGGTCTGGCGCAATGCCAAGCGTCTCCAGCCCGGCCGGCACCTGGCCGTCGCGATAGAACAGCCAGCCCAGCAGGTAGACTTCGCTGCGGTCCACGGTATGGCCGAGCGCGGCCCGCGCCTCGGGCGTATGCCCCAACGGCAGCTGCCGGTGCACGATATGGCCGAGCTTGTCGCCAAGGCGGTCGACCAGGTTCGGGCCGACGAAATCCTGCGCCCGCGGCGGCTGGTGGCCGCCCGCCGCCATCAGGTAGAACTTGGCCGCCATCTCCCAGTGGACCACCGCGCCCGAGTCAAGCTCGCGCCAGACAAAATCCAGCTCGCCCAGCGTGCGCACGCCGTGCCGCCCCGCGTGCCGCACCGGCACGTTAGCGGCCAGCAGCGACAGCCCCTGCATATGGCGCAAGGCGAAATGCAGCAGCCGTTCGGCATGCCGCCCCAGGCGCAGGCTGCGGTTGGCAGGGTCGTGCTCGGCATCGGCGCAGAGCGCGGCATGGCCGTCGGCCAGTTCGTCGATGGTGGGGGGCAGCGCGGCGGGATCCGCGCCTTCGAGCCAGCGTTGCCAGGCCTCGCGGGTGCCGGCCGGCCAGCGCGCCAGCGCGGCCCCTGGTACGGCGTCCAGCAGCGGCGGCGACAGCGTGGTCCAGGCCAGGTCGCGCGCGCGTGCCGACGCGGCGCGGCGCCACAGCGGCGCTTGCGACGGCCCATCGCCGTCGCCGCCGCGGGTCAGCGAGAGGTCAGGCCCCAGCTCCCGCACGGTCATGGACCTCCCGGGCCAGGCACAGGTCTTCCCAGGCGCGCGCCTTGTCCGTCAGCGTGCGCAGCAGGTAGGCGGGATGGTAGGTCACCACCACGGGGATGCCCTCATAGGCATGCACGGTGCCGCGCAGCTTGCCGATCGGCGTGGTAGTGCGCAGCAGCGATTGCGCCGCGAAGCGGCCCAGCACCACGATCACGCGGGGCCTGACCAGCGCAATCTGCCGGCGCAGGAAGGGCTCGCACTGCGCCACCTCCTCCGGTTCCGGATTGCGGTTGCCGGGCGGGCGGCACTTGAGCACGTTGGCGATGAACACATTGCGCCCGCGCGCCAGCCCGAGCGCACCGAGCATGTTGTCGAGCAGCTTGCCGGCCTGGCCGACGAAGGGCTCGTCCTGCAAGTCTTCATTCTCGCCGGGGGCTTCGCCCACCAGCATCCAATCCGCCTGGCGCGCGCCCACGCCGAACACCGTATTGGTACGGGTCTGGCACAGGCCGCAGGCGGTGCAGCCCGCCACCGCGGCTTCCAGCGCCGGCCAATCCATCGCGGCGATGGCCGCTTCGCGGTCCGCTTGTGCATCAGCGGGCGCCGGCCCGGCAGGAGCCAGCGCTGGCGCAGCGCGCTCAAGGGCTGGCGGCGCCCCCGGTGCGGCCCGCGGCGCCTCAAGCTGCGCAACCGCTGCAGCCAGCGGGGCAGCGGTCGCTGCCACGGGCGGCTCGGCTGCGGGCATCGCGGCAGGCTGCGCCTCTGCCTGCGGCGTCCGGGACGCGCGCGGTACCCATTCGGTCGGAATGCCCAGCACCTCGAGGAACTGCGCACGGCGGCTCATGCCTGGCCCTCCGTGCCTTCGTTGGCGGCAGCCTGTGCCGGCCAGGCCCGGCGCAGCACCAGCGCGTCTTCGCGCTTGCCGCCGGGTGCCGGGTAATAGCCCTTGCGGCGTCCGATCTCGGCAAACCCGGCGGCCTGGTACAGCGCGATCGCCCCGGTATTGGAGGGCCGCACCTCCAGCAGCATGGTGTGGATGCGGTGCGCGTGCGAGGTCGCCAGCACCACCGCGAGCATCAGGCGGCCGAGCCCCTGGCGCTGGCGCTGCGGCTCGACCGTGATGTTGAGCAGGTGCATTTCATCGACCACCGGCATCAGCACGGCGTAGGCCACCAGCGTGCCCGCCGGATCGCGCAGCGTCAGCCCGAGATGCCCGGACTTGACCGAGTTCTCGAAGTTGCCGCGCGTCCACGGATGGCTGTAGGCGCGCGCCTCGATGCCCGCCACCGCCTGCAGGTCCAGCGCGCTCATGCGGCCCAGCGACCAGCCCTCGGGCAGCGCCGGCATGGCCGGCACCTCGGGCCAGTCGTGGCGGTCTGCGAGGGGATACGCGGCGCTCACGTTGCGCTCCCCGGCTGGGCCGCCGCGCGCGCCGCCGCAACGGCCTCGCGCTCGGCGATGGTCTGCGCAACCTTGTCGCGCAGGTAGACCGGCATGGCCTGGTCGGCGTCGATGGCCTCGCCGCGCGCCAGCGCGCGCAGCGCGAGGGCAACCATCGGCTGCGCATGCGGCATCGCCTCGGGCAGCACGCGCGCGGCGCGGCCGAGGCCCGCCAGGCGTTCGCCAAACACCTTGGATGCGTTGCCCGCCAGCCAGAATTCGCCGGCGGGCAAGGCCACGGTTTCCGGCGCGCCGACCTGCATCGGCGTGAGTTCCGCCCACTCTTGCGCGACCGCGTTCCAGCCGAAGGCCGCCGCATAGGCCTGGTCCATGCGCGCGTCCAGCGCCACCAGCACCGCGGTGCCGTCCGGCAGCGCCGGCGTGGCGGCGCGGGTGCGTTCGGCGCAGGCCATCAGCGTGTTGACCGGCACCACCGGCAGCCCGGCGCCGAACGCCAGCCCCTGTGCCACGCCGCAGGCGGTGCGCAGGCCGGTGAACGAGCCGGGTCCGGCGCCAAAGGCGATGGCCGCGCAATCGGCCAGCGCAATGCCGGCTTCGGACAGCAATTCCCCGGCGGCCGGCAGCACGCGCGCCGACGAGCGTGCGCCGGTGTGCTCATGGCGCACCAGGCACTCGACGCCGGCGCCTGCCGCGCGTCCGAGCGCGACCGAGCACCACTCCGTAGAAGTTTCAACAGCAAGAATCCAGGACATGGCGCGATTGTAGCCGTTGGGCCAGGAATCGAGGGCTTCTTCGGTTTTATACGGACGGCGCGGCCGCGCGGGGCGGCTATCATCGGGCTGCATTTTCGCAATCCAGACAGTCCACACGGAGGAACCCCATGAGCGACCTGCAGGCACGCTTCGAACAGGCCCAGATCGACGTCAAGCAACTGAGCGAGCGCCCCAGCAATATGTCCCTGCTGCGCCTGTACGCGCTGTTCAAGCAAGGCAGCGAGGGCGATGCGCACGGCGACAAGCCCGGCATGACCGATTTCGTCGGCCGCTACAAGTTTGAGGCGTGGGAAGCGCTGCGCGGCACCGCGCGCGAACAGGCGATGGAGCAGTACATCGCGCTGGTGGAAGAACTGCGCAGCGGCGCCGCCAGCTGAACGGTCCGGTCCGGCGGCGTCAGGCCGTTGGCGCCGGGCGCGGCCGGATGCGCCAGGCCGCCAGCATCGCGCTGGCGATCACCACGCCCACCGCGAGGAAGGTTTCATCGAAGGCGCGGATGCGCGCCGCCTGAAGCGCGCTGTCGCCGGCCTGGCCCAGCAGTGCGCCATGCTCGGCCAGGCGCCACTGCAGCCCCACCCCCGCCAGGCTCACGCCGATGGCGCCGCCCAGTTGCCGCAGGAAGTTGATGCAGCTCGAACCCTGCGCGATCAGCGTGAAGTCCACGCCGCGCATCGCACCCAGCGTCAGCGATGGCAGGATGCAGCCCAGGCCGATCCGCCCCAGCACCGCCAGCGCCACCAGCACCAGGTAGGGGGTCGCGCGCGAGCCCAGCGCCATCAGCAGGAAAGACAACGACAGCAGCGCCAGCCCGAACGACACCTGCACATGCGGCGGGATCCGGTGCGTGAAGCGCCCCGCCGCCGCAATCGTCAGCGCCAGCATCACGCCCGCCGGGAACAGCACCAGCCCGGCGCGCGACGGCGTGTATTCCAGCGCCATCTGCATATAGACCGGCAACAGGTAGGTCGAGCCGAACAGGCCCGCGCCATAGATGAAGGCCACCACCGCCCCGGCCGCGAATTGCCGGTAGCTGTACAGCCGCATATTCATCAGCGGGTACGCCGCGCGCAGCTGCCACATCACGAAGGCCGCCAGCATCAGCACGCCGAAGCACGACAGCGCCAGGCCCGCGGCGACGCTCTCGCGCATCTCGACCACGCCGTTGAGCAGGCTGACCGTAGCGATGCCGGCCAGGCCCAGCCCGCGCCAGTCCAGCGGCTGGCGCTCGCCCATCATGATCGAGTCCACCGCCATGAAGCGGCGCGCCATCAGCACCGCCAGCAGCGTCAGCGGCACCACCACGAAGAAGATCGAGCGCCAGCCGAAGGCCTCGACCAGGAAGCCGCCCAGGCTGGGTCCCAGCGCCGGCGCCAGCACCACGCCGAAGCCGAACATGCTGATCGCCTTGCCCTGCTCGCGCTCTTCAAAGACGCGCAGGATCAGGATATTGGGCAGCGGCTGCATGATGCCCGCGGCGATGCCCTCGGCCACGCGCATCGCGATCATCACGCCGTAGGTGGGCGAGAAACCGCCCACCAGTCCGCCCGCGCCCAGCAGCAGCGACGCGCCCAGGAAGGTGCGCCGCAGCCCGTAGCGATTCAGCAGCCAGGGGGTCAGCAGCATCGACAGCGTCATCGCGATCATGAAGCTGGCCGCGACCCATTGCGCGCGCTCCTGCCCCAGCACGAAATGCCGGCTCAGGTCTGGAATGGCCACATTGACGATGGTGGACGAGACGATCGACGAGATCGTGCCCAGCATCAGCGTCGCCAGCACCAGCCAGCGCAGCCGTTCGCCATAGCGCTCGCGCAGCGACTGCCGGGTCGGCAGATCCGACCGCTGGCCGGAACCTTCCGGCGTGGCGGGGCCCTCGCTCACCCCAGCCGCCCGGTGTCGGCGATCTCGCGGATCTTGCGGACGGTGTCGATGTCTGCCGCGTGGTAAGCGGACTTGACGATCTCGGCGTAGCGGTCGTCGCCGCTGGCATCGACGGCCGGCATGGTGGTGTCGTAGATAAAGCGCAACAGCAGAGCGCCCGGACCCGGGGTCTCGATCGCCATGGTCAGCGTGCCGCCGGCATGCTCTGCCGTGGCCGCGGTCTCATAGCGCACCAGACGGCGCGGCTCGTAAACCACGTGATCTTCGATCGAGGCCGTGCCGAAATGCAGCACGCGGTCGATCCAGTTGTCGCCGCGGCCCACCACTTCGGCGCGGTCCAGGCCCAGCACGAAAAGCTCGGGAGATTCGGCGCGCAGCACCAGGCCCTGCCACACCTGCTCGGCCGTCAGCGGTTCCAGCTGCGGGTTGCCCGGATCATTGATCTCCACCAAGTGCTCAAAACGCAACTTCACTCTCCCGTTTGCGATAAGTCGATATTATGAAGTCTCCGCGTATTCGCGAGACCTTTTTGTCTGCGCACTGCAACATGGGCCGACCCGGCTCTCTTGAATATCGGCCAGACTCGCACCGGCTGGAGCTCCTCACATGAATGCCGTGCCCGGCTGAAACATCACTCCTGACAGCAGCTGTCAGGAGGCCCGGCGCACAATGCGGCCGCTTTCAAACGGAACGCTGCAGGAGGCTGTGATGGAGTTGCTGATCAATATCGATGTCGACGACCTGGCGCGCGGCATCGACTTCTACGCGCAGGGGCTGGGACTGCGGCTGGGCCGCACGCTGTTCGAAGGCTCCGTCGCCGAAATGCTGGGCGGCAATGCCCCGATCTACCTGCTCGCCAAGCCTGCGGGCACGCGCCCGACCACGCGCGCCGCGACCCGGCGCGACTATCGCCGCCACTGGACTCCGGTTCACCTCGATTTCGTCGTCGCCGACCTCGAGCAGGCCATTGAACGCGCGCTCGAGGCCGGCGCCGAGATCGAGGACTGGCCCCAGGAATTCGCCTGGGGCCGGCAGGCCACGCTGTCCGATCCGTTCGGGCACGGGCTGTGTTTTATCGAGTGGAAGGGCCAGGGCTACGGAGCGGTCGCCAACTGATCCGGGCGTACCGCGTGGCGCGGGCGTTTTTGGACCATTCGCCTGTTGCCGGCTGCGCCGGGATGTCACATTTCCATGCAGCGTCGTGCCTGCCTGTTTCCTTGATGCCCGCGGTGTAATAACATTGTGCTGACGCCAGTGCTGGCTACACCATGAGCAACAGGACATGAAGGCAACGATCCGCAAGATGGGCAACTCGCAAGGTGTCCTGATTCCCAAGGCAATCCTGGCACAGCTGGGTCTGGAGAATGAAGTGGAAATGGAAATCGTGAATGACACGCTGGTGCTGCGCCGGCCGCGGCAGGCACCGCGGCAAGGCTGGGCCGAAGCCAGCCGGCAGATCGCCGCGGACGGCGACGACACCCTGGTGCTGGGCGAGCTGCCCAACGCCGACGACGCGGAGCTGAAATGGTAGCGCGCGGCGATGTCTGGCTGGTCGCGCTCGATCCCACCGTCGGCAGCGAGATCGAGAAGACGCGCCCCTGCGTCATCCTGTCGCCGCCCGAGATGCACGACTACCTGCGCACGGTAATGGTCGCGCCGATGACCACCGGCAGCCGGCCGGCACCGTTTCGCATACCGGTGACGTTCCAGCGCAAGACCGGCCTGATTCTGCTGGACCAGCTGCGCACCGTCGACAAGTCGCGGCTGGTGAAGCGCGCGGGCGGCCTGAGTGACCGGACCGTGTCAGACACCTTGCGGACCTTGCGCGAAGTGTTTGCGGACTGAGCCGCGGCGCCGGGGCATTAAATGCCGGCACGCGGGCGCCGACTGGCTCCATAAGCTTATGAAAAAGAAATAGACGCCAGAATCGTCCGCGCCGCGCGATCCGGACGCAATTGCGTTAATCTGTGCCCTCGCTTCGGACAGGCGATCCCTGCCCTGCGATTGCCTCTCACTCGCCACATCACAACAAGATTTTCATCACTCCTATGCGCACGTCTTTCATCAAGCGTCTGGCGGCAGCTGTGTCCGCCGTGGGTTTTATCGCCGCCGGCACTGCCTCGGCCCAGGAACAGACCATCCGTGTCGGTACGGTCAGCGGGCCGGACGCCGAAGTCTGGCAAGTGGTACAGAAAGTGGCCAAGCGCAATGGCCTGAACGTGAAGGTGGTCGAGTTCAACGACTACGTGCAGCCCAACGCCGCCCTCGACGCAGGCGACCTGGACGCCAACAGCTTCCAGCACCAGCCGTACCTGGACAGCCAGGTGAAGCAGCGTGGCTACAAGATGCAGAGCGTGGGCTACACCTATATCTCGCCGCTGGGCATCTACTCGAAGAACCTGAAATCGCCCAAGGACCTGCCGCAGGGCGCCAAGGTGGCGGTGCCCAACGACCCCTCCAATGAAAACCGCGCGCTGCTATTGCTGCAGGCGCAAGGCGTGATCAAGCTGAAGGCCGGCGCCGGCACCAACGGTTCCAACGCCACGCCGCTGGACGTGGCCGAGAACCCCAAGAAGCTTAAGATCGTAGAGTTGGACGCGGCCCAGCTGGCGCGTGCGCTGCCCGATGTCGGCGCCGCCGTGATCAACACCAACTACGCGCTTGCCGCCGGCCTGCAGCCGACCAGGAACGCCATCGCGCTGGAAGACATCCACAGCCCGTACGCCAACATCATCGTGGTGCGCACCCAGGACAAGGACAAGCCGTGGGTCAAGAAGCTGGTGGCCGCGTACCAGTCGGAAGACGTGCGCCAGTTCATGAAGGCGCAGTACAAGGGCGCGATGGTGCCGTCGTTCTGATTACCGGCGGTCGCCCCGACCGCTGCTGAGCGCGGTCGTCAAAGTTTTTTCACACGGCGCCCGCGCAAGGGCTTGCAAATTCCGCCGCCTTCGGTAGAATTCGCGGCTCACCACCTGCCCAGGTGGCGGAATTGGTAGACGCACTAGGTTCAGGTCCTAGCGGTGGCAACACTGTGGAGGTTCGAGTCCTCTCCTGGGCACCACAATTTAAAAAAGGTCTGCGCATGCAGACCTTTTTTCTTTTCCGCCCAGGAAGAAAAGCGCTTGAGCGCTTTTCGCGAGGACGAGAAGGGCTGCGCTTGCAAGCGCAGCCGGGGTCGCGCATGCGTGACCGAGTCCTCTCCTGGGCACCAGAGTTTCAGGCAAAGGCCCGCACGACAGTGCGGGCCTTTTGCTTTGGCAGCGTCGAAACCTCTCTCTCCTTCGCCTCCGGGCTACCGATCGCATACAGTAGTTCCATCCACAGGCCACGGCCCAGCCACGCCTGTTCCGCTTCATAACGGAGAACTACCGTGGGCAAACTGCAAGAGCGTCGCCGTTTCCTGGGAGCCGCGCTGGGCGGCCTGCTGGTCCCGGCGCTGCCAGCGTGCGGCGGCGGCGACGACGAGCCGCCCAAGCCCACGCCACCCGAGCCGGTTCCTCCGGCGCAGATTACCCAGGCCATCGCGCAACTGGACCAGTTGGTTGCGGACCTGATGGCGAGTTCACGCGTACCCGGGATGGCGGTCGCGGTGGTGCGCGGCAACCAGACTGTTTACGCCAAGGGCTTTGGGCGCCGGCTGGTGACCGATCCCGCGCCGGTCGATGCCGACACCGTGTTCCAGCTGGCCTCGGTGTCGAAGTCCATCGGCGCCACGGTGGTCGCGCGCCAGGTCGGGCGCGGCGGCATCAGCTGGGATACGCCGGTGCGCACGCACCTGCCCTGGTTCACGCTGGCCGATGCCGAGGTGTCGGCGGCCGTCACCATCGGCGATCTCTACGCCCACCGCTCCGGCCTGCCGGACCACGCCGGCGACCGTCTCGAGGACATGGGCTACGACCGCCAGCAAGTGCTGACGCGCCTGCGCTTCATGCCGCTGCATCCGTTCCGCGCGGTCTACGCGTACACCAACTTCGGCATGACCGCCGCCGCCGAAGCGGTTGCCGTCGCCGCCGGCACCGACTGGGCCACGCTGTCGGAACAGGCGCTGTACCAGCCCCTGGGCATGACGCGCACCAGCTCTCGCTTTGCCGACTATGCCGCGCGCGACAACCGCGCGCTCGGCCACGTGCGGGTCAACGGCAACTGGGTGCAGGGATCGACGCGGATGCCCGATGCGCAATCGGCGGCGGGCGGCGTCAGTGCGTCGGTCAACGACATGGCGAAATGGCTGACGATGCTGCTCGCCAAGGGCGAGTTCGGCGGGCAGCGGGTGGTCGATGCCGCCGCGCTGGCGCCCGCGATAAGTCCGCAAATGCAGAGCAACCCGCCCGCCGGCGAGCGCCCTGCCGGCTACTATGGCTATGGCTTCAATGTCGGCACCACCGAACTGGGCCTGACCTCGCTCAACCACTCCGGCGCCTTCGCCCTTGGCGTCGCCACCAGCTTCATGGCGGTACCAGAACTAAACCTGGCCATCGTGACGCTGACCAACGCGCAGCCCATCGGCGTGCCGGAAACCCTGAGCGCCCAGTTCTTCGACCTGGCGCAATTCGGCGCCATCCGCCGCGACTGGGGCAAGCTCTACGGCGATGCGCTGGCACCGCTGCTGGAGCCGGAAGGCCGGCTGGTGGGACAGCCGCGCCCGGCCAATCCGCTGCCGGCGCGTGCGCTGTCGGCCTACACCGGCACCTACCGCAACGACTACTATGGTCCGCTGCAGGTCGCCGACCAGGGCGGCACGCTGGTGATGACGCTGGGCGCGACGCCGCTGGTGCTGCCGCTGAGCCACTGGGACGGCGATATCTTCACCTTCACGCTCGCCAATGAAAACGCCATGCCGGGCACGATCTCGCAGGCCGCGTTTTCCAGCGACCGCGTCTGGCTGGAGTTCTACGACCATGAGGGCCTCGGCATGTTTGTGCGCTAGCCCGCTGCGTTGCATATGGATCCGGTATCGGTCCGGCATCGATCCGGCATCGATCCACTCACGGAGGAAGGACATGCTCAGACACCTTGCGAGGATGCGCGCCGCCGTCATCACGCTCACCGCCCTGCTCGGCGCCTGTGCCGCGCCCACGCCGCCGGCGGACGCCCCGCGCCCGGTAACGCCCGGCCAGCCCACCGCGGGCAAGGCCGAAGTGCTGTGGCTGGGCCAGGCCGCCACGCGCATCACCACGCCGGGCGGCAAGGTCATCGTGATCGACCCATGGCTGACCAACAATCCGAAGACCCCGCCCGGCTTCAAACAGCTGCCCGCGCTCGGCAAGGTCGACCTGATCCTGGTCACGCATGCCCACAATGACCACCTGGGCGATACCCCCGCGCTGGCCCGGCTGAGCAACGCACCGGTGTACAACGGCGGCGGCCTGGGCCGAGCGCTGGTCAGCCTGGGCCTGGTGCCGGAGGCACAGGTGCAGCGCTTCGGCAAGAGTGGCACGGTCATGCCGTTTGGCCCGGCGGGCCCGAAGATCACGGCGGTGCATGCGGAACACTCGTCCGAACTGGCGCTGAAGAACCCGGCCACCGGCAAGGACGAAACCCACTACGGCGGCGAGCCGGTGGGCTACATCATCGAACTGGAGAACGGCTTCCGCATCTGGCACATGGGCGATACCGGGCTGTTCGGCGACATGCGCCTGATCGGCGAGATTTACAAGCCGGATCTGGTGCTGATCCCGATCGGCGGGTATTCGACCATGGGACCGCAGGATGCCGCGATCGCCGTGCGCGACCTGATCCGGCCGCGCTTCGCGATCCCGATCCACTACCAGACCTCGGCGCAAGCGAGCGGCACGCCAGAGGAGTTCAGGGCGGCGCTGGGCGCTGGTGCCGCGGCAAGCGTGATCGTGCCGCAGCCGGGAGAGAAGGTTGACTTCTGAGCGGCGGCGTCAGCCGACGCGGTAGCGCCGGATCACGTCGGGATCCGGGTCGATGCCCAGGCCAGGGCCCGCGGGTAGCGCGATCATGCCGTCGCGCGGCACCACGGCATCGCCAAGCACTTGCGCGGCCATGTCGAAGTACCGCCATTCGATCATGGCGCTGGCATCGCCCAGCGCCGCGGTGGCATGCATGGCGGCCAGCAGCCCGGGGCCGTCGTAGAAGGTATGGACCATCACCTGCGCGTTGCGCGCCCTGGCCAGGGCAAAGACATCGCGCAGGGCGCTGATGCCGCCCATCTTGGCCGGGCTGGGCTGCACCACATCGACGGCGCCAATGCCAAGCAGATGCTCGAATTCCATCAGCGTGGTCGCATTCTCGCCGGCGGCGACCGGAATCGCGCATTGCCGGCGCAGCGCCGCGAGTCCGGCGTAGTTCTCGGGCGGCCACAGCGGCTCTTCCAGCCACCTTAGCGACAAGGGCTGCAGGGCGCGGGCCATGTCGATGGCCTGATGCAACGTCCACGGGCAATTCGTATCCAGCGTGATCTCGATATCCGGGCCCGCGGCCGCGCGCGCTGCGCGGATCACGGCCAGGTCGACTTCATGCAGCTTCAGGCTGCGGTAGCCATCGGCGATGGCGCGCCTGACGTTGACCGAGATCGCTTCGGCATCGGCATAGCGGATCAGGCTGGCGTAGGCCGGCAACTGCTCGCGCCGCGCTCCGCCTAGCAGGCGGTAAACGGGCAGCCCGGCCGCCTTGCCGCAGAGGTCCCACAGCGCGATATCGAGCGCCGACAGCCCGTAGAACAAGGGCCCGCTGCGCCCGAACACATGGAAGCTGCGCTGCAGGTCGAGGCCGATCGCATCGATCTGGCTCGCCTCACGGCCGATGCAGGCCGGCGCCAGCATCTGCTCGATCGCCGCCCTGGCCGCCGGAACGCCGACAAAGCCGAAGGTTTCGCCCCAGCCGACCAGGCCGTCATCGGTGCTCACCTTGAGCAGCAGCGAATCGGCGGCCTGCATGCCCGCCCCGCCCCAGACCCCCGCGGCCGAAACGCCGCCGACCGTGAACGGAATGCGCAGGGCGATGGCTTCGATGCTGGCGATCTTCATGGCGCGCTCCTTCCGGCCGCGGCCGGTCCGGCGACGCCGGTGCCCATGCCGCAGGTCTTCAATATAGGCCAGAAGCCGGGCCCGGCATGAGCGCTCGCCGCCGCCGCGCGTTGCGGCCTCCCTGTGGAATCCAACAGGATTTAGGCTTGCACCGGCGCATCGCCATCGCCTTTCGGAATCTGCGGATTGCCGCCTGCCAGCAGCACCGGCTTGCCAGTGGCGGGCGGGTGGCGACCTTCTGCGCGGGCTTGCGCGCCCCCCTGCCGGGGTCCGGGACGTGCTGTTGACCATGGCTGAACTCCCTGGCCGACGTTGCTCGGCGAGACCGCACTGAGCGGCTATGATAAGCCGGTCAGCCAGAACCTCGAGGAACGAGCATCGATGCAACCATCTGAACAGATCGACCAGTTGATCGCGAGCCTGGCCGACTGGCGCGGCCAGACCCTGGCCAGCCTGCGCAAGGCCATCCTCGCCGCCGACAGCGGCATCGTCGAGGAATGGAAATGGATGGGCAGCCCGGTATGGTCGCGCGACGGCATGATCGCCGTCGCCAACGCCCACAAGGCCAAGGTGAAGATTACCTTTACCAACGGCGCCAGCCTGCCCGACCCGGCCCATCTCTTCAACGCCGGCCTGGACGGCAATAAATGGCGCGCGATCGACCTCGCCGAGGGCGACAAGATCGACGCACGCGCGCTCAAGGCCCTGGTCCGCGCCGCGATCACGTTCAACCAGGGCAAGGCGAAGAAAAAAGCGCCGGCGCGCACCCCGGCAAAGGCCAGCCAGCAAGACGACGCGTGAAGCGCCGGAGGTTCAGCTTCCCTCGATCTTGAAGCCGATGTCCTTGATGAACTGTCCCCAGCGTGCATGGTCGGCGCGGATCTGCGTGGCGAACGCATCCGGCGTGACCGCCTGCGGCGGCAGCACGCCCACGCCCGCCAGCCGCTTCTGGTAAGCGGGATCGGCCAGCACCTTGCGCACTGCGGCGGAGACCGCCTCCACCGTCTCGCGGGGCATGGCCTTGGGGCCAAACAGCGCGAAATAGCCGCTCAGCTGCTCCATCTCGGTGTAGCCCAGCTCGCGGAACGTGGGCGCGCCGGGCGCGAGTTCCGAGCGCTCCGGGATGGTGGTGGCCAGCACCTTGGTCTTGCCGGCCTGGTACAGCGGCACGCCGGTGGTCAGGCCGTCGATCATCAGCGGCACCACGCCGCCCACCAGATCCTGCGTGGCGGGCGCGGAACCCTTGTACAGCACCGGTTCGAGATTGGTGCCGGCGAGCCGGTTGAACAGCAGCGGGCCGAAGTGCGACGACGTACCCGGACCGTACGAGGCCGAGTGGATCGGCTTGCCCGGATTCGCCTTGGCGTAGGCGACCAGCTCCTTCAGCGTGTTGTACGGCGCGTCCTTGTTGGCGGCCATCAGCACCGGCGCGCGGCCGAGTTCGGCGAGCGCGGTCAGGTCGGTCAAGGGATCGTAGGGCACGCGGTTGATATGCGCGCCCGAGGTAGCCGAAGAGCCCAGCGTCACCAGCAAGGTCTGGCCATCGTTCTTCGCGCGGATCACGTCCTGCGTGGCCGGAATGGTGGCGCCGCCGGGCTTGTTCTCCACCACCACCGACTGCCCGGTCGCGCGCGCGAGGTAGTCGGCGAACAGGCGCGCCACCACGTCGGTGCCGCCGCCCGGCGGATAGGCCACCACCAGCCGGATGGCGCGCGCGGGCCACTGCTGGGCCAGCGCGTGCGGCACCACGCCGGCTGCCATCGCGAGCGCCGCGGTGTTCAGGAACTGTCGACGATCCATAGATGAAGTCTCCGCGTTATCGTTGTGCGCCGCACCGGCGGCGGGTCTTTCATCTTAGTGAGTGTTCAGGCCGGGGACAGGCCCGGGTTTCCACCATGCGCGGCGCCGGCTGTGGCGCGCGGCGGCCCGAACCGTTCCGCATAGATGCCCGCCACCCAGTCGACAAACACCCGCACGCGCGGCGCCAGCTGGCGGTGGAACGGGTACAGCGCCGACACCGGCAAGTCCGGGCATGGCCAGGCTTCCAGCACCGGCACCAGCCGCCCGGCGCGCACGTGGTCTTCGACGCGGAAGCGCGGCACCTGGATCAGGCCGCAGCCGGCCAGCGCCGCGCTGGTATAGCACTCGGCATCGCTGACTGAAACCCAGCCGCTGGCCCGGAACGCGCGCACCTCGCCATCGACGGTCAGCGTGAACGGGTAGCGGCTGTCATGGTTGCGGGAAAAGAAGCCCACGCCGACATGTTCGGCCAGCTCCGACGGATGCCGCGGCGTGCCGTGCGCCGCCAGGTACGCGGGACTGGCGCACAGCACCTCGGGCATCTCCGCCAGGCGCCGCGCCACCAGCGACGAATCGCGCGGACGGCCGGCGCGCACCACGCAATCGATGCCCTCGCCGATCAGGTCGACCAGGCGGTCGCCGCTGCTGATGACCAGGTCGATATGCGGATAACGCGCGCGGAACTCGCCGATGCGCGGCAGGATGACCAGCGTGGCATGGGTGCCATGCAGGTCCAGTCGCAGCGTGCCGCGCGGGTCGGCCACCTGAGTGCTGAGCGAGGTCTCGGCGTCTTCCAGCGCCTGCAGCACGCGCTTGCCGCGCTCATAAAAGGCTTGCCCGTCCAGCGTCGGGCGCACCTGCCGCGTGGTGCGCTCCAGCAGCCGGGCGCCGACGCGCGCCTCGAGCTCCTTGATCGCGTGGGTCGCCGTGGCGCGCGGCATGTCCAGCGCGCTGGCGGCGCGGGTGAAAGAACCCAGTTCCACGATCCGGGTGAAGAGTTGCAGCGCGTCGAAGCGGTCCATGCGGGGGCGGCCTGTGATGGGGAAACGATCACCCGGGATTGGAATCAGCTTCGACGCCTGCGTCAAGCCACCGCCAGTGGCGCCTGGCGCCCGCGCGGGCCGGGCTCGCGCAAAAGCGCCGGGCATCGATTTTGCTGGCCTATATTTCAATAGTCATTTTCCGCCGCGGTCCGCGCCCGGAGCCGTGCCGCCATGTGACGATAATGAAATCCGCTCAGCACCCCGGAGGTGGATTATGAGCGCCGTGCCCGAGCCGGAGGTGGCCGACAGCACTACGCCCCCCGGCAAACGCCCCGCCACGTCGACCCGGCACGTCTGGACCCGCTATTGGGTGATCGCCAAACCCTACTGGGCCTCGCAGGAGCGATGGAAGGCGGCCGGCCTGCTGCTGGTGCTGATCCTGCTGCTGCTGGGCCAGACCCAGGCCGAGGTGCTGATCAACGAGCAGACCGGCGAATTCACCTCGGCGCTGGCGGCGCGCGACGCCGACCGTTTCTGGGCCTCGATCCGCAGCTGCCTGTATATCCTGATCGTCGCCATTCCCGTCTACGCGGTCTATTACTACATCCGCAACCTGCTAGGCCTGCACTGGCGGCGCTGGATGACCCACCATTACCTGGACGGATATTTCAAGAACCGCATTTTCTACAAGCTCAATGCGGACGCCGGCATCGACAACCCCGACCAGCGCATCTCCGAGGACATCAACACCTTTACCCGGCAGTCGCTGTTCTTCCTGTCGATCGGCATCGGCGCGCTGCTGCAGCTGATTGCGTTCAGCGCGGTGCTGTGGATCATCTCCAGGGAACTGGTCTATTTCCTGGTGGTGTACGCCATCGCCGGAACCTTTGTCTCGATCGTCTGCTTCGGGCGGGTGCTGATCGGCCTGAACTTCTACCAGCTCAAGCGCGAGGCCGATTTCCGCTTCAGCCTGATCCGCGTGCGCGAGAACGCCGAGTCGATCGCGTTCTATCGCGGCGAGCCGCAGGAGTCTTCCCATGTCCGCGGGCGCTTCGGCAAGGCGTTCCAGAATTTCGAGCGGCTCATCCGCTGGCAGCTCGGGCTGAACATGTTCCAATATGGCTATGGCTTCCTTACCATCCTGCTGCCCAGCGCGATCGTGGCCTCGCGCGTGCTGGACGGCGAGCTCGAGGTCGGCAGCGCGATCCGCGCCGCGGGCGCCTTCGCCGCCGTGCTGAATGCGCTGACGGTGATCGTCGACAACTTTGAAGACCTGAGCCGGTTCGTGGCCGGGCTCGATCGCCTGGACACGTTCTCCAGTACCCTGACCGGGAAAAGGACGACCGCAGCACGGGCTGCCTCCACCATCGAGTCCCGCCAGGACTCGCGGCTCGCGCTGGAACATGTCACGCTGCAGACGCCCAACCAGGAGCGCACGCTGGTCACCGACCTGAGCGTGTCGATCAATCCCGGCGAGGGACTGCTGATCGTCGGCGCCAGCGGCGGCGGCAAGAGTTCGCTGATGCGCGCGATCGCGGGCCTGTGGAACAGCGGCACCGGGCGCATCGTGCGGCCGGCGCCGCAGCACATGCTGTTCCTGCCGCAGCATCCGTACATGGTGGTCGGCAGCCTGCGCAGCCAGCTGCTCTATCCCAACCATGTCGGCCGGCAGGTCGCAGACGGCGAGCTGCTGCAATTGCTGGATACCGTCAACCTGCGCGACATCGCCGGCCGCTTCGGCGGACTCGACACCGAAGTGGACTGGAGCAAGGTGCTGTCGCTGGGCGAGCAGCAGCGGCTGACCATCGCGCGCGTGCTGCTGGCCAGGCCGCGCTATGTGATGCTGGACGAGGCCACCAGCGCCCTCGACATCAGCAACGAAGAGGCCTTGTACCAGTTGCTGGCCGGCTTGCAGGCGACGCTGGTGAGTGTCAGCCACCGGCCCACGCTGCTGAAGTATCACCACCAGGTGCTGGAACTGCCGGGCGACGGCACCTGGCGGCTGCATCCGGCAAAGGATTACCGATTCGGCTGGTAACGCGCGGCGCAACCTCAGCACGCGTCCGGATGCGTTGCGCTATGCTGAACGGATCCCCATCCGCAGTGCTTACCGGAGACCCACCATGCGCCATCGCCTGTCTGTCTGGCTGGCCGCCACCGCGGCAACCCTGCTGTGTGCCTGCGCAACGCTGCAGCCCGTGCAGACCGCGCAGAAAATGATCGGCAGCCCGCAGAGCGCCGTGCGCGATACCTTCGGCGCGCCTTCCGAAACCTATCCGCTCGCCAACGGCACCAGCCGCTGGATCTATTCCAAGCAGCCGCTCGGCTTCGAGGTGTATGCCGCGGACTTCGACGCCGGCGGCAAGCTGACCAGCTTCCGCCAGATGCTGACCGAGAAGGAAATCTACGCCGCCCGCCCGGGCGTGTGGACCAAGCAGGACGTGGCCGAGCACTTCGGCCTGCCGCGCGAGCCGGTCGAGTACTACCCGATGATGAAGCGCGAGGCGTGGTCGTACCGGCTCTACGCCGGCGCGTATCAGCCGGCGCATTTCAGCGCGTACTTCGACGAGCGCGGCGTGCTGGACCGCACCATGATCATCGTCGACGCGATCGGCGGGGATGCGCGCGACGGCAGCAAGTGAGCGGGCCGGCAGCAGGCGGTCGTGCCACGGATGCCGGCCTTATCCCTGGTCGGCGCCTCTGGCAGGATCGGGGATCATGGGCGCGCCGGGCTTGCGCAGCATCTTCTCGACCTCGCCGGCGTGCAGTTCCTCGAGCTGGATCAGCTGCCGCGCATACTCTTCCAGCGCGACGGAGCGGCCCTCGACCAGGCTGAGCAGTTCCCGGTACAGCGCCAGCGCCTCCCGCTCCGTGGCCAGCGACTCGCGCAGGATCGCGCCGATATCCTGGGTGTGGGCGTCCAGCAGCTCGCCGATGCCAAGCGAGGGATAGGCGCCGAGGGTGGTGATCCATTCGCCGGCCTGCTGCGCATGCAGCAGCGACTCGTTGGCCTGCTCGCGCAGCCACGACACGATCGGGATGCGCCCGAAGCCGAAGATCAGGAACGAATAGTGCGTGTAGCGCACCACGCCGGCGAGCTCGGCCTCGAGGATCCGGTTGAGAACGCCGACCACCTTTTCCTGTTCGATATCCGCCATGGCAGCACCTCCGTGCAATGGAGTCCGACGGCAGGCCGCATCGGGGGCCTGCGCGCCCACGCCCACGCCAACGCCCGCGCCTTCAGCGGTAGACCAGCACGGGAACCCGGCAGTGGGTCAGCACCTTCTGCGTCTCACTGCCGACCAGCAAGGCGTCCAGGCCCCTGCGGCCGTGCGACGCCATGAAGATCACATCACACTCGTGCCTTGCCGCGGCCTCGATGATGCCCTTGTAGGGAACCGTTGCCGTCATGTCGGTGGCGCACGGCACGCCCGCCGCGCTGGCGGCGGCGACCACCTCTTCCAGCCGCGCCCGGGCCCGTTCGGCTTCCTGCTCTTCGAAGGCCTTGCGCCTGGGATGGCCGGCATCGCCCGATGCCAGGTAGGGATACTCCTCCATGCACGTATAGGCAGTCAGCCTGGCGCCATCGGCCTTGACAAAGCTGATCGCGGCCTCCATCGCCATCCTTGAAAGTTCCGAGCCATCGGTGGCCAGCAAGATGTGCTTGAACACGATTCCCCTCCCCATGGGTTGGTTCGCGGCGGCGGTGAGCCGGTCCGCCGGTCAAGCTTCAGTATGGACAAGAATCCGGCTTGCGGCGGAACGCAACGATGGCCGGCGGCCGGCGCCTGGCCATCGCTGGCGGCAGGAGCGGGCCCGGGCCGGTGCCGAGGTCCCCGCCCCCGGCCTCCTTACTGCATGTGCTGCCCGCCGTTGATGGCGATATTGGAGCCGGTCACATAGGCCGCGTCCTCGGAGCACAGGTAGGCAATCAGTGCCGCCACTTCCTCCGGCTTGCCGACGCGGCCCACCGGAATCTGCGGCAGGATCTTGGTCTCCATGATCTCCCTGGGCACGGCGTTGACCATCTTGGTGGCCAGGTAGCCCGGCGAGACCGTGTTGACCGTCACGCCCTTGCGCGCCACTTCCAGCGCCAGCGACTTGGTAAAGCCGTGCATGCCGGCCTTGGCCGCGGCATAGTTGGTCTGGCCGAACGCGCCCTTGGAGCCGTTTACCGACGAGATATTGATAATGCGGCCCCAGCCGCGCTCGACCATGCCTTCGCACAGCGGCTTGGTGAGGTTGAACACCGAATCGAGATTGGTCCGCATCACCGCATCCCAGTTCGGCTTGTCCATCTTCTTGAAAGCCATGTCGCGCGTAATGCCGGCATTGTTCACCAGGATGTCGACCTGGCCGACGTCGGCCAGGATGCGCGCGGCGCAGGCCTGGCAGGCGTCATAGTCGGATACGTCGACCTCATAGGCGCGCATCTCGCGGCCGCTGGCCGCCATCGTGGCCAGCCAGTCCCCGGCGTTGGCATTGCCGGGCGAGTGCGTCACCACCACGGCATGGCCGGCGTCATGCAGCCGGATGCTGATGGCTTCGCCGAGTCCACCCATGCCACCTGTTACCAATGCGATTCTCTTCGTCATACTGATTGCTTCGTTGTCGTGAGTTGAAAGACCCCTGCCGTGCAGGAAGGGACATTCCCCCGGTAGTCCCCGAGCAAGTTCCCGCTACCGTTGCGCAGGCAAAGCGCGGCCATGCCGGGCCGGACCGTGCCGGTCCCGGTGCGCATGGATGGGGCGGGAAGATATGGTGTCGCGGTGCCGCGGCCCGGGAACGCGGGGGTTCCCGGGCCTGCATGCCTGCGATCTGTGTGCAGCGCGCGGTCCGGCCTGGCCGGGCCAGCGCTGTGTTCGCTGTGCTGTTACGCCTTGGCGGCGCGCGGCGTAGCGTTCGCGGCCGAGGCCGACGCGGCTGCGGCAGTCTTGGCAAAATTGGCCTTGGCGACTTCGGCAGTCTGCTTGGCGGCGTCCTGGAACGACTGATAGGTGTTGTTGGCCGCGGCAACACCCGACTGCAGCAACGCGGTCAGCGCTTCCGAACCGGCCGGCGCGTTCTTCACGAAAGTGTCAACGAAAACCTGGACGTTGCGGTTGTGCTGTTCGTACTGGGCCTCGACGGCCTTGCTCAGCTCCGCCTGGGTGTTCGAGGCGATTTCATAGACATGGCGTGCATACGCCACCGCCTTCTCCGCAGCCGGCTGGGCCAGGTTGCCCTGGGCCGCGAACACTTCGCGCAAATCCTTGCCGGCCAGTACCGCTTCGACATTGACCTGGCCTTCGGCGAGCGAGGTCCTGAGAGCCTGCAGGTTCAGCTCGGTCAGCTTCTGGAAACCTTCAAACGCCGTGTTCGTCAGCGCGAACAAATGGCTCACATTGGACTTCTGCGCCGCAGCAAATTGTTCGGGCGTAAAAGGTGACATGCAGATCTCCTATGGGTGAATCGGACGGAATGGCACACCGGCATTGGGAACGGGCCGCGGCACCAGCTTCGAGACCGGGCCGCGCCTCCAATCGTGCAGCGCACCATCGAACCCGCATCCTAGAGTGTTTCCTCTAATCCAGGCGCTAGGGATAAACCCATAAAGTCTTCAAGATAGGACATATTAAGTGCAGTAACAGACACTATTGTTACAACTAATTACGCTGTAATGCTGCACCGCAAGACAGGTCTAAAGCCGGCTTAACAGGGGGCCGACAAACTAAAAACAAAAAAACCGCAGCCGAAGCTGCGGTTTCCGTGAACCGGGCAAAGTGCCTGGTCGCGCTCAGACTTCCTCGTACAGCGGCAGCGTGAGGAATTCGGCAAAGTCCTCCGAGGTCGACATCTGCTCGAAGATCTCGGCAGCGCGGTCATAGGTGCTGGTGTCGCCACCGACCAGTTCCTTCACCTTGGCCAGTTCTTCCGGGATCAGCTTGCGCACCAGCTCGGCCGTGACCTTGGTGCCGTCTTCCAGCTTGCCCTTGGGCGAGCGGATCCACTGCCACACCTGCGAGCGCGAGATCTCGGCAGTGGCGGCGTCTTCCATCAGGTTGTGGATCGGCACGCAGCCGTTGCCGGCCAGCCAGGCGCCCAGGTAGTGGATGCCGACGTTGATGTTCATGCGCAGGCCGTGCTCGGTGATCGGCGTTTCCGGCTTGAAGTCGAGCAGGTCTGCGCCCTTCACCTGCACGTCCGGACGCTGCTTCTCGAACTGGTTCGGCTTGTCGCCCAGCACTGCCACGAATTCCTTCATGGCCGGCTCGACCAGGCCCGGGTGCGCCACCCAGCCGCCGTCGTAGCCGTCGGTGGCATCGCGGCGCTTGTCGCTGATGATGCCTTCCATGGCAATGGCGTTCTTCTCCGGATCGTTCTTGATCGGGATCAGCGCGCTCATGCCGCCGATGGCGGGGGCGCCGCGCGAGTGGCAGGTCTTGAGCAGCAGCAGCGCGTAGGCGCGCATGAACGGCGCGGTCATGGTGACCTTGGCGCGGTCGGCCAGGCAGAAGTCCTTGTCGTTCTTGAACTTCTTGATGCACGAGAAGATGTAGTCCCAGCGGCCGGCGTTCAGGCCGGCGCTGTGCTCGCGCAGCTCATACAGGATCTCTTCCATCTCGAACGCGGCGAGGATGGTCTCGATCAGCACGGTGGCCTTGATGGTGCCTTGCGGCAGGCCGATCTCGTTCTGCGCCATCACGAAGATATCGTTCCACAGGCGCGCTTCCAGATGGCTTTCCATCTTGGGCAGGTAGAAGAACGGGCCGGCGCCGCGGGCGATCTGTTCCTTGGCGTTGTGGAACAGGAACAGCGCAAAGTCGAAGACACCGCCCGAGACGCGCTTGCCGTCGATGGTGACGTGCTTCTCGTCCAGGTGCCAGCCGCGCGGACGCACCTGCAGCGTGGCGATCTTGTCGTTCAGCTTGTATTGCTTGCCCTTCGATTCCAGGGTCAGCGTGCGGCGCACGGCGGCCTTCAGGTTGACCTGGCCCTGCAGCTGGTTGTGCCAGTTGGGGGTGTTGGAATCCTCGAAGTCGGTCATGTAGCTGTCAGCGCCCGAGTTGAAGGCGTTGATCACCATCTTGGCTTCGACCGGGCCGGTGATTTCCACGCGGCGGCATTCCAGCGCCTTGGGCACCGGCGCGACCTTCCAGTCGCCTTCGCGGATGCTCTTGGTTTCGGGCAGGAAGTCAGGCACCTCGCCGGCGTCCAGGCGCTTGGCGCGCGCGACGCGCGCGGCCAGCAGTTCCTGACGGCGCGGCTCGAAGGCGCGGTGCAGCTTGTCTACCAGGGCCAGGGCTTCCGGCGTGAGGATATCTTCGTAGGCCGGCAGGATTTCGCCGGTAATCTTCATGCCCGCGGGCAGCGTGATAGCCATCAGTGTTCTCCTGTTAAACGATAGCGATAGCGTTGGTTGTTGGGCGCCCTGCTATGCCGTCACGCCATGGGCGCGGACGAATTCGAGCAGGTCGTTCATGTCGTGCCCGGTGCCGGCGGGGGCGACGTCGAGCCGCTCCGCCGGATGGCCGGCACGGTTGATCCAGAAAGTGGTGTAGCCAAACCAGGTGGCGCCGCAGGCGTCCCAGCCGTTGGACGAGACGAACAGCATCTCCTGCGCGTCCAGCCCGAAGGCCAGCGGCCCCAGCGCATAGGCGGCCGGCGCGGTCTTGTACTGGCGCACCGCATCGACCGACAGCACGTGGTCGAACAGCCCGTGCATGCCGGCGCTCTTGACCGAGATGTCGAGCATCTCGGCGTTGCCGTTGGACAGGATGCCCAGCGGCAGCCCCGCCTTGCGCAGTCGCTTCAGTGCGCCGAGGTTCTCCGGGAACGCCGACAGGCACGCGTACTCCTTGAGCAACTGCGCTTCAGTCGCTTCATCCAGCATCAAGCCCAGGCGCTCGGCGGCGTAGCGCAGCGCGTCTACGGTGATGGCCCAGAACGGCTTGTAGTGCGCGCCGTCGTGCCCGGCCATGGTGCGGATGCGGGTGTAGTCGATCTGGCGGTCGCGCCAAAGCAGCGCCAGCGCCTCGCCGCGGCCCGGGAACAACTGCTCCGCGCGCGCGGTAACGGAATACACGTCGAACAGCGTGCCATAGGCATCGAAGACGACGGCGCGGATCTTGTTCATAGGGGCCTGGACAACCTGCAACGGTACGGGGCGACTTTAAGGGGCGAGTCAGGGGCCGACTCAGGGGGCCGACTCAGTGAGCGGTGGCCAGACCACAGCTGCGTGGCTCTGTACACCATTGAATGCATCGAATTGTAGGGAGACGCTGCAGTGCGGCAAAGTGGGCGTCGGTCACTTGATCTTTTACTTTTACACAACTAATCTTGGCTGACTAAAACAAAACTCCGCACCAAATCCTCTTCACTGGTGACCAAAGACCTGCCTTGGCACCCTTTGCGTGGCCAGCGCGGCACCCCGCGGGACCTTCCGTGCAACTCAGGCGAAACATTCGTGGACCATTTCAAACAACTGGAGACCTTTGTATCCGTCGCCTCGCGCGGCAGCCTGTCCGCCGCCGCCGCGGCCGAGGGCGTGGCGCCCGCGATCATTGGCAGGCGCATCGATGCCCTGGAAGAGCGGCTGGGCGTCAAGCTGCTGGTGCGGACCACGCGCAAGATCAGCCTGACCTTCGAGGGCTCGGCGTTCCTGGAGGATTGCCAGCGCATCCTGAACGACCTGCACAACGCCGAGGCCAGCGTCTCGGCCGGCGGCGTCAAGGCCAGCGGCCACCTGCGCGTGACCGCGCCGGCCGGCTACGGGCGCAAGCACGTGGCGCCACTGGTGCCGCTATTCATCGAGTCGCACCCGGACGTGTCGATCACGCTGGACCTGTCTGACCGCGTAGTCGACCTGGTCAACGAAGGCTTCGACTGCGCCATCCGCCTGGGCGACCTGCCCGATTCCAGCCTGGTGTCGATCCGGCTTGCCGAAACCCGCCGCGTGGTGGTGGCCGCGCCGGAATACCTGGCGCGCGCCGGGCGCCCCCACACGCCCGAGGACCTGCAGCGCCATAACTGCCTCGCCTTTGGCGCCAGCGCCAACATGCAGCGCGGCTGGGTGTTCCAGGAAGAGGGCCGCGCGGTGACCGTGAAGGTGGGCGGCACCATGGAATGCAGCGACGGCGCAGTGCTGCACGAGTGGTGCCTGCAAGGCCACGGGTTGGCCTGGCGCTCGTGGTGGGAAGTCGGCAGCGAGATCGCCAGCGGACGGCTGATGACGGTACTGGACGAGTTCCAGGCGCCGCCGATCGGCATCCATGCGGTGTTCCCGCAGCGCAAGCACCTGCCGCTGCGGGTGCGGCTGTTTATCGACCACCTCAAGAACACCTACGGCAATCCGTCCTACTGGCGGCGCGCCGAGCAGGCTTGCGCGCTGCCCGTGGCGGAAGTGCTGGCGGACTAGGCACAATGCCAGGGCGAGCTTGCGGCCGTTCGGATGCCATTGACATTACGCAATGACCTTCTCGGCACACTGACTACAATGCATTCAAGACAGGCGCTGCCCCGCGACGCGGGTCGCCGCCCTGCCCCGACCCCTAGTCAGCAAAGGAGCCCCGCATGTTCCAACATATCCTGCTTCCCACCGACGGCTCGGAACTCTCCAAGAAAGCCATCAACGGCGGACTGGAGCTCGCCAAGGCCATCGGCGCGCGCATCACGGCCTATGTCTGCCTGGAGGAATACCCGTACACGCCGTTCAGCGAAATCGTGGTCGAGGCCCCGCAGGCGTTTAAGGACCGCATCGAGAACCAGGCCAAGCTGTATCTGAAAGAGGTCGAGAACCTGGCCACCGCGGCCGGCGTGACCTTCGACGCGGACATGTCGACCTTTGCCGTGCCCTACCTCGGCATCATCGACGCCGCCGAGCGCCATGGCTGCGACGTGATCTTCATGGCCTCGCACGGCCGCCGCGGGCTGTCGGGCCTGCTGCTCGGCAGCGAGACGCAGAAGGTACTGACGCATACCGACATTCCGGTGATCGTCTACCGCTGAACCAGGGCGCAGCGCGCCAAAGCAAAACCGCCCGCACCAGCATGACCGGTGCGGGCGTTTTTTTGCTTGCGCTGGCGGCTTACGAAGCCTTGCTGATGCGCTGCTCGATGTGCTTGGCGCGGTCATCCGAGCCCGGGTGTGACGAGAACATGCTGGACTTGCCGCCGTCGAGCTTGGCCAGCTTCTGGAACGCCGTGACCAGGCCCTTGGTGCTGGCCTTGTTCTTGGTCAGCAGGTCGAACGAATAGTCGTCGGCCGCGGTTTCCTGCGACTGCGAGAACTGCGCGTTGATCAGCTTCTCGCCCAGCTCGCCCAGCTGCGATTGCGACAGCGCCGCCACCGCGCCATTGCCGGCCGACGCCGCCGCGCCGCGCGCCGCGGTGGCGGTGTAGGCCACCTGCATGGCCTTCTTGGTGTGGCCTAGCGCTACGTGGCCCAGTTCGTGGCCCAGCACGCCGCGCACTTCGTCGTCGGTCATCATGTCCATCAGGCCGCTGTAGACACGCACGCAGCCGTTGGCCATGGCCCAGGCGTTGACGTCCTTGGTCAGGTAGACCTTGGCATTGACGTTGGGCACGTCGCTGTTCTTCAGCCCGCTCATGATCTTGACCAGGCGCTTGTTGTAGGTGCTGTTGGCAGCGGCGATCTTGTTGCTCTTGTCCGATTCCGCGCAGGCCTGGTCCGACAGGCTCTTGACGTCGGCGTCCGACAGCGTGGCGGCCTTGGCCAGCGAGGTGCCGGCGCTGAGCATGCCGTCGACATTGGTGGGCATGCCGCCGGAACAGCCGGCCAGCAGTGCCGCCGCGATGGCGCAGGAAGCGAGCGTGAAAGTTGCTTTCATGATGTTGTTCTGGGTGAAGTGGCTCGGAGAGTGCCGATAAAGGCTCCGGCACTTTAAGCGATCTGCCCGCGCCATGGAATCACCCAAATGCTGCAAGCCGCCAGAAATGACAATTTATTGCATTTGGACAATCTCTCAGATCGAAGGGCGCAAAAATGGCGGCGGCCCAGGGGCCGTTTGGAGCGATCCCCAGCGAGACTGCGTGGTCGGGCGGCAGATGGTCGCTCAATGCTGGGTGGCTCATCCGCACCGCAACAAACCTTTACAAATCCGTGCGTGAAATCCCGGATCGGTGCCCTAGCCTGTTCCCATGCTTTCGAGGGAGACGGCCATGCCTTCGTCACGGGACACATCCAAATTGCGTCGGCCTGGGCGCCGCACGATGAACTGGCACGACGTCGCCCTGATCGCGCTCGGATGGATTGGTCTATGTCTCGGCGTGGGGTGGACACTCTCCAAGGCCGCTGGCACCTTCGAATGAGTCGCCGGTACGGGCTCCCGCGTGCGGCCTGGGTACGGCAGTCGCATTGGGAATAAAAAAATCGCGCCGTCCCTGAGAGAGAACGGCGCGTCGCCTAAAAGAGAGAGCGTGATGGTCGCACGCCCTCCCGATCCCGCCGGACCCACGAGCCGGCGGGAGTGACCAGGAGAGTCAGGCCACTTTCTTGTCCTCGAAGAACTGCTCGTCTTCGGTCGAACCCTTCAGCGCGGTCGTCGACGACTGCCCGCCTTCGATGGTCTGGGTCACGGCGTCGAAGTAGCCGGTGCCGACTTCGCGCTGGTGCTTGACCGCGGTGAAGCCCTTCTCGGCGGCCTTGAACTCCGCTTCCTGCAGCTCCACGAACGCGCTCATCTGGTTGCGGGCGTAGCCGTAGGCCAGGTTGAACATCGAATAGTTGAGCGAGTGGAAGCCGGCCAGCGTGATGAACTGGAACTTGTAGCCCATCGCGCCCAGTTCGCGCTGGAACCGGGCGATGGTGGCGTCGTCCAGGTTCTTCTTCCAGTTGAACGACGGCGAGCAGTTGTAGGCCAGCATCTTGCCCGGGAAGCGGGCGTGCACAGCCTCGGCAAACTTCTTGGCGAATTCGAGGTCCGGCTTGCCGGTTTCACACCACACCAGGTCGGCCACCTCGGCGGAGGCCAGCGCGCGCGAGATCGACTGCTCCAGGCCATTGCGCACGCGGTAGAAGCCTTCCACGGTGCGCTCGCCGGTGCAGAACGGCTTGTCGTTGTCGTCGATGTCGGAGGTCAGCAGGTCGGCGGCCTCGGCGTCGGTGCGGGCGATCACCAGGGTCGGCACGCCCGAGACGTCGGCGGCCAGGCGCGCGGCGCTCAGCTTGGCGACGGCTTCGCGGGTCGGCACCAGCACCTTGCCGCCCATGTGGCCGCACTTCTTCACCGAAGCGAGCTGGTCCTCGAAGTGCACGCCGGCGGCGCCTGCCTCGATCATCGCCTTCATCAGCTCGAAGGCGTTCAGCACGCCGCCGAAGCCCGCTTCCGCGTCGGCGACGATCGGGGCGAAGAAATCCGTGTCGCCCGAGCCTTCGCTCCACTGGATCTGGTCGGCGCGCTGGAAGGTGTTGTTGATGCGCTTGACCACCTGCGGCACCGAGTTGGCCGGATACAGCGACTGGTCGGGATACATCTCGCCCGCCAGGTTGGCGTCGCCGGCGACTTGCCAGCCAGACAGGTAGATCGCCTTCAGGCCGGCCTTGACCTGCTGCATGGCCTGGTTGCCGGTCAGCGCGCCGAGCGAGTTGACGAACGGCTCGGTATGCAGCAAGTGCCACAGCTTTTCGGCACCCCGGCGCGCCAGGGTGTGCTCGACCTGAACCGAACCACGCAGGCGCACCACGTCTTCGGCGCTGAAATTACGCTTGATACCCTTCCAGCGCGGATTGGTGTCCCAGTCTTTCTGCACGGCCTGGATCTGCTCTTGGCGGTTCATGTCACTCTCCTGAACGTGATTGGGGATGGCTGAGGATCTCGTGCTCGCCTGACTCGGGCTGCGTCGCGGCGCCCCTGCGTTGACTGCTGTTTTCGTGCCCGATGTCTGTGTCTTATATAAGAGTGTAGAGAACGCTACCGCGTTGCAACAACCCCGAACCCTGCACCGACCCAAGCTTTATTTTTCTTTAAAATCATTGGCTTGCAGATAATCTTTCACGATACGGGACAGAATCTTTCATCATGAGAAATGGCGTTGTGCCACGCAACCGCGGATTTTTGCGGGCCAAAACCTTTTTCCACATTGTGAAAAATCCTCGGATGTGGCGCAAGCTGCTAGTGGACGCGACTTGCCCGCAGCGCCGTGGGAGCCGGCGCGCCTTCGATATGGCTGCGGGGCGCGTGGGCCGAGCCCGACCCAGATCGCCGACGGCTGCGGAGCATGCATCGCCGTCGGTTCCATCGTTCGATGTCATGGACCGGCCATGCTACGCAAAAGCAAACGGCGCCGCGAATGGGCGCCGCCTGTTTGAAACGCGTACGGGATTCAGGCCGCTGCCGTATCGCGGGCGCGGCGATAGGTTACCCAGTCTCCGCTGTCGATGCGCGGCAGCGCGGCGGCCGTGGCGTCGGCCACCGGGTACAGCAGGCAGGCGACAGGCTGGCCCTTGTGCTGCACCGCCTGTTCCTCGCGCACGAACAGCGTGGCCTGTCCTGGATAGACCTCCTCGATCTCGTCCAGCACCGGCAGCAGGGCGTCGGCAATCTCGTAGATATCGCCGACCACCGGTCCGCCGCCGGCATCCAGCACCAGGCCGGGATAAGTGCCGAAGTCATAAAGCCTGCCGGCCACCGTACCCGTGCCCAGCAGCGTGGGCATGGCAATGCCGTGGCGCCGCGCCGCGGCGTTCAGGTCGTTGACCTCGCCGGCGCGCAGCGTGCCATAGACGAAGACGCGCGGCATGCTCAGCGCTCCAGCGGTGCGTCGGCGACCAGGATCCCGTCGACATCGACATAGATCCAGTTGCCCGGGCGCACCACCGCGCCCGGCATCTGCACCGTGACCTCGCTCTCGCCCACGTTGCGCTTCTGGCTCTTCTGCGGATGCGCGGCCAGCGCGCGGATGCCGATGTCGCACACGTCCAGCTCCGCGGTATCGCGGATGCAGCCGTTGACGACGATGCCGACCCAGCCGTTCTTCTCGGCCAGCAAGCCCAGGTTGCCACCCACCAGCGCGCAGCGCAACGAGCCGCCGCCGTCGACCACCAGCACGCGCCCGCGGCCCGGCGACTCCAGCGTGGCGCGCACCAGCGAGTTGTCTTCGAACACCTTGAGCGTCGCGGCCGGACCGGCAAACGCCGGCTGCTTGCCGAAGGCGCGGAACACCGGCGCCATGACGCGCAGCGTGCCGTCGGCAAGGCGGTCTTCATGCGCGTCGCACAGGTCGGTGGTGACGGGCTTCATCTCGGGTCTCCTGGTCGGTAAGAAAAAATACTGTCTCGCCGCGCAGCGTCATGGCTTCTGGCTGGCCAGCGCCTGCGCCCGGATCGCGCTCAGCGTGGTGCGGGGCGTGATCACGTCCGGGTCCACCTGGATTTCGATCAGCGTCGACACCGGCGCGGCCAGCGCCTCGCGCAATGCCGGCGCAAACGCCCCGGTGGCGGTCACGGTAACGCCGCGTGCCCCATAGGCGCGCGCCAGCGCGGCAAAATCGGGATTGAGCAGCTCGGTGCCGGACACATGGGTCGGGTATTCGCGTTCCTGGTGCATGCGGATAGTGCCGTACATGCCGTTGTTGACGACGATGATGATCACCGGCGCCTGGTATTGCATCGACGTAGCAAGTTCCTGGCCATTCATCAGGAAGCAGCCGTCGCCCGCCAGTGCCACCACCGTGCGCTGCGGGAAAGCGATCTTGGCACCGACCGCGGCCGGCACGCCATAGCCCATCGCGCCGCTGGTCGGCGCCAGCTGGCCGCGCCCGCCGCTGGTGAACGGGCGATAGTGGAAATAGCGGTGCAGCCAGCCGGCATAGTTGCCGGCGCCGTTGGTCACCACCGCATCGGCCGGCAGCATCTGGTCCAGCGTGCGGATGACTTCGGCCATGTCGACGCCCTGCCCCGTGAACGGCGGCGGTTGCAGGTAGCGCTCGTAATCGGCGTGGGCGGCTTCGGTCCAGGCCTGCCAGCGTGGCGCGGCCGGCGGCTGCAGGCCGGCCAGGCGCGTGGCGATGGCCGGCATCGCGGCCTGGATCATCAGGTCGGCCTGGTACACGCTGCCCAGCTCTTCGGCGCCGGCATGCACATGGACCAGCTTCTGGGTCGGCCGCGGCGCCGCGATCAGCGCGTAGCCGCCGGTGGTCATCTCGCCCAGCCGCGGGCCGATCGCGAGCACCAGGTCGGCATTGCGGATGCGCTCGGCCAGCGCGGGATTGATGCCGATGCCGACATCGCCGGCGTAGTTGGGATGACGGTTGTCGAACAGGTCCTGGCCGCGGAAGGCGCAGCCTACCGGCAGCGCGAAGCGCTCGGCAAAGGCCTGCAGGTCGGCGCACGCCTGCGGAGTCCAGCCGCTGCCGCCGGCCAGCACGAACGGGCGCTCGGCGGCGCCGAGCATCTCGGCCAGCCGTGCCAGCTCGCCCTCGCCGGGCCAGGCCATGACGCGCTGGTAGGCCTGCAACTGCGGCACCGCGGCGGTTTGCGCCAGCATGTCTTCGGGCAGCGCCAGCACCACCGGGCCGGGCCGGCCCGAGGTGGCGGTCTGGTAGGCGCGCGCGATGTATTCGGGGATGCGTTCGACCCGGTCGATCTGCGCCACCCACTTGGCCATCTGGCCGAACATGCGGCGGTAGTCGATTTCCTGGAAGGCCTCGCGGTCCATGAAATCGGTGCCGACCTGGCCGATGAACAGGATCATCGGGGTCGAGTCCTGGAACGCGGTATGCACGCCAATGCTGGCATTGGTGGCACCGGGCCCGCGCGTGCAGAACGCCAGCCCGGGGCGCCCGGTCAGCTTGCCATAGGCCTCGGCCATCACCGCGGCCCCGCCCTCCTGGCGGCAGACGATGAAGCGCAGTCGGTCACGGCGGCGGTGGAAGCCGTCGAGCACCGCCAGGTAGCTCTCGCCCGGCACGCCGAAGGCCAGCTCGGCCCCGTGCGCCAGCAGCGCATCGACCAGGATATGGCCGCCCGGCAGCGGCGTGCAGCGATCGGTGTCTTCAGGCTGGGTGGCGTTGGCCGGCGTCATTGGCATGGAAACGTTCCTCAGGCAAGCGGATTCGGATAGCGGCGGGGGCCGGGCTAGGCGGCCTCCGCCCGTGTCGCGGCCTGGCTGCGCGAGCGGTTGCCGTTGCCCACGGTCACCGCGGTGAAGATCGACAGCAGCTGGAAGCCGCCGATCATGAAGAAGACCCAGGCCGGCAGCTTGGCGTCCATCAGCGCGCCGAAGAACAGCGGGCCGCAGGCCAGGCCGATATCCAGCCCCGAGTAGACCACGCCGTAGACGCGCCCGGTGGCGCCGGCCGGGGCTGCCGCGCGCACCAGCAGGTCGCGCGAGGGCCCGGCGGTACCGGCGCCAAAGCCGATCACACCCATCAGCACCGGCACCAGCAGCGCCGGCACCAGGTTCAGCCCCACCAGCACCGCCATCAGCCCCGACACGGTGAAGCTGACCGCGATCAGGCGGTCATGGTTGCTGGTGCGGCTGGCGGCAAAGCCGCCGACGATCATGCCGCCGGCGCTGCACAGCATGTAGACGGTGTACGACGCGGTCGCCAGCGTGAACGGCATGCCGTACAGGTAGGTCAGCGCGGTGGGCGCGAAGCTCTGGATGCCCGCGGCGGAGAAGGTGGTCAGCAGGAAGAAGCCCCAGCACACCCACACCTGCGGCAGGCGCAGGAAGCCCAGCACGCTCGCGCCCGCTGCCGCGGCCCTGGCGGCGGGCCGGCCCACGGCGCCCTGCACTTCGCGCGGGTCCAACACGTGGCGCAGCGCCACCAGCACCGCCAGCACGATCAGGGCCACCGCCGAGGCCGCCGCCAGCGCCACGCGCCAGCTGGCCAGGTTGGCGATCGCCACCAGGAACAGGGGCGCCGCCGCCCAGCCCAGGTTGCCGGAAATGCCGTGCACCGAGAACGCGTGCCCCAGCCGCGGCTGCGACACATGCTTGTTCAGCAGCGTGAAGTCGGCCGGGTGGAACACGCCATTGCCCAGGCCCGCCACCGCCGCGCCCAACAGCAGTCCGGCATAGCCGCCGCTGGCCGACAGCAGCAAGGCGGCGGCGCCCAGGCAGGCCAGCCCGCCGAACAGCACCGGCCGCGCGCCGAAGCGATCCACCACGAAGCCCGACGCGGTCTGCACCACGGCCGAGACCGCAAAAAACACCGTCATCAGCAGGCCCAGCTCGGCATAGCTGAGCCCGAACTCGGCCTTGATCCACGGGAACAGCGGCGCCAGCAGCAGGTGGTAGAAGTGCGAGACCCCATGCGCCAGCCCCACCAGCCCGATCACCTGGGCGTCGTGGCGAAGGGAATTGGGCGTGGGTTCGAGGGCGGCGGTGGGCATGGCGCGGGCGGTCGGAAGGACGATGCGGTGGGCTGGGCGGCGGGCAAAAAATACCGGCCGAAGCCCGCATCATAGAGGAAACCCCTGCCTGCCGCTGGCAGGGTGGCGGCCACGCCGCCCTGCGCCGGCCGATCCGTGCGCCGCGCGGGCCTTCACATCTGCTTGAACAGGTGCGCGTACTGGCGCGCCACCGGCAGCAACTCCGGCCGGTCGCGCAGCCGCAGCGACAGCCGGCCCAGCGACTGGTTGACCGCGCTGGCGACGCAACTGATGTTGACCACGGTGCCGCGATGCACCTGCCAGAAGCGCTCGGGATCGAGCTGCTGGGTCAGCTCGCGCAGGCTGGTGCGGATCAGCGCCTCGCCTGCACCGGAGACCACGTTGACGTACTTGTCGGTAGCTTCCAGGTAGATCACTTCATCGACCGGGATGATGCGCACCTCCTGCCCCACCAGCGCCTTGATAAAGCGCAGGTACTGGCGCTGCGGCGCGCCGGCCGCGCCCGGCGCGGCATGCTCGAGCGATTCCAGGCGCGCCAGCAACTGGCCGAGCCGGTCGGTGTCGGCCACCGCAGCCTCGTCATCGTCGTCTTCCGCTTCCGTCGAATCGGACAGCCGGGCCTTCAGGCGCTGCACGGTCGCCTCCAGCCGTTCGCGCTGCACCGGCTTGAGCACGTAGTCGACCGCGGCGCGCTCGAAGGCCTCCAGCGCAAACTGGTCGTAGGCGGTGACGAACACCACCAGCGGCGGGATATCGAACTCGATCAGTTCGCGCGCCACGTCCATGCCGCTCATGCCCGGCATTCGGATATCGAGGAAGGCCACGCGCGGCTGGTGCTCGCGCGCCGCCGCCAGCGCGGCCACGCCGTCGTGGACCACGGACACGACCCGCGCCTCGGGCCACAGGGCCGCCAGTTCGGATTCCAGCACGCGGGCGAGCAGCGCTTCGTCGTCGGCTATCAGAAGGGTCGGGGTCATGGGGGCGTGGGGGGCGTTGGCGTTGGCAGCTTCATGGCGCTGCAGGCGCGCCGACACGGGCGAAACCTGCTGCGCTTGTTGTTTTCAGGTGAAACGACAGCGAGTGCGCGTCAGAGCCGTGGCATGGCCGGGGCGGATACCGGCATGCCCTCCGGCATGGCGGTGACGGTCTGGGTCAAGGTGGGCGCCTCGGCCGGGCGCTCCAGCGGCAAGGTCAGCCGCACCACCACGCCGCGCGGCGTATTCTCTTCCATCTGCATGGTCGCCGCCGCGCCGAAGATACGCGCCAGGCGCTCGCGCACATGGGTGATGCCCAGTCCCGAGCCCTTGCCCGAGGCATGGCCGAACCCGACCCCGGTATCGGCGATCACCACCTGCACCGCGTTGTCGCCGGCCGCACGCGCCGACAGCCGGATATGACCGCCGATCATGCAGGGTTCGATGCCGTGCGTGACCGCGTTTTCCACCAGCGGCTGGATCAGCATCGGCGGGATCTCGACCTTCGCCAGTTCGCGCGGCAGGTCGATGTCGTACGAGAGCCGCTGGCCGAAGCGCATGGCCTGGATCTCGAGGTAGCTGCGCAGCAGCTCGAACTCCTGCCGCAGCGTGCATTGCTCGGCGCGGGTATGCGCCAGCGACATGCGCAGGAAGCCGATCAGCCGCTGCAGCAGCTGCCGCGCCGCCGGCGGATCGGTGGCAATCAGCCCGTCGAGGTTGGCCAGCGAGTTGAACAGGAAGTGCGGCTCGATCTGCGCCTGCAGCGCCATCAGTTGCGCTCGCACCAGCTGCTTTTCGGCTTCCTCGCGCTGCAGCGCGTCCAGTGCCGCCTGCCGCTCCAGCGACGCCAGCTTCTCGCGCGACCAGTAGAAGTAGATCATCGACGCCGCCGCCAGCATGCCCACCACCAGGCACATGCGCAGCATGCCGCCGGCCTCGTCGGCCGACTTGGGCGGCAGGTCCAGCACCACGCGCGTGGCCCAGCTGCCGAACACCACGCCGGCGGGCACGGCCGCGGCGGCAAGCAGCAGGAAGGGCCAGCGCCGGGGCCGGTCGTTCCACCAGATCACCACGCGCGGGATGTCGATCAGCACCCAGATCGACAGGCCGATCAGCTGGCTGTAGACGAAGTTGTGCCACAGCGAGCCGCCGGTCTGGAAGCCGTAATTCAGGCTGATGGCAATCACCGAGTTCATGCACAGCACGAACAGCAGGTCTCGCCCGAGGATATTCAGGCGGGAGGGGATGGCGGTGCAGGCGTGTGAGGAGCAGCGGTCCATGGCGTTCATGTTAGCGCGGCTTTCGCCATGCGCAATACAGCGGGTGATGTGACGGCGACATGGGGTGCGTCAGCCACCCTGCCCGGTGGCGTCGCCAGACCGCGCCGGCACCGCGCCGCGGCCCGCCAGCGCGCGCCACCATTGCCCGGACACCACATAGCGCGGAAAGGTGATCCACTGCTCGGCCAGGATGCGTCCTGCGATGTCGGCCGGTCCGGCAAACGGCTCCGGCGCATGGGCCTCGAGCCGGTGGCCGCGGCCTTGCAGCGCCATCGACATGCCCATGCACACCAGCCCCAGCGCGAGCGCCGGCAGGTTCAGGCGCAGCAGGCCATAGAGGCCCAGCACCGTGCCGGCCATGAACATTGGCACCGCCACGATATGCAGCAGCAGGTTGCGGGGATGCTGGTGGTTGCGGGCATAGCCGCGCCACTGCCAGCGCAGCAGCGGTTCGTCGTCGCGCATGATCGTCTCTCTCTCCCTTGCCCGGTCCTTGCCGACCGGCGGCCGTGCGCAAACTTTGTTGCGCTGCGGTACATGTGCGGCGCTTGCCGGACTGGCAGCGCGGGCACGTGCAGGGAATGTACCCCGCGGCGGGGGTTGGAAGAAAGTCTGTTGCGACGAACGGCGGGCACGGGGTGCGAATGGCACCGGGCAGGTGCGGACGGCGCATCCGCAGGCCCGCGCCCAGGTGCTGCCGGCGCCGCGCCGGATCAGGCGGCCAGGGCCTGGCGGTCCTGCTCGGACAGCGCGCTGCTCACGGTGTCGCGCGACAGGTGCGGCGCGAACATGTTGATGAAGGCGTGCGCATAGCCGCGCAGGTAGGCGCCGCGGCGCACCGCCACGCTGGTGGTATTGGGCGCGAACAGGTGGTCTGCCGAAATCCGCACCAGGCCGGAATCCTTGCGTTCGTCATAGGCCATCGAGGCGATGATGCCCACGCCCAGGTCGAGTTCGGCATAGGTCTTGATCACGTCCGCATCCAGGGCCGTCAGCACGATCTCGGGCTGCAGCCCGGCCTCGGCAAAGGCGCTGTCGATCTTGCGCCGGCCGGTGAAGCCGGCGTCGTAGGTGATCAGCTGGAAGTTGGCGACGTCTTCGAGGGTCGGTTCCGGCAGGCGCGTGAGCGGATGGTCCGGCGACACCACCAGCACGTGCTGCCAGCTGTAGGCCTCGAACGAGGTCAGCCCGGCCTCGGTCGCCAGCGCCTCGGTGGCGATGCCGATATCGGCCTGCCCCGTCAGCAGCAGCTCGACGATATGCGTAGGCGACGCTTCCTGCAGTGCCAGCGTCACATGCGGGTATTCGCGGCGAAAGGCCTGCACCACGCGCGGCAGGGCATAGCGCGCCTGCGTGTGGGTGGTGGCGACGGTGAGCCGGCCGGTGTGGCGGCCGGCGTATTCGTCGCCAGCCTGGCGCAGGTTCTCGGCCTCGAGCAGCAGGCGCTCGACGATGCGCACGATCTCGCGGCCGGGCTCGGTCAGCCCGGTCAGGCGCTTGCCGTAGCGCTCGAAGATTTCCACGCCCAGCTCTTCCTCCAGCTCGCGGATCTGGCGCGACACGCCGGGCTGCGAGGTATAGAGCGCGTTGGCGACCTCGGTCAGGTTGAACTGGCGGCGCACCGCCTCGCGGATCGAACGGAGTTGCTGGAAGTTCATCGTGCGGCCTCTTGTTGCTGGATGGGGGCGGTGCCGTTGGCTTGCGTGAACACGCGCAGCTGGCGCGGGCGCACGGCGAGCAGCTCGCCCTCGCGGAAGCCCGCATGGCGGAAACGCTCGAGCGGCAGCGCCACCTCGATCACGTCCTGGTTGTCTTCGCGCTCGAGCTCGAGCTGCGCCACCGGGCCCAGCGTCAGCGCGCGGCGCAGCGTCACGGCAATGCCGTCGGCGCCGGGTGCATAGCGCTCCAGGTCCAGGTCGTGCGGACGGACATAGGCGACTGCATCGCCGGCGGTCTCGTGGCCGCTGCCGACCACCGGCAGCACCGCCTCGCCGGTATGCAGCAGGCCGCCGCTCTCGCCCACTTCGAGCCGGCCGTGGAACAGGTTCACGTTGCCGAGGAAGCCGAACACGAACGGCGTGGCGGGATGGTTGTAGACCGCCTCGGGCGAGCCGTGCTGCTCGACGCGGCCGCGGTTCATCAGCACCACCTGGTCGGCCACTTCCAGCGCTTCTTCCTGGTCGTGCGTGACGAACACGCTGGTCACGTGCAGCTCGTCGTGCAGGCGCCGCAGCCAGCGGCGCAGCTCCTTGCGCACCTTGGCGTCGAGCGCGCCGAAGGGCTCGTCCAGCAGCAGCACGCGCGGCTCCACCGCCAGCGCGCGCGCCAGCGCGATGCGCTGGCGCTGGCCGCCCGACAGCTGCGCCGGGTAGCGGTCGGCGAGCCAGTCGAGCTGGACCAGCTCGAGCAGCGCATGCACCTTCTCGCGGATCTGCGCTTCGCTGGGGCGCTCGGCGCGCGGCTTCACGCGCAGGCCGAAGGCGACGTTCTCGAACACGCTCATATGCTTGAACAGCGCGTAATGCTGGAACACGAAGCCCACCTGGCGCTGGCGCACGTGCTGGTCCGAGGCATCGCGCCCGGCCAGCACGATCTGGCCGGCGTCGGCGCGCTCCAGGCCGGCGATGATGCGCAGCAGCGTGGTCTTGCCGCAGCCCGAAGGCCCCAGCAGCGCGGTCAGCTCGCCCTCGTCGAAATCGAGCGAGACATTGTCCAGCGCGACGAAATCGCCAAAGCGCTTCTCTACGTTCTTGACCTGGATGCTCATGATGCTTGTCCTTGCACTGAAGCCGGCAGCGTTGCCAGCGGCCGCTCGGGCGCGGCCTCTTCGGTTTCCTTGCGGGCGCGGAATTCCACCAGCGTCTTGATGCCGAGGGTCACCAGCGCCAGCAATGTCAGCAGCGACGCCACCGCGAACGCGGCCGCGAAGTTGTATTCGTTGTAGAGAATCTCCACGTGCAGCGGCATGGTGTTGGTCAGCCCGCGGATATGGCCCGACACCACCGACACCGCGCCGAACTCGCCCATCGCGCGCGCATTGCACAGGATCACGCCGTACAGCAGGCCCCAGCGGATATTGGGCAGCGTGATATGGCGAAAGGTCTGCCAGCCCGACGCGCCCAGCACGATCGCGGCCTCTTCCTCTTCGCTGCCCTGCGCCTGCATCAGCGGGATCAGCTCGCGCGCCACGAAAGGGAATGTCACGAAGATGGTGGCCAGCACGATGCCCGGCACCGCGAACATGATCTTGATGTCGTGCGCTTGCAGCCACGGGCCCAGCCAGCCCTGCGCGCCGAACAGCAGCACGTAGACCAGGCCGGAGATCACCGGCGACACCGAGAACGGCAGGTCGATCAGCGTGATCAGCAGGTTCTTGCCGCGGAAGTCGAACTTGGCGATGGCCCACGCCGCCGCCACGCCGAACACCACGTTCAGCGGCACCGCGATCGCCGCCACCGTCAGCGTGAGCTGGATCGCGGCCAGCGCGTCGGGCTCGACCAGCGCTTCCCAGTAGGTCTGCACGCCCTTGCGCAAGGCTTCATAGAACACCGACGCCAGCGGCACGAACAGGAACAGCGTCAGGAACAGCACCGCCACCGCGATCAGCATGTAGCGCACCCATGGCGCCTCGCCGGTGGCGTCGAAGCGGTGATGGCCCCTGGCGCTGCCCTGCCCGCCGAGGCGTCCCGAGATTGCTCCAGCCATCTCAGAACTCCTTGCCCGTGGCGGGCGCTTCTGCAGCCAGCGCGGCGCGCGCACCGGACTGGTGGCGGCGCGTCCACGCCTGCAGCAGGTTGATCAGCAGCAGCAGCGCGAACGAGATCACCAGCATCACCACCGCCACCGCGGTGGCGCCGGCGTAGTCGTACTGCTCCAGCTTGGAATAGATCATTAGCGGCGCGATCTCGGACACCATCGGCATGTTGCCCGAGATAAACACCACCGAGCCATACTCGCCGGTGGCGCGCGCGAAGGACAGTGCAAACCCGGTCAGCAGCGCCGGCAGGATCGCCGGCAGGATCACGCGGCGGAAGGTTTGCAGCCGGTTGGCGCCCAGGCTGGCCGCGGCTTCTTCCAGTTCCTGTTCGACGTCCTCGAGCACCGGCTGCACCGTGCGCACCACGAACGGCAGGCCGATAAAGGTCAGCGCCACCACCACGCCCAGCGGCGTAAAAGCGACCTTGATGCCGAGCGGCTCCAGGTAGCGGCCGATCCAGCCGTTGCCGGCGAACAGCGCGGTCAGCGCGATGCCGGCCACCGCGGTCGGCAACGCGAACGGCAGGTCGACCAGCGCATCGATCAGGCGCTTACCGAAAAAGCGGTAGCGCACCAGCACCCACGCCACGATCAGCCCGAACACGGTATTGACGATGGCCGCGATCAGCGACGCGCCGAAGCTCAGCTGCAGCGATGCCACCACGCGCGGCGCCGTGATCGCGCTCCAGAACGCGTCCCACGTCATCGTGAAGGTCTTCAGGAACGTGGCCGACAGCGGCACCAGCACGATCAGCGTCAGATAGAACAGCGTGAACCCGAGCGACAGGCCGAAGCCCGGCAGCACGGTGAAGCGCTGCCTGGACGGGTTGCGCGGCGCGCGCGCGGCGCCAGACTCGGGCGCGCGAGGCGCCGCCGGCGGCGGCGTGTCCGCCAGGGAGATGGATGGAGGCATGTCGTCTCGTCTGTGAGCGGTGCGCTGCCAGGCCCGATGGCCAGGTCCGGCACGCCGTTCTTTATGACGCCGGCGCATATTGCGCCGGCCTACGAGACAGATTCTGCAGACCCGCCTTTATAAAAAGAACGAATCTTTATGAATTTTCTTAGACGGTTTAGATATAAGGGACCGTGGAGGCAACTTCGACCCCGGCCTCCCAGGGGGTGATTGAAGCACTCGGAGCGCTGGCGTCGCCGGCCTGTGCAATACGCTGCACCAAGGTATCGAGCAGTGCGAGGCCTTCCGGCCACTCGCCCAGGCCCGAGTCGGCGTTGATATGGCCGAGATGGCCCACGTCGACCAGTTCGCTGCCCCACAGCGTGCCCCAAGAGAACGCGGTGCGCTGTGACATCCACGGGTCGTTGCGGCTGGCCGCGAGGATGGTCGGGAATGGCAGCCGGTAGGCGGGCAGCAAGGCCGCCACGCCAAACTTGTCCGGATCGGCCGGCGCCACCAGCAAGGCGCCGGCGATGCCGACCGGGTCCAGCGCCGCCTGGCGCAGCGTGGCCAGGCAGCCGAAGCTGTGCGCCACCAGCACGGCGCCGCGTGCGGCTACGCGCCGGGCCCGCATCACGCCTTCGGAAACGCGCTCGGCCCACAGCGGCAGGCTCGGCCGCGACCAGTCATGCTGCTCCACCCGCTGCCAGTCCGGAAACTGTTGCTCCCAGCGGCTCTGCCAGTGTCCCGGGCCGCTGCCGTGCAGGCCGGGCACCGTCAGCACCTGCAGATGGCGGGGAATTTCCAGCCGCGTGGCACGGCCGGGTGCGGTCCTGTCCGATGGCGTCATACCGGCTCCTCGTTCAGTGCATGCAACGTCGCGGCATGGGATGCCGCGCCCGATCGATCCGCCGCGCGCAGCGCGGCCGCATTCACCAGCCCGCCGGCAAAGGCGCCCTGCCCCAGGCCGATGCCGGCCGCCTGCAGGCGCTCGATGCTCTCGGCGTCCTGCAAGCGCCGCCCGATCAGCGTGACGCCGGCGCTGGCTGCGCTGGCGCGCAGGCCGGACAGCTGGCGGTCGGTCCAGGTGCGGCGCATGTCGAGCTTGAGCCAGTCCGGCAGCGCATGTGCCATCAGCGCACCCGCCTCGGCCGGGTCCGAGGCTTGCAGGCTCACCGCGAAGCCGTTGCGCCGGTAGTTGCCGACCACATGCAGCAGCAACGCCAGATCATCATTGGCGCTGGCCGGCACCTGGATCACGAAGCGTTCCAGCGGCAACCCCAGCGACTGCAGCGCGCGCCGGAAGGCCGCGCCGTGGTCGTCGGCCACCGCGGCCAGCAGTCGGTTGTGCACGTTCAGCACCAGCTTGTGCTCGCCGTCCGCGGCAAAGTAGTTGATGGCGTGCAACAGGCGCGACAGCCGGTCCAGCGACACCAGGGTGTGATCGTCCGCCGCCATCGCGAACAGCTTCCATGCCGCCAGGCCGACGCCGTCCTCGGCATAGGTATGGATCGCGCCTTCATGCGCCACCACCTGCCGGTCGGCCAGCGTCACCAGCGGCTCGAACGCGCTGGTCAGCGAGCAGTTGAAGAACTGGCCCTGCACCTGCCCGCGCGCATCGCGCCACAGTTGCCGGTCCGCCAGCGGCTGGCGCGGCAGCGATTCGAGATAGCGTTGGAGCGCAGACGCTGCGTCCGTGGGTTCATGCACGCCTGGCATGGTGATCCTTGGCTTGACCGGGCCATTCGGGCTCGCGGTCTGATGAGTGATGGGTGATGGGCAAGCGCGACGCCAGCGGCTGCCTGCCTGCTCATGATAGAAGCTCGGCGCGCGCGAGCGTATGAAGATTAAGGACTGTCGATATGCGCAGCCCGGCACTACGGCGCAACCCTGGCCGGGCGCGCTGCCGTCAGGCCGCCCAGCTCACATTCAGTGGCGCCGGAGCCGCGGGCGCGGCTGCCTGCGCACCGGCTTGCGCGGCCGTCGGCGGCGACGGCCGCATCACCCGCTGCAGCACCTCGGCTTCCAGTTGCGCAAAGCCCGCGGCGCCGCGTTCGCGCGGACGCGCCAGCGCCACGCGCGAGTCCATGGCGATGCGGCCGTCCTCGATCAGCACGATGCGGTCGGCCAGCGCCACCGCTTCGGAGACATCGTGCGTGACCAGCAGCGCGGTGAAGCCCAGCCGGCGCCACAGCGCTTCGATCAGCGCCTGCATTTCGATGCGCGTCAGCGCATCCAGCGCGCCCAGCGGTTCGTCGAGCAGCAACAGCTGCGGGTGATGCACCAGCGCGCGCGCCAGCGCCACGCGCTGGCGCTGGCCGCCGGACAGCCGAGCCGGCCACGCCTGCGCACGGTCGGCCAGCCCGACCTGCGCCAGCACCTGCGCCGCCTCGGCGCGGCGTGCGCGCGGCAGGCCCAGCGCCACGTTGTCCAGCACGCGCTTCCACGGCAGCAGCCGCGCGTCCTGGAACATCACGCGCACGTCCGCCGACGGCGCGCGGCCCGTGGCAGCGGCCTCGCCGTCGATGGCGATGCTGCCGCCGTCGGCCGCCTCGAGCCCGGCCACCAGCCGCAGCAAGGTGCTCTTGCCGCAGCCGCTGCGGCCGACGATGGCCAGGAACTCGCCCGGCGCAACCTCCAGCGCCACGTCGTGCAGCACGGTGCGGCCGTCGTAGCGCTTGACTACCTGGTTCACGCGCAGCGCCACGCCGCCGGCCGCCTTGGCAGGCACCGCGCGTGCCACGTCCGACACAGCGGACGCCTCGCGCCGCGCCAGGCCCGCTTCCAGCTCGGCCAGGGCCGCCTGTTCCACCGGATACATCTGCATCTCGATCTCCTTGCCTTGATTGGTTGCCGGCGCCGCTCAGGCCGCCGCGTAGCCCGGGTGCCAGCGCAGCCAGTAGCGCTCGAGCCCGCGCGACAGCCAGTCGGCCAGCTTGCCCAGCAGCGCATAGAGCAGGATGCCGACCAGCACCACGTCGGTTTGCAGGAACTCGCGCGCATTCATGGTCATGTAGCCGATGCCCGCTTGCGCGGAGATGGTTTCCGCCACGATCAGCACCACCCACATCAGCCCCAGCGCGAAACGCATGCCCACCAGGATGCCCGGCAGCGCGCCGGGCAGGATCACCTCGCGATACAGCCGCCAGCCGGACAGGCCGTAGCTGCGCGCCATCTCCACCAGCCCCGCGTCGACCGAGCGGATGCCGTGGTAGGTGTTCAGGTACACCGGGAAAAACACGCCCAGCGACACCAGGAACAGCTTGGCGCTCTCGTCGATGCCGAACCACAGGATCACCAGCGGGATCAGTGCCAGCGCCGGGATGTTGCGCACCATCTGCAGCGTGCTGTCGAGCAGCGTGGCGGCGGTGCGGAAGGTGCCCGTCAGCAGGCCCAGCAGCAGGCCCAGCCCGCCGCCGATGGCAAACCCCAGCAGCGCGCGCCAGGTGCTGACGCCGACGTGCCGCCACAGCTCGCCCGAGCGCGCCAGCTCCCACGCGGCCTGCACCACGGCCAGCGGGGCCGGCAGCACGCGGCTGGACAGCCAGCCGTTCTGCGAGGCCAGCTGCCACGCGACGATCAGCAGCATCGGCACGATCCACGGCGCGGCCGCGCGCCACAATGCCTGCGGCGCCTGGCGCGGCGGTGGCAATAGCGGAGTCGTCATGGTTGCGCCTCCTTCAGCTTTGCGCGGCGCGCGGCACGATGCCGGTCGCCATGACTTCACCGAACGGGCCGGACAGCACCTTGCCCGGCAGCGTGTCAAACTTCGCCCGCACCGCGCGCGGCAGCAGCGGGAACACCAGTTCGGCGAAACGGTAGGCTTCTTCCAGGTGCGGATAGCCGGACAGCACGAAGGTGTCGATGCCCAGCTCGGCGTATTCGCGCAGGCGCTCGGCCACGGTACGCGGGTCGCCCACCAGCGCGGTGCCGGCGCCGCCACGCACCAGCCCGACGCCGGCCCACAGGTTGGGGCTGATCTCCAGCGCCTCGCGCGTGCGGCGGGTGCCGCCCGCGTGCAGTGCGGCCATGCGGCGCTGGCCTTCGGAATCCATGTTGGCGAACACGGCCTGCGCGCGCGCCACGGTGTCGTCGTCGAGCCGACTGATCAGGTCCTCGGCCGCGGCCCATGCCGCCGCATCGGTTTCGCGCACGATCACATGCAGGCGGATGCCGAACTTCACCGTGCGGCCGTGGCGGGCGGCGTGGCGGCGCACGTCGTCCAGCTTCTGCGCCACCGCCGCGGGCGGCTCGCCCCAGGTCAGGTAGGTATCGACCTGCTCGCCGGCCAGCGCATGCGCCGGTGCCGACGAGCCGCCGAAATAAACCGGCGGATGCGGCCGCTGCAGCGGCGGGTAGAGCACGGTGGCGCCCTTCACGCTCAGGTGCCTGCCCTGGTAATCGACCTTGTCGCCGTCATGGCTGGCGGCCAGCACCTGGCGCCAGATGCGCAGGAATTCGGCCGAGGCCTCGTAACGCGCGGTGTGGTCGAGGAACAGGCCGTCGCCCTCCAGTTCGGCGCGATCGCCACCGGTGACGAGGTTGATCAGCAAGCGGCCACTGGAGATGCGGTCGAAGGTCGCGGCCATGCGCGCGGCCAGGGTCGGTGCCATCAGCCCGGGGCGCACCGCGACCAGGAATTTCAGGCGCTGCGTCACCGCGGCCAGCGCCGATGCCACCACCCACGGGTCTTCGCATGAGCGGCCCGTCGGGATCAGCACGCCTTCATAGCCCAGCGTGTCGGCGGCCACGGCGACCTGCCTGAGGTAGTCGAAACCGACCGCGCGCGCGCCTTCGGAGGTGCCCAGGTAGCGGCTGTCGCCATGGGTGGGGATGAACCAGAAAACTTGCATGTGGTGCTCCTGTTCTGCCTGGCCGGTGTTATCGCCCGGCCTGCTGCTGTGGTGCGGCCCAGCGCGCTTCTGACACCTTGACCGGTTTGGGGATCAGCTTCAGCGCATGGAAGGCGTCGGCAATGCGTTGCTGCTCGGTCAGCACCCCGGCGCTGACCGGGCGCGCGCCGTACGAGAAGCGCGACACCGCAAGCGCGAGCACATCGGCCGGCAGCCCGGTTTCACCGGTGAGCACCGTGGTGGCCTCCTTCGGGTGCTGTTGCGCCCAGGTGCCCAACGTGGCCAGTTCATCCAGGATCAGGCTGAGGATCTCCGGCCGGGCCTGGGCATAGGGGCGCGACGCCAGGTAGAACTGGTGGTTGCTGACCAGGTTCTTGCCATCCGCACCGCGGCCATCGGCCAGCACGCGCGCGCCCAGCTGCTTCTCGGCGGCGGCCAGGAACGGGTCCCAGATCACCCACGCATCCACCGCGCCGCGCTCGAAGGCGGCGCGCGCATCGGCCGGCGGCAGATAGACCGGCTGGATCTCGCTGTAGGGAATGCCGGCCTGCTCCAGCTGGCGCACCAGCAGGTAATGCACGTTGGAGCCCTTGTTCAGCGCCACGCGCTTGCCGCGCAGGTCGGCCACCGAGCGCAGCGCCGAGCCCCTGGGCACGACGATGGCCTCGGCCACCGGTGCCGGCGGCTCGTTGCCGACATAGGCCAGCTGCGCCCCCGCGGCCTGCGCAAAGATCGGCGGCGCCTCGCCGACGGTGCCGAAGTCGATGGCGCCGACATTGAGGCCCTCAAGCAGCTGCGGCCCCGCCGGAAACTCGGTCCACCGGACGCTGATGCCTTGCGGCGCCAGGCGCTTCTCCAGCGTGCCGCGCGCCTTCAGCAGCGTCAGCGTGCCGTACTTCTGGTAGCCGATGCGCAGCACCTTGGGATCGATATGGTTCGACTGCGCCTCGGCGCGGCCGGGCAGCAGCCCGTAGGCCAGGCCAGTGGCAAGCACCAGCGCGGCGGTTAAGAGTCGGCGGCGCTGGCTTGCCGTGCGCAGCGGCTTGGTCGTTGTCATGTGAAGTCCTCCATGGCCCGCGCCGATGTGCTGCGGGCCAGATCGATGTCCGGGATGGTTGCGGCAGCACGCCGCCCTGCCGGCCCCGCGTGACGGGTGGCATCGCGTCGCTGCCGTCGCGCCGGGCTGGCCGGCGCCACTACAGTCAAGCCATCAGTTCAGGCGGAACATCGCTCGGCCACCGAGATCGCGGCGGCGTGCCAGACGTAGGCGCCGGGCACCACGTCGAGCGGCACCTCGATGCGGGCATGCGCCAGCGCATCGCGCACGCGCAGCACGCCTTCGTCCAGCCGCGCGGTCAGCGCGGCATCGAAGCGCGCCTGGCGCGCGCCGGCGGCATCGACCGCTTCGATCTGCTGGTCCACGGCAAAGATGCCGGGCAGGATCTGGCGCGAGCCAAGTGCGGCCAGCACCGGCCGCAGCGCATAGTCGATCGCCAGCGCATGCGCCAGGCTGCCGCCCGTGGCGATCGGCAGCACGATCTTCTCGCGCAGCCCGGACTGCGGCAGCAGATCCAGGAAGGCCTTGAGCAGGCCGCTGTAGGCGGCCTTGTAGACCGGCGTGGCCAGTACCACCACCTGCGCCTCCGCCACCGCACGCGTGGCGGCATCGATGACCGGGTCGTCGGCGCGCGCGGCCAGCAGCGGACCGGCGGGAAGGTCGCGCAGGTCTAGGTGGCGGGTGCGTTCACCGGCAGCCTCGAGCGCCGTGCGCAGATGCGCCAGCACGAGACCAGAGCGGGACTGGGCCGACGGGCTGCCGGAGAGCGTCAGGATGGACATCGGGCTTCCTTGTTCGGATGGACCGGTCGACGCCGCGGCCGCCCCATGCGGCCCCGGCGCGCCGGTCCAGGGGTCTTATTTCTTGCCGGGCTGGTAGATCTGATCGAACGAGCCGCCGTCGGCGAAGTGGGCCTTCTGCGCCTTCTGCCAGCCGCCGAACACCTCGTCGATGGTGAACAGCTTCACCTTGGGGAAATTGGCGGCGTACTTGGCCGCGGCCTTCTGCGAGATCGGGCGGTAGTAGTTCTTGGCCGCGATCTCCTGCCCTTCCTCGGTGTACAGGAACTGCAGGTAGGCCTCGGCCGCCTTGCGCGTGCCCTTCTTGTCGACCACCTTGTCGACCACGGCCACCGGCGGCTCGGCCAGGATCGACACCGACGGCGCGACGATGTCGAACTTGTCCGGGCCCAACTCCTTGATCGCCAGGATCGCTTCGTTCTCCCACGCGATCAGCACATCGCCCAGGCCGCGCTCGACAAAGGTAGTAGTCGCGCCGCGCGCGCCCGAATCCAGCACGGGCACATGCTTGAGCAGTTCGCCGACGAAGTCGCGCGCCTTGGCCTCGTTGCCACCCGGCTGGCGCAACGCATAGCCCCACGCCGCCAGGTAGTTCCAGCGCGCGCCGCCCGAGGTCTTGGGGTTGGGCGTGATCACCTGCACGCCGGGCTTGACCAGATCGCCCCAGTCCTTGATGCCCTTGGGATTGCCCTTGCGCACCAGGAACACGATGGTCGAGGTGTACGGCGCGGCGTTGTGCGGCAGGCGCTTCTGCCAGTCCGGCTTGATCAGGCCCTTCTCGGCGATGGCGTCGATGTCGTAGCCCAGCGCCAGCGTGACCACGTCGGCGTCGAGCCCGTCGATCACCGAGCGCGCCTGCTTGCCCGAGCCGCCGTGCGACTGGCGCACGTTCACGGCGTCGCCGCCCTGGGCCTTCCAGGCCTTGGCGAAGGCGGCGTTGACATCGACATACAGCTCGCGCGTCGGATCGTAGGAAACGTTCAGCAGGTTGGCAGCGCTCGCGGTCTGCGCCGCGCCGATTGCTGCCAGGACGGCCAGGCCGATGGCCAGTTTGCGGATCATCTTGTGTTGCTCCCGTCAGTGTCGTGATTGGCGCCGTGCGCCTGTTTGCGTGGCCCGCCTGGCGAGGCGGGCTGGTGTCAGGAGCAAGACTACCGACGGGGCATGCCGAACGGAACGAAGGGTTTCGCCGATCCTTCGCCGTTTTCTGCATAAGATTCGGCGGAAATATGGGCATACCCGCGAAGGGTATTAGCCGGCGCAGGGGCCGCTCGCCCAGGTGGCTCAACCGGCACGCCCAAAAGAAAACGCCCGCACCGGCAAACCGGTGCGGGCGAAGTTTCCATTCTGGAAACGGGTAGACAAGTCATGAAGAGCGCCCCCGCATCTCCATGACAGAGCAGATCTTATCGGGACGGCCGCGGTCGCGGCTTGACCAATATCAAGTGCCCGGCAATCGCATCAGCCGCCGCCCTGCCGGCTCAGCAGGTCCGCCATCTCGTCGGCATGCTCCTCTTCCACGGCCAGGATCGATTCCATCAGCCGGCGCGATGTCGGGTCGCGCTCGCCCAAAAACTGGATGATCTCCCGGTAGCTGTCGATGGCAATGCGCTCGGCTACCAGGTCTTCCTTGATCATGTCGGTCAGCGAGGTGCCGGCCACATACTCCGCATGCGAGCGGCTGGTCAGCCCGTCCGGGGCAAAGTCAGGCTCGCCGCCCAGTTGCACGATGCGCTCGGCAATCTGGTCGGCATGGCCCTGCTCTTCATTCGAATGCGCCAGGAATTCATCGGCCACGCTCTTCGAGTTGGGCCCCTTGGCCATGAAGTAGTGGCGACGATAGCGCAACACGCAGACCAGCTCGGTCGCCAGCGCGTCGTTCAGCAGCTTCAGTACGGTGTCGCGGTCGGCCGCGTAGCCCGCGGTCACCGCGCCTTCGTCGATGTGCTGACGCGCACGCTCGCGCAGGGTCTTGACGTCTGTGAGGAAAGGCTTGTCGTTCATAAAGGGCTCCTGGAAGTGGGGCTGCGTGGGCGCAGCGCCTTGTGCGGAAACTCAACCCTTTTGTAACGCGAAAAGCGTGCCACTTCGCATCACCCTGCAATCCCTTGGCTGCCGTAGCGCCGTCTCCAAAGCCGAGTGAAATATTTGCACGGGTGCGGACCGCATTACACGGCGACTAAAATGAAAAAATCCCTGCGCTCGTGCGCAGGGATTGTGCATGGCAACGCTTGTCCAGGCCTCCCCGTGTGCGGGGAGGCCCAAGCCGCCTCAGTCCAGCTTCCGCCCGAACGTGAATTCCCCGTCGACGTAATCCACCGGCACCACATCCTTGGCGGCAAATTTGCCTTCGAGGATGGCCCGCGCCACCGGGTTCTCGATCTGCTGCTGGATCGCTCGCTTGAGCGGACGGGCGCCGAACACCGGGTCGTAGCCCGCGCTGGCGATCTTCTCCAGCGCATGGTCGGTAACCTCCAGCGTCATGTCCATGCGGGCCAGGCGGGCCTGCAGGCGCTGCAGCTGGATGCGCGCGATCGACTCGATGTTCTTCTGGTCGAGCGCGTGGAACACCACGACTTCATCGATCCGGTTCAGGAACTCCGGCCGGAAATGCGTGCGCACTTCCTGCCAGACCGCGCCCTTGATCGCTTCCTGCGGCTCGCCGCTCATCGCCTGGATGATCTGCGAACCGAGGTTGGAGGTCATCACGATCACCGTGTTCTTGAAGTCCACCGTGCGGCCCTGGCCATCGGTCAGGCGGCCATCGTCCAGCACCTGCAGCAGCACGTTGAAGACGTCCGGGTGGGCCTTCTCGACTTCGTCGAGCAGCACCACGCTGTACGGCTTGCGGCGCACGGCCTCGGTCAGGTAGCCGCCTTCCTCGTAGCCCACGTATCCCGGCGGCGCGCCGATCAGGCGGCTGACGCTGTGCTTCTCCATGAACTCGCTCATGTCGATGCGGATCAGGTGTTCTTCCGAATCGAACATGAACTCGGCCAGCGCCTTGCACAGCTCGGTCTTGCCGACCCCGGTCGGGCCCAGGAACAGGAACGAGCCATAGGGCTTGTTCTCGTCGGCCAGCCCGGCACGCGAACGGCGGATGGCATCGGACACCAGTCGCACGGCCTCGTCCTGGCCGACCACGCGCCCATGAAGGCGGTCTTCCATCTTCAGCAGCTTCTCGCGCTCGCCCTGCATCATCTTCGATACCGGGATGCCGGTCGCGCGGCTCACCACTTCGGCGATTTCCTCGGCGCCCACCTGCGTGCGCAGCAGCTTGTTGGGCTGCTTCTGCTCGCTGGCCTCGGCATCGGTCGCGGCCTTGAGCTTGCCTTCCAGGCCCGGCAGCTTGCCGTACTGCAGCTCGGCAACCTTGTCGAGCTTGCCTTCGCGCTGCAGCCTGGAGATCTCGAGCTTGACCTTCTCGATCTCTTCCTTCAGCGCGGCCGTGCCCTGCGCGGCGCCCTTCTCGGCCTTCCAGATTTCGTCGAGGTCGGCGTACTCCTTCTCCAGGCGCGTGATTTCCTGCTCGATCAGCTCCAGGCGCTTGAGCGAGGCTTCGTCGGTCTCTTTCTTGACCGCTTCGCGCTCGATCTTCAGCTGGATGGTGCGGCGCTCGAGCTTGTCCATCGACTCCGGCTTGGAATCGATTTCCATCTTGATGCGCGCGGCGGCCTCGTCGATCAGGTCGATGGCCTTGTCGGGCAGGAAGCGGTCGGTGATATAGCGATGCGACAACTCCGCCGCGGCGACGATGGCCGGGTCGGTGATCTCGACCCCGTGGTGCAGCTCATACTTCTCCTGCAGGCCGCGCAGGATGGCGATGGTGGCTTCCACGGTCGGCTCGTCGACCAGCACCTTCTGGAAGCGGCGCTCCAGCGCGGCATCCTTCTCGATGTACTTGCGGTATTCGTCCAGCGTGGTCGCGCCGATGCAGTGCAGCTCGCCGCGCGCCAGCGCCGGCTTGAGCATGTTGCCCGCGTCGATCGCGCCCTCTGCCTTGCCCGCGCCCACCATGGTATGGATCTCGTCGATGAAGACGATGGTCTGGCCTTCGTCCTTGGCGACGTCGTTCAGCACGGCCTTGAGCCGTTCCTCGAACTCGCCGCGGTACTTGGCGCCGGCCAGCAGCCCGGCCATGTCAAGCACCAGCACGCGCTTGTTCTTCAGGCTCTCGGGCACCTCGCCATTGACGATGCGCTGCGCCAGCCCTTCGACGATGGCGGTCTTGCCCACGCCCGGCTCGCCGATCAGCACCGGATTGTTCTTGGTGCGGCGCTGCAGGATCTGGATCGCGCGGCGGATCTCGTCGTCGCGGCCGATCACGGGATCGAGCTTGCCGATGCGGGCGCGCTCGGTCAGGTCGATGGTGTATTTCTTCAGGGCCTCGCGCTGGCCCTCGGCCTCGGCGCTGTTGACAGATTCGCCGCCGCGCACGGCCTGGATGGCCGATTCCAGCGACTTGCGGTTCAGCCCGTTCTCGCGAGCGATGCGCCCGGCGTCACCCTTGTCGTCGGACACGGCAAGCAGGAACAGCTCGCTGGCGATGAACTGGTCGCCGCGCTTGAGCGCTTCTTTCTCGGTGGCGTTGAGCAGGTTGCCCAGGTCGCGGCTGATCTGGACCTCATTGGTGCCCTGCACTTGCGGCAGGCGCTTGATGGCAGCGTCCAGCGCCGTCTGCAGTCCCTGCACGTTGACTCCCGCGCGCGAAAGCAGTGCCTTGGCAGCGCCGTCGTCCTGCGACAGCAGCGCGCGCAGCACGTGCTGCGGGTCGATGTATTGGTTGTCGTTGGCCAGCGCCAGGCTTTGCGCTTCAGCCAGCGCTTCCTGGAACCGGGTGGTCAGCTTGTCAAGACGCATAAGGATTCCCTCTCTCGGATAGGTCGTGTCCTGATGCGGGGGTGCTGGCGCCGGCGGCGGTTTGCCGGCGCGCCCGTATGCCCTGCCGGACACTCGATGTCATACCGAAAGATAAGGCTTTGCCGTGACATTTCAAGGCCGCATTCCGCACGGGCTCGCGCGCTCCGGCGTTGCGCGGCGCGGGCGCGCTGTGGCGCCGGCATGTGATGCCAGCGATACGCGCCCCGGCTACGCGGCGCGGTCTGCGGCCTTGTCGGCGAGGTTGCGGACCAGCACCAGCGACTCGCCCTGCACCACCACCCGGCCGTCCGCGCCGGTGACCACGCTGGCCAGGTTGACCAGATCCTTGTCCGCGCGCAGCCGCACGATGCGCACCCGCGCCGTCAGCGGCTCGTCCAGCCAGGCCGGCGCCGCCAGCCGCAGCGACTGCTTCATCCAGCCGGTGCCGCGCCCGGGCAGCCGGGTGCCGAGCAGGTCCGAGAACATGCCGGCCAGCAATGGCAGCGGCACCAGCGGGCCGGCGAAGCCCCGGGCGCGGGCAAAGCCTGCATCGGCGTGGAACGGGTTGTCGTCTTCAGTGAGCGCGATGTACTCGTCCAGGTCCGCCGCGGTGAAGGCCCGCACCGCGCCCGCCTGCTGACCCGGACGCAACCCGTACAGGGCTGCGTCGCCAGCCTCCGCGGCAGGGTCCGGTGCGGGTGGCTGCCCGGCCAGCGCGCCGGGACTCGCGCCCGCAAGCCAGCGCGACTCGCCGACGGCCGTCACCCGCGGCGCGTCGCCGGACCCGGCCGCACAGCTCACCGTGGTGGCGTAGGCAGCAAGCCCGGCGGACGCCGGCTGCGCAGAGAGCGCAAACTGCACCGCATCGCCAGCGAACGCCGGTGCCGGAAACATCAGCGTCTGCACGACCGGCAAAGCCGGCCCTGGCAATTGCCGCGCGCTATGCGCGCACAGCAGCGAGAACAGCAACATGCCGTGCGCCACCGTGGCACCGAAATGCGTGCCACGGGCGAAGGCCGGATCGCAGTGGATCGGGTTGTCGTCGCGCGACAGCGCGGCGAAGCGGTCGAAATCGCGCTGCGACAGCACGCGCGGCGGGTGGTCGTGCATCAGTCGGGCACCTGTACGGTATTGGCGTTGACGGTGATGGCATTGCCGGGTGCCGGCGTGGCGGCGAACGGCGGCACGTTGGACGGCAGCAGCGCGGGCGCCGGGGTGTTGAGGGTGCCGCCGCGCGGCGTGGTCCGCACCACCTGCGACGGCGGCAGCGCCCTGCCCGTGGTCAGGTTGTCGTAGACCGCGTCCAGGGCCCGGTTCAGGTAGACGTGCAGCGGCACATAGCGGTTGCTGTAGCCCGGCACCACGCCGATGAAGGCATCGAAGTGCTGCGCGTTCTCGACCTCCACGTAGGACAGCTTGCTGGTCACGCCCTCCTGCTGGCGGTTCAGGCCCAGGTAGGGGCGCGAGGTATGGTTGACCGGCAGCAGCGCGTCGCTGCGCCCATGCACGATCAGCGCCGGCTTGCCGCGCAGGTTGCCGTTGCGCAGCGTCAGCGCCTGGCCGGCCTGCAATGCAAGCGCCGCGGCATCTGAGCCGCTCAGCAAGCTGCGCAGACAGCTGGCGCCGTCGTAGTTGAGGTCGGCGCGCTGGGTCGAGGCGGACACGGACGGCAGGTTCAGGTAGGGCCCGTGCTGCGGATCGCGGTCGTTGATCAGCTGGACCGGCGCCTGCGGCGGAATGCCGTTGCCGGTGGCGTACATCGACGCCAGCGCGGCCGGTGCGATCGCGGCGGGCTTCAGGTCGGTCAGCGTGGCGGCAAAGCTGTAGCCGCACAGCCGGTCGGTCACGCTGGCCTGCGCATAGGCGTTGGCATAGGTGACCGAGATCGCGGCCGCCACGTCGAACGCGGCCAGCGACGGGTGCAGGTCGTCCGATTCTGCTTCCCAGCCGGCCGCACGCAGCGCCTGCAGCGCGCTGGCGCTCTGCTGGTCGGTGTTGGCGCCGGTGACCAGCCCTTTCTCGGCCAGCGTCTGGCAGCGCGCGGCGAAGAACGGCGCCATGGTCGGGTTGGTGTAGAACGGCGCCTGGGCCAGCGCGGTGGCGCGCCCGGCGCAGTGCTGCAGCAGGTTGGCGGTGGTGGTGTAGTCGTACAGCGTCAGCCCCGAGGCCGCTACCTGCGCCGCGCCGCGCCGCACCACGATGCCAGTGTTGGGCGGCATGTTGAGGTTGGGCTCGGCCACCGCCACGCCGTCGATCAGGCCGCCGGCATCCTGCTCCGCGGCCGCCACGGCGGCGCCGCCGCCATTGGACACGCTCGATGCGATCACCAGCACCTTGTCCTGGTCCAGCGTGCGCTGGCGCGTGCCGTTGGCCGACACGGCGCCGACGCGGTCATTGATGGCCCACAGCGCAAACTCGACCGCCTGCAGCGTGAACTTGCCCCAGTCCTTCTCGGGATTGCGCTGCGAATGCGCGTGCTTGAACGCCAGCCGGTGCGGGTTGGCGGCGGTGAATTCCGCCAGCGAGGTGGCGCCGGCCGGCGCGGCGAAGTGCGCGTTGTTGCCGGCGGCCGCGCGCGTGGTGCGGGTGCCGTCGATCAGCGCCACCGTGTCGGTATCGAGGTCATGCGGGGCGGCGCCGGTGCCCTTGTCGGTATAGGCCACCGCGCAACCACGCTTCAGGCCCCATTCGCCGGTGCCGATGGCCCCATAGACGCCGCGCGAGCCCGACGAGGTCGCGGTAATCAGGCATGGCGTGGCGGGGTTGAACGAGGCCGGTATCTGCACCAGCATGGTCACGTTCTGCCGGCCCGAGCCGTCGTCGGAGTAGGCCACATACTCCACGCCCACGACCTTGCCCTCCGACGCGGTGATATTGCCCTGTGCATCGACGTTGGGCCCATAGAGCGAGCCGTAGCCGCCGCCGGCACTGGTGTCGACAATGGCGCGATAGTTGGTATAGATCGCATAGCGCCGCAGTTCCGCCGCGGTGGGCGCGGCCGGGTTGAGCGGCAGTGGCGCCGTGCTGCTGGCCAGGCCGTCCTTGCCCAGGCCTGCGGTCAGCAGGTCGTCGGTGGCGCCGTCGTAGCTGCTGATGGTGACCGCGCCGATATAGGCGGGCTTGGTATTGGGCTTGCCGCCATTGCCGTTGTCGCCGTCGCCCGAGCCGCATGCGGCCAGCATCGATGCGGCCGCCGCCAGCGCCGTGAGCCTGAGGCCGCGGTGCCGCCGCGGGGAATGCTGCGTGGATTGCATGTCAACCTCCTTCTGTCGCCCCGTGCCGGGGCCGTCGAGACATACGTCGATGGAAGACTGCGAAAGACTGCAAGGACTGCGACCGCGAACAACGGGAACAACATCAAACCTCGGGGACTGGGGTGTGCGCGCCTCAGTCGCTGTTGCCGGCAAGGTCCGCACGCAGCTTGTGCTTTTCCACCTTGCCGGACGGCGTGCGCGGCAGCGCGTCGAGAAAGCGCACCTGGCGCGGCACCTTGTAGCCGGCCAGGTGCGCCTTGCAATGGGCGATCACGGCATCCGCGTCCAGCGCGGCACCCGGGCGCAGCACCACCAGCGCCATGCCGACCTCGCCCCAGCGCGGGTCCGGCGTGCCGATCACCGCGGCCTCGGCCACGCCCGGCAACTGGAACAGCACGTTCTCGACCTCGGCCGGATAGACGTTCTCGCCGCCCGAGATAAACATGTCCTTGGCGCGGTCGACGATGTAGTAGTCGCCGTCCTCATCGCAATAGGCGATGTCGCCGGAATGCAGCCAGCCGTCGCGCAGCGCCTGCGCGGTGGCCTCGGGCAGCTTCCAGTAGCCCGGCGTCACGCCCGGCCCCTTGATCAGCAGTTCGCCGCGCTCGCCGGGGCCTACGTCCACGCCGAGCGGATCGACGATGCGGGTCAGCATCGATCCCACCGGCTTGCCGATGCTGCCGAGCTTGCGGCGCGCGGTGTCCTCGTCGCAAACGAAGACCGTGGGGCCGGTCTCGGTCATGCCAAAGCCGAAGCGGATGGTCACGCCCTTGGCCAGGTAGGCTTCCAGCAGTGGCCGCGGCACCGGCGAGCCGCCCGCCGCCATATTGCGCACGCCGGACAGGTCTGCCTGCGCAAAGCGTGGGTGCTGGCTCATGAACAGGTACACCGCCGGCACCGCAAAGAACATGGTGATGCCCGCGCCGCTGCCGCGGTCGAGCCGGGCCAGCACGGCCTGCGGCTCGAACTGCCGCATGATGTGCACCGTGCCGCCGGCGTGCAGCACCGGGTTGGCATACAGGTTCAGGCCGCCGGTATGGAAGAACGGCAGCACGTTGAGGAACACGTCGTCACGCGTGATCTGGTTGGCCAGCATCGCGTTGACGGCGTTGAAGAACACCATGCCGTAGGTCTGGATCACGCCCTTGGGCTTGCCGGTGGTGCCGGAGGTGTAGAGCAGGTGCCAGATTTCGCTCTCGTCACGGCACGGCATCTCGATGATGCGGCCGGACGCGGCATCGAGCACGGCCTCGTATTCGGTCCAGCCGCCGGGCACGTCGGCGGCTTCATCATCGGCCAGGTGCAGCACCGCGCGCAGCGGCATCGCGCGGGCCAGTTCCGCCGCCACGCCCAGGAAGCCGTCGCCGGCCACCAGCACTTGCGGCGTGCAGTCCTGCAGGATCGGCAGCAGTTCGGCCGCGGGCAGGCGCCAGTTCAGGCACACCATCACCATGCCGGCCTTGGCGCAGCCATACAGCATCTCGAGATAGTCCGAGCTGTTGTGCGCCAGCACCGCCACGCGCGTGCCCGGCGCCAGGCGCAGATGGTCGCGCAGGTATTCGGCAAAGCGGCTGGCGCGCTCGTCGACATGGCGGTAGGTCACGTGGCGACCGCTCTCCACGTCCACCAGCGCGACCTTGTCGGGGAAATGCTGCGCGTTCCGGTGCAGCCAGTCGATCACGTACATGGGCTAGCCTCCGCTCAGCTGGCGATGTCCTGGACCGGGCCGCTACCGCGCAGCCGGCCCACCACGCCCTGCGGGAAATAATAGACGCTCAGCACGAACAGCAGGCCCAGCCATAGCAGCCAGCGGTCGGGATGCAGCAGCGCCGACAGCAGCGGCAGCGCGTTGGTGCCGTCGCTGGCCAGCTTCATCACGTCCTGCAGGTAGGTCTGCGCCAGCAGGAACAGCACGGTGCCGATCACCGCGCCGTAGAGCGTGCCCATGCCGCCGATCACCACGATCAGCAGGATATCGACCATGATCTCGAACGACAGCGAAGTGTCGGGCCCGTTGTAGCGCAACCAGATTGCCATCAGCACGCCCGCCAGTGTGGCGAACATGGCGGACAGCACCGTCGACACCGTGCGGTAGACCACGGTGCGGTAGCCGATCGCCTCGGCGCGGAAGTCGTTCTCGCGGATTGCCTGCAGCACCCGGCCGAACGGCGAATTGACGATGCGCAGCAGCGCCAGGAACAGCACCAGCGCGCCGGCGAATACCAGGTAGTAGCTGAGCAGCTTGCCGCTCAGCGGCACGCCCAGCCATTCGGCGTCGCCCAGCGTAAAGCCGGGGCGCAGCACCTCCGGCACCTTGAAGGTCAGCCCGTCCTCGCCCCCGGTCCACTCCGACAACTGCGAGACCAGCGTGGCGAAGGCGGTGGCCACCGCCAGCGTGATCATGGCGAAGAAGATCGCCCGCACCCGCAGCGAGAACAGCCCGATCAGGAAGGCCAGCAGCGCCGATACCGCCAGCGCGCCGGCGGTGCCGGCCAGCAATGCGCCCCAGCCCGGCTCCATGCGTGACATGGCGATGGCCACGCCATAGCCGCCGATGCCGAAGAACATGGTGTGGGCAAACGAGACGATGCCGGTATAGCCCAGCAGCAGATCGTAGCTGGCCACCAGCACCACGAAGATGCAGATCTTGGCCGCCATGTTGAGCGCGCGCGCGCCGGGGAACGCAAACGGCGCGCATGCCAGCGCAATCAGGATCAGCAGCAGCAGCGCCGCCAGCACGCGGCTGCGCGGCAGGTCGCCGGAGAGAAGTCGGATCATGTCGTTCTCCTCAGCGCCGCGCCACCGGGAACAGCCCTTGCGGGCGCCACAGCAGGATCAGCATCATCAGCAGGATGTTGGAGAACAGCGCAACCTTTGGGAACAGGAAACCGGTGTAGTTGGCCATCAGCCCCACCAGCAGTGCCCCGACAAAGCAGCCGGTGGTTGAGCCCAGTCCGCCGATGATGATCACGATGAAGATCAGTACATTGACCTGCGCCCCGATCGCCGCCGTGATGTTCTGCTGGTACAGCCCCCACAGCACGCCGCCCAGACCCGCCAGCGCGGCGCCAGCGACGAACACGCCGACGAACAGCCGGCGCACCCGGTACCCCAGCGCCTCGACCATCTCGCGGTTCTCCACCCCGGCGCGGATCAGCAGGCCGATGCGGGTGCGGTTGAGCAGCAGCAGCATGGCGATGAAGATCACCAGCCCCAGCGCCATCGCGATCAGCCGGTACTTCTCGATCGCCGAGTCGCCCAGCAGCACCGCGCCGCGGAAGGTGGTGGGCACCTGCAGCGCGATGGTTTCCGGCCCCCAGATCGCCTTGATCAGCTGCTCGGCCACGATCATGCCGCCCATCGTGATCAGGATCTGCTTCAGGTGCTGCCCGTAGACCGGACGCACCACCACGCGTTCGAAGAAGAGCCCGACCGCGCCGGCTGCCACCATCGCCGCGGCGATCGCCAGGGCAAACACCGACAGGTTCAGCGCCAGGCTGTCGGCCTCGGCCCAGCCCGCCAGCGGCAGCAGCACCGAGGCCGCGACATAGGCGCCCAACGCGATAAAGGCGCCATGGCCGAAGTTGAGCACGTCCATCAGGCCGAACACCAGCGTCAGGCCGGACGACACCACGAAGATGATCATCCCCATCGCCAGGCCGGCAATGGTCAGCGTGAGCCAGGTCGACGGGCTGCCGACCAGCGGAAAGGCCAGCAGCATCAGCAAGGGCGCGAGCGCCAGCGGGGTCCAGTCGAGGCGGACGCCGGGCGGTGCGGCCGGAGTTGCGGCCGGCAAGGTGGTTGATGAAGTCGTCATGTGCTTGTTCGTGCTGATTGTGTGCTCCGGCCTGCGCAAGCGCAAAGGCCTACTGGTGCGCCGCCAGCGACAACCCCAGCAGCCGCTGCTGCAGCGCCTCGTCCTCCGCCAGCGCCGCCATCGTGCCGCTATGCACCGTGCGGCCATCGTCCATCACCACCACCGTATCGCCCACCGATTTCGCCATATGGAAGTTCTGCTCCACCAGCAGGATCGACACCTCGGTCTGCTTCAGCTCGCGGAATACATGGATCATGTTCTGGATGATCGCCGGCGCCAGTCCCTTGGTAGGCTCGTCGACAATCAGCAGCTGGCGCGGCTCGATGATGGCGCGCGCCACCGACAGCATCTGCTTCTGCCCGCCCGAGAGCACGCCGGCGCGCTGGTGCCAGAACGTCTTCAGCGCGGGAAACATGCGGAATACCCAGTCCAGCCGGCGTTCGTCGATGGCGCCGGTGCGGGCGGCGAGGCGCATGTTCTCGGCCACGGTCAGGTCGGAGAACACGCTCATGTTCTCGGGCACGTAGGCAATGCCGGCCTGCGCGATCGCCGGCGTGCTGTGGCGCGTGATGTCGGCGCCATTGAAGCTGACGGTGCCGGCGCTGGCCTGCCACAGGCCCATGATGGTGCGCAGCGTGGTGGTCTTGCCGGCGCCGTTGCGCCCCAGCAGCATGGTCACGCCGCCGCGCGGCACCGCGAAGCTGACGCCATGCAGGATGTGATACGGGCCGATATGGGTCTGCACGTCACGCAGTTGCAGGATCGGCTGCGCCGCGGTCGCCTCAGCCATGGCTGCCCTCCTCTTCCGGCAGGCCCAGGTAGGCCTGCTGCACCACCGGCGACGCAATCACCTCGGCCGGATCGCCATCGGCCACCAGCGTGCCGTTGTGCAGCACGATGATGCGGTCGGCCAGCGAGCGCACCACGTCCATCTTGTGCTCGACCAGCAGCACGGTCTTGCTGCGGTCCTGGCGGATCTCGCGGATCAGGTCCAGGATCACCGGCACTTCGTCGACGCTCATGCCCGCGGTGGGCTCGTCGAACATGAACACGCGCGGCTGCAGCGCGAGCAGGATGCCGACCTCCAGCTTGCGCTGGTCGCCGTGCGGCAGCGATGCCACCGTCAGCTGGCGCTTGCCGGCCAGCGCCACGCGTTCCAGGATGGCCATGGCCTGCGCCTGCAGGTTGCGGTGGCGCGACCACATCGAGAACAAATCGATGCCGCGCTGCTGCCGCGCCTGCACCGCCAGGCGCACGTTCTCCAGCACCGACAGCTGCGGGAACAGGCTGGTCAGCTGGAACGCGCGGCCGATGCCGCGCCGGGTCTTCTGCGACACAGGCAGGCGCGTCACGTCCTCGCCGTCGAGCAGGATCTGCCCGGCAGTGGGCGGCAGCTGTCCCGAGATCAGGTTGAAGTACGTGGTTTTGCCGGCGCCGTTGGGGCCCACGATGCAGGTCAGCTCGCCGGGCCGGAACGCGCACGACACCGCATTCACGGCCACATGCCCGCCAAAGCGGATGGTGAGCCCGCGCGTTTCCAGCAACGGCCGCAAGTCGGACGCCGCCGCGCCAGCGAGCTGGCCCGCCGGCTGCGAAGGCGCCGGCGCGGTCCTGGCGAAAGAGGCTGGCGCGTCCATCAGCGGTGGTTGCGCACGGGCACGTTCATTTCCTCGGGCCTGATCTCGCGCACCAGCTCCGGCACGCCCCAGGCAAAGGCCGGGTCCACCTTGATCTTGAAGTGGTACATCGACTGCATCGCCTGGTGGTCTTCCTTGCGGAAGGTCATCCTGCCCTTGGGCGTGTCGAACGACATGCCTTCCATCGCCGCGATCAGCTTCTCGGTGCCGGTTTCGCCATGCGTCTTCTTCAGGGCTTCGACCAGCGCGATGCCCGCGCTCATGCCGCCGGCGGTGAAGAAATCCGGCGGCGCCTTGAACTTGCTGTAGTGGTTGGACACCAGCCACTCGTTGGCCTTGTTTTTGGGGATGCCGAAGTAGTAATAGGTAGCCCCTTCCATGCCGGGGAAGTTCTTGTAGCTGGCCATCGCGGGCAGGATGTTGCCGCCGGTGGCGATCTCGATGCCGTAGCGTTTCGGGTCCAGGTCGGCGATCTTGAACGGGTTGCCGGCGCCGGCCCAGATGATGAAGATCACCTTGCGGCCGGGCTTGTCCTTGAGCGAATCGAACAGCCGCTGCGCGCCGGCGGTGAAGTCCGTGGTGCTGGTCGGCAGGTATTCCTCATGGACGATCTTTGCGTTCTTCAACGCGCCCTTGAAGGCCTTCACGCCATCGCGTCCGAAGGCATAGTCCTGCGCCAGCGTGGCGATCTGCACGCCCGCCTTGTCCAGCGCCACCGCATTCGAAATCGCGTCCTGCGACGAATTGCGGCCGGTGCGGAAGATATAGCGGTTCCACTTGTCGCCGGTGATGGAGTCGGCCACGGCGGGCTCGACCAGCAGCACCTTCTTGTATTCCTCGGCCACCGGCAGCATCGCCAGCGCCGTGCCGGACGAAGTCGGGCCCACCGCGATGTCGGCGCGATCGTCGCTGTAGGCCGCGGCCAGCTGGGCCTTGGCCACGTCCGGCTTGCCCTGGGTGTCTTTCTCGATCACCACCAGCTTGTTGCCGTTGACGGTCATGGTGCCGTTGGTGGCGTATTCCAGGCCCATCATCAGGCCGGTCTGGGTCTGCTTGGCATAGGCCTCGAGCGCGCCGGTCTTGTCGTAGACGTGGGCGATGCGAATATCCTTGGCCAGCGCGGCGCCGGCGCCGAGCAGCGCGGCGGCCAGGGCCAGGGCGCGTAAGGCGTGGGGGTTGCGATGCATTGCGGTCTCCTCGGTTCGGTCTCGTTTGTGTTTGTAGGGATGAAACCTGCTGCAACTGCGTGGCATGCCGGCTGGCGGCGCATGCGGGCCGGTACTGCGCAATCGGGCCTATCGCGCCTATCGCGTCTGGCGCGGCTGCAGGCCGTGCGCGATCAGGTCGAACGCGGTGTCGACCACCTTCTCCATCGACGGCGGACGCTTCCAGCGCGCATAGCGCATGCCGAGGAAATTGCTGATGCCGATGAGGCACCAGGCGCGCACCTCGGCATCGCCGGGCACGATCTCGCCCTGCTCTTCGGCGCGGGTCAGGCGCCGGCTGTAGAGCTCGGCGAATACCTGGAAATAGCTGCTGTAGATGGTCTCGTCCACCGAGTAAGAATCCAGCACGATCCGGTACAGGTTCTTGTGGCGCGAAACGAAGGACAGGAACGCCTTCAGCCCCAGGCGCTCGGCCTCCATCTGGGTTTCGGCCGCGGCCACGTGCTTGCGCAGGTGCGCGCGCACCAGTTCGAGCATGTGCGCGACCAGCGCGCGGAAGATGTCTTCCTTGTCCTTGAAATACAGGTAGAAGGTGCCCATCGCCACCTTGGCTTCCTGCGTGATCTCGGAGATCGACGCGGCGTAGTAGCCCTTCTCGCCAAACACTTTCTCGGCGGCGCGCAGCAGCGCCTCGCGTGTCTTCTGCCCGCGCGCGGTCTTGGGCGGGCCCATGCCGCCGGCCGGGCCGGTGGCGTCGACGTCGGCTATGCCGGTGTCGCCAGTCTGGGTGGTGGACATCTTGTCTCCGGTGGCGCTGCGCGCCTTGTCATGGAAATGCCGACCGCTGCCTGTACTGCCAGTGCCGGCAGATTGTCGGCAGGCGCCTCCTCGCCCCTGCCATCGCCCCGCCGTCGCCTGGAACCGACATTCAGGCAAAACCTGATATCTGATTCATGTTTCATCGTATAAATTGCAAAGCGTGGATGTCAATAGAGGGGCACCCTCACCCCGGGCGGCATGCCGGGCATCCTTTACCCCTCCAGCCTGCCGAGACACGCCGTTGGACGCTTCCGATCCGGTACCCGCCAGCCCCGCCGCGCCGCCCTATGCGCTCCATCCGGCGCGCGGCGACCTGCCCGGCTGGCGCGAGGCCGGCCAAGGGCGGCCGTTGCTGCTGCTGCACGGCTGGTCGGTCAACGGCGCGGCCTTTGACGGACAGCGCGCGCTGGCGCTGGCCGGCTTCCGCGTGATCGCGCCCGACCATGCCGGGCATGGCCTGTCGCGGCAGCGCGCGGGCGCGACCGTCGCGGCGCTCGCGTGCGACGTGGCCGCGCTGGTCGCGCACCTCGGACTGGCTGACGTGGTGGTGGCGGGCTGGTCGATGGGCGCGATGGTGGCCTGGGCCCTGCTGCGCGACCAGCCGCAACTGCCGCTCGCGGCGGTGGGCAGCATCGACATGACGCCCCGCATGGTCACCGAGCAGGGCTGGCCGCATGGGCTGCACGGCCATTACGAGTTGACCCATGCCCGGCAGATGGCAGAGCGCGTCCGCGCCGATTGGCCCCGGTTGGCGCCGTCGGTGGCATCAGGCTTGTGGGCGGCAGGGCGGCGCCCGGAGGCGGCGGCGACGCAGCGCGTCGCGCACATGGCGCAGCAGTGCAATGCCGCGGCGCTGGCCAGCTTGTGGGAAGACATGGCGCGGCAGGATTTCCGCGACACGCTGCGCGCGGCGCGGCTGCCACTGTTCCATCTGTATGGGGAGTCCAGCCGCCTGTATGCGCCGGCAGTGGGCATTGCCACGCGGGCCCTGCAGCCAGCGGCGGGGTTCAGCGTGGTGCCCGGCGCGGGCCACAGCCCGCATATGGAGCAGGCGTCCGCCTTCAACGCAGCGCTGCTGGCCCTGATCCGGGACGCCGATCAGGCCAGCATGCGGTAGGTCCAGAGCCCCAGCGCGGTCAGCAGCAAAGAGCCGCCGAGATGCAGCAGCAGGTGCATCGCGGCCCAGCCGTAGTCACCGGCCATCAGGTTGGCCACGACCTCGCTCGAGAACGTCGAGAACGTGGTCAGCCCGCCGAGGAAGCCGGTAATGGCCAGCAGGCGCCATTCCGGTGGCAGGCCGGCATGGGTGTCGAAAAAGCCGACCGCCAGCCCGATCAGATAGCCGCCGAGCAGGTTGGCCGCCAGCGTACCGTACGGCATCGCGGGATTGATGGCATTCCAGAGCACCGCGAAGCCCCAGCGCAGCCATGCCCCCGCCGCGGCGCCGACACCGACGGCGACAAATCCCAACGGCCCCATCAGGACTGGTCCTGGCCGCTGGCGTTGATCGACTGGATGCCCCAGCGCTTCAGCGCGTCTTCATCGGTCACCCGTGCATCGACCCAGCGCGCGCCCTCCGGCGTTTCTTCCTTCTTCCAGAACGGCGCTTCGGACTTGAGGTAGTCCATGATGAATTCGCACGCGGCGAAGGCATTGCCGCGATGCTTCGATGCCACCGCGACCAGCACGATCTGGTCCAGCGGCAGCAGCGGGCCGACACGATGGATGACGGTGACGCCCAGCAGCTCCCAGCGCGCGCATGCCGCCGCCTCGATCTGCGCCAGCGCCTTCTCGGTCATGCCCGGGTAGTGCTCCAGCTCCATCGCGCTGACGGCGCTGCCCTCGCTGACGTCGCGCACGGTGCCGATAAAGCTGGCCACGGCGCCGACCTGCGGGTTATCGGCGCGCAGTGCCGCGACTTCGGCGCCGAGGTCGAAATCCTCACGCTGCACCCTGACGCTCATCTCAGCCTCCGGTCACGGGCGGGAAAAACGCGACTTCGCAGCCGTCGGCGAGCGCGGTATCGGCGCGGGCCACGGCGTGGTCGACGGCCATGCGCAGCGCGCGGCCCTCGGCTAGGGTCTCGGCCCAGGCGCCGCCGCGCTGGCGCAGCCACTGGCGCAGCGCGCCGACGGTGCGCACCTCGGGCGGCACGTCGGCGCGCTCGGCGGACACGCCCAGCTGCTCGCGCACGCTGGCAAAGAATCGGAGTTCGATGATCATCGCTGCCTTCTGCATCGGGTCATGCCGGCCGCTACGCGAGCAGGCCGTCAAACGGAATGAACTGCACGGTGTCGCCGCGCGCGATCGCCTGGTTGGGCGGATTGTCGATCAGGCCATCGCCCCAGACGGTGGAGGTGAGCACGCCGGAGCTCTGGTTGGGGAACAGGTCCAGCCCGCCCTCGGCGTTCAGGCGCGCGCGCAGGAATTCGTTGCGGCGGTCGCCCTTGTTCAGCTCGAAATCGGCGCGCAGCGGCAGGCGCCGCGGCGTCACGTCAACCACGCCCTGCAGGCGCAGGATGAACGGGCGCACGAACAGCAGGAAGGTCACGAAGCTGGATACGGGGTTGCCCGGCAGCCCCAGGAAAAATGCCGGCTCGCTGCCGTTGCCGACCTGTCCGAACGCCAGCGGCTTGCCCGGCTTGATCGCGATCTGCCACATATCGAGCCGCCCTTCGGCCTCGACCGCGGGCTTGATATGGTCTTCCTCGCCGACCGAGACGCCGCCCGAGGTAATGATCAGGTCATGGCCCTGCGCCGCGCGGCGCAGCGTCTCGCGCGTGGCGGCCAGCGTATCGGGCACGATGCCGAAGTCGCTGACCTCGCAGCCCAGGTTTTCCAGCAGGCCGCGCAGCGTGAAGCGGTTGGAGTTGTAGATCGCGCCCGGCTTGAGCGCTTCGCCCGGCATCGCCAGTTCATCGCCGGTAAAGAACACCGCGACGCGCACGCGGCGCACCACGTCGAGCTTCGCCTGGCCGACCGACGCGGCCAGCCCCAGCGCCTGCGGCGTCAGCCGCGTGCCGGCCGGCAGGATCACGCTGCCGGCTTCAATATCCTCGCCGGCGCGTCGCACCCATTCGCCGGACTGTGGCACGTGGTTGACGATCACGTCGTCGCCTTCGGCCGTGCATTGCTCCTGCATCACCACGGCATCGGCGCCGGGCGGGATCAGCCCGCCGGTGAAGATGCGCGCCGCAGTGCCTGGCTCCAGCGCGGTGCCGACATGGCCGGCGGGAATCCGTTGCGACACGCGCAGCCGGGTGCCGGCGGCCGGCACCTCGGCGGCGCGCAAGGCGTAGCCGTCCATCGAGGTATTGTCGGCCGGCGGCACGCGCAGCGTGCTCGTCACCGGCGCGGCCAGCACGCGGCCGTTGGCGGCCAGCGTATCGATCGACTCGGCCTGCGCCAGCGGCCGGGCGGCGCCAAGCAGCGCGTCGAGCGCCTGGGCCATGGTCAGCATCGGGGGACGGGAAGGTGCTGCGGCTTGGGTCATGGTGCGATGTGCAAATAGGTTGGCCCACGAAAAACGGCCCGCGCATTGCCGGGACCCGCGCGCGGGCTGGCAATCCGGGGACCGTGGATCGGGCCCGCAGCCTGATTGTAGCGAGTTGGCCCGGACCCGGCATGCGGCGGCGCCGCAGCCACGTCCGCAGCTCCCCGCGCTTACAGGCCGGTGTGGCGGGCGATATAGGCCTTCACCTGCGCTGCGTCGGCCGGCATCACCTCGAAGCGCTGCGGCAGGCTCTCGATGCCCTCGAACTTCGCCGGGCGCTCCGGTTCGCGGCCGAGCGCTTCGCGGATGGTGTCGGCAAACTTGGCCGGCAGCGCGGTTTCCAGCACCACCATCGGCACGCCCGCGCTGAGATGCTCGCGCGCCACCTTGATGCCGTCGGCGGTATGGGTATCGATGGTGATGCCATAGCGCGACGACAGGTCGCGGATGGTCGCCAGCCGGTCCTCGTGCGTGCTGCGTCCCGAGACGAAGCCAAACTGGCGGATGCGGTCGAATTCCGGCGTGCCGGCCAGGTCGAAGCCGCCTTTCTCTTCCACGTCGCGGAACAGCGCGGCCAGCTTGCCGGCATCCTGGCCCAGCAGGTCGAACACGAAGCGCTCGAAGTTCGAGGCCTTGGAGATGTCCATGCTCGGGCTGGAGGTGTGATACGTCTCCGCCGACTTGCGCACGCGGTAGGCGCCGGTGCGGAAGAACTCGTCGAGCACGTCGTTCTCGTTGGTGGCGACCACCAGCTTGTCGATGGGCAGGCCCATCATGCGCGCGATATGGCCGGCGCAGACATTGCCGAAGTTGCCCGACGGCACGCAGAACGAAACCTTCTGGCCCGGGCCGTCGGTCGCGAGCAGCCAGCCCTTGAAGTAGTACACCACCTGGGCCACCACGCGCGCCCAGTTGATCGAGTTGACCGTGCCGATCTTCTGGCGCGCCTTGAACTCGTGGTCGTTGGAAACGGCCTTGACGATGTCCTGGGCATCGTCGAACACGCCTTCGATGGCGAGGTTGAAGATGTTCGGGTCCTGCAGGCTGAACATCTGCGCGGTCTGGAACGCGCTCATCTTGCGGTGCGGGCTCAGCATGAACACACGGATGCCGCGCTTGCCGCGCATCGCGTATTCGGCGGCGCTGCCGGTGTCGCCCGAGGTCGCGCCCAGGATGTTCAGCTCCTGCCCGGCGCGCGCCAGCGCGTACTCGAACAGGTTGCCGAGCAGCTGCATCGCCATGTCCTTGAAGGCCAGCGTCGGCCCGTTGGACAGGCCCAGCAATTGCAGCTTGGTACCGCCTTCCTCGCCCAGTGTACGCAGCGGCGTGATGTCGGCGGTGTTATCGCCCTCGCGCGCGTTGCAGTACACCTCGGCGGTATAGGTCTTGCGCGTCAGCGCGCGCAGGTCCTCGGCGGGAATGTCATCGCAGAACTTGCGCAGGACCTCGTAAGCCAGGTCGGCATACGGCAGCTTGCGCCAGGCCTCCAGCTCGTCGGCCGTGACTTGCGGATACTGCTTGGGAAGGTACAGGCCGCCATCCGGGGCCAGGCCGCCGAGCAGGATCTCGGAGAACGATTGCGGCATGTCATGGCCGCGGGTCGACTGGTATTTCATGTGGCTCTGCAGTGGCTATGCGGTGGCTGCGCTTAGTTCAGTTCTTCCATGCGCAGGCGCGTCACGTCGGACAGCACGGTCGACAGCGCCTCGATCTTGGCGATGGCGGCGTTGACGTGCTTCTCGCGCGTGATGTGCGTCAGGATGATGATGTCCGTCTGCGGCTCGCCTTCGCGCGATTCCTTCTGCAGCATGGCATCGATCGAGATGCCGCCCTCGGCCAGGATGCGGGTGATCTCGGCCAGCACGCCGGTCTCGTCGGCCACGCGCATGCGCAGGTAGTACGAGCTGTTGATCTCTTCGATCGGCAGCACCGGTACGCTCGACAGTTCGTCCGGCTGGAACGCCAGGTGCGGCACGCGGTGCTCGGGGTCGGCGGTGTGCAGGCGGGTCACGTCGACCAGGTCGGCGATCACGGCCGAGGCGGTCGGCTCGGCGCCGGCACCCTTGCCGTAGTACAGCGTCGCGCCCACGGCGTCGCCCTGCACCAGCACGGCGTTCATCGCGCCTTCCACGTTGGCGATCAGGCGCGCGGCCGGCACCAGCGTCGGATGCACGCGCAGTTCCACGCCATCGTCGCGGCGGCGCGTGATGCCCAGCAGCTTGATGCGGTAGCCCAGTTCCTCGGCGTACTTGATGTCGGTGGCGGACAGCTTCGTGATGCCTTCCACGTGCGCGCGGTCGAATTGCACCGGCATGCCGAAGGCGATCGCGCTCATCAGCGTGACCTTGTGCGCGGCGTCGACTCCCTCGATGTCGAAGGTCGGGTCGGCCTCAGCGTAGCCCAGTTGCTGCGCTTCCTTCAGGACCACGTCGAAATCCAGGCCCTTGTCGCGCATCTCGGACAGGATGAAGTTGGTGGTGCCGTTGATGATGCCGGCGATCCACTGGATGCGGTTGGCGGTCAGGCCTTCGCGCAGCGCCTTGATGATGGGGATGCCGCCGGCCACCGCGGCCTCGAACGCGACGATCACGCCCTTCTTGCGCGCGGCCTCGAAGATCTCGTTGCCGTGCACGGCCAGCAGCGCCTTGTTGGCGGTGACCACGTGCTTGCCGTTCTCGATCGCCTTGAGCACCAGCTCGCGCGCAATGCCGTAGCCGCCGATCAGTTCGATGACGATGTCAATGTCGGGGCGGTTGACCACCGCGTTGGCATCGCTGACGACTTCCACTTCCCCGTTGGTCAGTTCGCGCGCGCGTTCGGTGTTGAGATCGGCCACCACGGCAATCTCGATGCCGCGGCCGGCGCGGCGACGAATTTCTTCCTGGTTGCGCTTGAGCACGTTGAACGTGCCGCTACCGACGGTACCGATGCCGAGCAGGCCAACTTTGATGGGGTTCATGGACAAATCTTCTGAGTTGCTAAGGATGGGTTGCGGCGCGGCCGGCCGGATCAGGCCGCTGCCTTGCCGTGGCGTTTTCGGTAGGCCTCGAGGAAGCGCGCGATGCGGCCGATGGCCTCGCGCAAGTCTTCCTCGTGCGGCAGGAACACGATGCGGAAATGGTCGGGCCGGGCCCAGTTGAAACCGGAGCCCTGCACCAGCAGCACCTTGGACTCCTGCAGCAGTTCATAGATGAACTCCTGGTCGTCCTGCACCGGGTACATCGACAGGTCCAGCTTCGGGAACAGGTACAGCGCCGCCTTGGGCTTGACGCAGGTCACGCCCGGAATCGCGGTGATCAGTTCGTAGGCCAGGTCGCGCTGACGGCGCAGGCGCCCGCCTTCGGCGACCAGGTCGTTGATGCTCTGGTAGCCGCCCAGCGCGGTCTGGATCGCCCACTGGCCCGGCACGTTGGCGCACAGGCGCATCGACGACAGCATGTTCAGGCCTTCGATATAGTCGATGGCCGGGCGCTTGTCGCCCGACACCACCATCCAGCCGGCGCGGTAGCCGCACGAGCGGTAGTTCTTCGACAGGCCGTTGAAGGTTACCGTCAGCACGTCGGTGGACAGCGAGGCGATCGAGGTATGGGTGTTGCCGTCGTACAGGACTTTGTCGTAGATCTCGTCGGCAAAGATGATCAGGCCGTGCTCGCGCGCGATCGCGACAATCTCGAGCAGCAGCTCATCCGAATACAGCGCCCCGGTGGGGTTGTTCGGGTTGATGATGACGATGGCCTTGGTATGCGGCGTGATGCGCGCGCGGATATCGGCCGGATCGGGCATCCACTCGTTGGACTCGTCGCAGATGTAGTGCACCGGCGTGCCGCCCGACAGGCTGACCGCGGCGGTCCACAGCGGGTAGTCCGGCGCCGGCACCAGCACTTCGTCGCCGGTATTGAGCAGCGCGTTGACGGCCATCACGATCAGCTCGGAGGCGCCGTTGCCCACATAGATATCGTCCAGGCCGACGCCTTCGATATTTTTTTGCTGGGTATAGTGCATGATCGCCTTGCGCGCGGCGAAAATGCCCTTGGAATCGGAATAACCTGCCGAATTCGGCAGGTTTCGCATCATGTCCTGCTGAATTTCCTCCGGCGCATCGAAGCCGAACACCGCCAGGTTGCCGATATTCAGCTTGATGATCTTGTGCCCTTCTTCCTCCATCTGCTTGGCCTTTTCCAGCACCGGCCCGCGGATGTCGTAGCAAACGTTATTGAGTTTGTTGGATTTCTGGATGGGTTTCACGGCGATGTCGGGCAAGCGTGGCGTGCCGCAGCGGCGGCACCGGACTGAGAATCGGGGCGGTCTGACAGAATCTGAAAGAATGCGGAGGCGCCGTCCGCTGCGATGCAACGCAAACGTGGCAGACAGGAAGGCAAAAGCTATAATTTATCGGATTATGACAGACTTCGGCAGGGATTCTTGCATTGCAGCGTGCGCCGTCCGCGCGCACCGCGGCCGCCTGCCCGCTGTCGTCCATTCACTGCCCGCCCGGCCCGCCGGCCTTCCGCTCCGCGGACCCGCCCGCGAGCCCCGCCAGCCACCGCCGAGATCCCCAAGTGAAACTCCACGCCGACCAGCCCCAGTCGCTCAACACCGTCACGGCCTACGGGCCCGGGTATATCGAAATCAACCTGGTGCGCCATACCAGCTCGGTGCTGGTCATGCCGGAGGGCGACGTGCGGCCCTGGCCGGTCGACCGCTTCGAAGACCTGGAGCCCGCGCATTTCGAGCAGCTGTCCGAACTGGGGCCTGAAGTGGTGCTGCTCGGGACCGGCTCGCGGCTGCGCTTTCCGCACCCGCGCCTGACCGCATCGCTGGCGCGCCGCCATGTCGGCGTCGACGCCATGGACATGCAGGCCGCTTGCCGCACCTACAACATCCTGATGGCCGAGGGCCGCAAGGTGGCGGCGGTGCTGCTGCTCGAGCCCGAGGCCACCTGACGCGGCCCCTGCGGCGAAAGTTGAGCAGTCGCCACGCTTGAAGTCCGCGCGAGGCGCCCCAATCTGCTCGCGCTGAGGCGGCAGCCCCTCTCCCGATTCCAACGATCTCACCGATCCCCTGCCCCTCCCCCAAGGAGCCACAAGCATGACCGTCAGTCTCAACAAGGCCATCCCCGACTTCAGCGCGCCGATGACCGGCGACGCCACCTTCCGCCTGGCCGACTACCGCGGCAAGACGGTGGTGCTGTACTTCTACCCGAAGGACAACACGCCGGGCTGCACCACGGAGGCGATGAACTTCCGCGACCAATATGAGGATTTCGAGAAGGCCGGCGTGCAGGTATTCGGCATCTCGCGCGACAGCCTGCGCTCGCATGAAAACTTCAAGGCCAAGCTGGAACTGCCGTTCGAACTGATCTCCGATGCCGACGACAATGTGTGCACATTGTTCGATGTCATCAAGATGAAAAAGCTGTATGGCAAGGAGCACCGCGGCATCGAGCGCAGCACCTTCGTCATCGACGGCAAGGGCATCCTGCGACACGAGCTGCGCGGCATCAAGGTACCCAACCACGTCGACGAAGTGCTGCAGATCGTGCGCGGCCTCTGAAGCATCGCCGCAGGTTTGCGTTGCCCGTAACGGCTCCGATCCGGACGCGCCGAGGCAAACGTTGGCGAACCCAATTGCCAAACCCAAAGCCTTCAGATACATTGGCCCGTAATGAGTTCAGATTCCGGATGCCACGCTGTTTCGACTCCCCGGCCCAGGCGCTTCCTGCCACAGGCCGGTAGCGGACCTGCCATGTCGGCAGTCCGCCCAAGAGCCGCCAACCCTGTTCCGCAGGCATGGCGGCTTTTTTGTTTGCAGCCACGTCTGTCCTCATGGTTGTCCGCGCCGGGCGCCTCGCGCATGCATGCCCCGGCCCGGGTCCGCCACGCTGCTCCGAAGCCGTCGCACGCTGACGAGATCGCGCGGCGCCGCGGACCGGACATCCCCGCCCCCTTCTTGTCCCCCTGAAAGGAAAGCCAAGCATGCCGCTGCCTACCATGCCCGCCAAGCCTGCCCAATTGCTGGACCCGAGCGAGTTTGCTCCGGTTTCCGCGGTGCCTAAGGCCAAAGCCGCCACACAGGGCAAGAAACCTGTGCCGGCGCTCGAGCGCGTGGCATTGCTGGAAACCGGCGACACGCAGGTGCCTGAAGTCAAGGCCCGCGCCGCCGGCGGCACCCGCGCCCGCAGCGCCGAGACGCCCGCCGTATCGACGCCGGCCGTCACCGCCGCGCCGGTGAGCCTGGTCAAGCCGTCGACCGGCACCACGCGCCGCGCGCGCAAGGCCGAAGGCCCGAGCAAGCTGTTCGTGCTCGACACCAACGTGCTGATGCACGACCCGGCCTCGCTGTTCCGCTTCGAAGAGCACGACATCTACCTGCCGATGATGACGCTCGAGGAGCTGGACAACCACAAGAAGGGCATGAGCGAAGTCGCGCGCAACGCGCGCATGGTCAGCCGCACCCTCGATTCGCTGGTGGGCGGCACCGACGGCGTGCTCGACGAGGGCCTGTCGCTGGCCAGCCTGGGCAACCGCGATGCGCAGGGCAAGCTGTTCTTCCAGACACGCCTGAACGACATCAAGCTGCCCGAAGGCCTGCCGCAGGGGAAGGCGGACAACCAGATCCTGGGCGTGGTCAGCGCGCTGCAGCAGCAGTATCCCGAGCGCCAGGTGGTGCTGGTGTCGAAAGACATCAACATGCGCATCAAGGCGCGCGCGCTGGGCCTGCCGGCCGAAGACTACTTCAACGACCAGGTCCTCGAGGACAAGGACCTGCTCTACGCGGGCGTGATGCAGCTGCCCGGCGACTTCTGGGCCAAGCACGGCAAGGGCGTCGAAAGCTGGCAGGATCCCAAGTCCGGCGCCATGTTCTACCGGCTCACCGGCCCGCTGGTGCCGTCGTTCCTGGTCAACCAGTTCGTCTACCTCGAGCCCGTGGATGGCAGCCTGCCGCTGTATGCGCAGGTCAAGGAGATCAATGGCAAGACCGCGCTGCTGCAGACCCTGAAGGATTACACGCACCACAAGAACAACGTGTGGAGCGTAACCGCGCGCAACCGCGAGCAGAACTTCGCGCTCAACCTGCTGATGAACCCGGACATCGACTTCGTCACGCTGCTGGGCCAGGCCGGTACCGGCAAGACGCTGCTGGCGCTGGCGGCCGGGCTTGAGCAGGTGCTGGACCAGAAGCTCTACAACGAAATCATCGTCACCCGCGCGACCGTGCCGGTGGGCGAGGACATCGGCTTCCTGCCCGGCACCGAGGAAGAGAAGATGCAGCCGTGGATGGGCGCGTTCGACGACAACCTCGAAGTCCTGCAGAAGAGCGACGACAGCGCCGGCGACTGGGGCCGCGCCGCAACGCAGGAGCTGATCCGCTCGCGCATCAAGGTCAAGAGCATGAACTTCATGCGCGGCCGCACCTTCGTCAACAAGTTCGTCATCATCGACGAGGCGCAGAACCTGACGCCCAAGCAGATGAAGACGCTGGTGACGCGCGCCGGCCCCGGCACCAAGATCATCTGCCTGGGCAACATCGCGCAGATCGACACGCCGTACCTGACCGAGGGCTCGTCGGGCCTGACCTATGTGGTCGACCGCTTCAAGGGCTGGAGCCATAGCGGCCATATCACGCTGGCACGCGGCGAACGCTCGCGCCTGGCCGACCACGCCGGCGACGTGCTCTGACGCGGACCGCGGGCCCGGGCACCCTTCCATGAGAAAGGGGCCCGGGCCCGCTGTCGTGAGCGGCAAGCGCAATGCGGCTATGATGTCCGCACGTCCGCTTGTTGTCCCGCATCCCCACTGGAGGCGTCGATGAACCCACAGCATCTCCGCCTGGCCGCGCTGATCGGCGCCGCCATGTTCCTGACCAGCCCGCCTCAGGCGCGCGCGGCGGCTGACGACCTGGTGATACGCACCATGGGTCCGGTCAGCTATGTCTGCGGCGGCGTCGCCGAAGACGAGCGCCAGGCGCTAAGCGAGCGCGAGAAGGATTTCAATATCGGCATCCTGTTCACGCAGGGCACGGCGGGCGAGTTCCTGTCCGATGTCGCGGTCAAGCTGGTGCGCGACGAACAGGAGGTCGCAAGCTTCCGCGCCGCCGGGCCCCGCTGCCTGATACGTGCGCCCGAAGGCAGCTACAATATCGAGGCCAGTTACAAGGGCCAGGCCAAGTCGATCAAGGTCAGCACCGGTACGCGCAACGCCCAGCTACGCTGGTAGCGGCAAGGCTTCCGGTGCGCCGGCAGGCCGGCGACCGGAATCCAGCGATGCCATTGCGCCGTACCCGTAGTTCTTCCCGTCCTTCCACACTGTCCGGCCCGCTTGCCCGGGCCGGCCTGCCACTGCTCTGCGCCGCCGCGCTGCTGCTGGCAGCGTGCGCCAGCTCCCCACCCTCTCGCCATGGCAGCTTGCCGCGTACGCCCGGCAAGCCCATGACCGATCCCAGCGCCGGGCTGGAGGAAATCTCGATCCAGGCGATGTCGCTGGTCGGCACCCCGTACCGCTACGGTGGCAATACGCCCGATGCCGGCTTCGATTGCAGCGGCCTGGTGCGCTACGTGGTCGCGCGCGCGGCCAATGTCAACTTGCCGCGCACCACCGAGGCCATGGGCACGCGCGGCAGCTCGCTCGACCGCAGCGAAGTCGCGTCGGGGGACCTGGTGTTCTTCAACACCACCGGACGCGCCAACTCGCACGTTGGCATCTACGTCGGCCAGAACCGCTTTGTCCATGCACCATCGTCCGGCGGCACCGTGCGGCTGGAGGACATGGGCAAGCCCTACTGGGCCTCGCGCTACAACGGCGCGCGGCGCGTGGTGGCCGGTGCGGTCAACCTGCCGCCGGCACCGGCGACACCGGTGCCCGCGCCCGCCCCGGCGCCCCTGGTGCCGGAACCTGCCCCGCTGCCCGACGACGACGATCCCATCGCCGCCTTCGCCGACCGCTGAGAGGCTGGCGTTGGCAAATAAAAAAGCCAGGCATGTGCCTGGCTTTTTGCATGAGCGGCCGATCCCGCGTTACAGGATATGGCGGCCGATCCACCATGCAATCGCCGCCATGAAGGCCGAGGCCGGAATCGTCAGCACCCAGGCCCACACGATATTGCCGGCCACGCCCCAGCGCACCGCCGACATCTTCTGCGACGAGCCGACCCCGACGATGGCGCCGGTGATGGTATGCGTGGTCGACACCGGCACGCCCAGCGCCGAGGCAAAGAACAGCGTCAGCGCACCGCCGGTCTCGGCGCAGAAGCCGCCCACGGGCTTGAGCTTGGTGATCTTCTGGCCCATGGTGCGCACGATGCGCCAGCCGCCGAACAGCGTGCCCATGCCGATCGCGACGTAGCAGCTGACGATTACCCAGGTCGGCGGCGGATCGCCGGCGAGCACGTGGCCGCTGGCGATCAGCAGCATCCAGATGATGCCGATGGTCTTCTGCGCATCATTGCCGCCATGGCCCAGGCTGTACAGCGAAGCCGAGACCAGCTGCAGCCGCCGGAACCAGCGGTCGACGCGCGATGGCGGCGTGCGGAAGAAGGTCCAGCCGACGATGACCATCATCAGCGAGCCCAGCAGGAAGCCGAGGAACGGCGACACCAGGATGAACGCCACCGTCTTCAACAGCCCGCTGGCCACCAGCGCGCCGGTGCCCGCCTTGGCCACCGCGGCACCGACCAGTCCGCCGATCAGCGCGTGCGACGACGACGACGGAATGCCGTAGTACCAGGTGATGACGTTCCACGCGATCGCCCCGACCAGCGCGCCGAAGATGACATAGTGGTCGACCACCCCGCCCTGGATGGTGCCGGTGCCGACCGTGGCGGCCACCTTCAGGTGGAAGACGAAGATCGCGACGACGTTGCACATCGCCGCCATCGCCACCGCATGGTGCGGCTTGAGCACGCCCGTGGACACCACCGTCGCGATCGAGTTGGCCGCGTCGTGGAAGCCGTTCATGAAGTCGAACAGCAATGCCAGCGCCACCAGCAAGGCGATCACCCACAGGCTCATTTGTATGGTCTGCATGCCGATTGCCGCCTCAGGCGTTTTCCAGGACGATGCCTTCGATGATGTTGGCGACGTCCTCGCACTTGTCGGTGATCGTCTCGAGCTGCTCGTAGATCGCCTTCAGCTTGATCAGGCGCTTGACGTCGGTCTCGTCGCGGAACAGCTTGGACATCGCCGAGCGCATCACGCGGTCGGCCTCGGATTCCAGCTGGTCGATCTGCTGCGCGGTCTTCAGGATGGTGCTGGCGTTGCCCATGTCCTCGAGCAGGCCCACCGCGATCTTGACCTGGTCGCAGCACTGCACGCAGATCGCGGCCAGGCGCAGCGCCTCGTCGGTCAGGTTGGTCACGTCATACAGCGAGATGGTCTCGGCCACGTCTTCCATCAGGTCCAGGATGTCGTCCATGGTCGTGATGAGCTTGTGGATCTCGTCGCGGTCCAGCGGCGTGATGAAGGTCTTGTGCAGCAGGTCGATGGTGTCGTGCGTGATGCGGTCGGCCTTCTTTTCGGTGGCCTGGACGCGCCGGGCATGGGCCTCGGCGTTGGGCAGGTCGTTGACCAGGGCCTGCAGTTCATGGGCGGCGGTCACCGCGCAGTCGGCGTGCTGGTTGAAATATTCGAAGAACTTGCCCTCGGTGGGCATGAATCGGCCGAACATGGAATGTTCCTTGTGGCAGCGTGGTATCGCTGCGGATGGTGTTGCGGGATTAAGCGGACGCGAGCATGACCGCCGCGGATGGCGGCTGTCATCAAAGCGCAATATTTTACAGGGTTAGCGGGACATTGCCCGCGTATTTGGCACAAACGAGACGGGCAGGCACGGCAAATGGCCGACCCGCTTGACTTCGTCAGGTGTCGTTGTCGAAGAAGGCCGGGCCGCCGCTGAAGTTGTCGAACTTCGTGAACTGGCCCAGGAAGGTCAGGCGCACGGTGCCGATCGGGCCGTTACGCTGCTTGCCGATGATGATTTCGGCGGTGCCCTTGTCCTGCGAGTCGGCGTTATAGACTTCGTCGCGGTAGATGAACAGGATCACGTCGGCATCCTGTTCGATAGCGCCCGATTCGCGCAGGTCGGACATCACCGGGCGCTTGTTGGGACGCTGTTCCAGGCTTCGGTTCAGCTGCGACAGCGCGATCACCGGGCAATTCAGCTCCTTCGCCAGGCCCTTCAGGGAACGCGAGATTTCTGAAATCTCCGTGGCGCGGTTCTCGCCGCCGCCGGAGCCCGACATCAGCTGCAGGTAGTCGATGATGATCAGGCCCAGCTGCCCGCACTGGCGCGCCAGGCGCCGCGAACGCGCGCGCAGTTCCATCGGGTTCAGCGCCGGCGTTTCGTCGATAAACAGCTGGGTGTCGTTCATGCGCTGGATCGCGTGCGTCAGCCGCGGCCAGTCCTCGTCGAGCAGGCGCCCGGTGCGCAGCCGGTGCTGGTCGAGGCGGCCGACCGAGCCGAGCATACGCATGGCCAGCTGCGTGCCCGCCATTTCCATCGAGAACACCGCCACCGGCAGGCCCTGCTCCACCGCCACGTGCTCGCCGATGTTCAGCGAGAACGCAGTCTTGCCCATCGACGGGCGGCCAGCAACGATGATCAGGTCGCCCGGCTGCATGCCGCTGGTCATCTTGTCCAGGTCGATGAAGCCGGTCGGCACGCCGGTGACGTCGGTGGTCGAATCGCGGTGATACAGCTCGTCGATGCGCTCCACCACCTGGGTCAGCAGCGGCTGGATTTCCTGGAAGCCCTTCTGCCCGCGCGAGCCCTCTTCGGCAATCGCAAAGACCTTGGATTCGGCCTCGTCGAGCAGCTCGCGCACCTCGCGCCCCTTGGGCGCGAATGCGGCCGAGGCAATATCGTCGGCCACCGTCACCAGCTTGCGCAGCACCGAGCGCTCGCGCACGATTTCCGCGTAGCGGCGGATATTGGCCGCGCTGGGGGTATTCTGCGCCAGCGAATTCAGGTACGCCAGCCCGCCCACCTCTTCGGCCTTGCCGGCCACCTGCAGCATCTCGTAGACCGTGATCACGTCGGCGGGCTTGGTGGCCGAGATCAACCGGGCGATGCTCTGGAAGATCATCCGGTGGTCGAACCGGTAGAAGTCCGCCTCGGAAAGGAAGTCTGCGATGCGGTCCCAGGCGGCATTGTCCAGCAGCAGGCCACCGAGCACCGATTGCTCGGCTTCGATGGAGTGCGGCGGGACCTTGAGGTTATCGAGTTGGGGGTCGGCGACGGGCGCGTTCATGGGGAGGGATTATAACGGCGAGCGGACACACTTCGCCGTACATTTGGCGACGGCGCCGTCCAAGGCAGGCGGGAAACAAAAAAGGCAGGAGCCGGGGCTCCTGCCTTTTTTGCAATGCTTGCGGGCTTAGGCCGGCGCGGTGCGCCGGTCGAGGCGGCGCGTCCTTAGACGCTCTCGCCCACCACCGACACGGTCACGTCGACCACGACGTCCGTGTGCAGCGCAACGCTGACCGGGTGGTCGCCAACCGTCTTCAGCGGACCGTTCGGCAGGCGAACCTGCGACTTTTCCAGCTTGTAGCCTTGGCCGGCCAGGGCTTCAGCGATGTCGGCGTTGGTCACCGAACCGAACAGGCGGCCGTCCACACCCGACTTCTGGGTGATCTGGACGTTCAGGCCGTTCAGCTTCTCGCCTTCGGCTTGCGCGGCGGCCAGCTTCTCGGCAGCGGCCTTTTCCAGCTCGGCGCGCTTGACCTCGAATTCGGCGATCGCGCTTTGCGTGGCGCGGCGGGCCTTCTTGCCCGGGATCAGGAAGTTACGGGCGTAACCGTCCTTCACCTTGACGATGTCACCCAGGTTGCCCAGGTTGACGACTTTTTCCAGCAGAATGATTTGCATCGTGTTCTCTCCTTACGGACCTAGGGCCTGATCAGTTCTTGTGCAGGTCGGTGTACGGCATCAGCGCGAGGAAACGCGCGCGCTTGATGGCCGTATCGAGTTGACGCTGATAGTGAGCCTTGGTACCGGTCAGGCGGGCCGGCGTGATCTTGCCGTTGTCGCCGATGAAGTCCTTCAGGGTGTCCAGATCCTTGTAGTCGATCTGTTCGACGCCAGCCACGGTGAAGCGGCAGAAGCGCTTGCGCTTGAACAGCGGGTTCTGTTGCTGGAAGCGCTTCTTGTTCTTGTTGTCACGTTTGACGAATGCCATGATTCAATCCTTTTCGAATGCTTTACATCCAGTGATGTGAAAGACGAGAGCCTTGCTGTTGCGGTGCTTGCGGGCCAGGAATCCTTCGCAGTCGAGCAGCGTGCCGAGCGGTAACCGCTCCAGACGCTGGCCGACCTGGCCGATTCCCATCGCAGCGATTGCAAACTCGACCTGCCGCGGCGTCTGTGCCTCGACGGCCTCGCCGCTGTACTGCAGGATGCAGTTCACGACGGGGACCCCGGCCGGGGTATAGCGCAGGGCATCGCGTTCCGCCAGGGTGGCGGCAAGCCGAAGCTGGTTCAACGCGGGGCCTCTTGCTGGTTGCAATCGTTGCGGTTTGCGCTGATGCCCTGGCCGACGCTGTCAGCCACGGCGCGCACCGCAGTCCGCACTCAGGCGGCCTGGCCTTCGGTGGTCGTTTGCGCGGCCTTGCGGGCTTCTTCGCGCTGCACTTCCTTCATCATCGGCGAAGGTGCGGTCTCGGCCTTCTTGGTCTGCACGATCAGGTGGCGCAGGACGGCGTCGTTGAACTTGAACGCATGTTCCAGTTCCGCCAGGGTTTCCTTGCCGCATTCGATGTTCAGGCAAACGTAGTGAGCCTTGGCCAGCTTCTGGATCATGTAAGCCATCTGGCGACGGCCCCAGTCTTCCACGCGGTGAACGTTGCCGTTCTGCGAGGTCACGAGCTGCTTGTAGCGCTCGATCATGGCCGGCACTTGTTCGCTCTGGTCCGGGTGGACGATGAAGACGATTTCGTAATGACGCATTGACGCTCCTTTTGGGATTAGCCACCCGGGCGTCACGAGTCCGGTGTGGCAAGGTTGAATAGCCTTAAATTATAGCCCGCCCCGCACCAGCAACGCAAGCCGCTGATTTCACGGACAAATCAGGCACCGGCAAAGACCGCCTGCAGCCGCGCCGGGTCGCGCGCCAGCCCGGCATCCGCCGCCAGGGCCAGCATCAGCAACACGCGCGCCTTGTAGGGGTTGAGGTCAGCCGCGGACACGAACAGACCGTCGGCAGGGGTGGGTTGCGGCGGGATCGCCACATGCCCCGCACCGGTACGCGAACTGCGCACCACCGCCACCCCGGCTGCGGCGGCGTCGGCAAGGGCCTCTGCCAGCACCTCATGGATCGAACCATTGCCGGTCGCGGCGACGACCAGCCCGGCGGCGCCGGCCTGCACCAGCGCATCCACCACCGCCCTCCCCGGCTGAGCGTAGCTGGCCACGATCTCTACCACCGGCCACCCTGCCGGCATCGGGCCGATGGGGGCAGCCGCGCGGGGCGCCCGGGCAAAGCGCACGTAGTCGTCCTGCACGAACCCCAGCGGCCCGCACGGAGAGACAAAGGCATCGACCGCCGACGTATGCATCTTGGCCACGTCGCGTGCCGCGTGGATCTGCTGGTTCAGCACCACCAGCACACCCTTGCCGCGCGCATCCGGATAAGCGGCGACGCGCACCGCATCGAGCAGGTTGAGCGGCCCGTCCGCCGACAGCGACGTCGACGGACGCATCGCCGCAGTCAGCACCACGGGCACCGGGCACGATTGCGTAAGGTGCAGCGCCATCGCGGTTTCTTCCAGCGTGTCGGTGCCGTGCGTGATTACGATGCCCGCAACGTCAGGCTGCGCCGACCAGTGCTCGACCCGCGCCGCAAGTGTTTGCCACAGCGCGAAGGTCATGTCCTTGCTGTCGACCTGCGCCACCTGCTCGGCCTCGATGCGGGCCACCGACTGCAACGGCGGCACCGCAGCCAGCAATGAGGACACCGGCACGGTCGCCGCCTGGTAGCGAGCGCTGCTGGCGGCGCTGCCGGCCGCGCCAGCGATGGTACCGCCAGTGGCCAATACGACGATGCGAGGCAATTGGGTCATGGGAGCGCGCAAGGATCTTGTTCTGGACAAAGGAAAGGCGATTGTAGCGGGCGCACGCGCCCTGCCGCAGCCGCAATCAGAGGCATTGGCCGACGTCCATGCGATACGCCTCAAAATTCTGCTTGCACTGACGCCGATACTGTATAAAATCACAGCATACTGTTTAAACATACAGTGCCCGGCCCGCCGGATGCTGGATAACGAAGCAGAACTCCCGTTATCCAGCCCGGCGGCCCTGCACGGAACGGCGATCCCATGGCGACCCTGACACCCCGGCAGCAGCAGATTTTCGATCTGATCCGCAACACGATCCGCCGTACCGGCTTCCCCCCTACCCGCGCCGAAATTGCAGCGGAGTTCGGTTTCTCCTCGCCCAATGCCGCGGAAGAACACCTGCGGGCGCTGGCCCGCAAAGGCGTGATCGAACTGACGCCGGGCGCGTCGCGTGGCATCCGACTGAAGGTCTCGCGCAGCGATTCGGAATTGCCGGACCAGTTCTCGTTGCCGATGGCTGGCGTGATGCAGCTGACGCTGCCGCTGGTGGGCCGCGTCGCAGCCGGCAGCCCCATCCTGGCCGCCGAGCATATCGATCGCCAGTACCAGGTCGATGCCTCGGTCTTCGATGAGCGACCGGATTACCTGCTGCGCGTGCGCGGGCTGAGCATGCGCGACGCCGGCATCCTCGACGGCGATCTGCTCGCCGTGCGCCGCGCCAGCGAGGCCGCCAACGGCAAGATCGTGGTGGCGCGACTGGGCGACGACGTCACCGTCAAGCGCCTGCAGCGGCGCGGTGGCCATATCGAACTGATTGCCGAGAACCCGGACTTCACCAACATCATCGTCGAACCCGGTGAAGAGTTCTCGCTGGAAGGCATCGCCGTCGGGCTGATCCGCTCTTCCGGCTTCTAGCCGGGCACCATCGCAGGCACGCGCCCTGCGCGGGCCCACCCGCTTCCATTGCTTTGCAGACGCCGCCCGGCTTGCCGGGTGTTGACCCCGCTTTGCCCAAAAAGAGGTGCCACCATGCCGCAAATCCACCACGTCGCCGCCCGCCGTCCGGTCAAGCCCGTGCCGTTTCGCCAGAGCAAGGGCGTACGCGTCTACCAGGGCACGCAGCGCCGCACCATGGTCGGCAGCATGGCGGCCATTTGCCGCATGCTGGAACTTGAAACCACCGAAAAGCTGGCCGCCTGACTGATATCGGCAGACCCTTGCCGTGTCTCCGGGCCTCTGCCCCGCTCAGCTACGCGCGCAGGCCTTGGCTTCGGCCTCCAGTTCCGTCGGCGTCAGCTGGGGAAACCAGGTATCGGTCTTGCGCAATTCCAGCGCAGTGCCATCGGCCTGTGCCGTCAGAGAGATCAGGTAGGCGTATTGATATTCACCGCTTGCCGCGCTCTGGCCGATACGGATCTCGGTCTGGTTTTTCGCCGGCAACTGGACCAGCGTAGCCTCATCGCCCAGATTGTTGCGCAGGCATTTCGCGACCTCGGCCATCTTGACCGGCGTAAACAGCCGCATCGGCGGGCGAGCGCGGACATCCTTCTCCGAAGTGCCAGTGGCACACCCTGCCACCATGGTTGCCATCGCTGCGCCAATCAGTACCGTTCGAACCAACATACCGCCCCCGGGGAATGCAAAACGGCGCCCTTGAGAGGCACCGTTCTGGAGAATGCTTGGGGTGGCTGGATGGGACTCGATCCCACTACTGACCCCATTGAAATCAACGCTTTCGGCTTCGCATTGTTCCGCACTAGCGCTGAAATTTTCACAGTCTTCGTACGGGTCTTGCGGGCGCCAGGTGCGGATTTTACCCTGCGCGCGGGCCAGGCGCTATCTCGATTTTTGCGCCATTAGCCAGCAGCGGCGTTCGGCACGGCAAGGCGCTCACCGGCGCTTGCACTCGATCTTCTCTTCATTCCCCGTAGCGCTTCCAATACTCACATCGGAATGCCTTCGGCATCGACCCGCGAACATGCCGAGCTTCATATCCAGCCACTGGCGGGTGGCGTGCGCCTGCGCGCGGAGCACAGCAGTCCAGCGAATTTTGCCGGCCAGCCGCTATGGCTCCGCTTAGATCGTGGCGCAGCAGACCTCGGTGCGGTAGCCTATACTCACGTCTTCTCGCTGGCCCGCCCCCGCTTGGCCCCTGCAGGGGTGCAGTGACCTGCCCATGCCCCCGCGCCATTCTCAGGGGCCTGCTGCCGCGGCCGACCCGCACCCAATTGCCGTATCCCATGAACGTAAATCCCCGCCGCATTTCGGTTGCGCCGATGATGGACTGGACCGACCGTCATTGCCGCATGTTCCATCGCCAGCTCAGCCGCCACACCTGGCTGTATACCGAGATGGTGACCACCGGCGCGCTGCTGCATGGCGACGTGCCGCGCCACCTCGACTTCGATGCGGCCGAGCATCCGGTCGCGCTGCAGTTGGGCGGCAGCGAGCCGGCCGACCTCGCCATGGCGGCGAAGCTGGGCCAGCAGTGGGGCTATGCGGAAATCAACCTGAACTGCGGCTGCCCGTCCGAGCGCGTGCAGCGCGGCGCCTTCGGTGCCTGCCTGATGGCGGAGCCGCAACTGGTGGCGGACTGCGTGAAGGCGATGCGCGATGCGGTGGAGATTCCGGTAACCGTGAAGCATCGCATCGGCATCGACAAGATCGAGCACTACGATTTTGTTCGCGATTTTGTCGGCAAGGTGGCGCAGGCGGGTTGCAGCACGTTCATCGTACACGCGCGCAATGCGATCCTGAAGGGCCTGAGCCCGAAGGAAAACCGCGAGATTCCGCCGCTGCGATATGAGGTGGCGTACCAGCTCAAGCGCGAATTCCCGGAGCTCGAGATCCTGATCAACGGCGGCATCGTGAGCCATGACGAAATCGCCGCTCATCTGGAGCACGTCGATGGCGTCATGATCGGACGCGAGGCGTATCACCAGCCGTATATCCTCGCGGAAATGGACGCGCGCTTCTATGGCGACACCAGCGCGCCGGTGCCGTCGCGGCTCGAGGTCGAACTGGCGATGCAGCGTTATATCGGCGACTGCGTTGAGCAAGGCGGATACATGGGTGCCGTGACACGGCACATGCTCGGCCTGCATCGTGGCATCGCCGGCGGACGTGGCTGGCGCCGCGTGTTGTCAGATGCGAGGCGCATGCATGCGGCGCGCACGCGGACCGACGTGGATGCGCTGTTCGAAGAGGCGCGCACGCATTTGCGTCCGCACGCGCAAGAGCCGCTGGCCGCGTAAGCGCGCACGGCCGCGTGCCGTGCCGAGGCCGCGTTCTAACTTCGAATGGTGAAAATATGCATGGCGGCGCGCGGGTTCCGCGCGCCGCACATGAGATGCCGGATCGCCCGGAAACCGGCGTCCGGAAAGGGATTCCCCTAATTCGCTGAGGCAGGGCACTTTCTTACACTGTGCCTGCCCTCGAATACAGGGCTTTCTTCAACTGATTATTAGCCCGCTCCGGCGGGCTTTTTTTCGTTGGCGATCTCGCGCTTGCGGCATCGCTCTTCGTTTACCCGAATGGTGCATTGCCCGCACGGCAGTTACAGTGCAACGGCCTTCAGGGCATTTGAGATCGCTAAAGTTAAGAGTCCGCGCTGCGGACTCTTTTTTTGCGCGCTCAACCGGTACCACCTGGACGAACCGATTCGACCAGCCTCCCGGACAAGCGTTCCATCGCTCACGCAAAAATTGATTCCGCTGGAGGCGCGTCGCCGGGGCTAGCGCGTATGGCTGATACCGATGTCCAGCGTGCCGTAAGTCGTGATGCTCGATTCCCTGCCGTCGGCACCGCCACCCGCAGCGCATCCGCCCAGCAAGGCCGCCAGTGCCGCCACCGCAAGAATCCTCGCCGTCCATCTACACTTGTTCTGCATGGCCTGTTCCCTGCATCGATCACGTCGGTTGGGCTCGCGCGTGGCCGGGAGGTTCCATCGCAGGCATGGTGCGGCATGGAAACGTTAGGTGCGGGAAGGAAAGCGGGGAAGGAAAAAGAGGCAGGCGGCCCCTGGGGCGGGCCGCCTGACGGGAAGGTCGAGGGGGGGTCAATGTCCCTCGGAATCGAGTATCGCTTCGGGCACGTGCCGCATGAACCCTGCAGAGGTAGGGGCTGTCCGCAGCATATTTGCCTGGCGGGCGTGGTCGGAAGTCATCCAGCACCCGTGATACGATTTCCGCACGCTCCTCAGGCGAGATCGGCACCGTATGCGGGCCGTGCCTGCAGGGGAGACAGCATGGACGAAGACAACGTGGAAAAGGAAGCGCCGTTCGGCGTGGTCTATGAAGACTTCAGGGTGATCTGGGTGGCCGAGCAACTCCAGGATGGCAAATGGACCGCGCGCTACTGCTGGCACCCCGGCACCTCTGAAGCCGCGGGCAAGGCGTTGCAGGAAGCCGTGCTGAATGGCAAGTCGCGCCGGCTGCTGGGCCAGTTCGATACCGAAGCCGAAACCATCGCCGCGATCAAGCAGGCGGTGCTGCTCGAGGCCAAGTGGAGCCCATCCCGACCCTGACGATGTCCCTCAAATTTTTTTGTGCGGGATACTAGCCATCTCGAAAAACTGTTTGTATAATCTTGTTTTTCGTCGATCAGCGCCTCGCTGATGACCTCTACGGTGGCTGTAGCTCAGTTGGTAGAGTCCAGGATTGTGATTCCTGTCGTCGTGGGTTCGAGTCCCATCAGCCACCCCAGAATTCCCTGCAAACGGCGCCTGATTCAGGCGCCGTTTTGCTTTTCGGTCACGGCGCTCGGAAGCTGAGGCTGCACGCCCTCAGCGCGGCGCGTTCCGTTCGATCCACGCCGCAAACGTAGTCAAGAACTTGCCAAGGAAGCCCTTGGTCGATTCGTTGGCAATACCCCCCTGCTCGTCGAACAGCTTGTCGACCCCGCCGATATACGCCTCCGGCTGCTGCAGGATGGGGATATTCAGGAACACCAGCGACTGGCGCAGATGGTGGTTGGCACCGAAGCCGCCGATGGCGCCCGGCGATGCGCTGATGATGGCGCCGGGCTTGCTGTCCCAGACGCTGCTGCCATAGGGGCGCGAACCCACGTCGATGGCGTTCTTCAACGGCGCCGGCACCGAGCGGTTGTATTCCGGGGTCACGAACAGCACGGCGTCGGCGCGGCGGATGCGGTCGCGGAACGCGGTCCAGGCCTGGGTCGGCTTGTCGTCGAGGTCCTGGTTGTACAGCTCCAGGCCGCCGATCTCGACGATTTCCGGCCTGAGCTGCGCCGGCGCCAGCGCGATCAGCGCCTTGGCCAGCTTGCGGTTGTATGACTCCTTGCGCAGGCTTCCCACCAGTACAACGACATCACGAGGATCACTCATTGCGGCTCCTTTGACGGTGTGGACGGATTGGCACAGGCGGCGTCCGCGCGCGGCATCGTCGTGCGCGGGCACCAGACCCTGCCCTCACTCTACCCGAGTCGGCGCCGGCGCGTCCCGTGCAACGATGTCAGGCAGGCTTGCCCAGTGCCGCCAGCGGGTGCTCCTCCTGGCGCCATGGGCTGTCGAAGAACGACAGCGCCTTCTCGCGGCTGACTTCGTCGAGCCGCGCGTATTGCCAGCGCGGCTTGTGGTCCTTGTCCACCGCCAGCGCGCGGATGCCTTCGACGCCGTCGCCCTTGCGGAACACGTAGTACATCATGTCCAGCTCCATGCGCAGCTCGTCTTCCAGCGACATGTTGCGCGCGCGGCGGATCTGCTCCAGCGTCACGCACAGCATCAGCGGCGAACGGCTGCGCAGCATGGCGGCGGTCTGCGCGGCCCAGTCGCCGGAGGCATCGCTGACCGCGGCAAGGATGTCCAGCGCGGTGTTGCCGGCAAACAGCTGCTCGATCTGCGCCGACAGGCCGGCCAGCGTGCTTTGCGCCGGCACGCAATCAGCGCGATGCGGGGCGGTGAAGGTTTCGATATGCGCCAGCACCGCATCGCCGCTGGCGAACTGCTGCGCGCGCAGCGAATCGACCAGTTCCGCGAGGCGGTTGACGGGCAGGTAGGCATCGGCCAGGCCGGCGTACAAGGCGTCGGCGGCGTGGATCACGGCGCCGGTCAGGCCCAGGTATTCGCCGATGCGTCCCGGCGTGCGCGCCAGGAACCAGCCGCCGCCCACATCCGGGAACAGGCCGATATTGGTTTCGGGCATGGCCATCCTGGTGCGATCGGTGACCAGCCGCAGGCGCGCGCCCTGCGAGATGCCCATGCCGCCGCCCATCACAACGCCGTCCATCAGGGCGATATAGGGCTTGGCGTAACGGTGGATCAGGAAATTGAGCGCGTATTCCTCAACGAAAAACTGGTCGAGCAGCGGATCGCCCGCATGCGCGGCCTGATGGAAGTAGCGGATGTCGCCGCCGGCGCAGAACGCCTTGCCACCGGCACCGGCCACCACCACGGCAGCCACCTCGGGCGCGGCGGCCCAGTCCTGCAGCGCCTGCGTGATGGCGCGGATCATGTCGAGCGACAGCGCGTTGAGCGCCTGCGGGCGGTTCAGCGTCAGGTATCCGATGCCACCGCGGACCTCGGTCGTGACGAATTCAGTCATGTCGTACTCCTCCAATGCAACTGGCAATTTTACGCCAGTCACCTTGGCAGGCGCACGCGCGTGAGCAGCTTGCGGCGCATGCGGGCAGGCATGCGCCCCGCCCGCTCAGACCAGCCGGAACGTCGCCACCAGCGAGGTAAGCCGCTGCGCCTGCTCTTCCAGCGATGCCGCGGCGGCCGCGGCCTGCTCCACCAGCGCCGCGTTCTGCTGCGTCATGCTGTCCATCTGCGACACCGCCACGTTAACCTGCTCGATGCCGTTGGACTGCTCGTCCGAGGCCGCGCTGATATCGCCGATGATGGCGCTGACGCGCTGCACCGCATCGACGATGTCCTGCATCGCGCGCCCGGCATCATCGACGAGGCCCGAGCCTTCCCGCACATTGGCCACCGACGCACCGATCAGCGCGCGGATTTCCTTGGAAGCGCTGGCGCAGCGCTGCGCCAGGTCGCGTACGTCGCCCGCCACCACGGCAAAGCCGCGGCCATGCTCGCCGGCACGCGCGGCTTCTACCGCGGCGTTCAGCGCCAGGATGTTGGTCTGGAACGCGATCTTCTCGATCACGTCGATGATGTCGACGATCTTGCCAGAGCTGGCGTCGATCGACTGCATGGTATTGACCACGCGCAGCACCGCATCGCTGCCGCGCCCGGCCAGGGTGGCGGCATCGCTGGCGAGCGCGCGCGCCTCGCGCGCGCTGTCGGCATTCTGGCGCACGGTGCTGGTCAGCTCCTCCATGCTGGAAGCGGTCTCCTCCAGCGACGCCGCCTGCTGCTCGGTGCGCTGCGACAGGTCGGCATTGCCGCTGGCAATCTGCTTGCTGGCCGCGGCGATCGAGTCGGCACCGCCGCGCACATCACCCACCATCGTCACCAGGCTGGCCTGCATCCGCCCCAGCATGCCGAGCATGCGCGCGGTCTCGCTGCGCGCCGCTTCGTCGGCCAGCGCTGCGCCGGCCCGCACTTCGCCACCGGAAGCGGCAACGCTCAGGTCGCCACCGGCAATCTTTTCGAAGCGCGCAATCGCCGTATCCAGCGGCTGCACGATCGAACGGCGCAGGCGCCATGCCACCACGGTGCTGAACACCAGTCCCGCTGCCAGCACGCACACGGACAGCATGAACAGGTTGCGGTAGCGCTGCTGCGAGGCCTCGTAGACCTGCTTCGCGCTGGCCACCTGCAGCTTGTTCAGCTCGGTGTTGACGGCGGTGAAGGCGATATCGAGCTGCGGAATGGTTTGCAGCACCGCCTTCATCACGCCATCGCGATCGCCGGCATGCAGCGCGGCGATCATGGGCGCGACACCCTGCCTGAACAGCGCTTCGCGCTTGGCGGTAACGTCTTCGACCACCTTCGCTTCGTCGGCCGAACGCGGCAGCGCGAGATAGGCCTTCCAGGCCCGCTCCGAATCGCGCGCAAAGCCTTCCGCGGTCGCGGCGCGTGCCTTGGCGTCGGCCGGATCGGCGGCAAAGGTGGCCTGGTCCAGCAGCACGCGCACCAGCAACTGGTTCGAACGCGCCTCGGCCAGATGGACCGCGGCCGACAGCTGCTGCTCGTAGATCTGGTGCGTGGCCTCGTTGCTGCGCGACATGCCAAGCCAGCCGACGGCACCGACAATCAGCAACAACAAATTAGTAACGATAGTGAGAAACCACAATCTGGCGCCGATGGTCGTGTTCCTGAACATGGATGAGGCTCCGGGAGGAATGAGGAAACTGAATGAAGGCGGCGCGCCGCGCCGCTGCCCTGTCCAACTACGGCGCCGGCGCCGCATCCTTTACCCGTATTGATGGCCTTCACACGCGTGACAGAAATGCGTGGCAGTACATCATCGTCATCAAGTGGCGGAAGCGGCCCACCCGACACACAGCGCCACCGTTTGGAGGAAGCCCTCGTGGCAATTTCATGGCGAACAGGCACACTGCCGGGATGAACACCGCATCGCTCGATCCCGGACTCGTGCTGCTGGCCTTCGCGCCGGTCTTCGTGCTGACCATCGGCGCCGAAGCGTGGTACTGGGCGCGCCGCGACCCAGCCGTCTACAGCCTGCGCGATACGCTCTCCAACGCCGCGCTGGCGCTGATGCACCAGGCCTCGGACGCGTTCTTCCTCTGGCTGATGGTCCGCACCGTCTATACGTGGTGCTACCAGCACGGCCTGCAGGCCATGCCGCAGACGCTGTGGTCATTCGCGCTCCTGCTGTTGCTGCAGGACTTCCTCTACTACTGGTTCCATCGCGCCAGCCATCGCGTGCGCTGGCTGTGGGCCTCGCACGTAACGCATCATTCGTCGGAGGGCATGAATTTCTCGACCGCGTTCCGGCAGAGCCTGACGTATCCGCTGTCCGGCATGTGGCTGTTCTGGATCCCGCTGGCGTATATTGGCTTCCCGCCGGAGTGGGTGATCCTGGCCGTGGGCCTGAACCTGGGCTTCCAGTTCTTTGTTCACACACGGCTGGGGCAACGCTGGCCGCTGGTCGAGCGGCTGCTGAACACGCCGTCGGTCCACCGCGTGCACCACGCGAAGAACCCGCAGTACCTCGACCGCAACTATGCCGGCGTGCTGACGGTCTGGGACCGCCTGTTCGGCACCTTCGTCCCCGAGCGCGAGGCGCCGGTCTATGGCATTACGCGCCAGGTGCGCAGCCATGATCCGCTGACGCTGACCTTCCACGAATGGCGCGACATGTTTGCCGATGCATGGCGTGAGCGCGACCTGCGCTACCTGTGGAAGCCGCCGGAATGGCGCAGCCCGCGCGCCGCCGTGCCGGCGACGCTGCCGGACCCGCAATAAAAAACCGCGCCTGGCAGGCGCGGTTTTTTGTGACCAGCTTCAACGCTCAGGCGTTACGCGCCTTCGCGGGATGCACGCTTGCGTTCGTGCTCCTTCAGGTGGCGCTTGCGCAGGCGAATGCTCTTGGGCGTCAGCTCGACCAGCTCGTCGTCGGCGATGAATTCCACCGCGTATTCCAGCGACATCTGGATCGGCGGCACCAGGCGCACGGCTTCGTCGGTACCCGAGGCGCGCACGTTGGTCAGTTGCTTGCCCTTGATCGGGTTCACGACCAGGTCGTTGTCGCGGCTGTGGATGCCGATGATCATGCCTTCGTACAGCGCATCGCCCGGCTTGACGAACATGCGGCCGCGGTCCTGCAGCTTCCACAGTGCGTAGGCCACGGCGTCGCCGTCGTCCTGCGAGATCAGCACGCCGTTGTGGCGCTCGCCCAGGCCGCCTTCGCGCACCGGTGCGTAGTCGTCGAAGATATGGCTGATCAGGCCGGTGCCGCGCGTCAGCGTCAGGAACTCGCCCTGGAAGCCGATCAGGCCGCGGGCCGGGATGCGGTACTCGAGGCGGGTGCGGCCCTTGCCATCCGACGCCATGTCGAGCAGTTCGCCCTTGCGGCGGCCCAGCTCTTCCATGATGCCGCCCTGGTGGCTGTCTTCGACGTCGACGGTCAGCAACTCATACGGCTCGCACTTGACGCCGTCGATTTCCTTGAACACCACGCGCGGACGCGACACGGCCAGCTCGTAGCCCTCGCGGCGCATGTTTTCCAGCAGGATGGTCAGGTGCAGTTCGCCGCGGCCCGACACTTCGAAGATGGTGTCGTCGCCGGTATCGGCCACGCGCAGCGCCACGTTGGACTTCAGTTCGCGGTCCAGGCGCTCGCGCAGCTGGCGGCTGGTGACGAACTTGCCTTCGCGGCCGGCCAGCGGCGAGGTGTTCACGCAGAAGTTCATGGTCAGCGTCGGCTCGTCCACCTTCAGCATCGGCAGCGCGTCCTGGGCCTCGGGCGCACACACGGTGCAGCCGATGCCCAGTTCTTCGATGCCGTTGATCAGCACGATGTCGCCGGCTTCGGCTTCCTGCACGATTTCGCGCTCCAGGCCCTGGAACTTCAGCACCTGGTTGATGCGACCCTTGATCGGGTTGCCTTCCGGGCCAAACTTGACCACCACGTCCTGCAGCGGACGGGCACGGCCACGCGAGATGCGGCCCACGCCGATCTTGCCGACGTAGCTGGAGTAGTCCAGCGAGATGATCTGCAGCTGCAGCGGACCGTCGCGGTCGTCGTCACGCACCGGCACCTTGTCGAGCACGGTCTCGAACAGCGGCTTCATGTCGCCGTCGCGCACGTCTTCGGTCAGGCCGGCGTAGCCGTTCAGGCCCGAGGCGTAGATCACCGGAAAGTCGAGCTGCTCGTCGGTCGCGCCCAGCTTGTCGAACAGGTCGAAGGTCTGGTTGATGACCCAGTCCGGTCGCGCGCCCGGGCGGTCGATCTTGTTGATCACCACGATCGGCTTCAGGCCCAGCGCCAGCGCCTTGCGCGTGACGAAGCGGGTCTGCGGCATCGGGCCCTCGACCGCGTCGACCAGCAGCAGCACGCCGTCGACCATCGACAGCACGCGCTCCACTTCACCGCCGAAGTCGGCGTGGCCCGGGGTGTCGACGATATTGATATGGGTGCCGTTGTATTCGACGGCACAGTTCTTCGCGAGAATCGTGATCCCGCGTTCCTTTTCCAGGTCGTTCGAGTCCATCACCCGTTCGGCGACTTGCTGGTTGTCGCGGAAGGTGCCTGCCTGGCGCAGGAGCTGGTCGACCAGGGTGGTCTTGCCATGATCGACGTGGGCGATGATGGCGATATTTCGGATGGCGCGGGTCATTGCTGCGTCTCGCTAAGAACGGGGCCCTCGCAAGGAGGGCCGGAGAATCTGAGGTAACCCAACATTCTAGCATGTTGCGGCGCAAGAAGCGTTGACCGGAACCGCCTCTGGCATCGGGAAAATATTTGCGGATTTCGCAATGACCAATTTCCTTTCTTGCGGATCGTTAAACGTGAACATATATTTGCCTCAGCAAAGATTGCAAAGGCAAAGATGTCACGAGCACCCGCTTCCGTCCCGCCCGCCCCGCCCACCCCTCCAGCCGGCGCGTTCGATCCCGCCCAGTACCAGATGTGCGACAGCGTCGGCTACCTGATGCAGCGCGCCAAGAACATGCTGGCGCACGGCGTCGAGCAGGAGGTCAGCAGCCTGGACATCACCCACGCCCAGGCCAGCTGTCTGATGATGCTGGCCACCGGCCGCGCCTCGACCGTCACTGATCTGGGCCGCGAACTGAACACCGACATGGGCTCGGTCACGCGGCTGCTCAGCCGCATGGAAAAGCGCGGCCTGATCGAGCGCCGCCGCCGCGACGCCGACCGCCGCGTGGTCGACCTGTCGGTGACGCCGCAAGGCCAGGAACTGGTGCGGCAATTGCCGGCGATCTTCTGCAAGGTCCTGGCGCATCACTTTCGCGGTTTCTCCGAGGCCGAAATCCAGCTGCTGCGCAGCATGCTGCGGCGGGTCATCGACAACACCGGGTAGCAACGCCAGTTAGCCCGCGTCGGCCGGCCCGGCCGGACACCGTCAGCAGCCCGTAGAAAACGTATGGCTCCGGCCACGGAGCAACACCATGAAACCAGCTCTTTCCTTCCGATTTACCCAGGCTGCCAGCTCCCGCAAGCTGGCGCGCCAAGCCGGCACGCTGGCGCTAACCGCGATCGCGGCCGCGGCGCTGGCAGGCTGTGCGGCGCTTGGCAATTCACACAGCACACAGACCATGGCCGATCCGGCCGCGATGGCCACCTCGCAAACCCTGCCCGGCGAACACGGGCAATGGCCTACGCAGGACTGGGTCGCCCAGTTCAAGGATCCGCAGCTAAGCACGCTGGTCGATGAGGCGGTCAAGGACAGCCCCAGCCTGCAGGCCGCATTCGCGCGGGTGGAAGCCTCGCGCGCCATGGCCGAAGCCACCCGCAGCGCGCTCTATCCGCATGTGGAGTTCGAAGGCAGCCTGATCCGGCAGCGCTTGTCCGAAACCGACCTGTTCGAAGGCACGCCGCTGGCGGGCTCGTGGCAGAACCAGTCGCGCCTGCAGGTGGGGCTGTCCTATGACTTCGACTTCTGGGGCAAGAACCGCGACGCGCTCGAGGCCGCGCTCTCCGACGACCGCGCCGCCGAAGCCGAAAGCCAGGCCTCGCGCCTGATCCTGGCCACCTCGATCGCGCGCAACTACGCGCGCCTGGCGGCGCTCTACGCTCAGCGCGACGTAGCCGAGCGCGCCATTGCCCAGCGCCGTGACCTGACCGAGCTGTCGCGCCAGCGCCTGGCGGCCGGCCTGGACACCCAGGTGGAAACCACGCAGGCGCGCGGCACCGTGGCCGCCTCGCAGACCGACCTTCAGCGCGTGGACGAGGAAATCGCGCTGGCACGCAACCAGCTGGCGGCACTGCTGGGCAAGGGCCCGGACCGCGGCCTGCAGATCCAGCGCCCGGTGCTGCTGGCGCAGGCCACGCCGACGCTGCCCGACAACCTGACCATCGGCCTGCTGGGCCGCCGCCCGGACCTGGTCGCGGCGCGCTGGCGCGTCGAGGCCGCGTCGAAGGACATCAACGTCGCCCGGAAGGAATTCCTGCCCGACGTCAGCCTGAGCGCCTTTGCCGGCCTGGCCGCACTGGATCCTTCGAACCTGCTGATGGGCATCAGCCGCACCTTCGGCATCGGTCCGACCGTGCGCCTGCCGATCTTCGAGGGCGGCAGGCTGCGCGCCAACCTGAAGGGCAAGTACGCCGGCTACGACATCGCGGTGGCCAACTACAACCAGGCGCTGGTCGATGCCCTGCGCGAGACCGCCGACACCATGACCAGCATCCGCAGCGTCGACAAGCAGATCCAGACCCAGCGCGAAGCGCTGGACCTGGCCGAGCATGCCTACGCGCTGGCCACCATGCGCTACAAGGCCGGGCTGGGCACGCAGCTGACCGTGCTGAACGCGGAAAGCAACGTGCTGCAGCAGCGCCGCCTGGCGACTGACCTGCAGGCGCGGCGGCTGGACCTGCAGATGGGCCTGATGAAGGCGCTCGGCGGCGGCTACCAGGAGCCTGCCGAAGGCCACGAGAGCGTCGCCCACGACCAGGCGCCGCAACCGCACCACACCCAGGCGGGCGCCCGCGGCTGAGCCGCGCACCCGGTGAACGCAGACAAGATTATCCAGAAGACATCATGAGCAACAACCAGCAAGCGGCCGGCACCAACACCCCCCAGCAAGCCACGGCCACCCCACCCAACGGCAAGCGCAAGCGCATGCTGCTGTCGCTGAGCGCGGCGATCGCGGTCGCCGGCATCGGCTACGGCGTGTACTGGGGGCTGTATGCACGCCATTTCGAAAGCACCGACGACGCCTATGTCGCCGGCAACGTGGTCCAGGTCACGCCGCTCGTGGCCGGCACGGTGGTATCGATCGCCGCCGACGACACCCAGCTGGTGACCGCTGGCCAGCCGCTGATCCAGCTCGACCGCGCCGACACGCAGGTGGCACTGGAACAGGCCGAGGCCCAGCTGGCCCAGGCCGTGCGCGAAGTACGCACGCTGTACGTCAACAACGGCTCGCTCGCCGCCAACGTGGCACTGCGCGAGGCCGACGTGGCCAAGGCCCGCGACGACCTGCGCCGGCGCCAGGCCATTGCCGGCTCGGGCGCGGTGTCGAATGAAGAGATCTCGCACGCGCAAGCCGCGCTCAAGGGCGCCGAATCGGCGCTGCTGGCCGCGCGCGAGCAGCTGGCATCGAACAAGGTGCTGACCGACCAGACCACGGTCGAGAACCACCCCAACGTGCAGCGCGCCGCCGCCAACCTGCGCTCGGCCTACCTGTCGTTCGCGCGCTCGGCGCTGCCAGCGCCGGTGACCGGCTACGTCGCCAAGCGTTCGGTGCAGGTCGGCCAGCGCGTCGCCGCCGGCGCGCCGCTGATGGCGGTGGTGCCGCTGGACCAGGTCTGGGTCGACGCCAACTTCAAGGAAGTGCAGATCACGCATATGCGCATCGGCCAGCCCGTGACGCTGGAAGCCGACGTCTATGGCTCCAGGGTCGAATATCGCGGCAAGGTCGCCGGCTTCTCGGCCGGCACCGGCTCGGCGTTTTCGCTGCTGCCGGCGCAGAACGCCACCGGCAACTGGATCAAGGTGGTGCAGCGCCTGCCGGTGCGCATCGCGCTGGACCCGCAGCAGCTCAAGGACCATCCGCTGCGCGTGGGCCTGTCGATGACGGTCAAGGTCGACGTGCGCCGCGAGGAAGGCGCCGCCATGGCCGCCGCCGCGCCGGCCAGGCCGATGCAGACCGACGTCTATGACAAGGTGGCGCAGGATGCCGACCAGCTGATCGCGCGCATCATCACCGCCAACAACGGCGGCCGCGGCACCGGCCTGTCCTCGGCCAGCGCCGCTCACGCCAACGCCGCCAAGCCCGCCAATACCTGATCATGGCAGCCTCCCCTTCCGCCGCACCGGCCGCGCCGCCGGGCGCCGCTCCCGTGCCGGCGCGGGCCATGCCGCAGCAGCCGCAGCCGCTGACCGGCGGCAGGCTGGTACTCGGCACCATCGCGCTGTCGCTGGCCACGTTCATGAACGTGCTGGACTCGTCGATCGCCAACGTGTCGATCCCGGCGATCTCCGGCGATCTGGGCGTGGCGCCGAACCAGGGCACCTGGGTCATCACCTCGTTCGCGGTGGCCAATGCGATCTCGGTGCCGCTAACGGGCTGGCTGACCACGCGCTTCGGCGCGGTGCGGCTGTTCATCACCTCGATCCTGCTGTTCGTGCTGGCGTCGTGGCTGTGCGGCGTCGCGCCCAACCTCGAGACGCTGCTGGCCGCGCGCGTGCTGCAGGGGGCCGTGGCAGGCCCGATGATCCCGCTGTCGCAGTCCTTGCTGCTGTCGAGCTACCCGCCGCAGAAGAGCACCATGGCGCTGGCGCTATGGGGCATGACCACGCTGGTGGCGCCGATCATGGGCCCGCTGCTGGGCGGCTGGATCTCCGACAACATGACCTGGCCGTGGATCTTCTACATCAACGTGCCGGTGGGCATCATCACCGCCTACGCCACCTGGGCCATCTACAAGGACCGCGAGACGCCCACCAAGGTGCTGCCGATCGACCGCATCGGCCTGGCGCTGCTGGTGATCTGGGTCGGCTCGATGCAGCTGATGCTGGACAAGGGCAAGGAGCTGGACTGGTTCCACTCGACCGAGATCGTGGTGCTGACGCTGGTGGCGATCGTCGGCTTCCTGTTCTTCCTCGCCTGGGAAACCTATGAGAAGCATCCCATTGTCGACATCAGCCTGTTCAAGGGCCGCAACTTCAGTTCCGGCGTGGTCGCGATCTCGGTGGCGTACGGGCTGTTCTTCGGCAACCTGGTGATCCTGCCGCTGTGGCTGCAGACCATCGTCGGCTATACCGCGACCGACGCGGGCATCGTGATGGCGCCGGTCGGCATCTTCGCGATCCTGCTGTCGCCGGTGATCGGGCGCAATCTGCCGAAGATGGATGCGCGCTGGGTGGCGACCGCGGCCTTCATCACCTTCGGCATCGTCAGCCTGATGCGCTCGGGCTTCACCACGCAGGTCGATACCTGGGCGCTGATGGTGCCCACCCTGATCCAGGGCGCGGCCATGGCGATGTTCTTCATCCCTCTGACTTCGATCATCCTGTCGGGCCAGCCGCCGGAGAGGATCCCCGCCGCCTCGGGCCTGTCGAATTTCGTGCGGATTACCTTCGGCGGCATCGGCGCGTCGGTTTCGACCACCGTCTGGGAGAACCGCTCGGCGTTGCACCACGCGCAGCTGGTCGAGCAGGTCAACCCGTACAACCCGGCCTACCACGACCAGCTCAACCACCTGATGCAGATGGGCATGAGCCAGGCGCAGGCGGTTGGCGTGATCGAGCGCAATATCACCCAGCAGGCGGCCATGCTCGGCGCCAACGACATCTTCTGGATCTCGGGGATGCTGTTCTTCGTGCTGATCGGCTTTGTCTGGCTGACGCGACCGGCCAAGGGTGGCGGTGGCGGCTCCGCGGACGCAATGGCGGCGCATTGAGCGCCCGCTTCGGCGATGCATGGAATGGCCCCGGTTCGGGGCCATTTTTTTTGCCCGTATCCGGCAAGGGAAATCTCCCCTTGTGCTCCGGCCCCCATCCCCCTATGATGCGCTAACCGAATTATGGAACCTTGGTTCCAAAAAACGGAACCAAAGCAATGAACGTAGGTGGAGAGGCGAAGTGAGCATTCTTGAAGGCGTGGAAAGCGTGCTGGAGCTGTTCGGGCACGGCCGCCACGAGATCACGTTCAACGATGTGCTGGATGAACTGGGGCTGGCCAAGAGCTCGGCGTCGCGCCTGCTCGCCCAGATGGTGCGCTACCGGCTGCTGGAGCTGCAGCCGTCGACGCGCCGCTATCGCCCGGGCGCACTGGTGATCCGCGCGGCGCAGGCGGCCACGCAGGCGCACCCCTTTGACGACCAGTGCCGCGAGATCCTCGCCGCCTTGTCGGATTCGACCGGCTTCACGGCCTACCTGTCGATGCTCGATGGCACCGACACCGTGGTGCTGCAGCGCCTGAACGGCAGCAACCCGGTGCAGGTGCTGTCGCCGCCGGGCGCGCGCCGGCCGGCCTTCACCACGGCCATGGGCCGCGTGCTGCTGTCGCGCCTGCCCGAAACCGAATTCAGCGCGCGCTATGGCGCCAGCGGCGCCCGCAAGCTGCCCGACGCACCGGCCGGATGTCCCGCCACCGTAGCCGAGCTGCGCGAGCGCGTGGCTACGGCCCGCGCCGAGCGCAGCGCCATCGCCGTCAACGAAGGCATGCCGGGCATCGGCGCCGTTGCCACCACACTGGCCGATCCGCTCTCCGGCGACGTGCGCGGGCTATGCCTGTCCTTCACCGCGATGCAGGTCAGCCAGACCCAGGCGCGCGCGCTGCGCGAAACCCTGGTGCAGGCGGTGGCGCCGCTGGGGCAGCGCCTCGGCGATCCGCTCTGGCTCCATCCCGGCGACACCGCCGCCAACTAGTCATTCCGGCAGCTCAAACCCATGGAACTCCTGTTACTCAGCAACTCCTCCAGCGACGCGGGCTACCTCGTCCATGCCCACGAGGCGATCCGCGAACTGGCCGGCGGCCGCACCCGCGCCTGCTTCCTGCCGTTCGCCGGCGTCACGCGCGACTGGGACAGCTACGAAGCGCTGGTGCGCGACGCACTGGCCCCGGCTGGCATCGCCGCGCAATCGCCGCACCGGCTCTCCGATGCCGACTGCGTGCGGGCGGTGGCAGCGGCCGAACTGATCGTCATCGGCGGCGGCAACACCTTCCGTCTGCTGCAATGCCTGCGCGAGCGCGGCCTGCTGCCCGTGATCGCGCGCCAGGTGGCCGCGGGCGCCGCACGCTATATCGGCTGGAGCGCCGGCACCAATGTCGCCTGCCCGACCATCCGCACCACCAACGACATGCCGGTTGCCGACCCCGGCGGCCTCGACGCGCTCGGGCTGGTGCCGTTCCAGATCAACCCCCACTACTTCAACCTGGTGGTGCCCGGCTTCCGCGGCGAAACGCGCGACCAGCGGCTGGCCGAGTTCACGGTGCTGCAGCCGCAGACGCCGGTGCTGGGCTTGCCTGAAGGCAACTGGGTGCGCGTCGCGGGCGATCGCATGGAGATGGGCGGCGCGCATCGCGCCCGCTGGTTCCTTGGCCAGCAAATCGTGGACGTCGCCCCCGGGGGCATTGTCAGTGCCGGCCTGTGCCGCTGCCACCTGACCCATCGCCATTCCGTAACGCAAGCAAGGAACCCCAAGCAAGATGTCCATCAAGCAGGTGATTGAATCGATCGAGCTGCTGTCCGCAGCCAATGTCGACGGCGCAGCCGTTGCCACTTTGCTGCGCGCCCGCGGCATCCGCGACGTCACGGTGACGCGCGTGGAAGAGCACGGCCTTTACACCGACTTCCTCGCCTGCACGCTGCCCGGCCGCAATCCCGATGCGCCCGCGCTGGGCGTGGTCGGCCGCCTCGGCGGCGTCGGCGCGCGCCCTGCCGTGACCGGCCTGGTGTCGGATGCCGACGGCGCCATCGTCGCCGTCGCCACCGCGCTCAAGCTGGCCGACATGGCCGCCAGCGGCGATGTGCTGGCCGGCCCGGTGCGGATCCATACCCACATCTGCCCGCACGCCGCCACGCGGCCGCACCAGCCGGTGCCGATGATGAAATCGCCCTTCGCGATGCGCACGATGATGTCGCACGAGGTGCATCCCGACATGGCGGCGATCCTGTCGGTCGACACCACGCGCGGCAACCGCTTTGTCAACCGCCGCGGCGTGGCACTGACGCCGGTGGCCAGGCAAGGCTGGCTGCTGCGCCTGCCGGAGCGGATGCTGGACCTGATGGGCTGGGTCAGCGGCGAACTGCCGACGGTACTGCCGCTGACCACCCAGGACATCACCCCGTATGAGAATGGCCTGTGGCATGTCAATTCGATCATGCAGCCAGCCATCGTCACCGCGGCGCCGGTGGTGGGCGTGGCACTGACCGCGCAGACCACCGTGCCCGGATGCGCCACCGGCGTCACCAACGCCTTCGACATCGATGTGGCGACGCGCTTCTGCATCGAGGTCGCCAAGCAGTTCGGCGAGGGCCAATGCGCCTTCTACGATGCCGAGGAATGGGCCGAACTGCAGCGGCGCTACGGCTCGCTCGCCCACCTGCAGACCGTAGGGATCCAAGCATGACAGCAGACTCCCCACGCCTGCCGCGCGTGGCCTTCGTCACCATCGGGCAGTCGCCGCGGACCGACGTGGTGCCGCAGATGATGGCCGACCTGGGCCTGCCGGCCGAGGTCGCAGAGTTCGGCATCCTCGACGCGCTGGGCGCGGACGAAATCGCCGCGCTGGCGCCCGCCGCCGGCGAGTACCGCTTCGCCAGCCGCCTGCGCGATGGCACCCAGGCGGTGATGGGCAAGCCGGTGGCCGAGGCCATGCTGGCGCGGCTGCTGACCTCGCTCGACGATGGCCGCTTCAACGCGCTGGTGCCGCTGTGCACCGGCACCGCGCTGCCGCCGATGCAGACCCTGGTGCTGGAACCGCAACAGGTGGTGGACCACCTGACCGTTGCGCTGGCGCAGGGCTGCAAGCGTCTGGGCATCGTGCTGCCGCTGGAGGCGCAGGTGAGCGGCTTTCACCTGATCCAGCCGGTGCCCTGCGAACTGCGCGTCACGCACGCATCGCCCTATACCGATATTGCCGATAGCGCGACCGGCCGCTTCGCGCAGGCGGGCGCGGCGCTGCGCGGCTGCGACCTGGTGGTGATGCACTGCATGGGCTACACCGAAGCCATGCGCGCCACGGTGGCACGCCATGCGGGGGCTCCGGTGCTGCTGTCGAACCGCATGGTGGCACGGCTGCTGGGACAGGTACTGGGCGGCGCGGCCGCTTGATGCCGCGCACGCCACCAACGCATTCCGGGTAAGGGCAAGCCCGCTGACAGATTGCCCATGACACTGCTGGAGCTGGAAGGCATGGAAAAGGTAGGAAAGTGGAGGAAGCCGCTGGCAAGCGGCATGATGTGGATCGGCCTGGCCGCCGCGATGGCCCCGGCCGCGCAGGCGCAGGAATGGAAGCCGGCAAAGCCGGTGCGCCTGCTGGTGGGCTTTGCCCCCGGCGGCTCGGCCGACCTGCTGGCGCGGCTGGTGCAGGCGCCGCTGTCGGAAAGCCTGGGCGTGCCGGTGGTGGTGGAAAACGTGCCCGGCGCGGGCGGCAATATCGCCGCCGACAAGCTGGCCAAGGCGCCGGCCGACGGTTACACCATCGGCATGGGCGCCGCGGGCGCGATGGCGGTGACCCACGTGCTCAATCCCAAGGGCACGCCGTACAAGGCGGATGACTTCACCCCCATCGCCATGCTGGCGACGCAGCCCAACGTCGTGATCGTCAACCCGGCCCTGCCGGTCAAGACCATGGCCGACTTTGCCGCGTACGTCAAAAAGACGCCGCAGGTCACCTATGGCACCGCTGGTGTCGGCACCTCGAACCACCTGATCGCCGAGACCATGCTGCACCGCCTCGGCATCGACATGGTCCATGCGCCGTACAAGGGCGCAACCCCGGTGATCACCGACCTGATGGGCGGCCATATCGCCATGACGGTCGATAACATCACCACCGCCGCGGCGCTCGCCAAGAGCGGCAAGGTCAAGGCGCTGGCGGTCACGGGCAGCAAGCGCTCGCCGTTGCTGCCGGAGGTGCCGACGCTGGCGGAGAGCGGCCTGAAGGACTTCAACATGCCGACCTGGCAAGGCATCTTCGGGCCAAAGGACCTGCCGAAGGCGATCGTGGCCCGCTACAACCAGGCCCTGGTCAAGGCGCTGGCAAATCCGGAAGTCAGGAAGAAGATGGCCGAATTCGGCTCCGAGCCCGTGGGCGACACGCCCGAGCACTTTGCCGGGTTCCTCGCGCAGGACCGCAAGATGTGGGCTGAGGTGATCAAGACGGCCAAGGTCACGCTGGAGTAATGGCTGTCGGGCGGCGGCTACGTTGGTGCCACCCCCCTCCGCACATCACAGCTTGACCAGCCGCTCCGGTCGCAACGCGCCTTCGCGCATGCGTGCCACACCCAGCAGCCGCGCCGGCTCGCCGGCGTAGACCCGCGCCAGGCATTGCTCGGCCAGCACGGTGCCGGCCGGCAGGTCGCGCTGGGCGATGCGCTGGCCCTGCAGGAAGCGCTCCGCCGCCGCCGCATCCAGCTGCACCGGCACGCATTTCTGCAGCAGGGCGTCGACCGGCGCCAGCATGGCCGGGCGCTGCGCATCATCCTGTGCTTCGATCTGGGCCAGCGTCATCGCGCCGTCGAGGGTCAGGTCGCCCACGGCGATACGGCGCAGTCCGGTCAGGTGCGCGCCGCAACCCAGCGCTTCGCCGATGTCCTCGGCCAGCGTGCGGATATAGGTGCCCTTGCTGCACGTCACCCGCATCGTGAACGACGGGGCCTCGGGCAAGGCGCAGTCCAGCAATGCAATCGAACGGATCGTGACGCGGCGCGCCGCGCGCTCCACGGTCTGGCCGGCGCGCGCGTATTCGTACAGCGGACGGCCGTCCTTCTTCAGCGCCGAATGCATCGGCGGCACCTGATCGATCTCGCCGACGAAGCGCGCCAGCACCTGCTCCACCGCGGCGCGGTCACAGGTGACCGCGCGCACGTCGAGCAGCTCGCCTTCGGCGTCGCCGGTGCTGGAGCGCGCGCCCATCCGCACTTCGGCGTCATAAGTCTTGTCTGCTTCCAGCAGGTCCTGCGAAAACTTGGTGGCTTCGCCGAAGCACAGCGGCAGCAGCCCCGTGGCGAGCGGATCCAGCGTGCCGGTATGGCCGGCCTTGGCCGCGCGCAACAGGCGCTTGGCGCGCACCAGCGCGTCGTTGGACGACAGCCCCAGCGGCTTGTCGAGCAGCAGCACACCATGAACCTCGCGGCGCGGCAGGCGCGGCGGACGGTTGGCGTTGGAATCGGTCATCGGGAACAAGCGGGAGGCGGCGATGCGGAACGCGCGGCGACCGCGCCGGGATAGCCCATGCCCGTCGGCATGGGCGCCGGCATCAGTCTTCGTCTTTCGAACGCGTGGCGTTCGCTTCGTTGATCAGCCGGGACATCTCGATCGCGTGTTCGACCGAGGTATCGTGATGGAAATGCAGCGTCGGCACCGTATGGATGTGCAGGCGCTTGAACAGCAGCGAGTGCAGGTAGCCGGCCTTCTCGTTGAGGATGGCTTCGGCTGCGGCCGCTTCGGCGCCCAGCACGGTGAAGTACACCTTGGCGTGGGCGTAGTCGGGGGTCAGCGTGACGGACTGCAGCGTGACCAGGCCGAGGCGCGGGTCGCGCAGTTCGCGCTGGATCATCTCGGCCAGGTCCTTCTGGATCTGGTCGGAGATGCGGAGATTGCGGGAGGAGATATTGCCTTTCTTGGCCATGCAATACAGTCTGGTCGAGATGACAACGGCAGGCCGAAGCCTGCCGTTGCTTGCGACGCCTTACAGCGTGCGCGCCACCTCTGTGATTTCGTACACCTCGAGCTGGTCGCCTTCCTGAACATCGTTGAAGTTCTTGATCGACAGACCGCACTCGAAGCCTTGCTTGACTTCCTTGACGTCGTCCTTGAAGCGCTTGAGCGAATCCAGCTCGCCGTCGTGGATGACCACGTTGTTGCGCAGCACGCGCACCAGCGAATTGCGCTTGACCACGCCGTCGGTGACCATACAGCCGGCCACCGCGCCGACCTTCGGCACGCGGAACACCTGGCGCACCTCGACCGTGCCGGTGGTGGTTTCGCGCTTCTCCGGCGCCAGCATGCCCGACATCGCCGCCTTGATCTCGTCTACCGCATCGTAAATGATGTTGTAGTAGCGGATATCGATGCCGTTGTGCTCGGCCAACTTGCGCGCGCCCGCATCGGCACGCACGTTGAAGCCGATGATGACCGCCTTCGAGGCCGTCGCCAGGTTGACGTCGGATTCGGAGATGCCACCCACGCCGCCGTGCACGATCTGCACCCGCACTTCGGCGGTAGACAGCTTCTGCAGCGACTGCACCAGCGCTTCCTGCGAGCCCTGCACGTCGGCCTTGACGATCAGCGGCAGCGTCTGGACTTCGCCTTCGGCCATCTGCTCCAGCATGTTCTCGAGCTTGGCGGCCTGTTGCTTGGCCAGCTTCACGTCGCGGAACTTGCCCTGGCGGAACAGCGCGATTTCGCGCGCCTTGCGCTCGTCCGGCAGCACCAGCACTTCCTCGCCGGCGGCGGGCACTTCCGACAGACCCTGGATTTCCACCGGGATCGACGGGCCGGCTTCCTTGGTGGCCTTGCCGTTCTCGTCCAGCATGGCGCGCACGCGACCGTAGGCGCTGCCAGCCAGCACCACATCGCCACGCTTGAGCGTGCCGCTGCTGACCAGGATGGTGGCGATCGGGCCCTTGCCCTTGTCGAGCTGGGCTTCCACCACCAGGCCCTTGGCCGGGGCGTCCACCGGTGCCTTCAGTTCCAGCACTTCGGCCTGCAGCGACACCTGCTCCAGCAGGTCTTCGACACCGGCGCCGGTCTTGGCGGACACCGGTACGAACGGCGAATCGCCGCCGTATTCTTCCGGCACCACCTGCTCGGCCACCAGTTCCTGCTTGACGCGGTCCGGGTTGGCTTCGGGCTTGTCGACCTTGTTGATCGCCACCACGATCGGCACGCCGGCAGCCTTGGCGTGCGCGATTGCTTCCTTGGTCTGCGGCATCACGCCGTCGTCGGCCGCGACCACCAGGATCACGATGTCGGTGGCCTTGGCACCGCGGGCACGCATGGCCGTGAAGGCCTCGTGACCCGGGGTATCCAGGAAGGTGATCACGCCGCGGTCGGTTTCCACATGGTAGGCACCGATATGCTGCGTAATGCCGCCGGCTTCGCCCGCGGCCACCTTGGTGCGGCGGATGTAGTCCAGCAGCGAGGTCTTGCCGTGGTCGACGTGACCCATCACGGTCACCACCGGCGGACGCGGCAGCAGTTCGGCGTCCTCGTGCTCTTCGCCGTCGACCACCAGCAGCGCTTCCGGATCGTCCAGCTTGGCGGCGTACGCCTTGTGGCCCATTTCTTCCACCACGATCATGGCGGTTTCCTGGTCCAGCACCTGGTTGATGGTCACCATCTGGCCGAGCTTCATCATCTGCTTGATGACCTCGGATGCCTTCACCGCCATCTTGTGGGCCAGGTCGGCCACCGAGATGGTTTCCGGCACGTGCACTTCGCGCACCACCGGTTCGGTCGGCGCCTGGAAGTTGCTGCGGCCGTCGTCATGCTGCTGCTGGCGGCCGCCACGGCCGCGCGGGCCACCGCGCCAGCCGCCCACGCCGCCCGACGAATCGCCGCGCGTCTTCAGGCCGCTGCCCTTCTTGCGGCTGCCTTCGTCCTGCCACGTCGACGAAGTGCCGGTCTTGACGACCTTGCCCTTCTTGTCAGTGGTGGTGGCGGCGGTGGCGGTCACCGGCTTTTTCTCGCCCGGCTTGGCTTCGGTGCCGGCCGGCTTGACCGGCTTGTGCAGCGTACCGGTCTGCTCGGCCTTCTTTTCCTCGGCCTTGCGCTCGGACGGCGCCTTCAGCACGCGCGCCGGCGCGTTCAGCATCTGCTGGATCGCACGAGCCTCGGCTTCGGCAGCCTCGCGGCGCTTGCGCGCGGCGACTTCCTGCTCGGCGCGGGCCTTGTCGGCGGCAGCCTTGGCCTCGTCGGCGGCCTTCTGCGCCTCGGCGCGTTCGGCGGTGACGCGCGCCTTCTCGTCCTCGGCCTTCTTGCGCGAGGCGTCTTCGTTGGCTTCGGTCACGGCGCGCGACGCGGCAGCCTCTTCCTCGGCCTTGCGGGCAGCGAGTTCGGCCTGGCGGCGCTGTTCGGCCTCGAGTGCCTCCTGACGCGCGCGACGCTCGGCTTCCTCGCGCTCGGCGGCCTCGCGGGCGGCCTTGGCCTCGGCTTCCTGGCGCGCCAGCTGTTCGGCCTGGCGGCGCTCTTCCGCTTCGCGGCGCGCCTCCTCGGCGGCGTCGACGACCTGGGCCTGGGCCTCGGCACCATCGGCCTGCGGTTCCGGCGCAGCGTCGTCGCGCTTGATCAGCACGCGCTTCTTGCGCACTTCCACCTGGACCGTGCGGGTCTTGCCGGTGGCGTCCGACTGGCGGATCTCGGAGGTTTCGCGCTTGGTCAGTGTGATCTTCTTGCGGGCGCTGTCGTCGGCCTGGCCGTGCGAGCGCTTCAGATAGTCCAGCAGCCTGGTCTTATCCGATTCCGTGATGATGTCTTCTGGCGTCGCTTTGCCCACCCCAGCCGCCTGCAATTGTTCCAGCAGGGCAGCTGCGCTGCGACTCAGTTCTGCGGCCAGTTGGGCAACTGTTGTGCTTGCCATTCAAACCCTTTCAATGCTTGGTTTCTACGTCGGGACAAATTGTTGCGGAAAGCGCGCCCTGCCCGGTTTCAGCGGCCAGGGCGTGTCCCTCAGTTGAACCAATGTTCCCGTGCTTTCATGATCAGCGACTTGGCTTCTTCCTCGCTGACACCGGTCATCTCGACCAGCTCGTCCACGGCCAGTTCGGCCAGGTCGTCACGCGTATGGATATCGCCTTCGGCCAGCTTGCCGATCAGTTCCGGGTTGAGGCCGTCGAGCGAGCGCAGGTCCTGCGACACCTCTTCCACCTTTTCTTCCCGGGCCAGTTCCATCGTCAGGAGCGCATCACGCGCGCGATTGCGCAGCTCGTTGACGGTGTCTTCGTCAAAGGCCTCGATCTCCATCATTTCACTGATGGGGACATAAGCCACTTCTTCCAGCGTGGAGAAGCCTTCCTCGATCAGGATGTCCGCGACTTCCTCATCCACGTCCAGCTTGGACATGAACAGCTTGCGCACGACATCGCTCTCTTCGGCCTGCTTCTGCGCCGATTCTTCCTGCGTCATGATGTTGATCTGCCAGCCGGTCAGCTCGGACGCCAGGCGCACGTTCTGACCGCTGCGGCCGATGGCGACGGCGAGGTTCTCCTCGTCGACCACCACGTCCATGCTGTGCTTCTCTTCATCGACCACGATCGACTGCACCTGCGCAGGTGCCAGCGCGCCGATCACGAACTGCGCCGGGTCTTCCGACCACAGCACGATATCCACGGCCTCGCCGCCGATCTCGTTGCGCACCGCGGTGACGCGCGTGCCGCGCACGCCCACGCAGGTGCCGATCGGGTCGATACGCTTGTCGTGCGCCACCACCGCGATCTTGGCGCGCACGCCCGGGTCGCGGGCAGCCGCCTTGATTTCCAGCAGGCCCTGTTCCATTTCCGGCACTTCGTTCTCGAAGAGCTTGATCAGGAAGTCAGGGGCGGTGCGCGACAGCTCGATCTGCGGGCCGCGCGCGGCGCGGTCCACATTCAGGATATAGGCGCGCACACGGTCGCCGGTGCGCAGGTTTTCCTTGGGGATGATCTGGTCGCGCGCCAGCAGCGCCTCGACGCGGCCGGACTCGACGATCAGGCCCTTCTTGTCGGCGCGCTTGACCGTACCGGTCATGATCTTTTCGCCGCGATCGAGGTAGTCGTTCAGGATCTGCTCGCGCTCGGCATCGCGGATGCGCTGCAGGATCACCTGCTTGGCGGCCTGCGCGCCGATGCGGCCAAACTCGACCGATTCGATCTGCTGCTCGATATAGTCGCCCAGCTCGATGCCGGCGTTTTCCTCGCGGGCCTCGAACAGCAGGATCTGCTTGTCCGGCTCCTGCAGGCCCAGTTCGTCGGGAACGACCAGCCAGCGGCGGAAGGTTTCATGCTCGCCCGACTCGCGATCGATCGCGACACGGATATCCACGTCTTCCTCGAAACGCTTCTTGGTGGCCGAGGCGAGCGCCGCCTCCAGGGCACCGAATACCACATCCTTGTCGACGTTCTTCTCACGCGCAAGCGCATCGACGAGCAACAGAACTTCGCGGCTCATTGCTTGTTCCCTTTTCTTTGATTTCCTTTGAAGTCGATCACCGGCACCAGGCGTGCCTTGTCGACATCGGATACGGCAAATTCCAGCAGCGCCAGGCCATCCTTGCCCTCGAACTCCAGGCCGATCTTCTCTTCGCCCGCGGCGCCGGTGGGCTCGCGCAGGATGCCGGTGAAGTTCTTCTGTCCGTTGACTGGCAGGCGCAGCGTCACGCGCGCCTCCGCGCCGGCAAAGCGGATGAAGTCGGCCAGCTTCTTCAGCGGCCGGTCCAGTCCGGGCGACGAGACCTCGAGGCGTTCATAGTCGACGTTCTCGACCGTAAACACGTGGGTGAGCTGGCGGCTCACCTTTTCGCAATCCTCGATGGCAATGCCGGTTTCAGGCTGATCGATATAGACACGCAGCAATCCGGCCGGGGCACGCTCGAGCTCGACCAGCTCATATCCCATGCCGCTTAGGGTGGTTTCGATCAAATCTGCCAGATGCACTGTTATCCCGAGTAATGGCCATCAACACCGTGGCAGGCAAACCCGCCGGTGCCGTCCGGGACGACCCTGCTGCAGCGCTGCCTGTCCGCCACCCCTTCCGCCCAGGCGGAAACACCGAAAAACGGGCGAACCAAAAAAAAATGGGCGCAATGCCCATCATTCGCCCATCCTCGGACGAGGATGGCTTTTTGAATAGACTTGAATTATACGCGGATTATGTCGAAAAGGCAAAAGCCAGACATTACCGCGGACCGCACGCGGCGCCGGCAGGCGTTCCGCCCACCGTGCGCCGCATACAGCGCTTAACGATTGCCGCCGCGGTTGCCCCCGCGATTGCCGCCGCCGCCACGCGGCGAACGGTTGCCGCCGGACTTCGCTGCCTTCGGCATCACGTTGCCATTGGCTTCGCCACCGCGGCGAGTCTTGCCCTGCCCTTGGCCGGCCTGTCCCCTCGCCCCGCCCATGCCGCCCATGCCCGCGCCGGCGCCACGCCCCTGGCGCGCACCGGCGCCGCGGCCACCGCCGAGGTTGGCGGCGTGCGAAGTCAGCAGCGTCGGCCCATGGCTGATATAGCCCATCGACGTCTTCATCGGATCGGGCTGGCTGCTGCGGCCGCCGCCACCGCGGGCGCCGCCCTGCTCGAAGCGCGGCAGGCCGTCCATGCCGGTATGCATCGGCATGCCGGCAATCGCCGCCTCGGTGCGCTGCTTGCGCCCGCCCACCTTGGTGGCGCCCTTGGGCGCCTGCTCGCCCTTGCCGGGCACCTTCAGGCCGACGCTGGTCATCAGCGTCTTGACGTCGTTCGCCTCGACTTCCTGCCAGCGGCCGCGCTTGAGGCCGCGCGGCAGCAGGAACTGGCCGTAGCGGGTGCGGATCAGGCGCGACACGGTCAGGCCGACCGCCTCGAACATGCGGCGAACTTCGCGGTTGCGGCCTTCGGTCAGTGCCACGTGGTACCAATGGTTGGCGCCTTCGCCGCCACCGTCGGCAATGCGCAGGAAATTGGCCTCGCCGTCATCGAGCTTGATACCGTGCAGCAGGCGCTGGCGGTCGGCTTCGGCCAGTTCCCCCAGCGTGCGCACCGCGTATTCACGCTCGACGCCGTAGCGCGGATGCATGAACCGGTTGGCAATGTCGCCCGAGGTGGTGAAGATCAGCAGGCCTTCGGTGTTGAAGTCCAGGCGGCCCACCGCAACCCACTTGCCGGTCTTGATGCGCGGCAGGTTGTCGAACACGGTCGGACGGCCTTCCGGATCCGACTGGCTGACGATTTCGCCGGCAGGCTTGTGATACAGCAGCACACGCGGCGGCTTGGACGACACCTTGCGGTGGATCAGCTTGCCGTTCACGCGGACCTGGTCGGCCGGCAGGATGCGCTGGCCGATATGGGCCGGCAGCCCGTTGACCGAGACGCGGCCCTGCAGGATCAACTCTTCCATCTCGCGGCGCGAGCCGAGGCCGCCTTCGGCCAGCACCTTGTGCAGCTTGGGCGCGTCGTCATCTGCGGACAGCTCGCGCACGGGCTTGGCCTTGGTGCGCGGGATGACGGTGTCTTCACTGTCGTACTGTTCGGAAATGACGAAGCGGAACAGGTCTTCGCTGCCCGCCGCGGACTTGTCGGCGCCGGCCTGGCCCTTGCGCGGTGCCTGCGGCTTGCCGCCATCCTTGCGCCGGCCCTGCTGGCGCACGGTGTCGGCGGACGTCGCGGGCTTGCCGCTGCGCGGGGCCTGCTTGCGCTTGCGACCTGGCTGCTCCGGCTTGTCGGCGCCTTCAGCCCGGGCCGCGCGGTCGATCTTGTCCGCCTTGCTGCCGCCCTGACTGCCCTGCCCGCCTTCCCCCTGGCCCGTCTTGCGCTTGCCGCGGCCGCGCTGGGCGCCACGCCCGGCACCTGCTGGGCCCGCGCTTGCCGCGGCACCCGCCTCGCCGGCATCGCCCTGGCCGGCCGCGCCGGCGCCTTCGGCGCCCTCGGCGCGGTCCTGCGCGGCCTGGCGGCGCGATGCCACCAGGTTCCTCAGACCGCGGCGCAGCCCCTTGCGGCGGGGCGCGGCGTCGCTGCCCGTTCCGGGTTCTGCGGCGCTGGTGTCGGCGGATGCGCCCGCATTACGGGCGTCTTGCTCAACGGAATCAGACAAGATATTCACTATCGGATGTTGCATGTTGTTCAGTTCGGCACGCGCTCGTCGTGCTCGCTCGGGTGCGGCGGGGTGCCGTCGTCCGGCAGTTGGTCCCGCGCCCCGTCCGGATCGGATGCGGCCGGTTCGGTGGCATCGCCCACATCCGCCACCGCCTCGGCAGCCGCCGGCAGCGGCTGCGCCTCAAAGCCATCGGCGCCGTCTTCGGGCGCGGCCGGTTCCTCTTCGCCCGCCGGCGCCGGCTCCGCCGCCGATGTGTCGGCCGGCTCGGCAAAGGCCTCCTCGTCGGCGCTGGCCGGCTTGTTAGCCGCCAGGTCCTCGAAATTGATCGCCTGCTGCTCCAGCAAGGCGGCCTGCGCCTGCGCCTGGGCATCCTCCAGCGGCGGCAGTTCGTCCAGCGTGCGCAGCCCGAGGTCGTCCAGGAACGCCTTGGTGGTGGCATACAACGCCGGACGGCCCGGCACGTCGCGATGGCCGATCACCTCGATCCAGCTGCGGTCCTCAAGCTTCTTGATCACTTCCGTGCTGACCGTCACGCCGCGGATTTCCTCGATATCGCCACGCGTCACCGGCTGGCGGTAGGCGATGATCGCCAGCGTCTCCATCACCGCGCGCGAGTATTTTGGCGGTTTTTCCGGATTCAGGCGGTCGAGGTATTCCCGCATTTCGGGCCGGCTCTGGAACCGCCAGCCGCTTGCCAGCGCCACCAGTTCCACGCCGCGCGGGCGCCAGTCCTGGCGCAGTTCGTCCAGCAGCACGCGGATGGTGTCTGCGCCGACGTCATCGTCGAACAGGCGGCGCAGATCGTTGACGCGCAACGGTTCCTGCGCGCAGATCAGCGCCGTCTCGAGGACGATCTTCGCCTCTTGGGTATTCATGTTGATGGTGTGCAGCCTGTCTTTGCACCTGCTCCCGGACGGATCCGGGGCACCGGAGATTTTGGATACAGCGGTGCCAGAGCCACCGCCATCTCATTGCGCAGCGGGCCGGATACCTGCCGTACCCAGGCCGTGCACTTCCCTATCTTTGCATCGAGTTGCCGGGGCTTCCGGCAGGAGATCGTCCGCATGCCGTCATGGACCGGCCAGCGAACCTCTTGCGTCGCTCGTCCGCACAAGCGGACATCGCGGTCGGCGAACTGAACGCCTCGGACGCAAGAAAATACGGGTATCGGGAGCAAGGCCGGCATCTACCACGCCGCAGCGCCAACCGGACTTTTGAACCAGATCTTTTGAACCGAATGGGACCGCGGGGACTGGCGCTCATCGAAAGCCTTCCGCTTCCCGCGTCCCGAGCGTCTTCGGATAGGAAGACCGCCAGGCGCTGTTCGCCGCTGCTTACCGCAGCCTGTCTGACTCCGCGCGATACCGCAATGCTGGCGATTGTATGGCATTCCCGCCTCCGCCTGCAACCATCATCCTGCTTGCGCGGGGTGCCGGCGCCGCAGGATGCCGCGTGTGGCATCAAAACACCAGGCAAAAGCCCTGTTCCGCCAGCGAATGTGGCAGCAGCACCGCTCGCGCAATGCCAAGCCCGCCGAACGCCATCACGGCAAGACCAGCGCCCAGGCGCACGCCCGGTCGCCGCGACCACAGCCTGAGATAACCGGACAGCCCGGACAGCACCAGCAGGTTCGGCAGCGTGCCCAGCCCGAACACGCCCATCACCAGCGCGCCCGAGCCGGCATTTCCTGCCAGCAGCGCCAGCGTCAGCGCGCCGTAGACCATGCCGCACGGTACCAGCCCCCAGGCCAGGCCAACGCCATAACGCCGGGCCAGCCCGCCACGCGCCCGCACGAAGGCCGGCATCGCGCCAGCGAGCCCGCCAAGCCGGCCAGCCACCGCCGTGCCGGCGCGCGCCGCCAGCCGCTCCAGCCAGTTCACGGTAAAGGTACTGCCGCGCAGCAAGCGCCACCCCGACCACAGCAGCATCAGACTGCCTGCACCGAACAGCCAGCGCTGCACCGGCAGGTAATCCTGCCTCCAGGCGGTGGCGCCGGCGGCGCCCAGCGCGGCACCGAGCAGCATATAGGTGCTGATCCTGCCAAAGTGCATTACCAATAACTCGCCAAGCCAGGCAGTCCGGCTGCGCACCAGCGCGATCGGCGCTGCCTTGCGGCGCCGCTGCTCCACGGCCAGCGCCACCCCGCCGCACATTGCGGCGCAGTGCACGCCGCCCAGCAGAGCGAGCAGGAAAACGCTGATCAATACTCCAAATGTCAATTCTGTCTCCCTGCCGCATCACATCGCACGGTAAAATGTCCATATCGTGCCCCGCTGCCATTTCTAGCAGGTTCCAATTGCTCACCTCCATCCCCATTACCGAGATGTCGCCCCGCTGCTCCACCTGTGCGATGGGACAGCTGTGCCTTCCGGTTGGCATGTCGCAGCAAGACCTTGCCAAGATCGACACGCTGGTGCAGGAACGCATCCGCGTGCACAAGGGGGAAACCCTTTACCGCATGGGCGACCCGCTCACCGCGGTCTACGCCATCCGCTTCGGTACGCTCAAGACACATGTCACCACCGAAGACGGACGCTCGCAGATTACCGGGTTCCACCTGCCCGGTGAAATCGTCGGCCTCGACGGCCTGGGCGAGATGCAACATGCATCCGATGCGGCCGCGCTCGAAGATACCGAGGTATGCGTGGTCCGCATGAACGATCTGCAGACGCTGTCGGCCGACCTGCCGTCGCTGCAGCAGCAGTTCCTGCGCCTGATGGGCAAGGAAATCACGCACGACCAGCTGATGCTGGTCACACTCGGCTCGATGCGCGCCGAGGAACGCCTGGCCGCCTTCCTGATGAATTTGTCGGAGCGGCTGTCGGCGCGCGGTTATTCGGCGTCCGAGTTCGTGATGCGCATGAGCCGCGAAGAGATCGGCAGCTACCTCGGGCTGAAGCTCGAGACCGTCAGCCGCCTGTTCTCGCGCTTTGCCGAGGCCGGGCTGATCCAGATCCGCCAGCGGCATGTCAAGCTGATCGACATCGACGGCATCAAGCAACTCTACAGCCGTAGCTGCTGAGCCACCGCTGGCGTTGCCGCGCCAGCTGCAGGCGCCGGCAACGCGGTGGTCCTTCACTATTCCAGTTCGTCCGTATCCGCCAGCCGTGTCGGCATGGTGTACAGCGTCAGGCCGCTGGACAACGCACAGAACACCCACGCCAGCAGGAAGCCGACGGTATAGACCGACTCGCGCGACGATTCGATCGGATGGCCGAAGAATTTCAGGTCGCCCGGGTCGACGACGGAAAAAACCGTCGCCGTCGCCAGGCCCGCCATCAAGAAGCCCGGCCACAGCACCCACATCAGCCAGCGCAACCTCATGGCTGCCTCGCTGCCGCGGCCCTGGGCGGCACAACTTCCATCTTTTCCACCACCAGCCCATGCCGCGTCGCGCCCTGCACCGGCATGTCGGGATGCGCCGATGCCAGCCAGATCGTCACGCCGCACCCCACCATGGCCACCAGCGGACCGGCCATCAGCAGCCACGGCCACGGCTCCTTCCACCACGGATTGCCTTGCTGACTCATCTTGCCCCCTTCGTCTGGCGACTACGTCAGAGTCGCCTAGCTTCACAAATCGCGCGGCACGATAAAACTGGTGGATTGCCGGATTTCGGCATGCCCCTGCTCCGTGCCTTCGCTCGTTACCGTTACGTTGATCTTGTGCGTGCCCTGCCTGGCGGCCTCGATCGGCACGCGGATGCGGATCGGCAGTAGCCGGTTGGAGGTCGGCGCCAGCGATTCGGCCTGCTTGTCGTATTCGACCGTCAGGTCCTTCAGTTCATCGCTGTCGGCGCGCACGCGGATCTGCATCGCCGCTTCGGTGGTGTTGATCAACTGCAGCCGATAGACGTTTTCGATCCAGCGCCCTTCGACCTCCCGGCCCAGCGCACCGCGGTCGCGGATGATATCGACCTTCAGCGGCGTGCGCAGCATGATCGACGCCATGAAGCCGGCCAGCAGCGCCGCCCAGATCACCGAGTAGATGATCACGCGCGGGCGCAGCAAGCGCTTGCGCGATGCCCCGGCGGACAAGCCCTTGCGCATGGCGTTTTCCGAGGTGTACCGGATCAGCCCGCGCGGGTAGTCCATCTTGTCCATGACCTGGTTGCAGGCGTCGATGCAGGCGCCGCAGCCGATGCACTCGTACTGCAGGCCATCGCGGATGTCGATGCCGGTCGGACACACCTGCACGCAGATGCTGCAGTTGACGCAATCGCCCAGCCCGGCCTGGTGATGGTCGGTCTTGCGCGAGCGGCTGCCGCGCGGCTCGCCGCGGCCGACGTCATAGGTCACGACATAGGTATCGCGGTCCACCATCACGCTCTGGAAACGCGCGTAGGGACACATGTACTTGCACACCTGCTCGCGCATGAAGCCTGCGTTGCCCCACGTGGCGAAAGCATAGAACAGCATCCAGAACGCCTGCCAGGGCCCCAGCGACAGCGCCAGAACCTCGCCGCCCAGTTCGCGGATCGGCGCAAAGTAGCCGATGAACGTGAAGCCGGTCCAGAGTGCGATCAGTACCCAAAGGAAATGCTTGGTCACCTTGAGGCGGAGTTTGCGCAGGCTCCACGGATCCCCATCAAGGCGGATACGGGCGATGCGGTCGCCTTCGACGCGCCGCTCGATCCACATGAAGATCTCGGTATAGACCGTCTGCGGGCACGCGTAGCCGCAGAACAGCCGCCCCGCGATCGCCGTGAACAGGAACAGCGCCAGTGCCGAGATGACCAGCAGCACGGCCAGGTAGATGACGTCCTGCGGCCACAGCACCAGCCCGAAGATATAGAACTTGCGCTCACCAAGGTCGAACAGCACGGCCTGGCGTCCATTCCATTGGAGCCAGGGCGTGCCGTAGTAGATCAGCTGGGTCAGGATCACCAGCCAGACCCGCCAGCTGGAGAACGCGCCCTTCACCGAGCGGGGATAGATTTTGCGGCGGACCTCGTAAAGGGTTTCTTCCGAGGTCTCGCCCGGCGCCGCGGCCGACCGTTGCAGGTCGGCCGCCCGGGCCACTTCTTCGGTACCGGGCGCATTCATGGGCGAGTTCTCCCGCGAGCCTCGAGCGCTCGCTCACATGAGTCGTCGATCATTTCCCGGCTCCGCCTCCCGTATTGGACAATCCATACACATAGGCCGTCAGCATGCGGATGCGTTCGGGCGTCAGGATTTCCTCGTGTGCCGGCATATGGTTGTTGTGCCCCTTCAGGATGGCCTCGACGATGCTGGCTTCCGAGCTGCCATAGAGCCAGACGTTGTCCGACAGGTTCGGCGCACCGAGGGCCTGGTTGCCCTTGCCGCCGGCGCCATGGCATGCCGCGCAGGTGGTCTTGAACGCGCCTTCGCCACGCGACACACGGATCGGGTCCGACGAAAGCCCGGACAGCGAACGCACATACTGGGCCACGTCGCCCGCCTGCTTGGCATCGAGGGCAGCGCCAAACGGCGGCATCACGCCGTTGCGGCCCTTGGTGATGGTCTGGCTGATGGTTTCGGGCTCGCCGCCGTACAACCAGTCGTTATCGGTCAGGTTGGGGAAGCCCCGGCTGCCGCGCGCATCCGAGCCATGGCACTGCGCACAGTAGTTCAGGAACAGGCGCTGGCCGATCTCGCGCGCCTGCGGGTCCGCGGCCACCTGCTTGACGTCCATCTTCAGGTACTTGCCGTAGATCTCGTTCTGCATGCGTTCCTGCGCCGCCCGGTGCGCGGCCAGTTCGCCCTGCGTGGAGAACTTCAGCACGCCGGCGTACGAGCCCAGGCCGGGATACAGCACGAGGTAAGCGAGGCCGAAAATGCAGGCCAGCAGGAACATCCACATCCACCAGCGCGGCAGCGGGTTGTTCAGTTCACGCAGGTCGCCGTCCCAGACATGGCCCGTATCTGCCGTGCCACCGGGGGTCTTGGTGATCTTGCGTTGCGAAAACAGCAGCCATACGCACCAGACGATGCCGATGAGCGCGATGGCGGCAATGTAGTAACTCCAGAAATCGGAAATGAAATCGCTCATGGCTAGGTGTTCCGGCTCGATGTTGTCGTAGTTTCGTCAGGCAGCGCGAACGGCAGCATGGCGGATTCGCGGTTGGCGGCCTGGCGGCCGGCGGACCAGGCCCACCAGCAGATACCGAGGAAGACGACCATCGACACGACGGTCGCGATGGCGGTGATCATGGCCATGGCTTACTCCTTCGGCGCCGCTGCGGCGGCATCGACGCGCACGTTGCGGCGGTTGGTGCCGAGGCCCTGCAGGTAGGCAACCAGCGCGTCTTCCTCGGTCTTGCCTTTCAGCTCTTCCGGCGCCTTTGCGATTTCGGCGTCGGTGTACGGCACGCCCAGCTTGACCAGCGCGCGCATGCGCGCCTGGACATCATTGGTGGGCAACTCGGCCTTCTCCAGCCAGGGGTACGACGGCATCACGGATTCCGGCACCACGTCGCGCGGGTTGCGCAGGTGGATGCGCTGCCAGTCGTCGGAGTAGCGTCCGCCCACGCGTGCCAGATCGGGGCCGGTACGCTTGGAGCCCCACAGGAACGGATGGTCATAGACCGATTCGCCGGCGGTGGAGTAATGGCCGTAGCGCTCGGTCTCGGCCTGCAGCGTGCGCACCTGCTGCGAGTGGCAGCCGACGCAGCCTTCGCGGATATAGATATCACGCCCCATCAGCCGCAGCGGCGAATACGGCGTGATGCCCGGATCCGGCTCGGTGGTGGAGTGCTGGAAGAACAGCGGCACGATCTGGACCAGACCTGCGATGCTGACCACGAGGATCGTGCAGATGATCAGCCAGCCGATGTTCTTCTCCAGCGTTTCGTGGGAAAAGAAGCGTTGTTTGTCGGACATCTTTCTATCCTGGATTGATCAGTGGGCAGAGGCGGCGATGCTGGCCGGAATCGGCGCATCCACGGCGGGCTTGCCGGCTATGGTCTTGGCGATGTTGTAAGCCATCAGCAGCATGCCGGACAGGAAGCACATGCCACCCAGCAGGCGAATCAGATAGAACGGGTACTTGGCCTTGACCGCTTCGACGAAGGCGTAGGTCAACGTGCCGTCCGGCTGCGTGGCGCGCCACATCAGGCCTTCCATCACGCCCGCGATCCACATCGAGGCGATATACAGCACCACGCCGATGGTCGCGATCCAGAAGTGCCATTCGATCAGGCGCACGCTGTACATCTGCTTCTCGCCGAACAGCCGCGGGATCAGGTAGTAGAGCGAACCGATGGAGATCATCGCGACCCAGCCCAGCGCGCCGGAGTGCACGTGGCCGATGGTCCAGTCGGTGTAGTGCGACAGCGCGTTGACGGTCTTGATCGACATCATCGAGCCTTCGAACGTGGACATGCCGTAGAACGACAGCGCCACCACCAGGAACTTCAGGATCGGGTCGGTGCGCAGCTTGTGCCAGGCGCCCGACAGGGTCATGATGCCGTTGATCATGCCGCCCCAGGAGGGCGCCAGCAGGATCAGCGAGAACACCATGCCCAGCGACTGCGCCCAGTCGGGCAGCGCGGTGTACTGCAGATGGTGCGGGCCGGCCCACATGTAGGTGAAGTTCAGCGCCCAGAAGTGGACGATGGACAGGCGGTAGGAAAAGATCGGGCGCTCGGCCTGCTTGGGAATGAAGTAGTACATCATCCCCAGGAAGCTGGTGGTCAGGAAGAAGCCGACCGCGTTATGGCCGTACCACCACTGGATCATCGCGTCCTGCACGCCGGCATAGGCCGAGTAGGACTTCCACAGCGACACCGGCATCTCGATGTTGTTGACGATGTGGAGCAGCGCGATGGTCAGGATGTAGGCGCCGAAGAACCAGTTGGCGACGTAGATATGCCGGGTCTTGCGCTTGACGATGGTGCCGAAGAACACGATGGCATAGGCCACCCAGACCGCGGTGATCAGCAAGTCGATGGGCCATTCGAGTTCGGCGTATTCCTTCGAGCTGGTGATGCCCAGCGGCAGCGTGATGGCGGCGGCGACGATGACCAGTTGCCAGCCCCAGAACGTGAACGCGGCCAGCGGGCCGCAGAACAGGCGCGCCTGGCAGGTGCGCTGGACCACGTAGTAGGAGGTGGCAAACAGCGCGCTGCCGCCGAAGGCGAAGATCACCGCATTGGTATGCAGCGGACGCAGCCGGCCGAACGACAGCCACGGTGTATTGAAATTGAGTTCGGGCCAGATCAGCTGTGCTGCCAACAGCACGCCGACGGCCATGCCGACGATCCCCCAGACTACCGTCATGACAGCGAACTGTCTTACGACGCCGTAATTGAAGGTGTCGACGCGTGAAGACGCGGCAGTGACATCCATTCAGACCCCCAAAGCTTAGAGAAAATAAAAAACCTACTGACAGTGTGACTTTAGAAAAACCATGCCACCGGTGCGTTGATCTTTATCAAGCCGCTCCCGGCACGTCTTGAACCTGTGCGCGCAACGCGGGTCCGAGGCCCGGGCTGCGGGCTCACGGCTTGTCGTTGTCCAGCAGGATCGATTCGGCAGGCCGGTCCAGGTCGTCGTACTGCCCGGCATGAAGCGCCCACCACAGCGCGCCCGCGATGACCACCACGAGCACCAGGCTCATCGGCACCAGCAGGTAAAGCGTTTCCATCGTCAGGCTCCGTTCTGCCGCGGCTTGCCGGCACGCAGCAGGCGCCAGGCATTGGCGACCACCAGCAGCGACGACAGCGACATGCCGATGCCAGCCATCCAGGCCGTCACCAGCCCCGTTGCCGCCAGCGGAATGGCGACCACGTTGTAGAAAAAGGCCCAGCCCAGGTTCTGGCGCACCACCCGGCGGGTCTGGCGCGACACGGCCAGCGCGGTTGCGATCTCGGCCACGCCGCCGTGCGTCAGCACCGCGTCCGCGCCGGCCTGTGCCAGCGGCGCGCCGCTGCCGATGGCGATCGACACCTGCGCCTGCGCCAGCACCGGTGCGTCGTTGATGCCGTCGCCGACTGCCAGCACCACGGCCCCGCCCTGCTGCAACCGCGCCACGTAGATGCGCTTGCCTTCGGGCGTGACCTCGCCCGCAGCGCGGTCGATGCCGAAGTGACCGGCCCACCAGTGCACCGCGGCCATGTTGTCGCCCGACACAAGATGGCAGCGCACCCCCAATTCGCGCAGGCGCGCCAGCAGCATCGGCGTTTCCTGGCGCTCGACGTCGGCCAGGACGAAGCGCGCCAGCGGGCCGGTCTCGGCGCCGAGCCAGATCACGGTGGCGCCGGGATGCATCAGGTTGTCAGCAGCGGCCGGATCAGTTTGACCAGCGCCGCCGAGCGCAAAGACAAAATCGGCACGGCCGAGGCGCAGGCGGCGGCCCGCTACCACCGCCTCGAGGCCGTGGCCGGGCACGTTGCGCATGTCGCTGGCCGGCAGCGACTGGCCGGCGGAATCCGGCGCCGCCGCCACCAGCGCGCGTGCGATCGGATGCTCGCCACCGCGCTCCATCGCCGCGGCCAGGGCCAGGCATCGGGCAGAATCGGTGTCTCCCAGCGGCTCGACCGCCGCCACGGCAAAGCGGCCCTCGGTCAGCGTGCCGGTCTTGTCGAGCACCACGTCGGTGACGCGGGCCAGCGTTTCCAGCGCGTGGCCGCGCGCCAGCAGCACGCCACGGCGCGACAGCGCCGCGCCGGCCGCGGCCAGTGCCGCGGGCGTGGCCAGCGACAAGGCGCACGGGCAGCTCACCACCAGCACCGCGATCGTCACCAGCAAGGCCCGCGACGGATCGATCCAGAGGCCCCAGACCATGCCGGTCAGTGCCGCCAGCAACAGCAGCGTCGCCACGAACCAGCCCGCGACGCGGTCGGCCAGCGTCGCCAGGCGCGGCTTCTCGGCCAGCGCGCGGTCCAGCACCGCGACGATCTCGGCCAGGCGGGTGCCGGCGCCGACGCGCGTCACCCGCAGTTCCAGCGGGCTGGCCGTATTGAAGCTGCCGGCCAGCACAGTGTCGCCGGCGGCGCGGCGCACCGGGCGGCTTTCGCCGGTCAGCATGGATTCATCGAGTTCACTGGTGCCTGAGGTGACTGCGCCATCCGCCGGGACGATCTCCCCCGCCTTGACGCGGATCAGGTCGCCCGCGCGCAGGCGCGCCACCGGGATGCGCTCGCCCGCCGCGCCGGCCGCAACCAGCCGCTCGCACGTGGCGGGTAACTGGCGCGCCAGCATTTCGGCACCGCTGCGCGAGGCCTGGCGCACCCGCAATTCCAGGTAACGGGCCAGCAGCAGGAAGGCGACGAACATCGTCACGGAATCGAAATAGACCTCGCCCACGCCGCGCACCGTGGCCAGCGCACTGGCGGCAAAGCCCGCGGCGACGCCGATCGCCACCGGCACGTCCATGCCCATATGGCGCTGGCGCAGGCTGCGCCAGGCGCCGGCAAAGATTGGCGAGGCGGCATAGCACACCACCGGCAAGGTCAGCGCGAAGCTGGCCCAGCGCATCAGCTGCAGCTGGCCGGGATCGATGGTGGCCTCGTGGGTGTAGATCGGCCACGCGTACATCATCACCTGCATCATGCCGAGCATGGCCACTGCCATGCGCATCAGCAGGCCGCGGCGCGCGCGGCGGTCCTGCTGGTCGGTGCGCGAGACTTCGAAGGGCCAGGCCATGTAGCCGATGCCGGCCAGCGCGGCCAGCAGCCCCGACACCGTCTGGGCGCCGTCGCGCCAGCGCACCACTACGCGCCGCGTGGCGACGTTGGCCACTGCGGACTCGACGCCCGGCTGGCGGCTGAGATGCTGTTCGATCAGCCAGGCGCAGGCGGCGCAGCGGATGTTCTCGGGAGCCAGCGTGATCTCGGCGCGGCCGCCGTCGAGCGGGCGGACAAACTGCGCGCGCAGTTCCGGGGCATCGTAGGCGTCCCAGATCGGCTCGGCTTCGCGCCGGGCTTCGTCGTCGATGGGCCGGGCGAAACGGGCTTCGTTGCCGTACAGGTGGGCAAAGCCGGCGGCATGGAGGGTCTGCGCCAGGGCCTGGCAACCGCCGCAGCAGAAAACCCGGCGGCTTCCGTCCAGGTCGGCGGCGAGCGGCGCGGCATCGGTGACCGGCAATCCGCAATGGAAGCAGGCCAGCGATGCGGCGGCGGCGCGCGCGGCCGTGCCGGCGCCATCGTGCCCGCCGGGCGGCGGGAATGGCGCCAGCAAGCTGGCGGAAGGACTGGTGGCTGGGGGCGGCGACATGGGAAGCTTTTTTTACCCAGTCGAGGATATAGACCGCCCCCCATTTCCAACTTGATATAGATCAAGGCGGCCCGGCTATCGTTGCGCCGGGCATGAAACACCACTCAGGTAAGCGTCGTATCCATGGCGCGGCGCTCGGATTCCAGGTACTCGCGCGACTGCATCTCGATGATGCGGGACACGGTGCGATGGAATTCGTTGGCCATCTGGCCTTCTGTATAGAGTTCGTCGGCAGGCACTTCCGCCGACATCAGCAGCTTGACCTTGTGGTCGTAGAAGACGTCGATCAGCCAGGTAAAGCGGCGTGCCTCGGACGACATGCGCGGCGTCATGCGTGGCACGTCGGACAGGATCACCGTATGAAATTGCGAGGCCAGTTCCAGGTAGTCATTCTGCGAACGCGGGCCGCCGCAGAGCGTGGCGAAGTCGAACCAGACCACCCCGTTGGCCTTGCGCAGCGAGCGCAGTTCGCGGTGCTCGATATGCAGCAGCGGAGACTCGTCGGCCACGCCGGCAATGGAAGTGAACGCATCCCGCAGCGCCGAGTTGGCCTTGGCGTCCAGCGGGGTGTGGTAGGCCTGCACCTGTTCCAGCGCGCGCTTGCGGTAGTCGATGCCGGCATCGACATTGAGCACGTCCATCTTCTGCTGGATCAGCGCGATGGCCGGCAGCACGCGGTCGCGGTGCAAGCCATCTGTGTATAGCAGGTCGGGCCGGTAGTTGGAGGTCATCACGAACTGCACGCCGTTGTCGAACAGCTGCTGCAGCAGGCGATGCAGGATCATCGCGTCGGCGACGTCGCTGACATGGAATTCATCGAAGCAGATCAGGCGGAAACGGCGCGCAATGCGCCTGGCCAGTTCGTCGAGGGGGTCGGGACGGCCACGCAGTTCTTCCAGCTGGCGGTGCACCTCGCGCATGAATTCATGGAAATGCAGCCGCGTCTTGCGTACCACCGGCACGCAGGTATAGAAGCTGTCCATCAGGAACGACTTGCCGCGCCCCACCCCGCCCCACATATAGACCCCCTGCGGCACATCGGGGCGCACCAGCAGCTTCTTCAGCGCGTTGTTGCGGCGCCCCTTGTAGGCGACCCATTCGTCGTAGCACTGCTGCAGCCGGGCCACGGCGCGCAGCTGGGCCTCGTCGGACTGGTAGCCGCGCTCCTTCAGTTCCTTCTCGTAGTACTCGGTGACGTTCATGCTCGGGGCTCACGCGGCACGGGCCGCAAGTGAAAACGGCGCGCCGCAGAACGGCGCGCCGGTACTCAGGCAGCGGCGGACATGCGCCTTACATATTAAGCTGACGCTTGTCGACGGCCAGCGCGGCTTCGCGCATGACTTCCGACATCGACGGGTGCGGATGGCAGACGCGGCCGATATCTTCGCTGGCGGCCTTGAACTCCATCGCCACCACGGCTTCGGCGATCAGGTCCGAGGCGTTGGCGGCAACGATGTGCACGCCCAGGATCTCGTCGGTCTTGGCGTCAGCCAGCATCTTGACGAAGCCGTCGGCGTGGCCCATGCCCAGCGCACGGCCGTTGGCCATGAACGGGAACTGGCCGGCCTTGAACTCGCGGCCTTCGGCCTTGAGCTGGGCTTCGGTCTTGCCGACCCATGCGATTTCCGGGAAGGTGTAGATCACCCACGGAACGCAGTTGTAGTCGATATGCGGCTTCTGGCCGGCGATGCGCTCGGCCACGGCCACGCCCTCATCCTCGGCCTTGTGCGCCAGCATCGGGCCGCGCACCACGTCGCCAATGGCCCACAGGCCCGGCACCTTGGTGGCGCAATGGTCGTCCACCTCGATAAAGCCGCGCTGATCGACCGCCAGGCCGACTGCGTCCAGGCCCAGGTTGTCGGTATTCGGCACGCGTCCGACCGACACGATCAGGCGATCGACTTCCAGCGTCTGGGCCGCGCCATCCTTGTCGGTGTACTTGACCGTCACGCCCTTCTTGCCCGAAGTGACTTCGTCCACCTTCACGCCGAGGCTGAACTTCAGGCCCTGCTTGGTCAGCTGCTTCTGCGCTTCCTTCGCCACGCCTTCGTCGGCGGCGCCCAGGAAGGCGGGCAGCGCTTCCAGCACGGTCACGTCCGAACCCAGGCGGCGCCACACCGAACCCAGCTCCAGGCCGATCACGCCGGCGCCGATCACGCCCAGCTTCTTCGGCACCGACGGGAACTTGAGCGCGCCTTCGTTATCGCTGACGAGGTCGTTGTCGACGGTGATGCCGGGCAGGTGGCGGGCCTTCGAACCGGTGGCGATGATGACCTGCTTGGCGGTCACGACTTCGCCGGCGATCTCGACCTGGAAGCCCTCGGCGCTCTTGCCGACGAACTTGCCGTAGCCCTTGAGCAGCGTCACCTTGTTCTTGCGGAACAGGAACTCGATGCCCTTGGTCATCTTGCCGACGATATCGTCCTTGCGCTTGAGCATCTTGGCCACGTCGACCTTGACGTCGCCCACGGTGATGCCGTGGTCGCCCAGGTGGTGCTGGACGTTCTCGAACTCTTCCGAGGAAGCCAGCAGCGCCTTGGAGGGAATGCAGCCCACGTTCAGGCAGGTGCCGCCCAGGCGCGCTTCGCCCTTGGGATCGTCATACGCATTGCCTTCGCAGCAGGCCACGTTCAGGCCCAGCTGGCCGGCACGGATGGCGGCGATATAGCCGCCGGGGCCGGCGCCGATCACCAGCACGTCGAATTGTTTGCTCATGGAAATTCCTTGTTGGGCGCCGGCGGCAACTTGTGCCGGCGCGCCGTGATCACGGTAGCGCGCTCCCCGCGCACGCCAGCGCGTGCGCGGAGGGACCGGCTGTTACAGGTCCAGCAGCAGGCGCGCCGGATCTTCCAGTGCGTCCTTCATGGCGACCAGGCCCAGCACGGCTTCGCGGCCGTCGATGATGCGGTGGTCGTAGGACATCGCCAGGTAGTTCATCGGGCGGATCACGATCTGGCCGTCTTCCACCACCGGGCGGTCCTTGGTGGCGTGCACGCCCAGGATGGCCGACTGCGGCGGGTTGATGATCGGGGTCGACAGCATCGAGCCGAACACGCCGCCGTTGGAGATCGAGAAGGTGCCGCCGCTCAGTTCTTCCAGCGACAGCTTGCCGTCACGGGCCTTGACGCCGAACTCGGCGATCTTCTTCTCGATGTCGGCCAGGCTCATCTGGTCGGCGTTGCGCAGGATCGGCACCACCAGGCCACGCGGCGAACCGACGGCGATACCGATGTCGAAGTAGCCGTGGTAGACGATGTCGTTGCCGTCGATCGAGGCGTTGATCAGCGGGAACTTCTTCAGTGCGTGGACCGCGGCCTTGACGAAGAACGACATGAAGCCCAGCTTCACGCCGTGTTCCTTCTCGAAGCGGTCCTTGTACTTGTTGCGCAGGTCCATCACCGGCTTCATGTTCACTTCATTGAAGGTGGTGAGGATGGCGTTGGTGGCTTGCGACTGCAGCAGGCGCTCGGCGATACGGGCACGCAGGCGGCTCATCGGCACGCGCTCTTCCGGGCGGTCGCCCAGGGCGGCGAAGTCGACCGGGGCCGAAACCTGCTGCAGGGCCGGCTTGGCGGCCGGGGCCGGAGCGGCCTTGGCGGCGGGGGCCGGCGCGGCGGCCGCGCCCAGCACGTCGCCCTTGGTGATGCGGCCGTCCTTGCCGGTGCCGGCAACCTGGCCAGCCGACAGGCCGGCTTCGGCCATCAGCTTGGCGGCCGACGGCATCGCCACGGCGCCGGCGGCAGCCGGAGCGGCGGCAGCGGCCGGGGCCGGGGCGGCGGCAGCCGGAGCCGGTGCAGCGGCAGCCGGGGCGGCGGCGCCAGCGGTGGCTTCGGTGTCGATCTTGGCGATGATTTCATCGGCCACGACGGTGTCGCCATCGTTCTTGACGATGATCGACAGCACGCCGGCCGACGGGGCCGGTACTTCCAGCACGACCTTGTCGGTTTCGATTTCGATCAGGATCTCGTCCTGGGCAACGGCTTCGCCTGGCTTCTTCTTCCAGTTGAGCATGGTCGCTTCGGCGACCGATTCGGAGAGTTGCGGAACCTTGACGTCAACGATAGCCATGGTGGTGAATTCCTCGTGTTATGCGTGTTGTCGTGATGCTGGCGATGCCACGGCGGCGCCTGCGCGCGCCGCCGTGGCTGCCGACTGATTACTTGGTCAGAACAAAGCCCTTGAGCTTGCCGAAGGCCGCGTCCAGCAGCGCCTTCTGTTGCTCGTTGTGCTTTGCGTAGTAGCCCACCGCCGGCGAAGCCGAAGCGGGGCGACCGGCATAACCGAGCTTCTGGCCGTCCGTCATGTTTTCCATGATGTAGTGCTGCACGAAGAACCAGGCGCCCTGGTTCTGCGGCTCGTCCTGGCACCACAGGATTTCGTTGGCGTTCGGGTACTTCTTCAGTTCCGCGGCCAGCGCCTTGTGCGGGAACGGGTACAGCTGTTCCAGGCGGATGATCGCGGTGTCGCTGGCCTCGCGTTCCTTGCGCGTGTTGACCAGGTCGTAGTAGACCTTGCCCGAACACATGATGACGCGCTTGACCTTGCCGGCGTTCAGCTCTTCCTGGTCGGCGATGACGGTCTCGAAGTGGCCCTTGGCCAGGTCCGACAGCGGCGAAACGGCGTCCTTGTTACGCAGCAGCGACTTCGGCGTCATGATCACCAGCGGCTTGCGGAACAGGCGGATCATCTGGCGGCGCAGCAGGTGGAAGATCTGGGCCGGCGTGGTCGGCTGGCAGACCTGCATGTTGTGGTCCGCGCAAAGCTGCAGAAAACGCTCGATACGGGCCGAGCTGTGTTCCGGACCCTGGCCTTCGTAGCCGTGCGGCAGCATCAGCGTCAGGCCCGAGGCACGGCCCCACTTCACTTCACCGGACGAGATGAACTGGTCGATCACCACCTGGGCGCCGTTGACGAAGTCGCCGAACTGGGCTTCCCAGATCACCAGCGCGTTCGGTTCGGCCGCAGAGTAGCCGTATTCGAAGCCGAGCACGGCTTCTTCGGACAGCACCGAGTCGATCACCGTGAACGGTGCCTGGTTTTCCGACACGTTCTGCAGCGGCACGTAGCTGCCGGCATCCCAGCGCTCGCGCGCCTGGTCGTGCAGCACGGCGTGGCGGTGGGTGAAGGTGCCACGGCCGGCGTCCTGGCCGGTGATACGCACCGGATAGCCCGACGACACCAGCGAGGCAAAAGCCAGGTGCTCGCCCATGCCCCAGTCCAGCGGCTGGTCGCCACGGCCCATGTTGGCGCGGTCCTTGACGACCTTCTCGACCAGCGGGTGCAGCTTCAGCGTCTCGGGCGTGGTGGTGATGCGTTCAGCCAGGCGCTTCAGTTCGGTCACCGGCACCGCGGTGTCGGCGGCATCGGTCCACTTGCGGTTCAGGAACGGCATCCAGTCGACGGCGAACTTGTTCTTGAAGTTCGACAGGACGGGGTCGGCGGTGTGCTTGCCGGCGTCCATCGCGGCGCGGTATTCCTTGACCTTCTCGTCGCCGAATTCGGCCGGCACCAGCTTCTGCGCGGCCAGCTTGTCGGCGTACAGCTTGCGCGTGCCGGGGTGCTGGGCGATCTTCTTGTACATCAGCGGCTGCGTTACCGCCGGGGTGTCCTGCTCGTTATGGCCCAGCTTGCGGAAGCAGATGATGTCGACCACGACATCCTTGTTGAACTCCATGCGGAAGTCCACGGCCAGCTGCATGGCGTACACCACGGCTTCGGGATCGTCGCCGTTCACGTGCAGCACCGGCGCCTCGATCATCTTGACCACGTCCGTGCAGTACAGCGTCGAACGCGCGTCGCGCGGGTCCGAGGTAGTGAAGCCGATCTGGTTGTTGATGACGATGTGCATCGAGCCGCCCGTGCCGTAGCCGCGGGTCTGCGCGAGGTTCAGCGTCTCCATCACCACGCCCTGGCCGGCAAAGGCCGCGTCGCCGTGCACCTGCACCGGCAGCACTTCCTTGTGGCCGACTTCGCCGCGGCGTTCCTGGCGGGCCTTGGCCGAGCCTTCGACCACCGGGTTGACGATTTCCAGGTGCGACGGGTTGAACGCCAGCGACAGGTGGACCGGGCCGCCTTCGGTCGAGACGTCGCTCGAGAAGCCCTTGTGGTACTTGACGTCGCCAGCCGGCAGGTCGTCGACGTGCTTGCCTTCGAACTCGGCGAACAGGTCGGCGGGCATCTTGCCCAGGGTGTTGACCAGCACGTTCAGGCGGCCGCGGTGGGCCATGCCGATCACGATTTCCTGCACGCCCTTGCTGCCGGCGTGCTGGATCAGCTCGTCCATGGCGGCGATGAAGCTCTCGCCGCCTTCCAGGGAGAAGCGCTTCTGGCCGACATACTTGGTGTGCAGGAAGCGCTCCAGGCCTTCGGCCGCGGTCAGGCGGTCAAGGATGTGCTTCTTCTTTTCCAGCGTGAACACCGGCTTGGAACGCGTGGTTTCCAGGCGCTCCTGCCACCAGCGCTTCTGCGCCTGGTCGCTCACATACATGAATTCGAAGCCGATGGTGCCGCAGTAGGTTTCGCGCAGGTTGTTGAGCAGCTCGCGCAGGCTCATCGACTCCTTGCCGAAGTAGGTATTGCTGGCATTGAAGACGATGTCGAGATCGGCTTCGGAAAAACCGTAGAAGGCCGGGTCCAGATCCGGCAGGGGCGGACGCTCCTGGCGCTTGAGCGGGTCCAGGTCGGCCCAGTGCGAACCGATGTTGCGGTAGGCGGCAATCAGCTGCGTGGCAGCGACGCGCTTGCGGCCCATGTCGGAATCGGCCGATGCAACGATGGTGCGGATGGGGCCTTGCTTGGCGCGCTCGGCGAACGAGGCAACGATAGGAGCGTGGGCGATATCCCGGCCGTTCGAGCCGTCGACGGCGGGAACGTTCTGCATCGCGTCGAAGTACGCGCGCCAATTATCGGGAACCGAGGCGGGATTCTGGAGATAGGCTTCGTACAGTTCTTCGACATAGGGGGCGTTACCGCCGAAGAGGTACGAATTGCTCTGATACTGCTGCATCATGGGACGCTCACTTTTCTCCGGGTCTGCCGGAGTTCAGCGGGTTATTCAACCTTCCGCGACACGGCTTGACCGGTTAGCGGATCGCAAACAACTCTTGGGAGCCAAAGGAGGCACTTACGCAAACGGCACCACCGGGTGCCGCATGTGATGGCCGCCTTACTAGGCCCGAAAGGGCAAGTTGTGCGGGGAAGGACCTTAAGTCTTCACGGCGGTAAGGATAGCACGTATTGCGTTTGATCAATGTGGACTTTTCGCGATACGAAACACAGCGGCGCGACAATTCCAACCGCATTCAGCGAATTCGCAACAGCCGCACAACAATTTGAATCAGGGGACGATCTGGTCGACCGCGTCGGTGATCACCCCATCGAGCCCCCATTCCAGCAACTGCGCCGCCCGCGCCGGATCGTTGACGGTGTAGGCGAGCACGCGCAGGCCGGCCGCATGTGCGGCGGCAATCACGGCGGCATCCAGCTCGCGGTGGTTTGCATCGAGCGCGACGCAACCGAGCCGGCGCACCCGTTCCAGCCAGTCGCCGGGCAGCTGGTCCAGCAGCAGCGCGCGCGGCAGGTCGGGCGCGGCGCGCGCCGCGGCGGCAAGGGCTTCTTCCGAAAACGAGGACAGCAGCGGCGGTACTTCGGCGCCGGCCCACAGCGACTGGGCGTCGATGGCCACCGCGGCGCCGGTGCGTGCATCGGTGCCGGGCACCGGCTTGATCTCGATATTGACCAGGAAGCCGTTGGCGCGGGTGTAGCGCGCGATCGCCGCCAGCGTCGGCACCGGCTCGCCCGCAAAGGCCGGGCCATGCCAGCTGCCGGCGTCGAGCAGCGCCAGTTCGCCCAGCGTCAGCGCATCCACCCTGCCGTGGCCGCTGGTGGTGCGCTCCAGCGTGGCGTCGTGCATCAGCACCGGCTTGCCGTCGGCCGACAGCTTCACATCGAACTCGAACATGCGGTAGCCAAGGCCCGCGCCGTGTCGGAACGCCGCCAGCGTGTTCTCCGGCGCCAGCTTGCCGGCGCCGCGGTGCGCGATATGACTGGGATAGCGCCAGGCGTTGTCGGTTGTGGTGGTCATGTCAGGCCTCGATGCGCTTGCCGGTGTCCGGCGCAAAGAAATGCAAGTGCTCGGCCGACGAGGTCACCGGCAGGCGATCGCCGGCGCGCACGCGCGCATGGCTGTCCAGCCGCACCACCACCGCCTGCCCGCCGAGCGAGCCGTAGGCGAAGGAGTCCGCGCCCAGCGCCTCGACCACCCGCACATCGACCTCGGCGATCGCCTCATGCGCAGCGCACGGCTCGATATGCTCCGGGCGCAGCCCCAGCAGCGCCTGTTCCGGCAGGTGCAGCCCCATCGGCAGGTGACCCAGCGTGGCATTGGCGGCTTCGCCCTCCTTCGCCACCACGCGCATCTGCGCGCCAGCGTCGCCGCCGGCATTGCGCGCCACCGGGATCAAGTTCATCGGCGGCGAGCCGATAAAGCCGGCCACGAAGGTGCTGGCCGGCCGTGCGTAGACTTCCAGCGGCGTACCGATCTGCTCGACCCGTCCGGCATTGAGCACCATCATGCGGTCGGCCAGCGTCATCGCCTCGACTTGGTCGTGGGTCACATAGAGGCTGGTGGTGCCCAGGCGCCGGTGCAATTCCTTCAGTTCCAGCCGCATCTGCACGCGCAGCTTGGCGTCGAGGTTGGAGAGCGGCTCGTCGAACAGGAATACCGCCGGCTCACGCACGATGGCACGACCCATGGCGACGCGCTGGCGCTGCCCGCCCGAGAGCTGGCGCGGCTTGCGCTCGAGCAGCGGCGCGAGCTCGAGAATGCCGGCGGCGTGGTTGACGCGCTGCGCGATCTCGGCCTTGCCCATGCCGCGGATCTTGAGGCCGTAGGCCATGTTGTCGTACACGCTCATATGCGGATAGAGCGCGTAGTTCTGGAACACCATGGCGATGTCGCGCTCGGCCGGCTCCAGCTGGTTGACCACCTTGTCGCCGATATCGATCTCGCCGCCGGTGATGGTTTCCAGCCCGGCCACCATGCGCAGCAGCGTGGATTTGCCGCAGCCCGAGGGCCCGACGATGACGATGAACTCCCCGTCGGCGATCTCCATGTCGATGCCATGCACGACCTGGGCGCCGCCGGCGTAGGTTTTCTGAACGTTGCGTAGTGACAGTTTTGCCATTGTGTTCCGCTTATTTCTCGGTTTCGACCAGGCCCTTGACGAACCACTTCTGCATCAGCACCACCACCACCGCGGGCGGGATCATGGCCAGCATCACCGTGGCCATCACCAGGTTCCAGTCGGTGGCGGCGTCGCCCGAGCGCGAGATCATCTGCGTCACGCCCACCACCACCGGCGTCATCGACTTCTGCGTGGTGATCAGCAGCGGCCACAGGTACTGGTTCCAGCCGTAGATGAACTGGATCACGAACAGCGCGGCGATGCTGGTGCGCGACAGCGGCAGCACCACGTCCCAGAAAAAGCGCAGCGGCCCGGCACCGTCGATGCGCGCCGCTTCCGCGAGTTCATCGGGAATCGTCAGGAAGAACTGGCGGAACAGGAAGGTCGCGGTCGCCGACGCGATGATCGGAATCGTCAGCCCGAAGTAGCTGTCGAGCAGCCCGAGGTCCGACACCACCTTGTAGGTCGGCAGGATGCGCACCTCCACCGGCAGCATCAGCGTGATGAAGATCAGCCAGAAGAAGGTCTTGCGCAGCGGGAACTTGAAATAGACGATGGCAAAGGCCGAGATGATCGAGATCGCGATCTTGCCCAGCGCGATGCCGAGCGCCATGATCAGGCTGTTCTTCATCATGGTCGAGACCGGCGACGCGGCCTCGCCCACGCCCTGGAACAGCACGGTGCGATAGTTGTCGATCAGGTGGCTGCCGGGGATCAGCGTCATCGGCGCGTCGAGCACCTCTTCGGCGGTCAGCGTCGAGGCGACGAAGGTCAGGTACACCGGGAACACCACGATGACAATGCCGAGGATCAGCACCGCGTGGGTCAGGAAATCAAGAAAGGGACGACGTTCTACCATGGGCTGTCTCCGTCAGTACTGGACCTTGCGTTCCACGTAGCGGAACTGCACCACGGTCAGCGCGATCACGATCACCATCAGCACCACCGACTGCGCTGCCGAGCCGCCGATGTCCATGCCGCGGAAGCCGTCATGGAAGACCTTGTAGACCAGCGTGTTGGTCGAGTTGAACGGCCCGCCGTGCGTGACCGCATCGATGATGGCGAAAGTGTCGAAGAACGCGTAGACCACGTTGATCACCATCAGGAAGAAGGTGGTCGGCGACAGCAGCGGGAACACGATCGACCAGAAGCGGCGCCATGGGCCCGCGCCGTCGATGGCGGCGGCCTCGATCAGCGAGCGCGGGATGCTCTGCAGCCCGGCCAGGAAGAACAGGAAGTTGTAGCTGATCTGCTTCCAGGCCGCGGCCAGCACCACCAGCAGCAGCGCCTGGTTGCCATTGAGCAGAAAGTTCCATTCGACGCCGAGCTTGCGCAGTGCAAACGACACCACGCCCAGGGTCGGGTTGAACATGAACATCCACAGCACGCCCGCCACCGCCGGCGCCACCGCATACGGCCAGATCAGCAGGGTCTTGTAGCCCACCGCGCCGCGGATCACGCGGTCTGCAAAATAGGCCAGCGCCAGCGCGGTGGTCAGCCCCACCACGGTCACGCCCACGGCAAAGATGGCGGTGACCTGGAACGACTCGACATAGAGCGGGTCGTTCCACAGCATGCGGAAGTTGTCCAGGCCGACGAACTCCAGGTTGATGCCGAAGGCATCCTGCTGCAGCATCGACTGGTACAAGGCCTGCCCGGCGGGCAGGAAAAAGAAGATCAGCGTGATCGCGATCTGCGGCAATACCAGCAGATACGGCAGCCACGGCGAACGGAACACGACGCGTTTTTCCATGAACGGATTCCGGCGGATGCCGCGGATGGCGGCATCGGACTAGATATGAAGCGGCGGCCGGCACCGATCGGTGCCGCCCACAAAGCAAGCGGGCGGAGGTTTCGCCGCCGCCCGCCTGTCACGTCAGCCTGCTGGCAAGGCCCGGCGCCTTATTCGCGCGCGGTCTTCTGGAAGCGCTCCAGCAAGTCGTTGCCGCGTGCCACCGCCGAGTCCAGCGCCGCCTTGGGCTCCTTCTTGCCGGCCCAGACGGCTTCCAGCTCCTCGTCGACCACGGTACGGATCTGCACCATATTGCCCAGGCGCACGCCGCGCGACTTGTCGGTGGTCTTGACCACCATCTGCTGCACCGAGACGTCGGCGCCGGGGTTCTTGTCGTAGTAGCCCGACTTCTTGGTGGCCTCGTAGGCGGCCATCGTCACCGGCAGGTAGCCCGTGGCCTGGTGCCAGTCAGACTGGATCTCGGGGCGCGACAGGTAATTGAAGAACTTGGCGACGCCCTTGTACTCTTCAGGCTTCTTTCCGCCCATCACCCACAGCGACGCGCCGCCGATGATGGTGTTCTGCGGCGCGCCCTGCACGTCCGGGTAGTACGGCAGCTGCGCCACCGCGAACGCGAACTTGGCGTTCTTGCGGATATTGGCCAGCGACGCCGACGAGCCAGTGAACATGGCGCATTCGCCGTTGTAGAACTTGGCCTGCGATTCGGCCTTGCGCCCGCCATAGCTGAAGTAGCCCTTCTTCACCATGTCCTGCAGGTTGGTGACGTGCTTGACATGCAGCGGGCTGTTGAAGACCAGGCGCGTATCGGTGCCGCCGAAGCCGTTGTTCTTGGTGGCGTACAGCGTGTTGTGCCAGGCCGAGAAGCTCTCCAGGTGGACCCAGCCCTGCCAGTCGGTGGTGTAGGCGCAGTTGGTGCCCGAGGCCTTGAGCTTGGCCGAGTACTGCATCACCTCGGGCCAGGTCTTGGGCGGTTTTTCCGGATCCAGGCCGGCCTTCTTGAAGGCGTCCTTGTTGTAGTAGAACACCGTGGTCGAGCTGTTGAACGGGAACGACAGCATCTCGCCCTTGGACGAGGTGTAGTAGCCCGCCACGGCGGGGATGTAGGCCTTCTGGTCGAACTTCTCGCCGGCGTCCTTCATCACCGTCGACACCGGCTTGATCGCGCCCTTGGCGCTCATCATGGTGGCGGTGCCGACCTCGAACACCTGCAGGATCGCCGGCGCGCCGCCGGCGCGGAAGGCGGCGATGCCCGCCGCCATGGTCTCGTCGTAATTGCCCTTGTTGACCGGCACCACCTTGTATTCGGACTGGCTGGCGTTGAACTTGTTGGCGATCTCGTTCACCTTGTCGTTCAGCGCGCCCTGCATGGCGTGCCACCACTGGATTTCAACGGCGGCGTGCGCGCTGCCGGCCCCGGTCAGGGCGGCCAGCGCGGCGAGTTGGAGCACGGTACGGGATACGGACATCGAGGCTCTCCTTGGGTCTGTCTGTTGCAGTCGGTTGAAAGTACGACAGCATGTGATTTTTTTGTGACAGCGGCATGTTACGCCCGTCGCACCTGCCCAAGCAAATCAGCAGATTCACCAGTATGGCCGGGTCGCGGCTTTTTGCAGTGCAATAAACGAACTTGGCCGCAGATCCACGGTTACAATGGCCCGCCATGCAATCCCTGAACAAGCTCTCTAATACGGCGCTGCGCAACGTGCGCGGCGTGCTGACGGACATCGACGGCACCCTGACCACTGAGGGCCGGCTGCCGGCCTCGACCTACCTGGCCCTCGACGGCCTGCGCCGGGCCGGCCTGCATGTGATCCCGGTGACCGGGCGCTGCATCGCGTGGGCCGAGATCCTGACGCGGCTGTGGCCAGTCGATGCCATCATCGGCGAGAACGGCGCGTTCTATTCGCACCTGCACAACGGCCGGCTGCAGACCCGCTTCCTCGACGACGCAGATACGCGCGCGCGCAACCTCGAGCGTATCCACGCATTGGGTCAGCGCATCGTGCGCCAGGTGCCCGGCTGCGCGCTGGCGTCCGACCAGGCCTGGCACGCCGCCGACCTGGCCATAGACCATGCCGAGGACGTGGTGCCCCTACCTGAGGACGCCGTCGGGCGCATCGCGGCGCTGATGCGCGAGGCCGGCATGACCGCCACCGTCAGCTCCATCCACGTCAACGGCTGGTTCGGCCAGCATGACAAGCTGTCGATGAGCAAGCTGTGCGTGGCCGAGCTGCTGGGCGAGGACGTGGATGCGCGGCGCGACCAGTGGCTGTTCATCGGGGACTCGGCCAACGATGCCAGCATGTTCGCGCATTTCCCGCTGTCGGTCGGCGTGGCCAATGTGCGCGATATCCTGCCGCAATTGCCGGTGCCGCCGGCATACATCACGGCGGCCGCGGGTGGCGAGGGTTTTGCGGAAATGGCGCAGCGGCTGATCGAAGCGCGCGGCTAGTACCGCGGCATTGCAAAGGGAAGGTTTGCTCCCGTCTCCCGCGCGCGGCAGAGGGAGCAAACAATGGGAATCGGCCAGGGCCGTAGTGCCCTGCCCTGCCTCAGTCGAAGCCCAGTTCCTGCAGCTTGCGCGTGATGGTATTGCGCCCGATCCCGAGCCGGGTCGCGGCTTCGACGCGGCGGCCGCGGGTAACGCCCAGCGCGGCTTCCAGCACCGCCTTTTCGAACCGGCGCGTGAGCAGGTCCATGACTTCGGGCTGGCCGGCTTCAAGCATGGCGCGCGCCTCGCCGGCGAGCAGGCTTTCCCATCCGGCGGCCGCCGGTGCCTGCACCGGAGCCTGGGCCACCGCTGCGGCCGGCGCGGCGCGGACCACCGTGGCCGTGTCGGACTCGGCCACCGGCACCGCAAACCCGCCATAGTCGGCCAGTTCCTGGGCGCCTTCATACTCAGCCACGCGCGGGTCGGGCGCGCGCTCCGGCCGCGGCGCATTGACCGGCTCGCTGGTGCCAGCTTCCAGCATCTCGCGCGGCAGGTCCTTGACCTCGATGGTCTGTGCCGGCGCCATCACGGTAAGCCAGTTGCAGAGGTTTTCCAGCTGGCGCACGTTGCCCGGGAACGGCAGCGTGCTGACATAGGCCAGCGCCTCGTCCGACATGCGCTTGGGCTCGACGCCGAGCTCCTTGGCGCTCTTCTGCAGGAAATGGCGCGCCAGCAGCGTGATGTCCTCCGGCCGCTCGCGCAGCGGCGGCAGGCGCAGCCGGATCACGTTCAGGCGGTGGAACAAGTCCTCGCGGAACAGCCCTTCCTTGACGCGCAGTTCCAGGTTCTGGTGCGTGGCGGCAATCACCCGCACATTGGCACGCAAGGGGTTGTGGCCGCCGACGCGATAGAAGTTGCCGTCGGACAGCACGCGCAGCAGGCGGGTCTGCAGGTCGAACGGCATGTCGCCGATTTCATCGAGGAACAGCGTACCGCCCTCGGCCTGCTCGAAGCGGCCGCGGCGCATGGTCTGCGCGCCGGTGAAGGCGCCGCGCTCGTGGCCGAACAGTTCGGACTCGAGCAGGTCCTTGGGTATCGCCGCGGTATTGAGCGCGATGAACGGGCCGTTGGCGCGCGGGCTGTGCTTGTGCAGCGCGCGCGCAACCAGTTCCTTGCCGGTACCGGACTCGCCGGTGATCATCACCGTGACGTTGGACTGCGACAGCCGGCCGATGGCGCGGAACACGTCCTGCATCGCCGGCGCCTGGCCGAGGATCTCGGGCGCGTCGACCAGGCGGTCATCCATCTCCTCTTCGCGCAGGCTTTCTTCCAGCGCGCGGCGGATCAGCTCGACCGCCTTGTCGACATCGAAGGGCTTGGCCAGGTATTCGAAGGCGCCGCCCTGGAACGCCGCCACCGCGCTGTCCAGGTCCGAATATGCCGTCATCACGATGACCGGCAGGCCCGGATGCCGCGCCTTGATCGCTTGCAGCAGGTCGAGGCCGGAACCGCCGGGCATGCGGATATCCGAGATCAGCACCTGCGGCTGGTCTTCCTCCAGCGCGGCCAGCGCGTCCCGCACATTGGTAAAGCTGCGCGAGAGCAGGCTTTCACGGGCGAGGGCCTTTTCCAGGACCCAGCGGATTGATTGATCGTCGTCGACTATCCAGATCGGCTTCATGTGCGTCGCTTGTCTGCTCGGTGTCAGTTGGTCTTCCGCATGCCCTGGCCACGTCGGTGCACGCGCTTGCGGACGCCGGCAAAGGCTAGTGCAGCGGCAGCAGGATACGGAAGTCGGTACAGCCCGGCCTGCTCTCGCATTCGATCAAGCCCTCGTGCTGCTGCACGAAGGTTTGAGCGAGTGTGAGACCCAGTCCGCTGCCGCCATCCCTGCCCGATACCAGCGGATAGAAGATGCGTTCGCGGATGTCTTCGGGGATCCCCGGGCCGTTGTCGATCACATGCAAGTCCAATGCCAGCTTGAACAGACGCTTGGCGATGGTGACCTGGCGCGCGATGCGCGTGCGCAGCACGATCTGCGCGTCGCCGCGCGCGATGCGTTCGGCCAGCGCCTGCGCGGCGTTGTGGACGATGTTGAGCACGGCCTGGATCAGTTGCTCCATGTCGCCCTGCAGCTCGGGCAGGCTGGCATCGTAGTCGCGCACGATCTCGAGCCCGTTGGGAAACTCTGCCAGCACCACCGAGCGCACGCGCTCGAGCACCTCGTGGATATTCAGGCTCGATACGATATGCGGATGCCGGTGCGGCTCCAGCAGCCGGTCCACCAGCGTCTGCAGCCGGTCCGACTCCTTGATGATGACCTGGGTGTATTCGCGCAGCGAGCGCTCGGGCAGCTCGAACTCCAGCAACTGCGCCGCGCCGCGGATGCCACCCAGCGGATTCTTGATCTCGTGGGCGAGGTTGCGGATCAGCTCCTTGTTGGCCGAGGTCAGGTCCAGGATGCGCTCTTCGCGGTCGCTGCGCACCTTCTGCTCGTTGGGCAGGATCTCGACCACCACGGTGTCGCCGACCGCCTCGAGCGCGGCGATCACCACGTGCACATGGAGCGGGTCCTGAAGCGGCGGATGCAGGATCAGGTCCTGCCGGCGCACGTCGAACTGCCGCGTGACCACGGTGTCGAGCATGTTGTGCAACTCGTCCGATTTGCCGAACAGGTCGGGCAGCGTCAGTTCGACCATGCCCTTGCGCGACACGCCGAAGGTGGCCTCGGCGGCCGGATTGGCGTAGACCACGCGCAGCCCCGGCTGGCGCACCAGCAGCACCGGGTTGGCGACCACGTCGAGGCCGGCATGGAACGCCGCCGCGCCGATGCTGAGCACGCGCGCGCCGGTTTCGGACGGTGCCGGGTCCGCCACGGGCGGCTCGGCCCGCGCGCCATCGGTACTGCCGGCCTTGCGTGACACTCCGCGAATCAGGCGACGCATAAGACTAGTCCTTCAGGTTGCCGAGCTCGCGCCGCAGCGACGCCGCGTTGGCCTCGCTGCGGGCAATGTCGTCGCGCAGCGCCGCGGAGCGGTCGAGGTATTTCTGGTAGTTGCGCTCATTGCCCTGGCGCTCCGGCTGGCCGTTGTTGTATTCGGCGCGCAGCCCCTGCAGCTTGGCCTCCTCGGCCTGCAGTTCCTGCGTCAGCACGGTGCGGCGCTCGCTGTCGCGGCTGCGCTGGGTGGCGCTGTCCACGCGCGGGAAACCGGTGCTGCCGGCAGTGGCGGCACTGCCGCCGGCACTCTTGGCCGGCGCGGCAATGCGTCCGCCCGGCACGGTCACGACCTCGGGCAGGTTCAGCTTCTTGCAACCCTTGCCGGCATTGCCGTTGCGGTACTCCGGCACGCCGTTGGGCCCGGTGCAGACATAGACATCGGAGGACTGCGCCAGCGACGGCCCGGCCCACGCGCCCAGCACCAGCGCCGCGGCGCTCACCAGAACGGGGAATCGGCGTCGGCTTTGGTGCACGGGACGGGGCATGGGATAAGTCAGGCGGGCCGTGCGGGAAAAGGCATCCATGGGCATGGCGTCAGTTAGAACGGGGGTGGATCGGGACAAAATCGGATTCCCCATTCTAGCGAGCAAAGCAAAAAGGGACAGCCGAAGCCGCCCCCTTGTGGTGCAACTGTTGCCCGGTCACAACCTGCGTCATGCCGGGCAAGGGCTGCTTACAGCGAGTAGTACATTTCGAACTCGACCGGGTGCGTGGTCATGCGGAAACGCGTGACTTCTTCCATCTTCAGCTCGATGTAGGCGTCGATCATCGAGTTCGAGAACACGCCGCCACGGGTCAGGAACTCGCGGTCGTTGTCCAGGTACTCGAGCGACTGGTCGAGGCTCGAGCAGACGGTCGGGATCTTTGCATCCTCTTCCGGCGGCAGGTCGTACAGGTTCTTGTCGGCGGCTTCGCCGGGGTGGATCTTGTTCATCACGCCGTCCAGGCCTGCCATCAGCAGCGCCGAGAAGCCCAGGTACGGGTTCATCAGCGGATCCGGGAAGCGGGTCTCGATGCGGCGGCCCTTCGGGTTGGCCACATACGGGATGCGGATCGAAGCCGAACGGTTGCGGGCCGAGTAGGCCAGCTTGACCGGAGCCTCGAAGCCCGGCACCAGGCGCTTGTACGAGTTCGTGCCCGGGTTGGTGATGGCGTTCAGGGCACGGGCGTGCTTGATGATGCCGCCGATGTAGTACAGCGCGAATTCCGACAGGCCGGCGTAGCCGTTGCCCGCGAACAGGTTCTGGCCGTCCTTCCACACCGACTGGTGCACGTGCATGCCCGAGCCGTTGTCGCCGACGATGGGCTTCGGCATGAAGGTGGCGGTCTTGCCGTAGGTGTGCGCCACGTTCTGGATCACGTACTTCTGCAGCTGGGTCCAGTCGGCGCGCTGCACCAGCGTGCTGAACTTGGTGCCGATCTCGTTCTGGCCCTGGCCTGCCACTTCGTGGTGGTGGACTTCAACCGGAATGCCCAGCGATTCGAGGATCAGGCACATTTCCGAACGCATGTCCTGGAACGTGTCGATCGGGGCAACCGGGAAATAGCCGCCCTTCTTGCCCGGACGGTGGCCGGCGTTGCCGTGCTCGAATTCCTTGGCCGACGACCACGGGGCTTCTTCGGAGTGGATCTTGACGAAGCAGCCTTGCATGTCGACGTTCCAGGTCACGCCGTCGAAGATGAAGAACTCGGGCTCCGGGCCGAAGAAGGCGGTGTCGCCCAGGCCGGTGCTCTTCAGGTAGGCTTCGGCGCGCTTGGCGATGGAACGCGGATCGCGGTCATAGCCCTTGCCGTCCGACGGCTCGATCACGTCGCACGACAGCACCAGCGTCGGCTCTTCGTAGAACGGGTCGATGTGCGCCGTGTTCGAATCCGGCATCAGCAGCATGTCCGAAGCTTCGATACCCTTCCAGCCGGCGATCGACGAGCCGTCGAAAGCGTGGCCGCTCTCGAACTTGTCTTCATCGAAGTGCGACACGGGCACGGACACGTGTTGCTCCTTGCCTTTGGTATCGGTGAAGCGGAAATCGACGAACTTGACGTCGTTTTCCTTCACCAGCTTCATCACGTCTGCAACGCTGTGGGCCATGCCAATCTCCTGGGTATTCGGCAAATGTCTGTGAAAGCCAATTCTTGGGACTGTCGCCAGCGGCGCCGCTGCATCGTTGCCGCGCCTGACTGGCCTCGCCGCGAAAGGACGACGGATGTTAGCAGAAAGCGTGCCAACCAAACGTCCCTCGCGGCGCCAGGCCCGAAAATTGTGCAACTCCGGCGAATCGCGCACCATGCTGGCCGGCGGCAAAAACGCCTTCCAGCCGGCGGGGGGCCGATGTGGCGCTCCCCCGACACGCGCAACCACGGTTGCCAGCGTCATAGAACACCATCATGGTGCAAACATCAAGCGACAGCACCGTAATAGTGCATACGCACCAAAATCGGTCGGCTCTCGCCCTCTGGCGGCGCCCTCCGGGCTTGCCCGGAAAGCACTGCCACCGCCCCGCCGCCGCGGCGCTATAGAATAACGGGTTGCGGCCCTCGCGCCACGATTCCACCCATTCAATTTGTCACGCCGATGACCACCCGAGACGATCTCCTCCAGGCCGCCCGCGAGCGCCAGGAACAAAACCAGTTGCCGTACTTCGGCGCGCTGTCGCCGCAGGAAGCCTATGCCCTGCTGCAGAACGACCCTGCCGCCGTGCTGGTGGACGTGCGCACGCAGGCCGAGCTGGACTGGGTCGGCGGCGTCGACGTGCCCGACGCGCAGTTCGCCCACGTCGAATGGATGTCCTACCCGGGCGGCGCGCAGAACGCGCGCTTTGTCGAAGAGCTGCGCGCGCGCGTGCCGTCCGACGTGCCGGTGCTGTTCCTGTGCCGCAGCGCGGCCCGCTCCAAGCACGCGGCGCGGGTGGCCACCGAAGCCGGCTACCACTTCGCCATGGACGTGCTGGAAGGTTTCGAAGGCAACCGCGACGACCACCACCACCGCAAGACCGTCGAGGGCTGGTGCGTGCGCGGCCTGCCGTGGCATGGCGCCTGATTCCGCCCGGACCTGAATGCAAAGGGGCAGCCAAGGCTGCCCCTTTTTCTTGTCCGGCCGGAACGTCTAGGCCTGCGCTGCCTGACGCGGCGGCTGCTCCACGGTCTCGTACCCCATCGCCTGCACGCCCTCTAGCAGCATTGCATAGGCCGGGGCCAGCAGTTCGGCCGGGCCCTTGACGCCCAGGTCGATATGGCGGCGCGCGAAGCGGTCGCCGCGCTGCACGTCGCCGACCGACGGCAGGCTGAACACGCGGATGCCAGGATGCGCCGACTCGACCTTCTCCATCAGCGGGGTCAGCGTCGACTCCGGCGCCTCGAACACGTAGAAGGCCCGCTCCTGCTGCGAGACCTGGTGGAACAGGTGCGCATAGTCGTGGTCCAGCACCCACTCCATCATCGGCCACGCCATCACCGGGAAGCCCGGCATGAAATGATGGTGGCCGACCGAGAAGCCGGGGATGCGGTTATAGCTGTTGGGAATGATGCGCGCGCCCTCGGGGAACTCGCCCATCTTGAAGCGGTGCTGGTTCTCCGGCAGCGTCAGGTCGCCCTTGACCGGGTCGCCCCCGGCGGTTTCGGCAATGCGCAGCGCGATCAGTTCGCGCGCCTCGGGATGCAGCACCAGCGACACGCCCAGCGCCGCCGCCGCGCACTGGCGCGTGTGGTCGTCGGGCGTGGCGCCGATGCCGCCGGTGCAGAACACCACGTCGGGGCCGGCCAGCGTGCGCCGCAGCGTGGCGGTGATGCGGGCGCGGTCGTCGCCGACATACTCGGCCCAGTCCAGCGCCAGGCCGCGTGCGCCCAGCAGTTCGATGGTGCGCCGCAGGTGCTTGTCTTCGCGCCGCCCGGACAGAATCTCGTCGCCAATGACGATCAGGCCGAAACCCATATTGCCCTCGCTTCAGGAATTTTCGATGCGGCGCACGTCGTGCGGCGCCAGGTCAATGACGTCCCCGCCCGACGGCGGGGCGGCAGGCGGCCGGGGCGGCACGGCCGCGCGCTCGGCCCGCAGCTGCGCCAGCGCGCGCAGGCAGAAATGGCCGAACCACAACGCCGAGAAAATAAAGATCAGCACATAGAGCCATAGCGTGCCGGCCAGCACGAACGGGAACAGGAAGATCACCGCCGCCGACGACACCCACAGTATCGTCGGCGCCGAGCCCAGCAGCCCCACGGCCACCCCGATCACCAGCAGCGGCGTGCGGTGGCGTCGCACCAGGGTCTTGCGCTCTTCGGCGCTGGCGTGGTCGGCGAGCGCGTCATACGTCATCACGCGGTAGGTCAGCCAGCCCCACAGCACTGGCGGAATCAGCGCAAAGAACGGCGGGATCAGCCACAACGGCAGCGTCACCAGCACCAGCGACAGGAACACCAGGGTACTGCCGAGCGAATGGAACACGCTGCCCAGCACGCTGCCGCCGTGGGCCTTGGCCAGCTCCGGGTAGCCCCGCTCCAGGTGGCGCACCACCGCCGGGACCGAGAACACGCCGATAAACATCAGCATCGACGCGATCACCAGCGGGATCGCCAGCGCCGCTACGAACAGCGGCGCCACCACCGAGCGCAACGATTGCAGCCCGAACCAGTCGAGCGCGCTGTAGATCCAGCTGGTCAGGACCGAGGTTTCCAGGAAGCTGCGCGTGGCTCCCATGATGGGGTCCCAGCCCCACCAGAGCAGCCCGCCCCACAGCAGCGTGGCGAGGACGAAAGGCAGCACGGTCAGCATCAGCATGCGGGGATGCAGCTGGCTGATCAGCGCGCGGCCAAACGAGCGGAAGATATCGTTCATGCAGTCGAAGGCAAGACAGGAGATCGCGGGGAGCCGGCCTGGTCGGAGGGGCGATGGGCCGGCGGCAACCCGGAACACTAGCATACGCCGCTTGCCGCCATGGCGCGCCGGCGTCGGCCGCGACTGGAGGATGGCCTCGAATGCGCCGTCAGCGCCGCTGTGCGCACCCGTCAGCGCACCCGCAGCGCACTGGTCAGCGCAGCCGCAGCAGCCGCTTGATGCCGTACCACTGGTGCGCCAGGAAGCCCGCGCCGTAGTCGTGGCTCTTGCCCACCGGCGGCGGCAGCTGGTCGCGGATGCCGGTGGGGTGGTAGGTCTCGGTAAAGACCGCGGTGCCGAACAGCATGTCCCACCAGGGGAAGATCACGCCGTAGTTGCAGCCGCCCAGCTTTGCCGGCGCGCCGTCGGCTTCGTGGCCGATGCCGACCGCGTGGTGGGTACGGTGAAAGCGCGGCGAAACCAGCAGCCGCTCGCCGATAGTGCCGAAATGCAACCGCAGGTTGGCATGCTGCAAGCTCTGCAGCAGCTGCGACAGCGCCACCAGCAGCACATACTGCGACGGCTCCACGCCGACGCCCAGCGCCACCAGCGCAAACACCAGGTCGCGCAGCATGTCGTCGAGCAGGTGGTTGCGGTTGTCGCTCCACAGCGTCATCTGGCGCTGGCTGTGGTGCACCGCATGCAGGTGCCACCACCAGCGGAACGAGTGCGACAGCCGGTGGTACCAGTAATCGAGCAGGTCGAACAGCAGCAGGTAGACAAAGAAGCTGACCAGCGGCACCGAGGTCACGCCCGGCCACCAGTCCTCCACATTGATGCGGTGCCAGCCCATCAGCCGCAGGTGGCCTTCGAGCGCGTCGGTCAGCGGCGCCAGCAGGAAGAACATCGCCAGCCGGAACAGCCCGAGGCGGTGGATCACGGTGTAGAAGATGTCGGTGCGGATCGCGGCCCGGTCGGCCACGGCCTCGACCGGGCGCCATTTCTCCAGCGGGCCGAGGATCAGTGCCATCACCGCGATCTGCACCAGCCCCACCAGCAGCCATTCGGTGCCGGTGAAGGCCTCCTCGGCATAGCGGCCGAAGCCCAGGTCATAGACCACGGGCAGCACCACATCCTGGAACAGCGTGCCTTCGATCTGGCCGATCCAGCCGTTCAGCGTCTCCCACATCAGCGTGCGCCCTCCCGGGTTCCAACGGGCCGCGCGATCCAGTTGCGATAGGCCGGGTGTTCGCGCAGCGTCGCGAAGCAGAAGCCCTTGCGCTCCAGGCCCGCAAGCAGCGGCTCGAGCACCGCCGGTGCCCACGGGTCCTGCCGCGACCAGATGCCGAGGTGCGCCATGGCGATATCGCCGTCGCGCAGGCTGGACAGCGCGCGCTGCAGCAGCACGGCGTTGGGATAGCGCTCCGAAGACAGCTCATCGCCCAGGAAGCCCGCCGGGGCCCAGCCGACATGCCGGTAGCCGCATTGCTCGGCCCATTGCAGCGTCTGCGGCGCGGTGCGGCCGCCCGGGGCGCGCCACAGCGGCACCATGTCGGCACCGGTCATGCCGCGCAGCGCCTCGGCGCTGCGCCGCAATTCCTTGCAGAAGCCGGCCTGATCCATGGCCACGTCCTGGCCCGCCTGGGCGCCGAACTGCGGCCGCATGGTCACCTGGCCGGCGCGCACGCTGCGCAGGTAGACATGGTCGAAGGTATGCGTGCCGAAGGCATGGCCGTCGGCCACCAGCGACTTCCAGTAAGGGGCCCACGACGGGTCGAGCGAACTGTCCTTGCGCACCGTCGGCTCGTTGGCCAGGAAGAAGGTGGCACGGATCTGATGGCGGCGCAGGGTGTCGGCGATCAGCTGCGCCTGGCTCATGCTGCCGGTGTCGAAGGTCAGGTAGAGCGTGCCGGCCGGGCAGGCGCTGGCGGCGGGCGCAGCGGCGGCCTGTTGCGCAAGCGGCATGCCGCACGCCAGCGCCACAGCGGCCATCCACTTGCTCATCGTTGCGAGGCGCAATGCCCTGATCCGTGCCATGGTCCCAGCCCTGCCCGCTTTGCGTCAGTACAGCGGCGCGCGCGTGCGGAAATAGATGCCGTGCGGCGAGCGCCCGACCCGTACGGTTTTGACCAGCTTGCGGCTGGCCACGTCGACCAGCCCGACCGCGCGCGCCCAGCGGAAGGTCACCCACAGGGTCTTGCCGTCGGCGGTGAGCTCCATGTCATCCGGCCCCGGCGGCAGCCCGGTGATGTCGCCGACCTTGCTCAGCGTCTGCTGGTCGATGATGCTGATGCTGCCGGTGACGCGGTTGCTGAGGAACAGATGGCGCCGGTCGCCTACGGCGCGGAAATTATGCGCCCCCTTGCCGGTCTGGATCTGCTTGACCACGGTGCGCGTGCGCCAGTCGATCACAGCCACGTAGTCGGCCCCGGTCATGCCGACCAGCAGGTATTTCTGGTCGGGCGTGACCCAGATCCCCGCCGGCGCCGACCCGGTTTCCATGCGCCACATCACGTTTTGGGTGACCAGGTCGATGGCGGCCACTTCGTTGGAGTCCTGCAGCGTGATGAAGGCGATGCGGCTGTCGGCGGTGAAAGCGATATGACTGGGGGTCTTGGCCAGCGGAAACTGCTTGGCCAGCTTCAGCGCCTTGCCGTCCCAGCGGTACACGTCGACCCGGTCGAGCCGGTTGCCGGTGGCGACAAACCACTTCTGGTCCGGCGAGAAGCCGATCTGGTACGGGTCGTCGACATTGGGCACGCGCTGCTGGACCTTGCCGCTGACCGGATCCAGGAAGACCAGGTCGTTGCCGACCGCATTGGCGACGATCAGCGATTTGTCGTCGGGCGTGGCGATCAGGTGGTGGGGCTCCTTGCCGATCGGGAAGGTCTCGAGCACCTTCTGCGTGTCCTTGTCGATCAGCGTGACGGTGGCATCACCCGAATTGAGGATCACCACCACCTCCGCCCGAGCCGGCACCGCCATCAGGCCCAGCGCAAACGCGCCCACCGTGATCCCACCAGCCACCCACCGCCGCAATGCGAACATAAGACCCGCTACCAGAAGAACTGAATCGGCGATTCTAACGTTTGACCGGCTAATTCCGCTGACGTCGCCGCTGGCGGCAAACAAGTATTTGGCAGATTGTTGCGCCGGCACGACCATTTACTGCCATGCCGACGCGCGACCCTCAGCGCTGCATCGATTCCCACACCTTCTGCAGCCGCTTGACCGACATCGGCACCGGCGTGCGCAGCTCCTGGGCGAACAGCGCGATGCGCAGCTCTTCCAGCATCCAGCGGAATTCCTCCAGCCGCGCATCCTCGCCGCCACGACCCTGGGTGCGCAGCTGCTTCTCGGCCCGCTGCCACTGCTGCACCAGCGGCGCCATCTCCTGCAGGCGCTGGCTGTCGCGGGCCGGATCGCCCTTGAGCTTGTCGACGCGCATGGCGATGCCTTTCAGGTAACGTGGGAAATGGACCAGCTGCGTGTACGGGGTTTCGTCGATAAAGCGCTTGCCCATCAGCCGGCCCAGCTGGGCTTCCATGTCCGCATGGGCGCCGGGGAACGGCTTGGCCTGCAGCAGCTTGCGCGGCAGCCCGGCGTATTCGGCAAGGATGGCGCCCGCCAGCCGCGCGATTTCCTGCGCCAGCAGCGACAGCCGGGTACGGCCTTCGTCCTTGCGGGCATTGAACTCGGCGTCGTTGCGCGGCAGCGGCGCCTGCATGCAGGCGCGTTCCAGCGCCAGCATCACGATCTGCTCGCGCAGCATCTCCTGCGTGCCCAGGGTCATGTACTGCATCGCCATCTGCTGCAGCCCCGGGATGTTCTTCTCGATGAACTTGACCTGCTCGCGCAGCTGCAGCGCGAACAGCCGGCGCAAACCCAGGTGGTGGATGCGGGCCGCTTCCTGCGGGTCGTCGAAGACTTCGACGTCGCAGTGCGTGCCGCGGTCGACCAGCGCCGGATAGCCGAACAGGGTCTGGCTGCCCTTGCGGATCTCGAGCAGCTCCGGCAGCTCGCCGAAGCTCCAGCCGGTCAGGCCCTCGTACTTGCCGGGTTCCGCCGCGGCCAGCACTGGCGCCTGCTCCGGTGCCTGCCCCGGGGGCCGGGTGGCGGCGGCCTGGGCCGCGGCCTGCGCGGCTACGCGCTGAAACGACTGCTGCGCCTGCCCGCCCAGTTCGGCGCGCAGCTGGGCCAGGTTGCGGCCCATGTCGAGCTGGCGCCCGTGCTCGTCGATCACCTTGAAGTTCATGGCGTGGTGCGCGGGCAGCGTTTCCAGCTTGAAGTCGGCACGCCGGACCATGGTGCCGGTCTGCTCGCGGATATCGGCAATCAACACGTCCAGCAGCTCGCCTTCGCCAAACGGCTGGCGCGCGACGAAGCCGGCGGCATAGTCCGGCAGCGGCACGCAGTGGCGGCGCAGCTTCTGCGGCAGCGACTTGAGCAGCAGGTGCACCTTCTCCTTGATCATGCCCGGCACCAGCCAGTCGGCGCGCTCAGGGCGCACCTGGTTGAGCGCGTACAGCGGCACGGTCAGGGTCACGCCGTCGCGGTGGCTGCCCGGCTCGAAATGGTAGGTCAGGGCCATGTCCACGCCGGCCACGGCCATGGTCTTGGGAAACAGGTCGGTGGTGATGCCGGCCGCCTCGTGCCGCATCAGCTCGTCGCGGTTCAGGTACAGCAGCTTGCGGTCTTGCGCGCTCTCAACCTGATACCACTGCTCGAACGCGGCCTGCTGGCAGATGTCGGCGGGGATCGCGCGGTCGTAGAAGGCGTAGATCAGCTCATCGTCGACCAGCACGTCCTGGCGCCGCGACTTGTGCTCCAGGTTCTCGATCTCGCGCACCAGGCGCTGGTTGTGCGCGTAGAACGGCAGGCGCGTGTCGAATTCGCCCTCGACCAGCGCGCGGCGGATAAACAGCTCGCGCGCCTCGCGCGGGTTCATCGGGCCGTAGTGCACGCGGCGGTGCTGGTACACCACCAGCCCGTACAGCGTGGCGCGCTCCAGCGCCAGCACCTGGCCGGCCTTCTTCTCCCAGTGCGGATCGCTCCAGCTGACCCTGAGCAGGTGGCGACCCACCTGCTCCAGCCATTCCGGCTCGATGCGCGCCAGCGTGCGTGCGAACAGCCGGCTGGTCTCGACCAGCTCGGCCGCGACCACCCAGCGCCCGACCTTGCGCGCGATCAGCGAGCCCGGCCACAGGTGGAACTTGATGCCGCGCGCGCCCAGGTATTCGCGGCCCTTGCCGTCACCATCCTCGATGCGGCAGCCGACGTTGCCCAGCAGGCCGGTCAGCAGGGCCTTGTGCACCTGCTCGTAGGTCGGCTCGCTGTCGTTCAGGCGCCAGCCCTGCTCGGTCACCGTGGTCAGCAGCTGGGAATGCACGTCGCGCCATTCGCGCAGACGCAGGTGCGACAGGAAGTGCGCGCGGCACTGGTCCTGCAGCTGGCGGTTGGACTTCTTGTGCGCGACCGCGTCCTCGAACCATTTCCACAGCCGGACCCAGCCGAGGAACTCGGACTTCTCGTCCATGAACTTGCGATGGGCCTGGTCGGCGGCTTCCTGCGCTTCCTGCGGGCGCTCGCGCGGGTCCTGCACCGACAGCGCGCTGGCGATGATCAGCACCTCGCGCAGGCACTGATGCTCGCGCGCGGCCAGGATCATGCGCGCCACGCGCGGGTCGAGCGGCAGCTTGGCCAGCTGGCGCCCGGTACCGGTCAGCTGGTTGGCCTCGTCGACCGCGCCCAGTTCCTGCAGCAACTGGTAGCCGTCGGCCACCGCGCGGCCCAGCGGGGGCTCGATGAACGGGAACGACTCGATATCGGTCAGCCGCAGCGCCTTCATGCGCAGGATCACCGCGGCCAGCGACGAGCGCAGGATTTCCGGGTCGGTAAAGCGCGGCCGGCCGGTGAAGTCGGATTCCTCGTACAGCCGGATGCAAACCCCATTGGCCACCCGGCCGCAGCGGCCGGCGCGCTGGTTGGCGGCGGCCTGCGAGATCGCCTCGACCTGCAGCTGCTCGACCTTGTTGCGGTACGAATAGCGCTTGACGCGCGCCAGCCCGGTGTCGACCACGTAGCGGATGCCCGGCACCGTCAGCGAGGTCTCGGCAACATTGGTCGCCAGCACGATGCGGCGCGCATTCGACGGCTTGAACACCCGTTCCTGCTCCTGCACCGACAGCCGCGCGAACAGCGGCAGGATCTCGGTATGCGGCGGGTGGTGCTTGCGCAGCGCCTCGGCGGCCTCGCGGATCTCGCGCTCGCCGGGCAGGAACACCAGCACGTCGCCGGGGCCGGCACGGCACAGCTCGTCGACGGCATCGACGATGCCGTCGTACAGGTCGCGCTCGCGCGCCTGCGGGCTGCGCGGCGCCCCGGCGGCGGGCGCGTCGTCGGCGATCGGGCGGTAGCGCACCTCCACCGGGTACAGCCGGCCGCTGACCTCGATCACCGGCGCCGGCTTGTCCCCGATGGCGAAATGCTTGGCAAAGCGCTGCGCATCGATGGTGGCCGAAGTGATGATCACCTTCAGGTCAGGCCGCTTCGGCAGGATCTGGCGCAGGTAGCCGATCAGGAAGTCGATGTTGAGGCTGCGCTCGTGCGCCTCGTCGATGATCAGCGTGTCGTAGGCGCGCAGCAGCGGGTCGTTCTGGGTTTCGGCGAGCAGGATGCCGTCGGTCATCAGCTTGACCGACGCGCCCGACGACATGGTGTCGTTGAAGCGCACCTGGTAGCCCACATGCTCGCCCAATGGCGTGCCCAGCTCCTGCGCGATGCGCTTGGCGGTCGAGGTGGCCGCGATGCGGCGCGGCTGGGTGTGGCCGATCAGCCCCCCGCCCTCGCGGCCGGGACCGCGCCCGATCGAAAGGCAGATCTTGGGCAGCTGCGTGGTCTTGCCCGAACCGGTCTCGCCGGAAACGATCACCACCTGGTTGGCCAGCAGCGCCGCGGCGATCTCGTCGCGGCGCGCCGATACCGGCAGGGCTTCGGGGAAGGTGATCGGCGGCAGCGGGTTGGCCTGGCGCGGGGGCCGCGGCGGCCGCGTGCCACGGGGCGGGCGCGGGCCGCCCTCAGTGGCGGGCCGCGCACCGGCCGGCCTGGCCGGGCCGGCCTGCTGCGGCCGGGCCGGGCCGGGCGCCGGGCGGGACGGGGCTGGGGAAACGGGCTGACCGGCACCGGCGCGCTGGCGCGGCGCCGCCGGTGGTTTGGGCTTGACGGGGCGTTGTTCTGACATTGGCCGGGATTATAATCCGCGGCATGAACGCCAGAACCGACGCGCCGCAGACGGCGCCTGCCTCCGCTCCCACCGCCCCGGCCGCGCCGGCGCAGGCGGAGCCGCCTGCCGCGGCCGAGCTCCCCGCCCCCGCCCCGACCTCCCCCGTGCCGACCACGGCCGATCCCGATCGAAGCGGCCCCGACCACCAGCAGTTCGTCGACTGGCTGCGCATGGTGGCGCCGTATATCCATGCCTTCCGCGGCAAGACCTTCGTGATCGCCTTCGCCGGCGAGCTGGTCAAGTCGGGCGTGCTCAACGCGCTGGTCAACGACGTCGCACTGCTGCACGCGATGGGCATGCAGATCGTGCTGGTGCACGGTTCGCGTCCGCAGGTGGAAGAACAACTGGCGCTGCGCCATGTCGAGTCGCAGTTCGTCGATGGCGTGCGCGTCACCGACAACGCCGCGCTCGAATGCGCCAAGGAAGCCGCCGGCGAACTGCGCCTGGATATCGAGGCCGCGTTCAGCCAGGGCCTGCCCAACACGCCGATGGCCGGCGCCCAGCTGTCGGTGATCTCCGGCAACTTCGTCACCGCGCGCCCGGTCGGCATCGTCAACGGCACCGACTACCAGCACACCGGGCTGGTGCGCAAGATCGACGCCGAGTCCGTACGCATGTCGCTGTCGCACGGCAAGGTGGTGCTGCTGTCGCCGCTGGGCTTCTCGCCCACCGGCCAGGCCTTCAACCTGTCGATGGAAGACGTCGCCAGCGCCACCGCGACCGCGCTCAAGGCCGACAAGCTGATCTTCATCACCGAGGTGCCGGGCGTGCCCGACCCGGTCGGCAAGATGATGCAGGAAATGTCGCTGCGCACCGCGGTGGAACGGCTGCAGAACAACCACCTGCCGCCCGACGTGGCCAACTACCTGCAGCACCTGGTCAAGGCGCTCAAGGGCGGCGTGCCGCGCGCCCACCTGATCCCCTACTCGCTCGACGGCGCGGTGCTGCTGGAGCTGTTCCTGCACGACGGCGTCGGCACCATGCTGTCCGACACCGACCTGGAAAGCCTGCGCGAGGCCACGCTTGACGACGTCGGCGGCATCGTGCAGCTGATCGCGCCGCTGGAGCAGGACGGCACGCTGGTGCCGCGCGGGCGCCACCTGATCGAGCGCGATATCGCCAACTTCTCGGTGATCGAGCACGACGGCGTGCTGTTCGGCTGTGCCGCGCTATACGACTATCCGCGCGAGAACATGGGCGAGATGGCGTGCCTGACGGTATCGCAGGAAGCCCAGGGCACCGGCGACGGCGAGCGCCTGCTCAAGCGCATCGAGCGCCGCGCCCGCGCACTGGGCCTGGAGCGGCTGTTCGTGCTCACTACCCGCACCGAGCACTGGTTCCTCAAGCGCGGCTTCGTCCACGCCACGGTCGACGACCTGCCCGAGGACAAGCGCAAGCTCTACAACTGGCAGCGCAAGTCGATGGTGCTGATGAAAAAGCTGTGACGGCGTAGGGACAATCGCAACCGCGCCGCGGCCTGCCGGCCCGCTTGGCTACAATAGCGCCAGCGCCGAAGCTCTCACGAACATACCAAGGAGTCCCCATGGCCCGCACGGTCCATTGCATCAAGCTGAACAAGGAAGCCGAAGGTCTCGACTTCCCGCCGCTGCCCGGCGAACTGGGCAAGAAGATCTGGCAGAACGTGTCCAAGGAAGCCTGGGCCGGCTGGCTCAAGCACCAGACCATGCTGATCAACGAAAACCGCCTGAACATGGCCGATGCGCGTGCGCGCCAGTACCTGCTCAAGCAGACCGAGAAGTACTTCTTTGGCGAAGGCGCGGACCAGGCCCAGGGCTATGTGCCGCCGCAGTCCTGATCCGGTCTTGCGATCATGAAAAATGGGGTGCCTCGGGCACCCCATTTTGCTTGGTGACTGACGCCGGCGCCGGGCCGCGCGTTCAGTAGTCCGTGCGCTGGACCCCGTCGCCGGTGCCGAGCAGCAGCACGTCGGCGCCGCGCAGCGCGAACAGGCCCACCGTGACCACGCCGGGCACCTGGTTGACGGTCTGCTCCAGGCCGCGCGGATCGTCGATCTTCAGGCCGGCCACGTCGAGGATCACATTGCCGTTGTCGGTCTTGTAGATGCCGCCTTCCTTGGTCATGCGCAGGCGCGGCTGGCCGCCCAGGGCCTGCAGCTTGCGCGCCACCGCGGCACGTGCCATCGGCACCACCTCGACCGGCAGCGGGAAGGCGCCCATGGTCTGCACCAGCTTGCTGCCGTCGGCGATACAGACAAAGCGTTTGGCCACCGAGGCGACGATCTTCTCGCGCGTCAGCGCCCCGCCGCCGCCCTTGACCATGGCACCGCTGGCATCGATCTCGTCGGCGCCGTCGACATACACCGGGATCTCGTCGACCTCATTCAGGTCCAGCACCTTGAAGCCGTGCTGCTGCAGGCGCCGCGTCGAAGCCTCGGAGCTGGACACCGCACCCGCGAAGCGCTCCTTGAACGCCGCCACGGCGTCGATGAAGAGGTTGGCGGTGGAGCCGGTGCCCACGCCGAGCACGGCCCCTTCGGGCACTTCCTGCTTCACGTAGTCGGCGGCGGCTTGCGCGACCAGCGCCTTGAGTTCATCCTGAGTCATGACAACAGCCAGATTGCGTTGGGGGAAAAGGCGTAGTGTAGCGGATTGCGGTGGCGCGACGCGCGGGTGACGGCAACCGCGCAGGTACAATGGACCGCCCCGGTGCCGCATGCGCCCCTCACAGCCCGCGAACGCTTTTTTGCAGACGCTCAAGCAGACGACCTAGCGACCATGAACCAGCTCGAACAACTCAGGCAGTTCACCACGGTGGTGGCCGATACCGGCGACTTCCAGCTGATGAAGCAGTACACGCCGCAGGACGCGACCACCAATCCGTCGCTGATCCTGAAGGCGGTGCAGAAACCCGAATACCGCCACCTGCTGGAGCGCGCGGTGCAGGACCACCACGGCAACGGCGGCGTCGACGCGGTGATGGACGAAGTGCTGATCGCATTCGGCTGCGAAATCCTGGCGATCGTGCCAGGCCGCGTCTCGACCGAGGTCGATGCGCGCCTGTCGTTCGACACCACCGCCACGGTCAACAAGGCGCGCCACCTGATCCAGCTGTACGAGCAGCGCGGCATCGCGCGCGAACGCGTGCTGATCAAGATCGCCTCGACCTGGGAGGGCATCCGCGCCGCCGAGATCCTGCAGCGCGACGGCATCCGCTGCAACATGACGCTGCTGTTCTCGCTGGTACAGGCGGTCGCCTGCGCCGAGGCCGGCGCCGAGCTGATCTCGCCGTTCGTCGGCCGCATCTTCGACTGGTACAAGAAGCAGGCGGGCGAGCAATGGGATGCGGCCGCCAACGGCGGCGACAACGATCCTGGCGTGCGCTCGGTGCGCCAGATCTACGACTATTACAAGAAGTTCGGCTATCCCACCGAGGTCATGGGCGCCAGCTTCCGCAGCACCGCGCAGATCCTGTCGCTGGCCGGATGCGACCTGCTGACCATCAGCCCCGAGCTGCTCGAGCAGCTGGCCGGCGGCGAAGGCCCGGTGGTCCACAAGCTGTCGGTGGACCAGGCCCAGGCGGCCAACATCGCCCGCATCACCGCGGACGAGCCGTCGTTCCGCTGGCAGCTGAACGAAGAAGCGATGGCGACGGAGAAGCTGGCCGAAGGCATCCGCCTGTTTGCCGCGGATGCGGTCAAGCTCGAGAAGCTGATCGCCGGCCTGGCGCAGCAATAAGCGCCGCCGCGCGCCGGCGCGTGGCCCGGCGCTGCCCTGCGCCTCAGCCGGCCGATGGCGCCGGCTGCGGCCACAGCTGCGGCAGGCAGGCGCCCGCCGCGGCCGACAACACGATGTCCGCGGTCTGGTCCAGCGCCGACGGCTGCGGATTGACCACGATCACCGGCGCGCCATGCTCGCGTGCCACGCCCGGCAGCCCCGCCGCCGGGTACACCAGCCCCGAGGTGCCGACCACCAGGCACAGGTCGCAGGTCTGCGCGGCATGCTCGGCGCGGTAGCGCGCCACGCGCGGCAGGTCTTCGCCGAACCACACCACGCCCGGCCGCATCAGCGCGCCGCACCGATCGCAGCGCGGCGGCGTGCCGGGCAGCGCGGTCGCCTCGCTGCAGCGGCCGCAGCCATCCAGCCACTTGTTGGCGAACAGGTTGCCATGCAGTTCGATCACGCCAGCGCTGCCCGCGCGCTGGTGCAGGCCGTCGACATTCTGCGTCACCAGCGTGACCGGCTTCTGCGCGGCCAGCGCCACCAGCGCATGGTGCGCCGGATTAGGATGTACCGCCGCCACCAGTTCGCGCCGGTGCTGGTACCACTGCCACACCAGCGCGGGCTGGCGGCGGTAGGCGGCCTCGCTGGCCAAATCTTCCGGATCGAACTGTTCCCACAGTCCGGTCATGGCGTCGCGGAAGGTCGGCACGCCGGATTCGGCGGAAATACCGGCGCCGGTCAGCACGAAGATATTGCTGGCGCGCTCGATCAGCCGGCGCGCTTCCTCGAGCCCCGGGAGTGCCGGCAGACTGGAATCGTCGGCCATGGTCTCAGCGCGGCAGGCGCCGCTGGCGCACGGCCTCGTACAGGCACACGCCGCTGGCCACCGACACGTTCAGGCTTTCCACGCCGCCCGCCATCGGGATGCCGACCAGCTCGTCGCAGGTCTCGCGCGTCAGGCGGCGCATGCCCTCGCCTTCGGCGCCCATCACGATCGCCGTGGGCCCCTTGAAATCGATGTCGTACAGCGACTTTTCGGTGCCGTCGGCGGTGCCGATCACCCAGATGCCGCGCTCCTGCAGTTCGCGCAGGGTGCGGGCCAGGTTGGTCACGGTGATATAGGGCACGGTCTCGGCCGCGCCGCTGGCGACCTTGGCCACGGTGGCGTTCAGCCCGACGCTGCGGTCCTTCGGCGCGATCACGGCGTGCGCGCCGGCACCGTCGGCCACGCGCAGGCAGGCGCCCAGGTTGTGCGGGTCGGTGACGCCGTCCAGCACCAGCAGCAGCGGCGTGCCTTCGATGCCGTCGAGCAGCTCGTCCAAGTTCAGCGCGAGGGCCACGTCTTCGGCACGCGCCACCACGCCCTGGTGACGATCGGTGCCGGCCATGCCGCGCAGGCGCTCGGCATCGACCGGGTGCAGGCGCACGCCCAGGCTTTCGGCAAGGCGCACGAAGTCCTGCATGCGCCGGTCGCGGCGGGCGGATTCGATATAGATGTCGGACACGCCCTTGGGATCTTGCCGCAGGCGCGCAGTCACGGCGTGAAAGCCGATCAGGAGTTTTTGTTTAGCCATGGGCGCGATTGTACCCGCCCGGCCGCCGTCCCCGCGTGAGCGGGATCGGCGACCTGACGGCAATCCGGCGCCGATCCGCTAGTGCTTGCGGGGCGTGCGCTTGGCGGCGCTCTTGCCCGCCGGCTTGGCCGCGCGCGCCTTGGAGGCCGGCTTGCGCGGCTTTTCCAGGTGCGCGGGCTTGGGCTTGGCGGCGCGCTTGCCCGGCTTGCCGGTCTTCAGATGCGGCTTGAGCGGCGTGATCACCGCCTCGAACACCGGTTGCTCTTCGATCACCCGGTCCAGGGTTTCGTCGAACGACTCTTCCGGCTTGGAAGAGCCACCCAGCAGCGCGGCCAGCTGGCGGCCCTTCTTGCGCGCCGGCACCGCGTGCGCGGCCGGCACGCGCGGCTGGGTCTCCGCGCCCGTAACACGCGCGCGCAGCGTTTTCGCCGACGGCTCCTGCACCAGGCGGAAATCGATCTTGCGCGCATCCAGGTCGACGCGCGACACCTGCACGCGCACGCGGTCGGTGAGCCGGTAGCGGATGCCGGTGCGCTCGCCGCGCAGCTCGTTGCGGGCCTCGTCGTACTGGAAGTAGTCGCTGCCCAGTTCGGTCACGTGGACCAGGCCCTCCACGTACAGCTCGTCGAGCTGCACGAAGATGCCGAACGAGGTCACGGCGCTGACGGTGCCGGCATAGTCGCTGCCGAGCTTGTCGCGCATGAAGTAGCACTTGAGCCAGGCCTCGACATCGCGCGAGGCCTCGTCGGCGCGGCGCTCGTTGGCCGAGCAGTGCAGGCCCAGTTCGTCCCAGATGGCTTCGTTGCGGCGCGCCCGCGCCGCGGTCAGTTCGGCCTTCTGTTCGGCGTCCTTGGCCTGCAGCCTGCGCGCCTTGGGCGAGATCGCCGTGTTCAGCTCGGTGCCGTGGGCAAAGGCCGGCTGGTACTTGGTGTGCGCCAGCACCGCCTTGATCGCGCGGTGCACCAGCAGGTCGGGATAGCGGCGGATCGGGCTGGTGAAGTGAGCGTAGGCCTCGTACGCCAGGCCGAAGTGGCCGATATTGTCGGGGCTGTACACCGCCTGCTGCATCGAGCGCAGCAGCATGGTCTGCAGCATCGGCGCGTCCGGGCGGGACTTGATCTTGTCCATCACCTCGGCGTAGTCCGACGCCTGCGGCTTGTCGCCGCCGCCCAGCGACAGGCCGGCGGTACGCAGGAAGTCGCGCAGGTTCTTCAGCTTCTCGTCGCTGGGGCCGGCATGGATGCGGTACAACGCGGGGTGCTTGAAGCGCTCGAGGAAATCGGCCGCGCACACATTGGCGGTCAGCATGCATTCCTCGATCAGGCGGTGCGCATCGTTGCGCGTGCGCGGCAGGATCTGCTCGATCTTGCCCTGCGCATTGCAGACGATATAGGTCTCGGTGGTGTCGAAGTCGATCGCGCCGCGCGCGCGCCGCGCCTTGAGCAGGACCTGGAACAGCTCGTACAGGTTCTGCAGGTGCGGCACCAGCTCGCTGCGCTTGTGCGCCTCGGGGCCCTTGGTGTTGGACAGCACCGCCCAGACCTCGTTGTAGGTCAGCCGCGCCGTCGAGTGCATCACCGCCGGATAGAACTGATAGCCCTTGAGCTCGCCCTTGGCGGTGATCACGGCATCGCACACCATGCACAGCCGGTCCACCTGCGGATTGAGCGAGCACAGTCCGTTGGACAGCTTCTCCGGCAGCATCGGGATCACGCGCCGCGGGAAATACACCGAGGTGGCGCGGTCGAGCGCATCGGCGTCGAGCGGCGTGCCGGGACGCACGTAGTGCGACACGTCGGCGATCGCCACGATCAGGCGCCAGCCCTTGGCGCGGCCGATCCTGACCGGCTCGCAATAGACCGCGTCGTCGAAGTCGCGCGCATCTTCGCCGTCGATGGTGACCAGCGGGATGTCGCGCAGGTCGATGCGGTGGTCCAGGTCGGCCTGGCGCACCTCGTCGGGCAGCCCGGCGGCTTCCTGGGCAGCGGCCGGAGAGAACTGGTGCGGCACGCCGTACTTGCGCACGGCGATCTCGATCTCCATGCCGGGATCGTCGATTTCACCGAGCACTTCCACCACGCGGCCCACCGGCTGCACGTAGCGGTCGGGGAATTCGGTCAGTTCGACGCTTACCACCTGCCCCACGCGCGCCTTGCCCTGCGCCTTGGGCGGGATCAGGATGTCCTGGCTGATGCGCTTGTCTTCGGGCGCGACCACCAGCACGCCGCCCTCGCTGAGCAGGCGGCCGATGACAAAGCGGTTGGCGCGCTCGATGATCTCGACGATCTGCCCTTCAGGGCGACCGCGCCGGTCGTAGCCCACCACGCGCACCTGGGCGCGGTCGTTGTGCATGGCCTTCTGCAGCTCGCGCTCGGGCAGGAAGATATCGTCCTCGCCGTCGTCGCGGATCAGGAAGCCGAAGCCGTCGCGGTGGCCCTGCACCCGGCCGGTGACGAAGTTGGGCTGGTGCGCCAGCTCATAGCGGCCCTTGCGGTTGAGCTCGATCTGGCCGTCGCGCTCCATCGCGGCCAGGCGCTTCTGGAAGCCGTCATGCTCCTTGCGCGTGACCGCCAGCGCCTTGGCGATATCGCCTGCCGACTGGGGGGATCCCGACGTTCTCAGCACGCCCAGGATTTCTTCCCGGCTGGGGATCGGATAGTTATTCTGATTCAATTTTTTCTGGAAACTATTTGACAAAATTCTCGCGCTCTCTATAATGAGCGCTTCGGTTGTTTCGACACCTGCCCAGGTGGCGGAATTGGTAGACGCACTAGGTTCAGGTCCTAGCGGTGGCAACACTGTGGAGGTTCGAGTCCTCTCCTGGGCACCAAATTACCGGAAAACCCGCAGCGCTTTCGAGCCCTGCGGGTTTTTTGTTTTTGACGCCTGTTTCGCGCATCAGATCCGGCAACTTGCACTCCTTGCGTGGCGGCACTGCCGCGATGTCATACCTGCGAGCGTACGGGTTTTTTCCCGTCCGTGAAACCGCGCACCGTACCCCGCGCGGCAGCCGCACCACAAGGTTACGGCAATGTCGGGGAGTGTAACAGCTTCAGTGGCGATTCCGGCATTCCGGCGGCCCGTGCAAACCATTTCGCCACCACCGCTCATCCCGGCGCTTGACGCTATCCCCATGTGTAACTATGATGGTTTCACATTGCACCCGACATCATGAGCACAAGCAGCCGGTTTGCCGTAGCCGTCCATATCCTCACCCTGCTGGCCAGTTCCGCCGAGCCACTGCCGTCGTCGCTGATTGCCGGCAGCGTTGGCACCAACCCGGCGCTGATCCGGCGCCTGGTCGGCCAGCTGGCGGAGGCGGGACTGGTGGCCACCACCATGGGCAGCACCGGCGGCGCCACGCTGGCGCGGCCGGCCGCGTCGATCACGCTGCTGGAGGTGTTCCGCGTGGTCGAAACCACCGCGCTGATCACGCTGCACCAGAGCGCGCCCAATCCGGCCTGCATGGTCGGGCGCGAGATCACCGGCGCGCTGCGCAAGGTTGCCGACCGCGCGCAGGCGGCCATGGACGAAACCCTGGCCGGCATCACCATCGCCAGCATGCTGGCCGATGTCGAGCGCGGCAGCCAGCGCCGCAAGCGCTGATTTTTTTACCCTTATGTGTAACTACATCAGTTTCACATACGACTGACTCAACCAAGGAGTGACCATGAAAATCGCCATCATTGGAGCCAGCGGCCGCGTTGGCACGCGCCTGACCGACGAAGCCGTGCGCCGCGGCCACCAGGTGACCGCCATCGCGCGGCAGGCCAGCCGTTTGGCGGCGCGCGCGGGCGTGACCAGCAAGGATGTGGATGCGACCGACAGCGCGGCACTGAGCGCCGCCCTCGCCGGCCATGATGCCGTCATCAGCACCGCGCGCTTCGCCCAGTTGAACGCGCAGCAGGTGACCACGGCCGTGCGCCAGGCAGGCGTGCCGCGACTGCTGGTGGTGGGCGGTGCCGGCAGCCTCCATGTCGGGCCGGGCGTGCAACTGGTCGACACCCCGAACTTTCCCGACGCCTACAAGGCCGAGGCGCTGGCCGGCCGCGACTTCCTGAACGCGCTGCGCGGCGAGCCGCAGATCGACTGGACCTTCCTGTCGCCGTCCGCGCTGTTCGAGCCAGGCGAGCGCACCGGCCATTTCCGCATCGGCAAGGAAGACCTGCTGAGCGACGCAGCAGGCAAGAGCTGGATCTCGATGGAAGACTATGCCATCGCGATGTTCGATGAAATCGAGACGCCGGCGCATTCGCGCCAGCGCTTCACGGTGGGCTACTAAGCCCGGCTAGGTCGTGCCCGACGGCACGGCCGGCAGCCGCGCTCAGTCGCGCCCGCCGTCGTCCAGCAGGCTGGCGCGCTTGCCGCGCTTGAGCCACGCAGCGAGGTTGTGCGGGCGCAGCGTGTCGTACTCTTCGAACGGCTGGTGGATCCAGGGGTTCGACTCGAGGAAGGTGACGTGGTAGTCCGGCTCCACCTTGGAGCAGGCCTTGTACCACAGCACCGCCGAGCGCACTTCGGTCACCGCCGGATAGCGTTCCTTGAGATGGCGGCCCACGCGCTCGAGCGTGATGCCCGAGTCCACCAGGTCGTCGACCAGCAGGATCTTGCCGCTCAGCTCGCCACGGGTCATGGTGATGTACTGCGCGATGTCGAGATCGCCCTGCTGCGTGCCGGCGGCCTCGCGGTAGCTGCTGGTGGCCAGGATGGCCAGCGGCACGTCGAAGATGCGCGACATCTGGTCGCCCACGCGCAGCCCGCCGCGCGCGAGGCACAGGATCTTGTCGAACTTCCAGCCCGACTCATGCACGTTCAGCGACAGGCGTGCGATCAGGCGATGGTATTCGTCCCAGGAGACCCACAGGTTCTCGTCATCGTTGGTAGGCAGGTTCATCGTTTTACTCGTGATATCGTGCGGTCGGTTGACCGATATGGCTCGGCCCGCTTGCGCGGGCCGATTTATTTTCTGGCAGGCCGCGGCGCTCGTGGCGCGGCGGCACTGCGGGTACTGTGCAGGCAGGCGCTCAGGCCTTGTACGGATGGCGCAGCAGGATGGTCTCGTCGCGGTCCGGGCCGGTCGAGATCATGTCGATCGGAATGCCGACCACTTCTTCCACGCGCTTCAGGTAGACACGGGCCTGCTCGGGCAGTGCGTCCCACGTCTTCACGCCGAAGGTGGACTCGTTCCAGCCCGGGAATTCTTCGTAGACCGGCTCGCAGCGTGCCACGGCATCCGAGCCGCGCGGCAGGATGTCGACGGTGCTTCCGTCGAGCGTATAGCCGACGCACAGCTTGATGCTTTCGAGGCCGTCGAGCACGTCCAGCTTGGTCATGCACAGGCCGGACACCCCGTTGATCTGCACCGAGCGCTTGAGCGCGGCCGCATCGAGCCAGCCGGTGCGGCGCGGACGGCCGGTGACCGAGCCGAACTCCTTGCCGACATTGGCCAGGCGCACGCCGACCGCATCCTGGCGCGAGGGGTTGTCGTTGTCGTACAGCTCGCTCGGGAACGGGCCGGCACCGACGCGGGTGCAGTAGGCCTTGGTGATGCCGAGGATGTAGTTCAGGCGGCCCGGGCCCACGCCCGCGCCGGCTGCAGCGGCACCGGCCACGCAGTTGCTCGAAGTGACGAACGGATAGGTGCCGTGGTCCACGTCGAGCAGCGTGCCCTGCGCGCCTTCGAACATCAGGTTGCCGCCGGCGGCGTTGACCGCGTACAGCTCGGCCGAGACATCGGCGACCATCGGCGCCAGGCGCGGCGCGTAGGCCAGCGCTTCATCCAGGGTCTGCTGGAAATCGACGGCTTCGGCGCCCAGGTACTGGGTCAGCATGAAGTTGTGGAAGTCCAGGTTCTCGCGCAGGCGTTCGGCGAACTGCTGCGGGTCGAACAGGTCCTGCACACGCAGCGCGCGGCGTGCCACCTTGTCTTCATAGGCCGGACCGATGCCGCGGCCGGTGGTGCCGATCTTGGCCGCGCCGCGGCGCGCTTCGCGTGCCTTGTCGATGGCGACGTGGTACGGCAGGATCAGCGTGGCCGCTTCAGAAATGCGCAGGCGGCTCTGCACCTGCAGGCCGGCGCTTTCGAGTTCTTCGATTTCACGAAACAAAGCTTCGGGCGACAGCACCACGCCATTGCCGATGTAGCAAACCGTGCCCGCGCGCATGATGCCCGAGGGAATCAGCCGGAGAATGGTCTTCTTGCCGCCGATGATCAGCGTGTGGCCAGCGTTGTGGCCACCCTGGAACCGCACCACGCCCTTTGCATGGTCGGTAAGCCAATCGACGATTTTTCCTTTGCCTTCGTCACCCCACTGGGTGCCGATCACGACGACATTGCGTCCCTGGCCTACTGCGGATGCGGACATATTGCTTTGGTCAATAGGTTAAAAACGTATTCTACTCTTGTTGCCGGGCGATTCCGGGTTTTTGGGCCGCCGCGGCGTCGATGCGTCAGCGCGGCACCACGGCCCAGCCGGCATCCTTGCGCACCAGTTGCCGGTCGCAATTGAATTCATCCAGCTCGTGCGTGTGGCCGGGCAGCGACTGGATCACGATCTCGCCCGCAGCGCGCAGCGCGGCAATCGCGGCACGAAGTGCCGGGTCCGCATCCCAGGGCGCAAAAATCGCCAGTGCACGCACCTCGACGGGTGACAGGGCCGCCACTTCACGCAGGTCAAGCGAGAAACCCGTGGCCGGACGCGCGCGGCCGAAGGCCTCGCCCACCTTGTCATAGCGGCCGCCCCGGGCCACGTAGTTGGGCAGGCCCGCCACATAGGCCGCGAACATCACGCCGCTGTGGTAGTGGTAGCCGCGCAGGTCCGACAGGTCGATATTGACGCTGGCGCCGCGCACCTGCACCGCCAGCGCCGCCAGCTCATCCAGCGCGCGGCCGATGGCCGGGCTGGGCGGCAACGTGGCGCGGGCGCGCTCGATCACCTCGACGCCGCCGTACAGCGTCGGCAGCGCCAGCAGCGCGTCGCGCTCGGTCTGCGGCATGCCTGCGGTCAGCTCGCGCAAGGCGGGCACGTCCTTGGTTTCCAGCGCGGCGAACAACGCGTCCTCGATCTTGCGGATCGACGGCAGGCCCGCCAGCAACGCTTCGAGGATTCCCGCATGGCACAGGTCGATACGGATCTCCGACAGACCGGCCGCGGTCAGCGCGGCCAGCATCAGCTCCTGGATCTCGACGTCGGCTTCCAGGCCGGCATGGCCGTAGATCTCGGCACCGATCTGGATCGGCTCGCGGGTGGCGTGGAACCCTGCCGGGCGCGCGTGCAGCACGTTGCCGGCGTAGCACAGCCGGGTCACGCCCGGCCGGTTCAGCAGGTGGGCGTCGATGCGCGCGACCTGCGGCGTGATATCGGCGCGCAGCCCCATGGTGCGGCCCGACAGCTGGTCGACCAGCTTGAGCGTGCGCAAGTCGAGGTCGTGGCCGGTACCGGTCAGCAGCGACTCGAGGTATTCCAGCATCGGCGGCATCACCAGCTCGTAGCCGTAGGTGCGGAACAGGTCCAGCATGCGGCGGCGCAGCTCCTCGATCTTGCGCGCTTCCGACGGCAGCACGTCGGCAATGTTTTCTGGCAGCAGCCAATGGTTGGACATGGTGAATCTCTTCTCAGTCATTCAGTTGCCTGCCGGCGCAGCGCCTGCAGGGCATAACCACGATGCGGGCACCGCGCGCCCGCGCCGTCACTCCGCAGCGATGGCTCCAGCCGGACAAAACCCCGGCAAGCCGGGGTTTCGTCAATTCGCCACACGGACAAGCGACGGTGCTAGCGCTTGCCTCCGCCGTTGCCAGCGGCCGCGCCCGCGGCGCCGCCGCTGGAACGCATGTAGCGGAAGAACTCGGAATTGGGCTCCAGCACCAGCACGTCGCGCTTGTCGCGGAAGGTGTTGCGGTAGGCCTCCATGCTGCGCCAGAACTGCGCAAACTGCGGATCGCGGCCAAACGCGTCGCCATAGATCTGCGACGCCTTGGCATCGCCTTCGCCCTTGATCACCTGGGCATCGCGATAGGCCTGGGCCAGCACCACTTCACGCTGGCGGTCGGCATCGGCGCGGATCTTCTCGCCCTCGGCGGCGCCGGTGGAGCGCAGTTCGTTGGCCACGCGCTTGCGCTCGGCCTCCATGCGGCGATACACCGACTCGCTGATCGCGGGCAGCAGGTCGACGCGCTTCAGGCGCACGTCGAGGATCTCGACGCCGACCGACTTGGCGTACTCGCTCATGCCGTTGCGGATGGCCTGCATCACCTGCTCGCGCTCGCCGGCGACCACGTCGGCGACGGTACGCTTGCCGAATTCTTCACGCGCCACCGAGTCGATGCGCTGCGTCATGCGGTCCTGCGCGCCGCGCAGGTTGCCGCCGAAGGCGACGAAGAACTTGCGCGGATCGGTGATGCGCCATTTGACGAACCAGTCCACCACCATGCTCTTCTTCTCGGCGGTCAGGAAGCGCTCGTTGGCGGCGACATCGATGGTCTGCAGGCGGCGGTCCATGAACACCACGTTCTGGAACGGCGGCGGCAGCTTGAAGTGCAGGCCCGGCTCACGCACCACTTCCTTGATCTGGCCGAAGGCGAACACCACGGCGTACTGGCGCTGGTCGACCACGAACAGCATGGACGAAACCACGGCGAGCAGGATGAAAAAGCCAATTGCGAAGGAAATCAGTCGGTTCATGACGGTCTCCTCAGCGCGAGTCGCGGTCGCGGTTGCGCAGCGATTCGCGCGACCGGTTGTCCGTCGAGGCATCCGGCGCGGGCGCCGGCGTGCCCGCTGCGCCGGGCTGGCCCGGCTGCGGCGTGGCGCGGCCCTCGGCCTGCGCCATCAGCTTGTCCAGCGGCAGGTAGAGCAGGTTGTTGCCCTGGCGCGCGTCGACCAGCACCTTGGTCGAATTGGAGTAGATCTGCTGCATGGTTTCCAGATAGATACGGTCGCGCGTCACCTGCGGCGCCTTGGCATATTCCGACTGCACCGAACGGAAACGCGACGCATCGCCCTCGGCCTGCGCCACCACGCGGGCGCGATAAGCTTCGGATTCTTCCTTCAGGCGCGCCGCGGTACCCTTGGCGCGCGGGATGATGTCGTTAGCGTAGGCCTGGCCTTCGCTGATGGCGCGCTCGCGGTCCTGGCTGGCCTTGTTGACGTCGTCGAACGCGGCCTGCACCTGCTCGGGCGGCTGCACGCTCTGCACGTTCACGGACAGCACGCGGATGCCGGTCTTGTACGCCGACAGGATGGCCTGGATCGACTTGGCCAGTTGCTGTGCGATCTGTTCGCGGTTTTCATACAGCACCGCATCCATCTTGTTGCGGCCGACGATCTCGCGCACCGAAGTCTCGGCGGCCTGCGTCACCAACTCTTCATCGCCACCCCGGTCGGTCTTGTTGAAGAACAGGAATTCGCTGGCGTCCTGGATCACGTACTGCACGGTGAAGCGGACGTCGATGATGTTCTCGTCCTGCGTCAGCATCGACGAGTCTTTCAGGTTGCTGTCCTTGATCGAGGTGGAGCGGCCCACCTCGACCGAGCGCACCGCCGACAGGTTGACGACCTCGGCCGACTGCACCGGCCAGGGCAAGCGCCAGTTGATGCCGGGGCCGGCAGAGTACTTGAACTTGCCGAATTGCAGGATCACCGCGGTCTGGCCTTCCTGCACCATGAAGAAGCCGCTGGCCAGCCAGATGCCGACCACCGCGGCCACGATCACGCCCGCGCCCACGCTCGAGCCCTTGCCGGGGGTGCGCGGACCGCCGAAGCCCTGGTTGCCATTGCCGCCGTTGTCCTTGCGGCCGAGCAGGCCGTTCAGGCGGCGGTTGAAGTCGCGCCACAGTTCATCCAGGTCGGGCGGGCCGCCATCCTGCTGCGGACGCTGGTTCTGCTGGCGGTTGTCGTCGCGGCCGTCCTTCTTGTCATCGTCCTGCCCATCCCGACCCCAGCGCGGATCGTTCAGCGAGAAGATGGCGCGCAAGCGCTGCCAACCCGCGCGCAGCGCGAGGCGGCCGCCTGGTGTCAGGCTCGAATCAGCATTCCGGGGAAACTGGGGCATGAAGTGCACGGGTCCGGGGAAGTTTGTAACAGGGGGATTCTAGCAGTCATCGGCGCCACTTTTGGCCAATTCGCGCAATCCCCGCGGCAACCGCACCGGAATTGGGCAGAACCGGCGCCAAGCTGGCGCCAGGGCGGCGTGGATCCGGCGGCAAGCCCCTGGCTAGCCGCCACGCCTACAGCGGGCGCGAATCGTCCGCATCGGTGTCGTCGCCGCCAGCCGGCATGCCGCCATCACCGATCGTGCCGTCGCCGGCGCCATCGGCCTGCGGCACGTCGTCCAGGCGCGGATCGTAGGGTTGCGATTCGGGCGGGCGGCTGGCCAGCCATTGCGCCACCTCGACCACGGCCTCGCGCAGCGCGTCGAGCCCCAGCCCTTCGCGCGCGCTCAGGAACACGCGGGTCGGGATGCCGTCCGCGTCGCGCTCGATGCGCGGGCCCTCGTCCATCAGTTCGGGCGCGGCGTCGATCTTGTTCATCACCACGATCTGCGGGATGTCCAGCGCATTGATTTCCGCCAGCACCCGATTGACCTGCTCGATCTGTTCGCGGCGCACCGGGCTCGATGCATCGACCACATGCAGCAGCAGGTCGGCATGCACGGTCTCGTCCAGCGTGGCACGGAACGCCGCCACCAGCTGCGTCGGCAGGTCGCGGATAAAGCCGACCGTGTCCGACAGCACCACGTTGCCCAGGCCATCGAGGAACAGCCGGCGCGAGGTGGTGTCGAGCGTGGCGAACAGCTGGTTGGCCGCATACGCGCCGGCCTTGGTCAGCGCGTTGAACAGCGTCGACTTGCCGGCGTTGGTGTAGCCCACCAGCGAAATGCTGAGGGTGTCGTTGCGCGCCCGCGCGCGCCGCTGGGTGCTGTGCTGGCGCTGCAGCCGCGACAGATCGGACTTGAGCCGCTTGGCGCGCTCGTCCAGCATGCGGCGGTCCAGTTCCAGCTGGCGTTCGCCGGGACCACCGCGCATGCCGATGCCGCCCTTCTGCCGCTCCAGGTGGCTCCACGCGCGGACCAGCCGCGACGCGCGGTACTGCACCTGCGCCAGCTCCACCTGCACCTTGCCGACATGGCTTTGCGCGCGCTGCCCGAAGATATCGAGGATCAGGCCGGTCCGGTCGATCACGTGGCGCTGCAGGAAGCGCTCCAGGTTGCGCTGCTGCGCCGGGCTCAGCGCGTGGTTGAAGACCACCACGTCGGCGTCCAGCGCATCGGCCGCCTCCTTTAGCTCTTCGGCCTTGCCCGAGCCGATGAACAAGGCCGGATCCGGTCGCGAGCGGCGCCCCGTCAGCGTATGCACCGGCAGCGAGCCGGCGGTGGTGGTCAGCAGCGCCAGTTCGCTCAGGCTTTCCTGGAAATCATGCTTGCCGAAGTCGACGCCGACGAGGATGGCGCGCGAAGGGGCGGTATTGGAGGTGGCTCTGGGGTCCAAGGGCGGGCGCGAATGCGCAGGGAAATTCGGGTTCAGGGGAAGGGATGGCGGATCTCGGACACTGTCCTGGCCCCTGCCGGGACAGGCCGCCGCATGATGCGGAACGTGGCGGCGGCGGGCGCATTGGCAACCACCGGGCCGCGCGGCACCGGGTGCGTCGGCACGCCGGCGCCGGGCATCGTGGCGGCGCCGCCTGGCGCCCGTACGATGCCCTGGGGCAGATCAGTCAGATCAGGCCTCGGCGGAATCATCCACGCGGAAATTGACCGCGCGTGCCGGCACGACGGTGGAGATCGCATGCTTGTAGACCATCTGGGTCACGGTGTTGCGCAGCAGGACGACATACTGGTCGAACGATTCGATATTGCCTTGCAGCTTGATGCCATTGACGAGATAGATGGAAACCGGCACGTGCTCTTTGCGCAGCGCGTTCAGGAACGGGTCTTGTAGCAGTTGCCCTTTGTTGCTCATGGCACACTCCAAATTTATAGGTTTAGTGGTGAATGATGGGGATGGAAATCCCCGGTTCAAGTCAGGCGGCGCAAAAACGCGCCAGAAAAAAGATCAAAACGGTACCAAGTCGGCGTCAATGCACAGGGAACCCCCTGCTACCGTGAATTTAGCCGCAGTTCCAAACGAACGCAACGAAAACTGGCCCCGCCACGGATCCGATTCCGGACTCATTCCTTCGAGTCCGCGTACGGATTTTTGTTCGTGCGAAATTCGATGCGCAGGGGCGTGCCCTTGAGCTTGAATGCCGCACGGAAACGGTTTTCCAGGTAGCGCCGGTAGGTTTCGGCGACGCCCGACAGCGCATTGCCGTGAACCACGATGATGGGCGGATTGGAGCCGCCCTGGTGCGCATAGCGCAGCTTGGGCCGCGATGCGCCGACGCGCTTGGGCTGCTGGAATTCCACGGCTTCCTGCAGCACGCGCGTGAGTTGCGGCGTCGGCAGCTTGACCATGGCCGCGGCATACGCATCGTCGACCGAGCGCAGCAGCGCGCCGATGCCGGTGCGCTCGCGCGCCGACACAAAGTGAAAGTTGGCAAAGCTGAGGAATTGCAGCTTGCGCTCGAGGTCGTGCTTGATGCGGTCACGCGTGTGGCCGTCCAGGCCGTCCCATTTGTTGACGCCCACCACCAGCGCGCGGCCGGACTCGACGATAAAGCCGGCAATATGCGCATCCTGGTCGGAAATATCCTGCTGCGCGTCGAGCAGCAGGATCACCACGTTGGCGTCCGCGATCGACTGCAGCGTCTTGACCACCGAGAATTTCTCGATCGCCTCGAACACCTTGCCGCGCCGGCGCAGGCCGGCGGTATCGATCAGCGTATAGGGCTTGCCGCCACGCTCGAACTCCACGTAGATGGCGTCGCGGGTGGTGCCGGGCATGTCGAAGGCGATCACGCGCTCTTCACCGATCAGCGTATTGACCAGCGTGGACTTGCCCACATTGGGACGCCCGACGATGGCGATCTTGACACCCTTGCCCTCGTCCGAGGCTTCCTCGGCCAGCTCGGGACGCTCCTGCACCGCCAGCTCGATGGCTTCATCGACCAGCTCGCGCACGCCGTCGCCATGGGCGGCCGAGATCGCGTACGGATCGCCCATGCCAAGCTCGTAGAAGTCGGCCGCCACCGAGGTGTACTTCATGCCCTCGGCCTTGTTGACCGCCAGCATGATGCGCCGGCCGGTCTTGCGCAGGTAATCGGCAATGGCGCGGTCCTGCGGCGCCAGGCCCAGGCGGCCGTCGACGATAAAGATCACCACGTCGGCCTCGACCACCGCCTGCTTGGTCTGCTTGGCCATCTCGGCGACGATGCCTTCCTTGACCACCGGCTCGAAGCCGCCGGTATCGATGGCGATGAATGGACGTTCGCCGATGCGCCCTTCGCCGTAATGGCGGTCGCGCGTCAGGCCCGGCAGATCGGCGACGAGCGCGTCGCGCGAGCGGGTCATGCGGTTGAATAGCGTCGACTTGCCCACATTGGGGCGGCCGACAAGTGCGATAACTGGTTTCATGCCATAAACGGAAACGGGGGCCGGCAACTGCCGCCCCCCGGTAACTCCGGAGTCAAGGGTTCCAACGGCAGCCCGCGCCACCTGGGCGCGGGCTGCCGCTTGTCCTGTCGGGCGCGGCGCGGGTCGCCGACCCGCTGCAATTGCCGCGCCAAGGATCATGCTACCGGATTCGGCGCCGGCCGTACCGACAGGTGTACGGCAGCGCGCATAGGGTCCTGTCAGCCAGGCTGGAAACCGTAGACGTCGCCGTCGCGCGTCTGGATCACCAGGGTCTGCCCCGCCACCACGGGCGCGGCGGTGATGGCGCTGCCATCGGTCTTCATGCGTGCCACCACCTGGCCGTCTTCGCGCGACAGGAAGTGGACATAGCCTTCGAAGTCGCCCATCACCACCGAGCGGCCCAGCGCCAGCGGCGCGCCCAGGCGGCGGTTGCGCAGGTCGGCGTTCTTCCAGCGCTCGCTGCCGTTCTGGCGGTCGAAGGCATGCACCACCGATTGCTCGTCGCTGGCGTAAAGCGCATTGTCATCCTGCGCCGGGCCTGCCGGCGACGAGAAATCCTTGCCCCATTGCGGCTGGCCGCTGGCCAGTTCCAGGCATGCGACCCGACCCTGGAAGGTAGTGGCGCAGACCTGGCGCCCGCTGACCATGGGCAGGCCGGTGACGTCGTTCAGGCGCTCGATCTCCGATACGCCCTTCGGGTAGGAAACCGCGCTTTCCCAGCGCAGCACGCCGTTGCCCGGCGTCAGGACGCCGAGCTTGCCACCGGGGAAGCCCATCACGATGCCGTCGCCGGCGAACACCATGCCCATCGCCGCGCGCAGGTTCAGCGGCGTCTGCGAACGCTGGTAGATCCAGCGGCGCTCGCCGGTCTCGGCATCCAGCCCGAACACTCGGGTATCGGTAGTGCGCACCACCACCAGGCCGTTGCCGACCAGCGGTGCCGACAGGACCTCGCCGTTGACCTGCTTCTTCCAGATCTGCTTGCCGCTGGTGTCGAAGGCATAGACCGCGCCCTTCTCGCCCGCCACCGCGGTGACCGAGCCGTCGCTGCCCGGCCCGGAGGTCAGGTCAACGTCGGTCTTGGCCTTCCACAGCACGCGGCCGCTGGCGCCTTCGAGCGCCATCACATTGCCGTTGTTGGACGAGACATAGACATTGTTGCCCGCCGCGGCCGGCTGCATCGAATAGGGGCCGCTCTTGCCGACGTCGGCCTTCCAGGCCTGGCGCACCGCCAGCGTGCCCGATACCGGCTTGAGTTCGGCGGGCGGGTGCTTGTTTTCCTTGCTGAACAGCGCGCAGCCGCCCAGCGTGGCCAGGCAGGCAGCCGCCACCAGCGCACGGGAAATCGTGCGGGTGGGCTGGCGATGTACGGCACGGGAAAGCACTGACGTCATAACTTTACGGTCCTGTTGTTCGATCCGCGGGATCAACGGTATGGCAATGGTTCAAACGGCAGCCGGATCAGGCCGCGCCCAGCGCATCGAGCTTGAACTGGATGATCTGGCGCATCGCCGGCTCAGCCTGGCCCAGCTTGTCCAGCGCCTTGCGATAGGCGGTGCGGGCATCGTCGCGCTTGTCCTGCGCGGCGAGCAGGTCGCCACGGCGGTCGGCGTAGAGCGCGACGAACGCGGCCGGCGGCTCGTCCTTGAGCAGCGCCAGGCCCTGGTCATAGGCCTTCTCGTCGAGCAGCACGCCGGCCAGGCGCACGCGCGCCAGGTGCGAATAGGCTTCGTCGCCGTGGTCGATGGCCCATTGCAGCTGGCTCTTGGCGGCGGTCAGGTCGCCCGCATCGTACAGCACGCGGCCGGCGACCAGTGCGCTCATCTGGCCGTAGGCGGTACGGCCGAACTTGCCTTCAAGGTCGGTCGCGGCGCGCTTGATGCGCTCGACGTCGCGCGCGTCGGCCGCCTTGAGCACCTGCTCGTACAGCACCGCGGCTTCGCCGGCCTGCTTGCGCTCCCAGTACTTCCAGCCGTTCCAGCCGGCAAAGGCCAGCAGCGCGATGATCAGTGCCCACGTCAGCGCATTGCCATACTGGCGCCACCAGGCCTTCAGATTCTCAAGCTGTTCCTGTTCTTCTAGATCGTAAGCCATGTCGAGGCAATCACCTGCGTTGGTTGGATACTCGTGGTGTCAGGCTGCGGCGCGCGCTTATTCGCTGGCGCCGACCATGGCGTCGATCAGGTAGTCGACCAGCCCTTCGGCCGGCACGGTGGCCTGTTGCCCACCGCCTTCGGCCTGCTCGCGCTGGCGAAGTTCCTTGACCTGGACCACGCCGGCGGCCACTTCGTCGTCGCCAATGATAACGGCATAGGCTGCGCCGCTTGCGTCGGCGCGCTTCATCTGCGACTTGAAGCTGCCGCCCTTGCCGTCCGGGCTGGCGTGCAGCACCACGTCGAGGCCGGCGTCGCGCAGGCGCTCGGCCGCGACCATCGCCTGCTGCGCGGCGGCTTCGCCCTGGTGCACCAGGTAGACGTCGCAACCGACCGCCTCGGGTACCACGCCCTCTTCGCGGATCAATTCAATGATGCGCTCGATGCCCATGGCCCAGCCGCAAGCCGGTGCGGACTTGCCGCCCATCTGCGCGATCAGCGGGTCATAGCGCCCGCCGCCGGCGATGGTGCCCTGCGCGCCCAGCTTGTCGGTGATCCACTCGAACACCGTCAGGTTGTAGTAATCGAGGCCGCGCACCAGGCGCGGGTTGATCTTGAACGGGATGTTGTTGGCCTTCAGCAGGCGCTGCACGCCCTCGAAGTGCGCCAGCGATGCTTCGCCCAGGAAGTCGATCAGCTTGGGCGCGTTGGCCGCCATTTCCTGCAGCGCCGGGTTCTTGGTGTCGAGCACGCGCAGCGGGTTGGTGTACAGGCGGCGCTTGCTGTCGTCGTCGAGGATGTCCTGGAAGCCTTCCAGGTACTTGATCAATTGCTCGCGGTGCGCCGCGCGCTCGTCGGCCTGCCCCAGCGAATTGAGTTCGAGGCGCACGCCGGTCAGCCCCAGGTCGTCCCACAGGCGCTGGCACATCAGGATGATCTCGGCATCCACGTCCGGGCCGGCGAAGCCCAGCGCCTCGGCGCCGAGCTGGTGGAACTGGCGATAACGGCCGCGCTGCGGACGCTCGTGGCGGAACATCGGGCCGGTGTACCACAGGCGCTTGGGGCCGTCGTACAGCAGGTTGTGCTCGATGGTGGCGCGCACGGCCGCGGCGGTGCCCTCGGGGCGCAGCGTCAGCTGCTCGCCGTTGAGGGAATCGGTGAAGGAGTACATCTCCTTCTCGACGATATCGGTGACCTCGCCGATGCCGCGCACGAACAGCTGGGTGTGTTCGACGATGGGCGTGCGGATCTGCTGGTAGCCGTAGGCGCGCAGCATCGCGCGCGCGGCATTCTCGAAATGCTCCCACAGCGGCGCGTCGGCCGGCAGCATGTCGTTCATGCCCTTCACGCCCTGCAGGGCCTTGGCGGAGCGAATCTTCGGTTCGGTCTTGGCGGCGCCGGCGGCGGCCATGGTCTCGGTTTGCGTCATTGTGTTCTAGTCAGGCTGCTGGTCCCGGCCGGTCCGGCTCAGGCTGCCACTTCTTTGCCGGCCCGCGCAGCGCCCGGGCCGTAATGCGTGCGAACGTATTCATCTACGATCGCCTGGAATTCTTCCGCGATGCGCTCGCCGCGCAGCGTCTTCACCTTGACGCCATCGACGAACACCGGCGCGGCCGGTGACTCGCCCGAGCCCGGCAGCGAAATGCCGATATTGGCGTGCTTGCTTTCGCCCGGGCCGTTGACGATGCAGCCCATCACGGCCACGTCCATTTCCTCGACGCCCGGGTAGGCGGTCTTCCATTGTGGCATCTGCTCGCGCAGGTAGGCCTGGATGCTGGCAGCCAGCTCCTGGAACACCGTGCTGGTGGTGCGGCCGCAGCCGGGGCAGGCAATCACCATCGGAGTGAAATTGCGCAGGCCCATGGTCTGCAGGATTTCCTGCCCGACGTACACCTCTTTCTCGCGCGGCGCGCCGGGTTCCGGCGTCAGCGAGATGCGGATGGTGTCGCCGATGCCTTCCTGCAGCAGCACCGACAGCGCCGCGGTGGAAGCCACGATGCCCTTGCTGCCCATGCCGGCTTCGGTCAGGCCGAGGTGCAGCGCGTAGTCGCAGCGGCGCGCCAGCTCGCGGTACACCGCGACCAGCTCCTGGACCTGCGACACCTTGCACGACAGGATGATCTGGCTGCCCGGCAGGCCGATCTCCTCGGCCTTCTTCGCCGAATCGATGGCCGAGGTGATCAGCGCCTCGATCATCACGCTCTGCGCCGGCCACGGCTCGGCGCGCCCGGCGTTCTCGTCCATGATGCGGGCCAGCAGGTCCTGGTCCAGGCTGCCCCAGTTCACGCCGATGCGCACCGGCTTGTTGTAGCGGCACGCCATCTCGATCATCTGCGCGAACTGGGTATCGCGCTTGGCGCCCTGGCCGACGTTGCCCGGGTTGATGCGGTACTTCGACAGCGCCTCGGCGCAGGCCGGATAGTCCTGCAGCAGCTTGTGGCCGTTGTAGTGGAAATCTCCCACCAGCGGCACGTCGACACCCATCCGGTCGAGCTGCTCGCGGATCGACGGCACCGCGGCCGCGGCCTCGGGCGTGTTCACCGTGATGCGCACGATCTCGGAACCCGCGCGCGCCAGCTCCTTGACCTGGATCGCGGTGCCGATGGCGTCGACCGTGTCGGTATTGGTCATCGACTGCACCCGCACCGGCGAGCCGCCGCCGATGGTCACCACATTGTCACCCCACGCGACCCGCGCCTGGCGGGTCTGGCGGCGCGGCAGCGGGCCCGGCAGGACCGGGAGACAGAGCTGTTGGTTCATAGCGTTACCACCTTGCAAAGACGCACCTTGCCGCACCCCGCACCGCGTCAGGGCAGCGTCAGGCGCGCCACGTTGTTGCGGTTGGCTGCCTTCAGGTCGACCGGCGTGCCGTTGCGCGTGAGCGATTCGACGCCCTTGACGTTGCCGATCACCACCTTGTACGGGGCCGTGCCGCCGCCAGCCATGGCCTGGCCGGCCCTCGCGGTGCCGCCCATGACGACCTTGCCGCTATTGTCGCGGATTTCAAACCAGGTATCGGCGGCAAAGCGGATCTGCAGCTCGCCCTCTCCAGCCGCCACGGCAGATGCCGTGGGCGCTGCCGGTGCCGATGCGGCCGGCGCCCCGGTGGCTGCCGCAGCTACAGTGGCAGCCGCGGCTGCCGGGGTAGCCGAGGCTGCCACGGCGCTGGCCGGAACGGTTTCGGCGGACGGGGCCGGCGAGTCGCTGGCTGCCATCACCGGCGGCAGTGCCGCGGTCACGATACCGGCTTCCGTGCTCGCGCCGTCCGCGGCCGGCGCTTCGGCCGCCACGGTTTCGGCGGCGCTGCTGCGCGCGTCGATCCACGCGCGGATATGGTCGAGCCCGAACCAGATGCCCGCGGCGACGACCACCGCCACCAGCGCCAGCCAGACCCAGCGGCCGCCGTTGCCGCCGGAGCGGAAGCGGTTGCGGTCGTCGAAGGCTGCATTGATGCCGCCTTCGCGCTGGCGGGCGATTTCCGCCACCTGCGCCACCGCGCGCGGCTGGAAGCGCGCCAGCAGCGGGTCGATATCGACATGGAGCATGCGGGCATAGGCACGCATCACGCCCTTGGCGAAGGTCACGTCGGGCAGCGCCTTCAGGTCGGCCGCCTCGATCGCGCGCAGCTTGCTGGCCGCCACCTTCAGCCGTGCGCTGACGTCCTCGACCGACATCCGCTGCGCCTCGCGCTCGCGCGCCAGCGCGGCGCCGATCTCGCGCGCCGCAGCTTCGCGTTCTCCTTCATGCGCGCCTCCGCCGACTGCTTGCGTCGGTACGGCCTGGCCTGCGGCGCGGTCGTGCTCACTCATCCCATGCTCCTTGTTCGTAGGCGGCCACCTCGCGCGAGTCGGGGAAGCGGCTGCGCAGTTGCGCCCCCAGCGCATCCTGCGTGCGGCCGTCGCCCTGACGGTGGGCAATGCGCGCTCCCAGCCAGAGGGATTGCGCAGTGACAAATTGACTGTTGTTGACGCGCTGGACAAACTGGCGCGCCTGTACGTAATCGCCGCGCCGGTAGAACACCAGCGCCAGGTTGGTGTTCGCCACCGGGTTGTTGCGGTCGTAGCCGAGCGCGGCCTTCAGGTTCTTCTCCGCCTCGGCGCTGTGGCCCTGGCGCAGTTCGCACGCGCCCAGGCTGATCAGCGGTTTGACGGGGCCGCCGGCCGACGGCGCGGACACGGCACGCCGCAGCATGGGCTCGGCCTCGCCATAGCGCCCTTGCTGGCACAGGAACCAACCGTAGTTGTTGAGCAGGTCGCCGTCATTGGCGCGCATCGACGCCGCGGTGCGGAAGCTGTCCTCGGCCAGCGTCGGTTCATTCATGCTCATGTAGATCAGCGCCCGCACATGGTAGGCGTCGGCCAGCGACGGATCGATGGCGATGGCCTGCTTGATCTCGTCAAGGGCGACCGCGTTCTGGCCGGCCTCGAGGTAATTGGTGGCCAGTTGCAGCCGGATGCCGGCCCGGCGCCTGGCCTCGGTCTGGTCGGAAGCGGTCTGGAGATCCAGCGCCGGCGCATGCGGCAGCTGGCACCCGGACAACATCAGCAGCCCCAGCAGGGCCGCAGCGATCAGACGGATCATGCAGGGCGCGCCTCCCGCGGCTGGCCGCTGGCAGTGACGGGCACCAGCGGCGTGATCTTGCCGAACTTGCCGCGTTCGGCAAGGCGGGTGCGGTCCTTCACTTCCCCGGCCAGCTGGCCGCAAGCGGCGTCGATGTCGTCGCCGCGGGTCTTGCGGATGGTGGTGACGATGCCCGCGTCCATCAGCACCTGCGCGAAACGGCGGATCTGCTCGTTGTTGGAACGCTTCAGGCCCGATTCGGGGAAGGGGTTGAACGGGATCAGGTTGAACTTGCACGGCACGTCGGCGACAAGCTTCAGCAGTTCCCGCGCATGCTCGACGCCGTCGTTGACGCCATCCAGCATGCAGTATTCGAAAGTAATGAAATCGCGCGGCGCGAATTCCAGGTAGCGGCGGCACGCCGCCATCAGTTCGGCCAGCGGGTATTTCTTGTTCAGCGGCACCAGCACGTCGCGCAGCGCGTCGTTGGACGCATGCAGCGACACGGCCAGGGCGACCGGAAGATCCCTGGACAGCCGGTCCATCATCGGCACCACGCCGGAGGTGGACAGCGTCACGCGGCGGCGTGAAAGGCCGTAGGCGTTGTCGTCGAGCATCAGGCGCATGGCCGGGACCACGGCGTCGTAGTTCAGCAGCGGCTCGCCCATGCCCATCATCACCACGTTGGAGATGACGCGGTCATCCTTGGGGCCGCGGCCCAGTTGCTCGCGCATGGCGAACTCCGCCATCCACAGCTGGCCGATGATTTCACCGGTGCTGAGGTTGCGCGAAAAACCCTGCTTGCCGGTGGAACAGAACCGGCAGTTGACGGCGCATCCCGCCTGCGAGGAAACGCACAGCGTGCCACGCGTTTCCTCGGGGATGTACACCGTTTCCACCGCGTTGCCCTCGCCCACGTCGAGCAGCCACTTGCGCGTGCCGTCGGCCGACAGGTTGTCGGTGATGGCGGCGGGCGCGCGGATCTCGGCGCGGGTCGCGAGCTTTTCGCGCAGCGACTTGGCGAGATCCGACATGGCGTCGAAGCGGCTGGCACCGTAGTGGTGGATCCAGCGTTGCAGTTGCCGCGCACGGAACGGCTTCTCGCCGAGCTCGCCGCAATAAGCGGTGAGCGCGTCCGCGTCGAGGTCGAGCAGGTTGACGAGAGTGTTCATGACGGCAAACTCAGCTTGATGTCAGTCGGCAGCCGATCAGCGACTGTAGACGTTCATGCCCGGGAAGAAGAACGACACTTCCACGGCAGCCGTTTCGGCAGCGTCCGAGCCGTGCACGGCGTTGGCGTCGATGCTGTCGGCGAAGTCGGCGCGGATGGTGCCCTTCTCGGCCTTCTTCGGGTCGGTGGCGCCCATCAGGTCGCGGTTCTTGGCAATGGCGTTCTCGCCTTCCAGCGCCTGGATCATGACCGGGCCCGAAACCATGAAGTCGACCAGGTCCTTGAAGAACGGACGCTCCTTGTGGACGGCGTAGAACTGCTGGGCTTCGCCGCGCGACAGGTGCACCATCTTGGCAGCAACGATCTTCAGGCCGGCGGCCTCGAAACGGGCGTAGATCTGGCCAATCACGTTCTTGGCCACGGCATCCGGCTTGATAATCGACAGGGTGCGTTCGATCGCCATGAAAAACTCCGAAAAATGAAGGGGTTACAAATGGATTAAACGTGCAATTCTAGCACGAAGACTATGACGGTTTCGAGGGTCTTGCAGACCTCCGGACGGGCCCGCCCGCCCCTCGCGCACATGTCGCTGGCAAGTTGCAAAAACCGCACATTACAACCTTGTCATCCCTGGAACGCAGCGCCGCCGCTAACATCCAATGTGAGCGGCGTCGAACGGACGTGAGCCAGCGGCAGGTGACGATTGAATTACCGCGCCCTTGCAATCCGGCCTGCCCGATGCCACATTGACGATGGTTCCGTCCGGCTTCCATACGAGTCTTCGCATTTGAAGCCTCGCAACGCCGGCGCCTCACCGTTTTGAGACAGGAGTCACCATGGATAACAAGCTGAACACCTACGGTTTCGGCAATAGTGCGTCGACCGTCACTGACGTCGTCGTTCGCAACCGGGTCTTGCGCAACACTTACTGGCTGCTGGCCCTCTCGATGATCCCCACCGTGCTCGGTGCATGGATCGGCGTGGCCACCGGCTTCAGCTTCATGGCGGGCAGCCCCGGCCTGTCGCTGATCCTGTTCCTCGCGATCGCGTTCGGTTTCTTCTTTGCCATCGAGAAGACCAAGAACAGCAGCATGGGCGTGGTCCTGCTGCTGGCCTTCACCTTCTTCATGGGGCTGATGCTGTCGCGGCTGATCAGCGTCACGCTGTCGTTCTCGAACGGCCCGGCGCTGATCATGTACGCCTTTGGCGGCACCGCTGCCGTATTCGGCGCGATGGCATCGATCGCCACCGTCAGCAAGCGTGATTTCTCCGGCCTGGGCAAGTTCCTGTTCGTCGGCGTGATCCTGCTGATCCTGGCCAGCGTCGCCAATATCTGGCTGCAGCTGCCGGCGCTGATGATCACGGTGTCGGTGATCGCGATCGGTATCTTCTCGGCGTACATCCTGTTCGACGTGCAGCGCGTGGTGAACGGCGGCGAGACCAACTACATCACCGCAACGCTGGCGATCTACCTGGACGTGTACAACGTGTTCGCCAACCTGCTGGCCCTGCTGGGCATCTTCGGCGGCAACCGCGAATGACGGCAAACGCCCCAGCATGAAAAAAGCCGGCCTGTTGGTCGGCTTTTCTTTTGGGCACGCCGCCGCGATCAGTCGCGGTCGAACACCGCGATCGATTCGACGTGCGAGGTGTGCGGGAACATGTTGACCACGCCGGCGCCGCTCAGGCGGTAGCCCGCCTCGTGCACCAGCAGGCCGGCGTCGCGCGCCAGCGTGGCGGGGCTGCACGATACATAGACGATGCGCCGCGGCAGCAAGTCGCTGCCCTGCTGCGCCAGCTCGCCCAGCGCCTTGCTCACCGCGAGCGCGCCTTCGCGCGGCGGATCGACCAGCCAGCGGTCGAAGCGGCCCAGCGCGGCGATGTCTTCCGCCGTGACCTCGAACAGGTTGCGGCACGCGAACTCGGTCTTGGCGGCCAGCCCGTTGTATTCAGCATTGGCCAGCGCGCGCGCGGTCAGCGCCTCGCTGCCTTCGATGCCCATCACCGACGTTCCTTGCGTGGCCAGCGGCAGCGTGAAGTTGCCGATGCCGCAGAACAGGTCGAGCAGCCGGTCCTGCGGCTGGGCATCCAGCAGGCGCAGCGCGCGGCCGATCAGCACGCGGTTGATCTGGTGGTTCACCTGAGTGAAGTCAGTGGGCTTGAACGGCATGCGGATGCCGAACTCCGGCAGCGTGTAGGCCAGTTCTGCCTCGGCCGGGTAGAACGGGTAGACCGTATCCGGACCTTTCGGCTGCAGCCAGAACTGCACTTTGTGCGCATCGGCGAAGGCGCGCAGCAGGTCCTTGTCGGCATCGGTCAGCGGTTCCAGGATGCGCAGCACCAGCGCCGTCACCTCCTGGCCCACGGCCAGCTCGATCTGCGGCATGCGGTCGCGGATCGACAGCCCCATCACCAGCTCGCGCAGCGGCACCAGCATCGCCGACACATGCGGCGGCAGAATCTCGCAGCGCGTCATGTCGGCGACATAGCTGCTCTTGCGCTCATGGAAGCCGACCAGCACCCCGCCCTTCTTGGCCACGTGGCGCACCGTCAGGCGCGCGCGGTAGCGATAGCCCCAGTCCGGCCCCGCGATCGGGCGGAACACCACGTCGGGCTTCACCTTGGACAAGTGCCACAGGTTGTCTTCCAGCACGCGCTGCTTGATGGCCAGCTGCGCGCGCGAATCCAGATGCTGCATCGAGCACCCGCCGCAGACGCCAAAGTGCTGGCAGCCCGGCTCGACGCGCATCACGGAGGCCTGCCGCACTTCGCCCAGCTGCGCCTGCTCGTAGCTGGGCTTGCGGCGATAGCTGCGGTAGCTGACGATCTCGCCGGGCAGCGCGCCCTCGACGAAGATCACCTTGCCGGGCGTGCCGTCCTCGTTGACCAGCCGGCCGACGCCGCGCGCCTCCATGTCGAGGCTGTCGATCGTCACCACGGGGTCGTCCGCGGGCGCACCGCCCTGGGCGGCACCACGGCCACGGGAGTTCTTTGCGACGGGGGCAGCACCTTCGACGGCCGCAGCAGCCGGCACGGCCGGCGTTTCTTGTGGGGAGGACACGGCTTGGGACACCAGATAAAACCTGACGTATTGTTTTACGAAAGCGCGATTGTATGCCAGACCGGGCCGGCTCCGTTGGCGTACGTCCGGGCCAACGACGGAGAGCAGGCATGGAACTGATTTCATGGAACATCCAGTGGGGCCGCGGCGCCGACGGCCGCGTCGACCTGGCGCGGCAGGTACAGACGCTGCGCGCCATGGCCGACGCGGACGTGCTGTGCCTGCAGGAAGTGACGCGCGGCTTTGGCGAGCTGCGCGGCGAGCCCGGCGCGGACCAGGTGTCCGAGCTGACCGCGCTGCTGCCGGGCTATCACCTGCTCTATGCGCCTGCGGTCGAGCGGCGTGGCCGCAGCGGCGCGCTGAAGCAGTTCGGCAACCTGATCGCCACCCGGCTGCCGGTGCGCGAGGTGTTCCGGCATGCATTGCCCTGGCCCGCGGATCCGGAGGTAGCATCGATGCCGCGGGTGGCATTGGAAGCCACCGTGGAAGCCGGCAGCGAGCGGGTGCGCGTGATCTGCACCCACCTGGAATATTATTCGGCGACCCAGCGCACGGCGCAGGCCGAAGCCCTGCGTGACTGGCATGCCGAGGCTTGCGCCCACGCGCGCCGGCCCGGCCGCAGCGAGCAGTGGCCAGGCCCGTTCACGCCGGAGCCCCGGCCCGCCGAAGCCATCTTGTGCGGTGACTTCAACAGCAAGCCTGACGATGTCGCCTACCGGCGCATGCTGGAGCCGTTCGACGACGGCACGCCGGCCTGGCGCGACGCCTGGCTGCACGCGCATCCCGGCCAGCCGCATGCCCCGACCTGCGCGCTGCACGACAAGGAACAATGGCCCGAGCCGCCCTTCGCCTGTGACTTCATGCTGGTGACCGAGCCGCTCGCCGCCCGCATTCGTGGCTGCGAGGTCAATGCCGACACCGATGCCTCGGACCACCAGCCGATCCTGCTGTCGCTGGACCTCTAGGCCGGGCTAGCGGCTGCCGTCGTCAGTCTTCGAGGTCTTCGGCTTCGGGCGTCAGGCGCTGCAGGCGGAAGGCCTGCAGGTACTCCATCCACTGTTCGCCCGGCAGTTCGGCCAGCGATTCCTGGACAAATTCCATCTCGAGGTCGAACTCGCGCGGCGACAGCCCGCCGCGCATCAGCTGGAAGCGGCAGTACATCAGGTAGGTGTTGACGACGTCGGTCTCGCAATAGGCGCGGATCTCGTCGAGCTGCCCGGCCTGGAAGGCCTGCCACACCTTGCTGCCGTCCATCCCCATCTTGCCGGGAAAGCCGCACAGCTTGGCCAGGTCATCGAGGGGGGCGCTGGCGCGCGGCTGGTACATCGCCAGCAGGTCCATCAGGTCCAGGTGCCGCATGTGGTAGCGGCTGATGTAGTTGTTCCACTTGAAGTCGCGGCTGTCTTCGTCGCGGCCCTCGCCCATCTCCCAGTAGCGCGGCGCGGTGATGCCATTGACCAGGCCGCGGTAGTGCAGCACCGGCAGGTCGAAGCCGCCGCCATTCCACGACACCAGCTGCGGGCTGTAGCGCGCGATCAGTTCATAGAACTTCTGGATCAGCGTGGCCTCGCCATCCTGCGGCGTGCCAAGCGAGCCGACATGGAACACGGCCGAGCCGTCGCGGTGCGTGCGCCGCAGCACGCAGGAAATCGCGGCGACACGCTGCAGGTAGTGCGGGAGGAAATCGCTGCCGGTCTTTTCCCGGCGGGCGGAGAACGCATGCTCGGCGACTTCGGCGTCGCTCATCGCATCGGGATGGTCATGCAAACGGCGCAGGCCGGCGACATCGGGAATGGTCTCGATGTCGAATACCAGCACAGGGGTCATAGAACGGCGTCCTTCCTGACACCTTGCGAAGCGAAATGCCGCTTGAGCTTGACCAGCGCCTCCTGCTGGATCTGGCGCACGCGCTCGCGCGTCAGGCCCATCTCCTCGGCAAGCTCTTCCAGCGTGGCGGGCTCGATGTGGTTGAGCCCGAAGCGGCGCTCGACCACATAGCGATGCTTTTCCGACAGGCGCGCCAGCCAGAGCTTCATCAGCCCTTCCAGCTCGCGGTGCGCCACCTCCTGGTCAGGGGCGGCGTTGTGCTCGTCGGAGAGGAAATCCAGGAGGCTCGAGCCGGGATCGAGATCGAACGGCGTATCGAGCGAGGTGGTATGTTCATTGAGTGCCAGGACGTCCTGCACTTCGTCCGGCGTCTTGCCCAACAGGTGGGCGATGTCCTCCAGGCTGGCGTCGCGTCCGTCGGTGCCGCCCTTTTCCAGATGGCGCTTGGCGCGCAGCACCTGATTGAGTTCGCGGATCACGTGCACCGGCAGGCGGACCGTGCGGGCCTGGTTCATGATGGCGCGCTCAATGCTCTGGCGGATCCACCACGTTGCGTAGGTCGAGAAGCGGAAGCCGCGCGACGGATCGAACTTCTCGATTGCGTGCATCAGGCCCAGGTTGCCCTCCTCGATCAGGTCCAGCAAAGGCACGCCGCGATTGAGATAGCCCTTGGCGATGCTGACCACCAGCCGCAGGTTGCGCTCGATCATGACCTGGCGCGCGGCAAAGTCGCCGTCCTTGGCCAGCGTGGAGAAATGCAGCTCTTCCGGCGCCGACAGCAGCGGCTTGATGCTGATGCGGTTCAGGTAGTGCTGGACCGTGTCGGCGGCGAGCTCGGTATGCAGCACCGTGCGGAAGTCGTCATGCTCGGCGGTGGCGCTTTCGGTGCCGTTTTCCGCGCTGTCTTCATCCTCGTCTTCCGACTCGTCCTCGTCGTCGTCGCGCAGATGGCGCTCGTTGCGATCATTGTCGTCGCCGAGCAGGTCGGTCTCGCGCAGGCCCACCGAAGCGGACGTGGCGATAGGCTCGTCGGTCACGGGAAGCATCTCGGCGGCGAGATCGGGCTCGAAGCCCTCTGCATCGGCGCGTTCGTCGGGATGCGCCACACCAGCCTTCACTTCCGGCTGCTTGGGACGGCGAGCCCTGCTGACGGTTCCGGAGGAGACAGTTTTCTGGCGTGGCATGAACCCTCACTGTGGCGGCAGGTACCGCATCGGATCAACCGGTTTTCCGTTCTTGCGAACTTCGAAGTGAAGCTTCACCCGGTCGGTATCACTGTTGCCCATCTCTGCAATCTTCTGGCCTTTCCGGACCGTGGATTGCTCCGCGACGAGCACCTTGTCGTTGTGCCCGTAAGCGGTAAGAAATGTCTCGTTGTGTTTGATGATGACAAGATTCCCGTAGCCGCGCAAGGGGCCTACGTGAATCACCCGACCGTCATCCGCGGCCAGCACCGGATCACCCTTCTTGCCCGCAATATCGATGCCTTTATTGCCCTTGTCGTCGAATTTACCGACCATCTGGCCGGTCGCCGGCCAGCTCAGCTTCATCGAGCCGTCGGCCATCGGCGCCGAGGCGGGCGCGGTCGCGGCTGGCGCTGCCGCTGGCGCCGAAGCCGCGGCCGCAGGCGCGGCCGGCGGCGTCACCGGCGTGCCGTTCGGACGAGCCTGGTCGATCGGCTGGGCCTGCACCGTGCCCGGTGCCACCGGCATGGTGGCCACGCCCGGCGCAGTGTTGACGTCGGCACCCGGCGGCATGATGCGCAGCAGCTGGCCGACCTCGATCTGGTTCACATTGGTCAGGTTGTTCCACGTTGCCACATCGCGATACGACTGGCCGTTCTCCAGCGCTATACGGTAAAGGGTATCGCCTCGCTTGACCCGATAGTACCCGGGCGGCGCCGGTTCCAGCGTCGCCGCGGTGGTACCGGAGGTGGAGGTACGGTCGACGACCGGTGCCGGCATCGGCGAATTGGCGCAGGCGGCCAGCAGGGCCGCGAGCGAGGTCGCCGCAAAAAGTTGTCCGGCGCGTGCGAAATTTTGCGATTTCACGATGTTGTGCATAGTTCGACTCAGATGGTGCCCGATTTTAAGGGCACAAAGAAAACGGCTTCAAGCGCGGTTCGGTGAAAGCGATGGCGGTTGCGCCGCTCGATCAGCAGCAGCTGTTGCGTCACGGTCTGGCCGGGCACGCCCGCCGGCGGCATCACCGCCACCGGGGCGATCAGGCGCCCGCCGATGGCCAGTTGCTCCAGCAGCGCCTCGGGCACCTCCATGCCGGCCGCGGCGAGGATGATGGCGGAGAACGGCGCGGCCTGCGGCAGGCCCAGCATGCCGTCGCCGTAATGCAGGCGCAGATTGGGCACGCGCAAGGGCCGCAGGTTCGCCTTGGCCTGCTCGTGCAGCGGCCGGATGCGCTCGATCGAGAAGACTTCGCGCGCCACTTGCGCCAACACCGCGGCCTGGTAGCCGCAGCCGGTGCCGATCTCGAGCACGCGCTCCAGCGGCGCCTCGGCGCCCAGACCCTCGCGCAGCAGTTCGATCATGCGCGCCACCACCGACGGCTTGGAGATGGTTTGCTGGTGGCCGATCGGCAGCGCCGCGTCTTCATACGCCTGCGACGCCAGCCCCGGCTCGACGAACAGGTGGCGCGGCACCGTGGCGATGGCCGACAACACGCGCTCGTCGCGGATGCCCGCGGCGCGCAGCCGCGCCGCCAATGCCACGCGCGCACGCGCCGAGGCCATGCCGCCGCCGCCCGCGGTAGCCGCCGAGGCGCGCTGCTCGACCGCGCTGGCAGGCACCGGCGCAGGTGCCGGCGCCGCGGTGCGCGGCAGGCGCGGCTTGGCGGGCGGGGGCACGGGCGCGGCCGGGCGCGGCGCGCCCACCGCGGGGATGCCGGCGGTGCGCGCGGGCGCGGGCTTGCGTTCGACCACCGCATCCAGCGGCAGCGGGAACTTGTTGCGAGGGGGCGTGGAACTCATCGGGGGCGCGACGCGGCGATTCTGCGGCTCGGGCGGCTCGGGACCGGCGGCGCTACTTCAGCCACTGGTCGAGCGCGTCGAGCTGCCCGCGGTGCGTCAGGTCCAGCTGCAACGGCGTGAGCGAGACGTAGCCCTGCGCGGTCGCATGGAAGTCGGTGCCCTCGCTGGCATCGCGCGCGTCGCCGGCCGGGCCGATCCAGTAATTGGTATCGCCACGCGGATTGACCTGCGTGATTACCGGCTGTGACGGATGGCGCTTGCCCAGGCGCGTGGCGCGATAGCCCTGGATATGTTCGAACGGCAGGTTCGGGATATTGACGTTGAGCAGGAACGGCTCGGCCGGCGGCGTGCCGATGATGCGCTCGACCACGGTGCGCGCGACGCGCGCGGCGGCATCGAGGTGTTCCCAGCCCTTGTCTACCTGCGAGAAGGCCACCGAGGGAATCCCCAGCAGGTAGCCCTCGATCGCGGCGGCGACGGTGCCGGAGTAAAGCACGTCCTCGCCCATGTTCTGGCCCTGGTTGATGCCGGACACCACCAGGTCGGGCTTTTCCTCGAGCAGCCCGGTCAGCGCGATATGCACGCAGTCGGTGGGCGTGCCGTTGACGAAGCGAAAACCTTTTTGCACGCCTTCGCGCGCCTCGTAGATCGACAGCGGCCGTTGCAGGGTCAGGGAATTGGAAGCGCCGCTATGGTTCTGCTCCGGCGCGATGACCGTGATCCGGCCCAGCGGCGCGAGCGCAGCATGCAAAACGGCCAGTCCCGGCGCGAGATAACCGTCGTCGTTGGCGAGAAGGATATGCATGCCGCGATTGTACCTGAGCGCAGGCACGCAAGCGGCCTGCGCGCCGCCCGATCTGGCCATTTGCGGCGGCGCGCCGGCGCGGTATGCAGGCCGCAAATGACCGCCTCCACGGCTTCGGCATGAAACAGAACGACCGTGCTATTCCTGAGCTACACTTGCCCCGCCGGCCCGCGTAAGCTTGACTGGCGCGGCATGCCAACCACATCACCGGAGACAAGATGAAAGCCGTATTGTGCAAAGCCTGGGGTCCGCCCGATTCGCTGACCCTCGAAACCCTGCCCGACCTGGTGCCCGGCAAGGGCGAAGTGGTCATCGACGTCAAGGCGGCCGCGGTCAACTTCCCCGATGTGCTGATCATCCAGAACAAGTACCAGGCCAAGCCCGAACTGCCGTTCACCCCGGGTTCGGAGCTGGCCGGCGTGGTCAACGCGGTGGGCGAAGGCGTCACCCACGTCAAGCCCGGCGACAAGGTCATCGCCTACCTTGGCAATGGCGCTTTCGCCAGCCAGGCCAAGGCGCCGGCGGCGTCGGTGGTGCCGATGCCGCCCGGCATCGACTTCGAGACCGCGGCCGCCTTCACGCTGACCTACGGCACCTCGCACCACGCGGTGATCGACCGCGGCGAGCTCAAGGCCGGCCAGACCATGCTGGTGCTGGGCGCGGCCGGCGGCGTGGGGCTGGCGGCGATCGAGATCGGCAAGGCCATCGGTGCGCGCGTGATCGCGGCGGCGTCGACCGACGAAAAGCTGGAGGTGTGCAAGCAGCACGGCGCCGACGCCTTGATCAACTACAGCACCGAAGACCTGCGCGAGCGCATCAAGGCGCTGACCGACGGCAAGGGTCCGGACCTGGTCTACGACCCGGTCGGCGGCATCTATGCCGAGCCGGCGTTCCGCTCGATCGGCTGGCGCGGCCGCTACCTGGTGGTGGGCTTCGCCAACGGCGAGATCCCCAGGCTGCCGCTGAACCTGGCGCTGCTCAAGGGCGCGTCGCTGGTAGGCGTGTTCTGGGGCGATTTCGTGCGGCGCGAGCCCAAGGCCAACCAGGCCAACATGGCGCAGATGCTGGGCTGGATGAAGGAAGGCAAGATCCGCCCGCATATCTCGGCGCGCTATCCGCTGGAGCAGGCCGCGCAGGCGCTCAAGGACATGGAAGCGCGCAAGGTCACCGGCAAGATCGTGATCGTGCCGTGATGGCCGGGCCTCGACGCGTCGGCTGACGCGCCGGGACCAGGACATCCCATTGGCCACTTGGGTACTCCCTCTCCCGCACGCGGGAGAGGGGATCAACCCCGCGGCAAGGGCTTCACAGCTTCTCCGTCTCCCCGCTCTGCGGCTGCCACTTCATCAGCCGCTTCTCGCCGATGCCGACCATCCAGTCCAGCACCAGCGCAAACGCGGTCAGCACCACAATGCCGGCAAACACCGTATTGATGTCGAAGGTGCCCTCGGCCTGCAGGATCAGATAGCCCACGCCGCGCGCCGAGCCCAGGTATTCGCCCACCACCGCGCCAACAAAGGCCAGGCCCACCGAGGTATGCAGCGACGAGAACACCCAGCTGGTCGCGCTCGGGAGGTAGACATGGCGCAGCAGCTGCTTCTGATTGGCGCCCAGCATGCGCGCATTGGCCAGCACCACCGGGCTAACTTCCTTGACGCCCTGGTAGACGTTGAAGAAGACGATGAAGAACACCAAAGTCACCGCCAGCGCCACTTTCGACCAGATGCCCAGGCCGAACCAGACCGCGAAGATCGGCGCCAGGATCACCCGCGGCATCGAGTTCATGGCCTTGACGTACGGATCGAGGATGGCCGAGGTCAGCGGGCTCAGCGCCAGCCACAGGCCGACGCCCAGCCCCGCCACCGTGCCGATGCCGAAGGCCAGCACGGTCTCGATCAGGGTCACGCCCAGGTGCAGGTAGATATCGCGCTCGACGATAAACCAGTTCCAGATGCGTTGCGCCACCATCAGCGGCTCACCGAAGAAGAAAGCGACCTGCTGCGAGCGCGTGGCCAGGTGCCACACGCCGAGGATCACCACCAGCACCAGCAGCTGCCACACGCGCAGCATGCCCTTGGAATCAGTACGGAATGCCATCGGGATTCAGTTCTTGTTTTGAATTGGGACGCAGGGCCGGTCAGGCGACCTTGCGCTGCTGGGCGTAGCCCTTGAGCACTTCCTCGCGCAGCACGTCCCAGATCGCGGCGTGCAGCTCGACAAAGCGCGGGTGGTTGCGGATCTCGGCGACGTCGCGCGGGCGCGGCAGGTCGATCGCGAACTCGCCGATCGGATGCGTGCCGGGGCCGGCCGACAGCACCACCACGCGGTCGCTCATGGCAATGGCTTCGTCCAGGTCGTGGGTGATGAAGAGCACGGCCTTGCGCTTTGCGGCCCACAACTCCAGCACTTCGTTCTCCATCAGCTGGCGGGTTTGGATGTCGAGCGCGGAGAATGGTTCGTCCATCAGGATGATGTCCGGGTCGAGCACCAGCGTCTGCGCCAGCGCCACGCGCTTGCGCATGCCGCCCGAAAGCTGGTGCGGGTAGCGGTCGCCAAACCCGCCCAGGCCCACGCGGCGCAGCCATTCCTCGCCCTGCTGCACCGCCTCGGCACGCCCGGTGCCGCGGAATTCCAGGCCGGCGACGACGTTGTCGAGCGCGCTGCGCCACGGCATCAGCGCCTCGGTCTGGAACATGTAGCCGGCGCGCCGGTTGATGCCGCGCAGCGGCTCGCCGAACACGCGCACCTCGCCGCTGGAAGGCTCCAGCAGGCCGGCGCCGACATTCAGCAGCGTCGACTTGCCGCAGCCGGTGGGACCCACCACCGATACGAATTCGCCGGGCTGGATCGACAACGTGACGTCCTTGACCGCGGTATAGCGCTGGCTGCGGTCATCGCGCGAGACAAAGGTACAGGTGACCTGGTCGAGTGAAAGTGCGGGAATGCTCATGATGAACCGTCTCAGACCCGCCGTGGCGCGCACAGTGCGGCGCGGGCGAGTGATGATGGATAAGCCGTCGCTGGCGCAAAGCAAAGGCCCGCTGCGGGCAGCGGGCCGATGGCGTCGACGGCAGGAAAATTACTTGTACTTGGCGTTGGCCTTCTGCACGAACGCGTTGGTATAGGTCTCTTCCAGCTTGATCGACTTGCCCTTCAGTTCGGCGTCGAACTGGCCCAGCGCGTTGAGCGCGGTGCGCGGGCCGTCGGCCGGCATGGTGCCGTCCGGCGAGATTGCTTCCTTGACCTTGTCCCATGCGGCCAGGTACAGCGCGCGGTCGCCCAGCAGGTAGCTTTCCGGCACGGTCTTGACGATGTCGGACGGGCCCGCCTTCTGCAGCCACTTGAGCGCGCGCACCATGGCGTTGGTGAGTGCCTGCGTGGTGTTCGGGTTCTGCTGGATAAAGGCCTGCGACGCATACAGGCAGCCCGACGGCATGTTGCCGCCGAACACCGCCTGGGTGTCCTTGAGCGTGCGGGTATCCGAGGCGATGCGCACCTCGTTCTTCTGCGTCAGCATCGACACCACCGGATCCAGGTTGGCCATGGCATCGATCTGGCCCGAACGCATCGCCGCCACCGCACCGGCGCTGGCGCCCACGCCGATGAACGACACGTCCGACGGCTTCAGGCCGGCCTTGGCCAGCACGAAGTTGGCCATCATATTGGTCGACGAGCCCGGCGCGGTCACGCCGATCTTCTTGCCCTTCAGGTCGGCGATCGACTTGAAGTTGGGCATGGTCTTGTTCGACACCACCAGCACAATCTGCGGGGCGCGGCCCTGCAGCACGAATTCCTGGTAGCGCTGGCCCTTGGCCTGCAGGTTGATGGTGTGCTCGTAGGCGCCCGAGACTACGTCGGCGCTGCCGCCCACCACCGCCTGCAGCGCCTTGGCGCCGCCGGCGAAGTCGACAATCTCGACCTCAAGGCCTTCTTCCTTGAAGTAGCCGAGGCGCTCGGCGATGGTCAGCGGCAGATAATAGAACAGGTTCTTGCCACCCACCGCGATGGTGACCTTGGTCTTCTCGGGCTTGCCCTGTGCCAGGGCATGGCCGAAGGTGAACCAGCCGGCCAGGAACAGCGCCAGCGCGATCAGGAATTGCTTCCAGAACTTTTTGTTATACATGCGAGATCTCCTACCCGTGTGGACTGGCGCCGCGGCAACGAGCGCTTGAAAGGGGGGCGCCGCGGTGCGGCAAATTGCCATGCTACCGGGCGGCGCGGTGCACCGCATCGGTATCTATACCTAGCAAACCCGCCAGCTTAGCGCCCTTACCTTTCGATCACCTTGCCGCAGCGCCGCGTCATTCGGCGTGGATGTCGGCGGACTTGATCACCTTGGCCCAGCGCGCCAGCTCGGCCTTCTGGTATTGCGCCAGCTGCTGCGGATTCATGTACCTGGCCTCGGCGCCCAGTTCCTCGGCCTTCTTGCGGAAGGCCTCGGTGCGCATGATCTTGTCGATCTCGCCGGTCAGCTTGTCGACCACCGGCTTGGGCGTGCCCGCCGGCGCGTACATCGCAAACCACGACGACACGTCCAGGTCGGGGTAGCCGGCCTCGGGCGCCGACGGCACGTCCTTCAGGCTGGGCAGCCGGGTCTTGCTGGTCACCACCAGCGGACGCAGCTTGCCGGCGGCGATATGGCCCATCAGCGGCGGCGGCGTGGTGATGGTCAGGTCGACCGAGCCGCCCAGCAGGTCGGTCATGGCCGGGCCGGTGCCCTTGTACGGCACGTGGGTGATCTTGGTGCCGGCCATCTGGTTCAGCAGCTCGGTCGACACGTGCTGCAGCGAGCCGTTGCCCGACGAGGCATAGTTGAGCTTGTCCGGGTTGGCCTTGGCATAGGCCACCAGTTCCTTCAGCGACTTGACCGGCAGGCTCGGGCGCACCACCAGCACCTGCGGCGCCGACAGGATATTGGCCACCGGCGCAAAGTCCTTGACCGGGTCCCACGACAGGTTCTTCACCAGCAGCGGCGTGATCACGTGGAAGCCCGAGTACTGCAGCATCAGCGTGTAGCCGTCGGGCTTGGCGCGCGCCACCAGGCTTGCGGCGATGCCGCCGTTGCCGCCGGGACGGTTGTCGACCACCACCGGCTGGCCGAGCGCCTTGGACAGCGGCTCGGCAATCATCCGGGCGGCGAGGTCGGTGGTGCCGCCGGCCGCGGCGGATACTACCAGCGTTACCGGCCGGGCGGGATAGCTGCCGTCCTGCGCCAGTGCTGCGGGAGCGAACCACGCCGCGCCGATTGCCGCCAGCGTCGAAACAATCGCCTTGCGACGTGCCGGCACGGCGGGCTGGTGTTGATGGGCTTGCTTCATGAGGGTCTCCGTTTGGTCTTGTGGATACGTTGTCGTTATGTCGCGTGCAGGGCTACGCCTGCCCGGCAAAATGCTCGGCCAGCCAGGCCGGCGCCTGGTGCGTGCGCAGGCGCGGGCCCGCGCTGAGCAGCTGACTACGCAGGTCGCGGCCGACCAGTTCCGGCATGCCGGCCACCACGTCGAGCAGCGCGCCGAGGTCGACACCGGTCTGCACGCCCATGCAGTCGAACATGTGGACCAGGTCTTCGGTGCTGACGTTGCCGCTGGCACCGGGCGCGTACGGGCACCCGCCCAGGCCGCCGGCGGCAGCGTCGAAGCGCGTCACGCCGGTCTGCCAGGCGGCCACGGCATTGGCCAGGCCCATGCCGCGGGTGTTGTGCAGGTGGATGGTCAGGCCAGTGGCGGGCAGCGCGGCCTGGAAGGCCTGGCACAGCGCCGCGACCTGGTTCGGATAGGCCATGCCGGTGGTGTCGCACAGCGTGATGCCGGCCGCGCCGGCGTCGGCGAAGGCGCTGGCCAGCGCCATCACCTCGGCGACATCGACCTCGCCCTCGAACGGACAGCCGAATACCGTCGACAGCGACACGTTGACCGGCACGCCGGCCGCGCCCGCCTCGGCAATCATCGCCAGCAGTTGCTGCCGCGACTGCGCGCGCGTCATGCGCAGGTTGGCGCGGTTGTGGGTCTCGCTGGCCGACATCACCAGGTTGACCTCGTCGGGCCGGCACGACAGCGCGCGCTCGAGCCCGCGCAGGTTGGGCACCAGCGCGGTGTAGCGCACGCCCGGCTGGCGCCGCATGCGGTGCATCAGCGCCTCGGCATCGGCCAGCGCGGGAATGGCGCGGGCCGAGGTGAACGAGGTGGCCTCGATGCGCGCGAAGCCGCAGGCCGACAGCGCATCGACGAAGGCCACCTTGGCATCGGTCGGCACCACCACCGGCTCGATCTGCAGGCCGTCGCGCGGCGCGACTTCGTTGATCTCGACGCGGGCCGGACCGCGCAACGGGTTGGCGGCGGCGCTCATGCGATCACCTTGCGCGCGCGCAGGTCGGCAATGGCGGCGTCGTCGAAGCCGGCCTGCTTCAGCACCGCATCGGTATGCTCGCCCAGCGCCGGCGCACGGTCATGGATGGCGCCGGGGCTGGCCGACAGCTTGGGCACCACGCCCGGCACCTCCACGGTCAGGCCGCCGGCCGAGGTCACCGACTCGATCACGCCGCGGGCGCGGTAGTGCGGGTCTTCGGCAATGTCCTTGACGGTATAGATGCGGCCCGACGGCACCTGCGCGTCGCGCAGCACCGCCAGCGCCGACTCCACCGTCTGCGTGCGGGTCCAGTCGGCGATCGCGGCATCGATCTCGTCGACGCGCGCGACGCGGCCGTCGTTGCGCTCCAGCGCGGGATCGTCGGCCAGGTCGGCGCGACCGATGGCAAGCATCATGCGCTTGAAGATGGCGTCGCCGTTGGCCGCCACCAGCACGTATTCGCCGCTGGCGCAGGGATAGGCATTGGACGGCGCGATCCCCGGCAGCGCACCGCCAGCGGGCTGGCGCACCGCGCCGAAGGCGGAGTATTCCGGCAGCAGGCTTTCGCTCAGGTTGAACAGCGACTCGTACAGCGCCACGTCGATCACCTGCCCCTCGCCGCCGCGCGCATCGCGCTGGTACAGCGCCAGCAGCACGCCCATGGCGCCGTGCAGGCCGGCGATGGTGTCACCCAGCGACAGGCCGGCGCGCACCGGCGCGCGGCCGGGCTCGCCGGTCAGGTGGCGCAGGCCGGCCATGGCCTCGGCCACGGCCGCAAAGCCCGGCTCGTCCTTCCTCGGGCCGGTCTGGCCGTAGCCCGACACGCGCAGCATGATCAGGCGCGGGTTGTCGGCATGCAGCACGTCCCAGCCCAGGCCCCACTTCTCCATGGTGCCGGGGCGGAAATTCTCGATCAGCACATCGGCTTCGGCGGCCAGCTTGCGCACCAGCGCCTGGCCTTCCGGCTGGCGCAGGTCGATGCAGACCGACTCCTTGTTGCGCGACTGCGCCTCCCACCACACCGAGGTGCCTTCATGCAGCATGCGCCATTTGCGCAGCGGGTCGCCCTGACCGGGCGGCTCGACCTTGATGATGTGGGCGCCAAAGTCGGCCAGGGTCTTGGCGGCAAAGGGGCCGGCGATGAGTTGTCCGAGTTCGAGGACGCGAATGCCCTCAAGGATCTGTTGCGCCATGGTTGTCTCCGTGCGGTGCGGCAGTCTTGTTGCAGTGCGGCAGCGCCATTGACTGGCTTGCCATACATTGCGTTCGGACGGAGTTTGCCCCAGCGCGGGGCCGGCCAGGAATCGGCAATCGGAGAAGCGGGCTTTCTCGGAACGCGAAAGGTTGTGGCTACTCGAGGTTCCGGCCGCGGCGCCGGCGCGTCAGAACGGCGCGCGATCCCCGCACAGGTGGGTGATCAGCAGCCGCGCCGAGACCGTCAGGCCGGCCGGATCGCGCAGCCCGATCAGCAGCGAGCGGCGTGCCCACGCGTCCTGCAGCGTCACCAGCGACAGCCCCATCGACTTGACATGCGGCTCGGCCGCGATGCGCGGCAGCACGCCCACACCCAGTCCGGCCATCACCATGCGGCACATGGCGTCGAAGCTGCGCACCTGGATGCGCAGCCGGAACGGCCGGTCGAGCCGGCTGCTCTCCTCCAGCAGGCGCGCGGCCAGCGAGGTCTCCTGCGGCAGGCTGACGAAATCGAATTCGAGCGTATCGGCGTAATGCACCGGGCCGCGCGCGGCCAGCGGATGGTTGGGCGGGGTGATGATGACCAGCTCGTCCTGGCGGTACTCGACCGTCATCAGCCCGGCGGCGGGAGTGCGATCGGCAAAGATGCCGACGTCGGCGCGGTTCTCGACCAGCGCGGCAACGATGTCGCGCGAGTTCTGCTCTTCCAGCTCGATGCGGATGGTCGGGTGGCGCTGCATGAACGAGGCCAGGTCATCGGGCAGGAATTGCGTGATCGCCGAGGTGTTGGCGCACACCCGCACCTGCCCGCGCACGCCGGAGGCATAGTCCGACATCACGCCGGCCATGCGCTCGACATCCTGCAGGATGGTCAGCGCATGGTGGAAGCAGGCCTGGCCGGCCTCGGTCAGCTGCACGCCGGCGGCATGGCGGAAGAACAGCGGCGCGCCGACCGCGGTCTCGAGGTCGGAAATGCGCTTGCTCGCCGCCGCCACCGCCAGGTGCGACTGGCGCGCGCCGGCCGAGATGCTGCCCTGCCGGGCCACGGCAACGAACAAGCCAAGCGTGACGAGATCGAAGCGGGCCAGGTTCATGGAAGCGGATGGGAAATGAAAGCGGGCGCGCCGGTGGCAGTGCCTGCGGCAGGCACGACCGCCGGCGCGACGGCGCTCAGAGGTTGCGGCGATCCATCACCGCGCGGGCGATGGTGCCGGCATCGACATATTCCAGCTCGCCCCCCACCGGTACGCCGCGCGCCAGGCGCGACACCTTGAGGCCGCGCGCCTTGAGCATCTCGCCGATGTAGTGCGCGGTGGCCTCGCCTTCGCTGGTGAAATTGGTGGCGACGATGACCTCGCCGACCGGGCCGCCCAGCTCGGGCTCGGTGGCGCGCGCCAGCAGCCGGTCCAGGTGGATCTCGCGCGGACCGATGCCGTCCAGCGGCGAGAGCCGGCCCATCAGCACGAAATACTTGCCGCGGTAGGTCAGGGTCTGCTCGATCATGACCTGGTCGGCCGGCGTTTCCACCACGCACAGCACCGAGGCGTCGCGGCGGTCGTCCAGGCAGGTCTCGCAGATCTCCTGCTCGGTGAAGGTGTTGCAGCGCTGGCAGTGGCGGATATGGTCCGCCGCGCCGCGCAGCGCATCGCCAAGCTTGCGCGCGCCCTCGCGGTCGTGCTGCAGCAGGTGGTAGGCCATGCGCTGGGCGGACTTGGGCCCGACGCCGGGCAGCACCCGCAGCGCCTCGACCAGCGCCTGCAGCGAAGTCGGCGACGACGCTTTCACAATGGCCTTAGAACGGCAGCTTGAAGCCCGGAGGCAGCGGCAGGCCCGAGGTCATCGAGCCCATCTTTTCCTGCGTGGTGGCCTCGGCCTTGCGCACGGCGTCGTTGAAGGCCGCGGCGACCAGGTCTTCCAGCAGGTCCTTGTCCTCGCCCTCGGCCAGCAGGCTGGGGTCGATGGTGACGCGCTTGACGTCGTTCTTGCAGGTCATCACCACCTTGACGAGACCGGCGCCGGACTGGCCCTCGACCTCGATCAGGGCCAGCTGCTCCTGCATCTTCTTCATGTTTTCCTGCATCTGCTGGGCCTGCTTCATCAGCCCGGCGAGTTGACCTTTCATCATGATGGAATGCTCCTGGATTCGGTAAGAGTTCGGTGACGGAAATTAGGTAACGCCAGCCTGGCCGCCGGTCAGGCGGCGCGCGGCTGGATCGAGCCTGGCACGATCTGGCCGCCGAAGTCGCGCAGCAGCCCCTGCACGAAGGGATCGGCCTCGATCGCAGCCTCGGCCTGGCGCTGGCGTTCGGCACGGGCCTCGGCGTCGGCGGCGGCGGCGGTGACCGTGACCCCGCCGACCTCGCAGACCACGCGCACCGGCTCGCCGAAGTGGTCGCCCAGCGCCTGCTGCAGGCGCTCGGCGACGCCGTTTTCGCCCAGCGCCGCAACCGGGATGCGCAGGTGGAAGGTCCGCCCCACCACCTGCGTCAGTTCACTCTGGTACGCCAGCTGTTGCGCCAGGCCCTTCAGCGGCAGGCCGGCGGCCAGCACCGGCCAGTCGCCGGTGAAGGCCGGCGGGGTGCCGTCCTCGCCCGCGGCGGGCGGGCGCGGCGCGACGAATCTGGTCGACTCCGGCGCGGCCGGGGCCGGCGGCACGGCAGCGGGCTCGCGCGCGGGTCCGGCCTCGCGCGCCGGGGACGGCGCCGGGCGCGAGACGTTGCGCGGCGCCGCAGCACGCGCTGCGGGTTCGCTGAAACCGTAGTCGTTGTAGCCCGGATCGCTGTCATAGGGCCCGATCAGCGGCAGGTCGGGCGGCAGTTCTTCCCACGGCGGCACATCGCTGCCACCGGCGACCTCCCAGGGGGGCACGGATTCTGGCTGCGGTTTGGCAGGCACGGGGCGTGCCGCGGGCGCTGCCGCTAGCGCGGGCGCCTGCGATGCCGCCGGCCGCGCAGCCGGGGCCGCGGCGGGACGGCTCGCGACTACGGCCGCGGGCGCGCGCAGCGGCTGTGCAGGCGGTCGTTGCGCAGCGGCCGGCGTGGCAGGGATGGCCGGCGCCGGCGCCTTGCGGGCGCCGCCGCGGGCGGCGGAAGCCTGGCGCGCGGCGGCCAGCGCCGCAGCCGCAGGCGACATGGCGCCGCCTGCCGCGCGCGCCGGCGCGGGTTCGGCCGCGGCAGCCTGCGCCGACGCAGCGGCAGGCCCGGCCACCGGCGCGGCTGGCGCAGCCGTGGGCGGCACCGCGGCTGGCGCCGGAGTGGAATCGGTAATGGAGGCAGCGGCGGCAGTCGCCGCCTGGCGTGCCTCGGCCGGTCGCGCCGCCGTCGGCATGCCAGCATTGCGGGGGCGCGCGGGCGCTGCGCCGCCGCCCTGCCCGGCCGTGGCGGCCGGTTCGGACGACGGCCGGAATGCCAGCATGCGCAGCAGCGTCATGGTGAAGCCGGCGTATTCGTCCGGGGCCAGCGCCAGCTCGCTGCGGCCCAGGTTGGCAATCTGGTAGAACAGCTGCACTTCCTGCGCGTCGAACACGCCGGCCAGGCGCCGCACCTCGCCGGCTTCGGGCCACTCGTCCTGCACCGACGCCGGCACGGCCTGCGCCAGCGCCACCTTGTGCAGCAGTGAGCCCAGGTCCTGCAGCGCGCCCGCGAACGACAGGCTGCGGTCGGCCATGGCATCGGCGATCGCCAGCATGGCGGCGCCGTCCTCGGCGGCCAGCGCATCCAGCAGCTGCACCAGGTAACCCTGGTCGATCGCGCCCAGCATGCCGCGCACGGCTTCCTCGGACACCTGCCCCGCGCTGTAGGCGATGGCCTGGTCGGTCAGCGACAGCGCGTCCCGCATCGAGCCATGCGCGGCCTGAGCCAGCAGCCGCAGCGCATTGCCGTCGTGGGCAATGCCTTCCTGCGCCAGGATATGGTCCAGGTGCGAGACGATATGTCCCGGCGGCATCTGCTTAAGGTTGAACTGCAGGCAGCGCGACAGCACCGTGACCGGGATCTTCTGCGGGTCGGTGGTGGCGAGGATGAACTTGACGTGCCCGGGCGGCTCTTCCAGCGTCTTCAGCATGGCGTTGAAGGCGTGGTTGGTCAGCATGTGCACTTCGTCGATCATGTAGACCTTGAAGCGCCCGGCGGTGGGAGCGTAGACGGCCTTGTCGAGCAGCTGCGCCATCTCGTCGACGCCGCGGTTGGAGGCGGCGTCCATCTCGATGTAGTCGACGAAGCGGCCACTGTCGATTTCCTGGCAGGCCTTGCACTGCCCGCACGGCTCGGCGGTGATGCCGCCGCTGCCGTCAGGGCCGGTGCAGTTCAGGGCCTTGGCCAGGATCCGCGACAGCGTGGTCTTGCCGACCCCGCGCGTGCCGGTGAACAGGTAGGCGTGGTGCAGCCGCTGTTGTTCCAGCGCGTGCGTGAGCGCGCGGACCACGTGCTCCTGGCCGACCAGCGTGGTGAAATCCCTGGGGCGCCATTTGCGCGCTAGAACTTGATAACTCATGGCGGCGATTGTAGCAAAAGGCGGCCCCGCTCCGGCCGCCCCGGCGCCGGCCCCGGCGTCTTTATCCAGCCCCGGCAGCGGCGGCCCGCGCCGGTGGCCGCCAGCCGTCCCGGGCGCGGCTCAGCCGCACTCGCCGACGTAGCCGCAATTGGCGCATTTGGCGCAGCCATCGACCTTGTGCAAGGCGTGCGCGCCACACTCCGGGCATGGCTTACCGGTGCCAACGCCGGGCGCGCCCGGCGCCGCGCTGGCCGGCCCGGCCAGGTCGGACCCGGCCGCCAGCGCCAGCGCGCCGCCGTCGCGCTGCGCCAGCCGCGCGGCTAGCGCCGTCACCGGCACCTGGCCGCCGTCGGCATCGAGGAAGCCGCGCTTGATCAGGATGCGCTGCAGCGCATAGCCCAGCGCCGCGACCTCGGAGTCATGGAAGCGCGGCACCTCGGTGCCGTCCTGGCGCACCAGCGTGCCGTAGCGCACCGTGCCCTTGTCCCACACCACGTTGCGCATGTCGGCCAGCGCCTTGGCCACCGAACCGCCCGAGCGCGCCACCATCGACAAGAGCCGCATGGTCGAGGTGATCCATTGCTGGCCCTCGCTGCGCTGGCCCGCCGGCATGAAGAACTCCACCGGACGCTCGATCTCGACCGGCCTGCCTTCGGCGACGCCGGCGACGCGCATGAAGTTGACGGTCAGGTAGACGGTCTTGTGGCCCTCGTAGGTCAGGTATTCGACCTTGGACGTCACGCCCTCCAGGTCGCCCACCGGCCGGCTGCCGAACGGGCGCACCAGCGGGTTGTCGTCGGCCGTGGGCACGGCCGGGGCGGCGGGCGCCTCGACCGACAGCACCGCGCCCAGCACCGAGTTCGGCCGATACGTCGCCAGCCCCTTCAGACCGGCCTTCCAGGCCTCGAGGTACAGGTTGCGGAAAGCTTCGTAAGGATAGTCCTCCGGCACGTTGACGGTCTTGCTGATGCTGGTGTCGATATACGGCTGCACCGCTTCCAGCATCCGCATATGGTCCAGCGCCGACATCTGCAGCGCGGTCACGAACGCGTCCGGCAGTTGCGCCATGTCGGCCCCCATGTGACGGTAGAGCCGCCAAGCATGGTCCGCCACCTCGAAGCTGCGGTAGCTGTTGTCCGGCATGCGTTTCTTCCGGTTGTAGGTCCACGAGAACGCCGGTTCGATGCCATTGGACGCATTGTCGGCAAAGGCCAGCGTAATGGTGCCGGTCGGTGCGATCGACAGCAGGTGCGAGTTGCGCAGCCCATGGCGGCCGATGGCCTCGCGCACCGGCTCCGGCAGCCGGCTGGCAAAGCCGCTCTGCAGGTAGGCGCCGGCATCGAACAGGGGAAAGGCACCCTTCTGCACCGCCAGCTCGGTCGAGGCCAGGTAGGCCTCGTCGCGCATGCGTTCCGAGATCCGCGCCGCCAGCTGCCGCGCCGGCTCGGTGTCGTAGCGCAGGCCCAGCATCACCAGCGCGCTGCCCAGCCCGAGGAAGCCCAGACCGACGCGACGCTTGGCGTGTGCCTCGGCCTGCTGTTCGGGCAACGGCCAGAAGGTCACGTCGAGCACGTTGTCGAGCATGCGCGCAGCCACCCGCACTACCTCGGCGAAGGCGTCGAAATCGAATGCGGCCTGCGGCGCGAACGGCTGGCGCACGAAGCGGGTCAGGTTGATCGAGCCCAGGCAGCAACAGCCATAGGATGGCAGCGGCTGCTCGGCGCAGGGGTTGGTGGCCTCGATGCGCTCGCAGTAATAGAGGTTGTTGTCGGCGTTGATCTGCGACAGGAACAGGATGCCCGGTTCGGCATGGTCGTAGGTGGCCTGCATGACCTGGTCCCACAGGTTGCGCGCCGGCACGCGCCGGTACACCCATTGCCCGTCGTCGCGGCGGTACGCGCCGGCGGCGATCATGTCGGCGCCGGGCTCGGCCTCGTGCACCAGCTCGACCTCGGCGTCGGCCTGCACCGCCTGCATGAAGTCGTCGGTGACGCCGATGGAGATATTGAAGTTGCTGAGCTCGCCCTTGTCCTTGGCGTGGATAAAGCTCTCGATATCCGGATGGTCGCAGCGCAGCACGCCCATCTGCGCGCCGCGGCGCGCGCCGGCCGATTCCACCGTGGCGCACGAGGCGTCGAACACCTTCATGAACGACACCGGCCCCGACGCGCGCGAATGCGTGGCGCGTACCAGCGCGCCGGCCGGACGGATTGCGGAGAAGTCATAGCCCACGCCGCCGCCGCGGCGCATGGTTTCCGCGGCCTGCGCCACCGCGGTGTAGATGCTGGGGCGGCCATCGCGCGGCTCCGACACCGAATCGCCCACCGGCTGCACGAAGCAGTTGATCAGCGTGGCCTGGATGCCGGTGCCCGCCGCGGAATTGATGCGTCCGGCCGGCACGAAGCCGTTTTCCTGCGCCCACAGGAAGCGCGCGCTCCAGGCTTCGCGCTGGTCCTCGGGCTCGGCCTGCGCCAACGCGCGCGCCACGCGCTGCCTGACCTCGGCGATGCTGCGCTCTTCGCCCTTGGCGTATTTCTCGAGCAGGACTTCGGTGGAGATTTCCTGCGGCGCCAGCGCGCCGCGAATGATCTGGTCGTTTGCGTTCATGTATTGGCTCACCATGTGTGCGGGTTGGTGAATGGTCGGGCCAGCGCGGCGCGCATTGCCTGCGCCAGATCAACCCGGCGCCATGGCGCGGGCAATGACCCGCGCGTGCCAAGGGCATTCGATGCAAATTCTGCGCGCACGCGCGCTCTGGGGTACAATGCCGCTCGGACGGGCCTCCTCGCATGGTGGCGCGGTCAACCTGGTCAGGTCGGGAACGAAGCAGCCACAGCCGTTTTCCGCCAGTGCCGAGGGTCAGGCTCGTCCACCTCACACTTCCCTTCCGCAGTACCGCTTCCCGCTTATCCGTCTACGCTACGCCACGCAGCATCCCGCGCGCCAGCGGCTAGCAGCGCCGTCCCTGTCACTTTAGTACAGCCGGGCCGCCACCGCGCGCGCCATGCGCCCCATTCTGCGCCGATTCCGCTGCCCTTGCCGGCGCGCCGCGCCAGCCTTCAGAACAGCGAACCCTGTTGCGGAACCGGCGGTGCCAGGTGCTCGGCGGGAATCCATTCGCCCTCGGCGGTGGCCACCCCAGCCTCGATGCGCCTGCCGGGGAACATCGGCGCGATCGCCGCCGCGTAGCGGCCCAGCTGCGCGCGATAGGCGGCGTGCTCCTGCGGCAGCAGGCGCAGCTTGTAGTCGATGACGACGACGCGGTCGTCGAATTCCACCAGCCGGTCGATCCGCAGCAGCCGGCCGTGCGCGTCGTACAGTTCGACCTCGTTGCGCGCGCTGCGCGCCCCGTCCGCGGTCAGCAGGCACGCCAGCGCCGGCGCACGCAGCATCGCGGCCACGGCAGCCAGCGCCTGTTCCACCTGTTGCCGCCAGGCTGACCGTGCCGCCGCGGTGTGCGCGCCAGTCAGCGGGAACCACCGCAATACCGTATCGATCGCGGGCACGCCGGCAAAGGCGTCGGGATAGCGCGTCAGGCGTTCTAGCAGCGCATGCACCAGTTCGCCATGGCGGGCCGCCGCGGCGTTGAAGACAATGCCCTCCGATTCGTCCGTGGCTTGCGCGTCTTCGTCGGCAAAGGCGGCCTGGCGTGGATCCTCGACGGCATCGCGGTAGCGCAGCCGGAAGTCGGTGAAGCGCACCGGCTCGCTCAGTCGCGCGGGCAGCAATGCTTGCGCAGCGGCCGCATCGCCCTGCGCGTCCGCGTCCGCGTCCGGATAGGCCGGCACCATTTCGCCGACGCCCGCGGCCTGCAGCCGCACATACCAGCTGCCGGCGATCTCGGCATTGCCCTCGCCCGCACTGGCGCGGCTGGCGCGGCCCTTGACCCCGCTAACCAGCAGCCCCTGCTGCGCGCGCGTCATGGCCACGTACAGCAGGTTCCAGTTCTCGCGCTCGCCCAGCGCCGCCTCGGCTTCGAACAGCGGCGCGCGCGCCAGCCCGCGCTCGCTGCGCTTGCCGTACGCAGAGAAATGGCGCGGCACCGGCGACGACGGCGGCCAGTCGACCAGGATGCCGCCGCGGTCCGCGGCCGGCTCGCTGTGGTTGGCATCGAGCAGCACCACGAACGGCGCTTCCAGTCCCTTGGCGGCATGCACGGTCAGGATATGGACCGCGTCGAGGCCCGCGTAGGCCGGATCGTCCGCGGCCGGCTCGAGGTCTTCGGCGCGCTCGCCCATGCCGCCTTCGTCGGGGCTTTCGCCTTCGTCGCCGCGGCGGATTTCCTGCAGCTCGTCGATAAACTTCGGCAGGCTCGGATAGCGCCCGCCGTCGAGGTCGAGCGACAGCTTCAGGAAGGCGTCGAGGTTGGCCAGCACCTGTTCGCGGATATCCGGCGGCGCGGCCTCGGCGTAGCGCCGCCGCACCTCGCCGCCGTGGAAGATCTGGTCGATCAGGTCATGCACCGGCTGGTGCGGCGCGACGCGCAGCCACTGCCGCAGCCGCGGCACGCCTTCGCGCAGCGCGTCGGAAACCTGTGCCGGCAGCCCGGCGGCCTCGATGCGCGCCCACCACCCGCCCTCGCCCTCCATTTGCGCGAGCGCCAGCAGATCATCGTCGGTCGCGCCCACCAGCGGGCTCTTCAGCACGTGCGCCAGGTCCAGGTCCGACTCGGGCGTCATCAGGAACGCCAGCAGCGCCGACAGGTCCAGCGCCTCGAGCGTGGCCAGCAGGCCGCCGCGACGCGGACTCAGGCACGGGATGCCGGCCTCGCGCAGGGCGCGCTCATAGTCGGCCAGATGAGTCTTGCGGCGCACCAGCAGGTGCATGTCGCTCCAGCGCGCGGGCCGCTGGATGTTGCCTTCGTGCACCGGCACGGTATCGCGCACCAGCCGCAACCACGCCGCCACGCGCCGCCCTTCTTCCAGCCGCAGCGAATCGCCGGCCTGCCGGCGCGGCTGCAGCAGCGTGTCGCGATGCGCGCTGGCGGCATGCGCCGGTTCGTCGTCAGCATCCTCCGTCGCGCTTTCACTGGCGCCATCGGGCTCCACCAGTGGCAACAGCCACACCGGGCCGCCGCAGCCGCCCAGCGCCGTGGTCTGGGTCGAGTACAGCGGGTAGCGGCCGTCGGCGCGCGCGCTGTCGAACACGGCGTTGACCCAGTCCAGCACTTCGGCGCGATTGCGCCGGGTCCGGTTGGTCCGCAGCACGGTGGCGCCGAACGCGTCGCGCAGCATCTCGCCGGCGGCGCCGAAAAGCCTGGCATCGGCGCGGCGGAAGCGGTAGATCGATTGCTTGGGATCGCCCACCAGGAATACCGTCGGGCGCTCGCCCAGACCCGCATAGCCGGCCAGCCAGCCTTGCAGGATGCGCCATTGCAGCGGGTTGGTGTCCTGGAACTCGTCGAGCAGCAAGTGGCGGTAGCGCGCATCGAGCCGCACCTGCAGGTAGGTGGCGGTTTCCTCGTCCGACATCAGCCGCGCGGCCTGCCATTCGAGGTCGGCGAAGTCCATCGCGCGCTGCTCGTCCTTGTGCTGCTGGTAGCGCGTCAGCAGCGCATCGCCGATGCGGAACAGGGCCCGATTGATCGCCAGCACCGCGGCTTCGCAGCAGCGCGCGCTGATGTCGTCGAGCATCGCGCAGATCGCGGCATGTTCGTCCAGCAGCGCATCCACCATGCCCTCACCGCCCGCGGCCTTGGCCAGTGCCGCGGTGCGCCGCAGCGAGCGCGGCCCACCCGTGGCGGTGAAGAACGCGGCGCGCAGCTGCGCGAACACGCGTTCGGCGGGCTTGCCGGGCGCGGCGCCGGCCTCGCGCCAGGCGGCGATCGCCATCAGCGCCTCGGTGATGCGGCCGGCGTGGGCCTGCTCGCTCTTGCCCGCCGCGCCCAGGCGCGCCGCCAGCGCTTCGCAGGCATCGCGCCAGCCTTCGTCGGCCAGCGCCTGCAGCAACACGTCGCCTTGCGCGTCCTCGCCCAGGCAGTCGGACAGCGCCTGCAGCGGGTCGCCGCCCTCCTGCATCGCCCACCACTCGCTGCGGGCGTGGAACATCGCGTCGAGCAGCGCGCGCGCCTGGAAGTCGCCCACGGTATCGACCAGCGTTTCCCACGCCGTGCGCAGCTCGGCGTAGGGCGGCGTGGCCAGCGCGCGCCATACCGGCGCCCAGGCTTCGCGCTTCATGCGCAGCGCATCCTCGCGCAGCGCCGCGCCCGGCACGATGCCCGACGCCAGCGGCGCGCCGCGCAGCAGCGTGCCGAACCAGCCGTGGAAGGTGTCGATCGCCATGCGCCCCGGCGCGGCCAGCACCTGCGCATGCAGCCGGCGCGCGCGCGGCAGCGCCTCGCGCGCGGCGTCAGCGGAGAGGCCGCGCTGCACCAGCGCGGCGATCACGTCGTCGTCGCTGTCGCGCGACAGTTGTGCCAGCACCTCGAGCAGGCGGTCGCGCATTTCTTCGGCGGCCTTGCGCGTAAAGGTGATCGCCAGGATCTCGTGCGGCGCCGCGCCGGCCAGCAGCAGGCGCACCAGGCGCGCCACCAGCAGCCAGGTCTTGCCGCTGCCAGCGCAGGCTTCGACCACCACCGAACGCGCCGGATCGCAGGCCGCGCGCGTGAATTCGGCTTCGGAAACCGGCGCGCCATCGCGCTGGTAAGGCTGGATCTCGTGCAGATCGTGAGGCGTCATGATGTCAGCGCCGGCACGGCGGTGGAGTCCCAGAAGCCCTTGCGGCACAGGCCGCGGGCGGTGCAATAGACGCACGCCGAGGCATCGCCGAAGGCGGGCAGCCTGGCGCCCTGGCGCAGGCGCATCACGTCGTCGCGCATCTGGCGTTCCAGCCAGGTGACCGCGGCTTCGAAGTCCGGCAGGCCGACCTCGCGCTGCGCCGCCGGCGCGCCGTCGCGCGCGCCTTCGAGCGAGACCCAGCTGCCCGCCGCGGCATCGGCGCGCAGCAGGCCGTAGAACGGCAACTGGCAGTCTTCCTCGACCTCGGCCAGCTTGCGCTTCAGGCGCGTGGCGCTCTGGGTCTTGTAGTCGAGCACGGCATGCGCGCCGCCTGGGCCCTGGTCGAGCCGGTCGATGCGTCCGGTCAGGCGCAGCGGCTGGCCGTCGGGCATCGGCAGGTCGATGCCGGCGTCAAGCTCGCCGCCGCGCCAGAACCAGCCCTCGGCCTCGCGCGCGGACTGCCACGCGACATACGACGGCAATACCTCGCGCCAGCGCCGGTAGTAGGCAATGGCGTTGCCGTCCTCGGCCATCAGCGTGCCGAAGACCTCGTCGGAGATCTCGCCCAGTCGCGCCAGGCGCTGGTCTTCGCTCAGCGTTTCGCCGCGCTCGCGCCGCGCGTGCAGGTCCTTGTGATAGGTCAGCAGCACGCGGTGCAGGGTCTCGCCGATCTCGCGCTTCTCCAGCTCGTCGCTGACCGTCTCCAGCCCGGCCAGGCCCAGCATGCGGCCGGCGAAGAACTGGTAAGGGCAGCGGCGCAGCGCGTTGTACGCCTGCGCGCTCCAGCGCACCGGCACCAGCGCGGGCTCGGCCGAGGGGGCCGGCATGCCGCGCACATCGGCGAAGGTCTGGTGCGCCTGCGGCGCGGCGGTGCCTTCGATGCTGACCCCGGCGCGCGCGCAGCACGCCGCCAGCCGCTCGATCCAGCCCGACACGTGGTGCGGCTCGCCGCGGCTGCCGTAGCGCTGCCAGGTCAGCATCACGTCGTCGTTGTTCAGCAGCACCTCGGCCAGGTCGCGCGCCTGCTGCGCAAAGCGTGCCTCGCGGTCTTCCAGGTCCAGCTCGCGCCGCATCTGGTTGGAGAAGAACATCAGCTCGGCGGCGCTGGACGGCAACTGGGCATCGTCGCAGCCGACGATCACCACGCCCTCGAAGCGCCGCATGCGTGCCCCGTTCAACGGCAGGATGGTAATGCGCGCGGCCCCGCTGGCCGACGGCTCCTTGTATGCGACCGATTCCAGCAGCGCCGACAGCATCGCGCGGAACTCGCCCTGCGACAGCGTGGCATGGCCGCCGGTCTCGTCGCGCGGCAGCTCCTGCAGCCGCGCCAGGGCATCGAGCAGCTGGCTGCCGGCGTCGTCCGCGGCCAGCGCGGCGCGCATGCCGAGGCCATCGAGCATGCCGTCGAGCCGCTCCAGCCACGTCCCCAATGGATGCTGCGCAAGGCCGCGCGGCCAGCGCGCGGCCTCGTCGGCGAGCACGCCGATCAGGCCATGGGCCGCGCGGCGCGGCGCCTGGTCGGCATCCTCGTCGTCAGCGGCGGCCTGCTGCGAGTTGACCGGCGCGTGCGCGAACATCTGGCGCAGCCGCGCCCAGCCGCCGGTAATGCCCTCGCGCCGCACCTGGCGCTCGAGCAGCGCAATGGCCGCGCCGCGCGCGGCCACATCGGGCAGGCAGAACGGGCTCTTGAGCAGGTCCAGCAGCGCGGCGGTATCGCCATCGCGCACCAGCAGGTCGAACCAGCGCATCAGCGCGGCAGCGGCGCGCGTGGTCGAGAGCTTCCAGCCGGTCTCGTCGCGCACCGGCGCGCCGGCGCGTGCCAGCAGCGCGCGCGCGCGGCGCGCCACCACCCGGTCGTGCGCGACCAGCGCCACCTGGCGGCGGCCCTCATTGAGCCATTGCACCAGTTGCGCGGCCGCGGCGGCGGCTTCGTCCTCGAAGCGGGCACAACCGACCACGCGCACCGACGGGCGCTGCGGCGGCAGCGCGGGCATCGCGGGCGAGGTCTCGCGGAGCGCGCCCTCGTCGTCGCCGACGATCCTGGCTTCCGGCCACAACGCCATCAGCGCGTGGTACCAGCCGGCCTCGCCTTGATCCTGCCCGCTCCAGTCATAGCCCACCTGCAGCACCGGCACCAGCTCGGCGGCATCGCGCAGGAACGCGGCCTCGAGCGGCGTGGGCGGGGTCGGCGCAATCCAGACCACCGGGCCGCGCAGCTGCTGCGACAGTTCGCGCAGCACGCGGCGCTTCGCCGGCAGCGGATCGTCGGGCCCGGACAGCGCCTGCCAGAACGCCAGCACGATGCGGGCCTCCTCGCCCAGGAAACGTTCCGACAGATGCGCATAGGTCCGCGCCAGCGCGCCCTGCAGCAGGCCCGCGCGATCGTCGCCGTCGACCTCGTCGTCGTCACGGATGGCGGCGTCTTCGAGCCAGCGCGCGCTGAGCTCGTCGCAGATCGCCAGCAGGGTCTGCGACAGGCCCCATGCCGCGGTTTCGTTCTGCGCGCCGAAGGCCCGGCGCAGCCAGTCCTGCCCGCGCACCGCCTGCTGCACCGCGAGCAGGCGCGCGGCCGGGCTGCGCACCGGCGCGCCCTCGGGCGGCAGGTCGAGCAACCAGTGGCCCAGCGTCAGCACGCGTGGCAACAGCCGCGGCCGCCCGGCCGCACGCGCCGCGGCGTCCAGCGCCTGGCGCACGCCCGGAATCTGCGCGGCGGTCGGCACCACCACGTGCGCAGCCGCCTCGGACGCGCCGCAGCGGTCGAGGAAATACCAGGCAGCGGTGGCCGCCTGCTCAAGAAAATCAGGACCGGGGCGAAAGCTTAGCGACGTCATGGACCGTCATTGGGGCGTTGGCCGCAAGGATGCGGGAACGGCGTCGGGTTGGAGCGAATCAGGAACAACGCGTGGCAACAATGACGCGGCGCCGCCGGCCGGCACGTCCGGCGGCGAAGGCACCGCGGTATGGGGACAGGCCGCGCCGCTTCAGTCAGGACCGCCTTCCAGGCGGGCGCGGATTTCGCGCGCGGTTTCGAGCAGGCCTTCGTAGCCGGAGCGCGCATGCTCGGGCAGGTCGGGGTCGCCCACCAGCGTGCCGAGCGTTTCGATAATGCTGTAGACCAGCCCGCGCGCCGCGCCGGTGGCGATGCTGTTGGTCTCCACGGCGCTGCTGAGATGGTCCAGCGCATCGCTCAGGTGGTCGACGTCCGGCGCCTGGCCGGGCTCGGACTGCGAAGGCTTGCGGGGATCGGTGTTCATGTCGATGACCTAGTCAGGGGCGCAGGTGCATGGATGGTGCGCCGCGGGTCGCCCGGCGGGCGTCGTGCGGACCGCTTCTATTCTACGCGCACGCCGCACCCATCCGGCACCCCGGACGCGCAAGTGCATCCCATGACACCCACCGCTGGCGGCGGCGATTGGGCAAAACTCTCGCCGCGATTGAAAATAAGCATTTCAATGAATTAAACCTTTGCACCAGAATGACGGCATTGTTTGCGGGCCCTTATGCCTCGTTGCCGCAGGTTTGGCGGATGTGCCGGCGGCCGGTCTTGAAAATCGGCAAACTGGTAACATATCGGCAGCACCGGGCGCGGCAGCGGCCTCCACCGCCTGCTTCAGGCGTAAAGAGGCGGCCCGACGGGTCCGCGCAATCTCGTGTAAGGTAACGGTTCGGCCGTCCAGCCTTCAACATAAACAGAGCGAAACCAGAGGTTTTCCGCCATGAGCGAACAAATCAAGTATGTGAGCGACGCCTCGTTCGACGCCGACGTCCTCCAGTCCGACAAGCCCGTCCTGCTCGATTTCTGGGCGGAATGGTGCGGCCCCTGCAAGATGATCGCGCCGATCCTGGACGAAGTCGCCAAGGACTACGGCGACAAGCTGCAGGTCGCCAAGATCAATGTCGATGAAAACCAGCAGGTGCCGGCCAAGTTCGGCATCCGCGGCATCCCGACGCTGATCCTGTTCAAGAACGGCGCGGTCGCGGCCCAGAAGGTCGGCGCGCTGTCCAAGTCGCAACTGACTGCCTTCCTCGACGGCAACCTGTAAGCTGCGCGCCGGGACCCGACCCGCGGTCCCGGTTTCGTCACGATCCGACGTGCGTGCGCCACACCCTGGCGCGCCGGTCGGATTGTGCTAAGATGCCACCAACAACTCCCCGAGCGTTCGCTCATTTTCTCCCCCTTCCTTTAGGTCTCGCCCGTCCGGGCCCATCTGTACCCCTCGTCTATGCACCTGACAGAACTCAAATCGCTTCACGTGTCTGCGCTTCTCGAAATGGCGGCTACGCTCGAGATCGACAACGCACAGCGGATGCGCAAACAAGAACTGATGTTTGCGATCCTGAAGAAGCGCGCCAAGATGGGCGAAACCATCTACGGAGACGGCACCCTGGAAGTTCTGCCTGACGGCTTCGGTTTCCTGCGCTCGCCCGAGACCTCCTACCTGGCCAGCACCGACGACATCTACATCAGCCCGTCGCAGATCCGCCGCTTCAACCTGCACACCGGCGATTCGATCGAGGGCGAGGTGCGCACGCCCAAGGACGGCGAACGCTATTTCGCGCTGGTGAAGGTGGACAAGGTCAACGGACAGGCGCCCGAAGCGGTCAAGAACCGCATCATGTTCGAGAACCTGACGCCGCTGCATCCGAACCGGCCGCTCACGCTCGAACGCGATATCAAGGCGGAAGAAAACATCACCGGCCGCATCATCGACATGATCGCGCCGATCGGCCGCGGCCAGCGCGCGCTGCTGGTGGCGTCGCCCAAGTCGGGCAAGACCGTGATGCTGCAACACATTGCACACGCGATCGCCAACAATCATCCCGAAGCCGACCTGTTCGTGCTGCTGATCGACGAGCGTCCGGAAGAAGTGACCGAGATGCAGCGCTCGGTGCGCGGCGAGGTGGTGGCCTCCACCTTCGACGAACCTGCCATCCGCCACGTACAGGTCGCCGAAATGGTGATCGAGAAAGCCAAGCGCCTGGTCGAACTGAAGCGCGACGTGGTGATCCTGCTGGACTCGATCACCCGCCTGGCGCGCGCCTACAACACGGTGGTGCCGGCCTCGGGCAAGGTGCTGACCGGCGGTGTCGACGCCAACGCGCTGCAGCGCCCGAAGCGCTTCTTTGGCGCGGCGCGCAACCTGGAGGAAGGCGGCTCGCTGACCATCATCGCTACTGCGCTGATCGAAACCGGCAGCCGCATGGACGACGTCATCTACGAAGAGTTCAAGGGCACCGGCAACATGGAAGTGCACCTGGAACGCCGCCTGGCCGAAAAGCGCGTCTATCCGTCGATCAACCTGAACAAGTCCGGCACGCGCCGCGAAGAGCTGCTGATCAAGCCGGACATCCTGCAGAAGATCTGGGTGCTGCGCAAGTTCATCTCCGACATGGACGAAGTGCAGGCGATGGAATTCATCATGGACAAGATGAAGGCCACGAAGAACAACGCAGAGTTTTTCGATATGATGCGCCGAGGCGGCTAAGCCTCGCTGCGGCCGTGCCGCAACGCAGACAGGAAGGCGTGCCGCGGCACGCCTTTTTTGTTTTTTCGACGATGTCATGCTGGGCAAACTGACCACATTCCTGCGCTCGCGCTCGCGTGCCCGCAAGCTGGAGCACTACGCCATCCCCGATGCGCTCTGGTCGCGCACCGTGGCCACGCTGCCGTTCGTGCAGCGCTACGGCGGCGAGGACCTGGCGGCGCTGCGCGAACTGGCCACGCTGTTCATTGCCGAGAAGGAATACTCCACCGCGCACGACTTGCCGCTGGACGACGACATGGTGGTCAGCGTCGCCGTACAGGCCTGCGTACCGATCCTGAAACTGGGGCTGCCGTGGTACCGCGGCTGGCATGGCATCGTGCTCTACCCGGGCGAGTTCATCATCCGACGGACCGTGCAGGACGAGATCGGCCTGGTACACGGCGTAGTCGAGGAAGCCAGCGGCGAAGCCTGGGAGCACGGGCCGGTGATCCTGTCCTGGCCCGATGTGCACAGCCCCGGCGCGGGCATCGACAGCGACCATGAACTGCCGGCGGACACGTATAACGTGGTCATCCACGAATTCGCCCACAAGCTCGACATGCTCGACGGCGAACCCGACGGCGTGCCGGCATTCTCGCGCGTGCTGCATCCGGAGGTCGACGCCGAGGCCTGGGCCGAGACCTTCCTGAGCGAGTACGATCGCTTCGCCGAAGCCTGGGACGCCCGCGACGAGGCGGACTGGGAGCACCCGGAGCGCTTGCCCGCGGCGCTGCGCATCATCGACCCCTACGGCAGCGAGGCGCCGAGCGAATTCTTTGCAGTGACCTCCGAGTCATTTTTTGTCGAGCCGGCCGGACTGGCGCGGCACTGGCCGCTGGTGTACAAGTCATTGGCGGCATTCTATCGGCAGGATCCCGCTGCAATGTGAAATAAGGATCGCTTTCTGGCGCAACACTTTGTTGGGCCAGAGCCCTTACGCGCTTCCCCAAGTATTTGTTTTTCTGCCATAATCCCGGTTTGCCCGTAATCGGCAAGTGGTTCGTTCGTCGCCGCACCATCTCTTCTCCCTGGCGGAGAACCGCGGATTGCAACGGACTGGCTACCCAACCAGAAAGGACTCATCATGAAAGAAGGCATTCACCCGAATTACCGCGAAGTCGTGTTCCAGGACATGTCCAGCGACTTCAGCTTCATCACCCGCTCGACCATCCAGACCAAGGACACGATCGTGAAGGACGGCAAGGAATACCCGCTGGCCAAGATCGAAGTCTCGTCGGAATCGCACCCGTTCTACACCGGCACCCAGAAGATCATGGACACCGCCGGCCGCGTGGAAAAGTTCCGCCAGAAGTTCGGCAACAAGCTGGGCAAGGCTGCGAAGTAATCGCTTTCAGCGACCCCGCTTCGCGCCAGCCGCGGACAAGTTCCGGGCGCGCGCGAACCAGCAAAGAGGCAGCATCGGCTGCCTCTTTGCATTTGTGCCGGAGCGCCGCACAGGCAAGCCCTGGCAGCCCGCCCGGCACTGCCCGCTATTTGGATTTACCCCCACATTCCGTGAGGCTTCCACGCCATGCCACGGCCACGCGGCCGCCGCATGCGCGATACTGTGGCCTTCGCGCCATGGCGCCACGGCCCGACCTGAGCATCGATGCGTCAAGCCAATACCTCACCCGTCCAGTTGACCGCAGCCGCCACCGGCGCCCTGCCGCGCGCGCTGCTGCTGGCCATCTGCATCATCTACGGCCTGGTCGGCCTGTTCGGGCGCGACCCCTGGAAGAACGAGGACGCCGCGGGCTTCGGCGTGATGTGGCAGCTCGCCACCGGCGGCACGCACGACTGGCTGATGCCGAACATCGTCGGCCGCCCGTACAGCGAGGACGGCCCGCTGGTGTTCTGGATCGGCGCGCTGATGATCCGCGGCTTTGGCGGCTGGCTGGGCGCAACCGACGCGGCGCGGCTGGCGACGGCACTGTTCTTCTTCGCCACCTGCGCCTGCATCTGGTACACCACCTACCTGCTGGGCCGGCGCGATGAGGTCCAGCCCTTTGCCTATGCCTTCGGCGGCCAGCCCAATGCGCGCGACTACGGCCGCACGCTGGCCGACGGCGCGCTGCTGATCTTCCTTGCCTGCGTGGGCCTGGCCATGCGCGGGCACGAGACCACGCCGCAGGTCGGGCAGGTCGCGTTCATCGCGCTGGCGTTGTACGGCATGGTGCGCAGCCTCGACAAGCCCACCCAGGGCAGCCTGATCTATGGTGCCGCGCTGGGCGGCCTGACGCTGGCCAGCGGGCCGCTGCTGGCGCTGGCGCTGCTGCTCGGCACGGCGGTGTGCGCGCTGGTGTGCAAGCCGCTGCCGTGGCGGCGCCTTGCCGTGGGCGCGATTCCGCTGGCGCTGCTGATCGTGGCGGCGTGGCTGGCAGCCGCCTATTTCGGCGCGGCCGACCGCAACGAGGCCGTGACCTTTATCCGCGAATGGTCGCGCTATGACCGCCGCAGCTACGGCTCGCCCAATATGGCGACGTTCGGCTTCAACATGCGCAACCTGTTCCTGTATACGTGGCCGGTGTGGCCGATCGCAGGCTGGGCCTGGATCGCCTGGACCGGCATGCGCCGGGCGCCCCATGTCGCGGCTCCGCTGGCGCTGCTGCTGCCGGTGCTGGTCCTGCTGTTCCTGCAACGCAGCGCCGGCGACGTGCAGTTCATCCTGCTGCTGCCGCCGATGGCCGTGCTGGCCGCCTTTGCCCTGCCGACGCTGGCGCGCGGCGTGATCAACGCCATCGACTGGTTCGCGCTGCTGTTCTTCACCATCTTCGGCGGCACGGTCTGGTTCATGTGGATCGCCAAGACCACCGGCTGGCCGCCGCGCATCGCGCGCAACGTGTTCCGCCAGCTGCCGGGCTACCAGCATGAATTCACCATCGCCGCGGTGGTGTTTGCGCTGGCGGCGACGGTGGCCTGGGTGCTGATTGTGCGCTGGCGGCTGTCGCGCGCGCCCAAGCAGATCTGGCGCCCGGTGGTGATTTCCGCGGCCGGCACCACGCTGATGTGGGTCATGGCGATGACGTTGTGGCTGCCGTCGATCAACTACGGCAAGACCTATCGCGACGTGGCCCAGGCGGCGTCGATGGCGCTGCCGCCGGCCTACCAGTGCGTGCAGCCGATCCGCATGGGCGATGCGCAGCTGGCGTCGTTCGCCTACTTCGGCCATATTCGCTTCGGCGGACCCAACGACGGCTGCGACGTGCTGCTGCGCCACGATTCGGTCGACTACGGCGAGCCGGGCAATATCTCGCACTTCGAGTGGCGGCTGATCTGGGAAGGCCGGCGCCCGGCCGACCGCGACGAGCGCTTCCGCATGTACCGCCTGGTCGATACCGCCCGCGCCGTCCACCCGCGCCCCGACCTGCCGCGACGCCGCCTGCCGCGCCAGCCTTGAGCCTTGTCTGCTCGCCGTCGCCACTAGCCGCACCCCGATACATCGCAGCGCCTGACGCGCCCACGAACCATTCCGGCCGCAGGCGGCTGCGGGGCTGGATTTCCAGCCCGCCCCTGCCGAGCCCTGAATGACACTGTTCCAAGACCTTCGCCGCATTGCCGCCCTGGCCGCACCCGTGCTGGCCGGGCAACTCGCCGTGATCGCCTTCGGCGTGATCGATACCGTGATGGCCGGACGCGCGTCCGCCACCGATCTCGCCGCCGTGGGCCTGGGCGGGTCGATCTACGTCACCATCTATATCAGCCTGATGGGCGTGCTGCAGGCACTCTCGCCCATCGCCGGCCAGCTCTATGGTGCCGGCCGCCTCGAGGCCATCGGTGCGGAAGTGCGGCAGGCCGCCTGGCTGGGCATCGCGCTGGCGCTGCCTGGCGTGCTGCTGCTGGCGTTTCCCGGCCCGCTGCTGGCCTTCGCCAAGGCGCCTCCGGAGCTGGTCGAGAAGGCCACCGCGTACCTGCATTTCGGCGCCTTCGGCTTGCCGGCGGCGCTGGCCTTCCGCATCTACTCGGCGCTGAACAATGCGCTGTCCCGGCCGATCATGGTGACGGTGCTGCAGGTCGCGGGCCTGGCATTGAAGGTGCCGCTCAATGCCTGGTTCATCCACGGCGGCCTGGGCGTGCCGGCAATGGGTGGTCCCGGCTGCGGCCTGGCCTCGACGCTGATCAGCTGGACCTGGTGCATCGCCGGGCTGCTGATCCTGCGCCATGGCAGCGCCTATCATGCGCTGCGCATCTTCGACGCCTGGAGCTGGCCCGCCGCCGCGCCGCTGCGCGCGCTGTTGCGCCTGGGCGTGCCAATGGGGCTCACCTACCTGATTGAGATCACGTCGTTCACGTTGATGTCGATCTTCATTACGCGCCTGGGCACCGTGACGCTCGCCGGCCACCAGATCATTGCCAACCTGGGGGCAGTGGCCTACATGCTGCCGCTGTCGCTGGGGATTGCCACCTCGACCCTGGTGGCGCAGCATCTCGGCGCGCGCGACCGGGCCGACGCCGGCCGGCTCGCCTGGCGCGGCATCCGCATGGCGGTGGTGCTGGCGGTGCTGACCGGCGCGCTGCTGTGGGTGCTGCGCAAGCCCGTGCTTGACGCCTATGCCAGCGATCCCGCTGTAGTCGCCGCGGCGCTGCCGCTGGTTCTGTTCGTGGCGTTCTACCAGGCCTTCGACGCGGTGCAGGTGATGACGGCCTTTATCCTGCGTGCATACAAGATCGCGCTTGTCCCGACGGTGATCTACGCCGGCTCGCTATGGGGCATCGGGCTGGGGGGCGGGTACGTGCTGGGCTTCGGCCTGATCGACGGCATGCCGGACTTCACGCGCGGCGCGAGCGGCTTCTGGCTGGCCAACAGCATCAGCCTGGCCATTGCAGGCGTGCTGCTGGTGCGGTATTTCAGCCGGGTCAGCAGGGATCCGGAAAGCTGAATCGCACCGAGCCGTCCCAACCGGCCGCAGCAATTTGGACGAGTAGAAAAGAAAAAGCCCGCTTGCGCGGGCTCTTCAAAATTGGCGGAGTGGACGGGACTCGCCTACGTGCCGCAGGCCGCTGCTGCGCCTGCAGGCGCAGCCCTTCTCGTCCCGCCGCGAGCCGCGCAGGCGGCTCGCTCCACTCCGTACAAAAGAAAAAGCCCGCTTGCGCGGGCTTTTCAAAATTGGCGGAGTGGACGGGACTCGAACCCGCGACCCCCGGCGTGACAGGCCGGTATTCTAACCGACTGAACTACCACTCCTTAGTCGGCTGCCGGCTCAAGCTATTGCTCGAGACGACATGCTGGACGTCTGATTACGCCCGGCTGTTTTGGCGTCCCCTAGGGGATTCGAACCCCTGTACTCACCGTGAAAGGGTGATGTCCTAGGCCTCTAGACGAAGGGGACAGAAACTTGTTCTTCAACGCGTTTTCTGTCTTGCGCTGGAAAGTCTGCCATCATAGCAGGCTTTTTCGCGCTTGGGAAGCTTCTTTTCAGACGCTCCCCAGATTCTGGTGGAGCTAAGCGGGATCGAACCGCTGACCTCTTGCATGCCATGCAAGCGCTCTCCCAGCTGAGCTATAGCCCCGTATCCGGTATTCTGGACGGTTACTGCATTCTTCCACCGCCGCCGCTTGCGCAGCGTTTGCAGCGAAGACAGGATTATATAGCGGTTTTGGCAACGAATGCAACATATTTTATTGCATTTACTGCGATTCAAAACATAATCCCTCACCCAAAAGAAAAACCCGCATGGTAAATGTCCATGCGGGTTTAGTTTTGGCGGAGTGGACGGGACTCGAACCCGCGACCCCCGGCGTGACAGGCCGGTATTCTAACCGACTGAACTACCACTCCTTAGTCGGCTGCCGGCTCAAGCTAAACGCTTGAGACGACATGCTGGACGTCTGATTACGCCCTGCTGTTATGGCGTCCCCTAGGGGATTCGAACCCCTGTACTCACCGTGAAAGGGTGATGTCCTAGGCCTCTAGACGAAGGGGACAGAAACTTGTCTTTCAACACGTTCCGTCTGGCATCAGCCGATACTGCCTGGCTGACGCCTCAATCTTGGTGGAGCTAAGCGGGATCGAACCGCTGACCTCTTGCATGCCATGCAAGCGCTCTCCCAGCTGAGCTATAGCCCCATGGTACTTCCATTTACTGCCACTTGCTGCGCTGTCACTTGAATTAACTACCGTTTCAAGCGAAGCCAAGATTATATATCAATCATTAATCTTTGCAAGTTCCCGTTTCAGCTTTTTCGCCTGCTCTGCACTTCAATAATCCGCTCAGAGAAAACGAGGATCCTTGCGGATCCACCGGCCCGCTTGGTCGCTTTGTAAGCTGCCGCGCTGCAGGGAGAACGAGATTATGCGCAAGTCCAAGCCGAAGCGCAAGCCCCGACACGGACTTTTTTTGCGTCTTTTCAGGCAGCGCTCAAGCCGCGGCGGCCAGACGGCGCAGCACCGTGTCGCGCCCGAACAGCTCCAGCACCGCGTCGATGCTTGGCGTCTGCAGCTGCCCCGCCACCAGCAACCGTACCGGCATGGCCAGCTTGGGCATCTTCAACCCGAACTCGGCCAGCACGGCCTTGAAGGCGGCGCTGATCTCCGCGCGTGTCCACGCCGGCAGCGCGGCCAGCCGGGCCGACAGTGCGGCCAGCGCCGGCTGGATCTCCGGAGTCAGGTGTTCCGCCTTGAGCGCGGCATCGGCCTGCGGCTCGCCGCGATAGAACAGCAGCGCGGCCTGCGCGACTTCCTTGAGCGTGTTGGCGCGGTCCTTCACCAGCGCGATCACGCCCACCAGGTCCGCCCCCTCCACCTTGCCGCCCAGCGCCTCGATAAAGGGCTGCGTCAGCGTGGCCAGGCGCTGGTTGTCACCAGCCTTGATGTAGTGGTTGTTGAGCCAGGCCAGCTTCTCGGGGTTGTACTGGGCCGGCGACTTGCCCAGGTGCTCCAGGTCGAACCATTCGACGAACTGCTCGCGCGAGAAGATCTCGGCATCGCCGTGGGCCCAGCCGAGCCGCGCCAGGTAGTTCAGCACCGCCTCCGGCAGGTAGCCCTCGTCGCGGTAGCCGGTCACGCTCATCGCGCCATGGCGCTTGCTCATTTTCTCGCCCTGCTCGTTGAGCACGGTCGGCAGGTGCGCGTAGACCGGCGGCGTGCCGCCCAGCGCGCGGATGATGTTGATCTGGCGCGGCGTGTTGTTGACGTGGTCGTCGCCACGGATCACGTGCGTGATCTGCATGTCGAGATCGTCCACCACCACGCAGAAGTTGTAGGTGGGCGTGCCGTCGGGGCGCGCGATCACCAGGTCGTCGAGCTCGTCGTTGGCGATCTCGATGCGGCCCTTGACCGCGTCATCCCACACCACGCTGCCGCCGATGGGGTTCCTGAAGCGAATCACCGGGTCCACGCCGGCCGGCGGTTCAGGCAGCACCTTGCCCGGCTCCGGCCGCCAGAAGCCGTTGTAGCGCGGCTTCTCGCCACGCTCGCGCTGGGCTTCGCGCAGCGCGTCCAGTTCGGCCGTGCTCATGTAGCAGCGGTAGGCCAGCCCGGCCTCGACCATCTGCGCCACCACCTCGCGATAGCGGTCCATGCGCTGCATCTGGTAGAACGGCCCTTCGTCGATATCCAGTTCCAGCCAGGCCATGCTTTCGAGGATCACGTCGACCGCTTCCTGCGACGAACGCTCGACGTCGGTGTCCTCGATGCGCAGGATGAAGTCGCCCTGCATGCGGCGGGCAAAGGCCCAGGGATAGAGCGCGGAGCGGATGTTGCCGAGATGGATGAAGCCGGTCGGGCTCGGCGCAAAGCGGGTGCGGACGCGTTGGGTCATGGTCAGGGCAAAAACAAGAAAGCCCGCGCGCGGCGGCGCGCAGGCTGGTGTATGTGCGGGCCCTGCATTATACCAACGCGTATTGCCTGACCCCTGCGCCCTCGCCCGCGCCCCTGCGCGCACCGGCGCCGCGCGGAATCATTTATGCTTGCGCCGGTCTGAACTGTGGCCGGCAGCCAGCCCGCGACGCGAGCGTGTATGGAGAAGCACCCGCATCGCATCGCCGCCGTCCGGTCCCACCTTGTTACCGATCCCCCGCTGCATGCAACGACGTCATTTTCTCGGCATTTCCGCCGCCGCCCTGCTGGCGGGCTGCGCCTTCGGACCGCGCTCCGCACCACCGGGCGCGGCCATGCCCGCCACGCCACCCACCCCGCGGCCCATCAAGATCGGCCTGGCGCTGGGCGGCGGCGCGGCGCGCGGCTTTGCTCATATCGGCGTGATCAAGGCGCTCGAGGCCCAGGGCATCCGCGCCGACCTGGTCACCGGCACCAGCGCCGGCGCGGTGGTGGCGGCGCTGTACGCCAGCGGGCTCAATGGCTTCGAGCTGAACAAGCTGGCCCTGACCATGGACGAAGCCGCAATTGCCGACTGGGCGCTGCCATTCGGCACCCGCTTCGGCGGCTGGCTCAAGGGCGAGGCGCTGCAGAACTACGTCAACCGGCTGGTGCAGAACCGCCCCATCGAAGCCATGAAGCTGCCGCTGGGCATCGTCGCCACCGACCTAAAGAGCGGTGACAAGATCCTGTTCCGCCGCGGCAACACGGGCCAGGCCGTGCGCGCTTCCAGCAGTGTGCCGGGCGTATTCCAGCCGGTATCGATCCAGGGGCACGACTATGTCGACGGCGGCCTGGTCGAGCCGGTGCCGGTGGATTCCGCGCGCGCCATGGGCGCGGACTTCATCATCGCGGTCAATATCTCGGCCGACCCGTCGGCGCAACAGCACGCCGGCCAGAGCGGCGTGCTGCTGCAGACCACCGCGATCATGGGCCAGTCGATCAACAAGATGGCGCTGGCGCGCGCCGACGTGGTGATCCGGCCCGAGCTGCCCGACATGGGCGGCAGCGATTTCAACGCACGCAACCGCGCCGTGCTGGCGGGCGAACAGGCGACCGCGGCGGTCATGGCAACGCTGCGGCAGCGGCTGGAACAGGCCCGGCTGGCGCCGGCCGGCAAGGTCGCGGCGCAGTAGCCGCGCCGTCGCCGCTTCGGAAAACAAAAAGGACTGCCGCAGCAGTCCTTTCTTGTTTAACGCGTCGCCAGCCGTCAGCCGCCGTACAGCGACGCGCGAGCCGCCTTGGGATCGTAGCGCTTGAGCGTCTCGACCATGTCGCCCAGGCCCTCGGCACTGCGCTCCTTGCCTTCGTCGATGCGGCGGGCGCCGTTGTAGCGGGTCACCCAGTAGGCCGCGCGCATGTCGTCGACGCGGATCTTGCTGCCGGTGGACGGCGCATGCACGAACTTGTTGTCGCCGATATAGATGCCGACATGCGAGAAGGTCTGGCGCATGGTGTTGAAGAACACCAGGTCGCCCGGACGCAGGTCGCTGGTGGCCACGGTGGTGCCGACGCGGCTGATTTCGACGGAGCGGCGCGGCAGCATGAAGCCGAAGGTGTCGTGGAACACGTAGCGGACGAAGCCGCTGCAGTCCAGGCCGGATTCGGGCGTATTGCCGCCGAAGCGGTAACGCACGCCGATCAGGCCCAGCGCGTTCATGACCAGGTCGCCAGCCTTGCTGGCAACGTTGCTGGTGGAATTCACCACCGACGACAGCAAGCCGCGCTTGCCTTCCGGATGCGAATCGACGGCCTGGGCCGCGGACTCGATACGGGTGTCGGCATCCTTGAATACCGTATCCGCCAGCACTCCATTCGACACAGTCGCACCGCAGGCAAGGGCAAATCCGACGGCGGCGTGCGCCAGGGAATGAAGCACCGATCGCTGCATTGGTTCTCCTGTTGATCGTTCCAAAGCAAGCCCCGGCACAAGGTCCGGGGCAGCTGGGTATTGGGTGGATGTCGCGCGAACGTTTCAGTGACGTCGGGCGATCATCGTGTGAACTACGGGGACAAACCCTGCGCAACCTTCGTGCCAGGCCGTCATGTCGGCTGCCGCACCGCAAGCGTGCACGGCATGCGCCAATGCGCCGGACGGACCACCCCCAAAACTAGTTCTGGCGGGATGGTAAAGGGTTGTCATTCACATGTCAAAGTTCGTTACAAATTCGACGGATTTGGCTTCCGAATCAACGATATAGACCGTTTTTCGCATCTTCTTTATCGGATTAATCGCATGGTTCGGTGCTAACTGGCGGGTACGCAATGTCGCCGCACTGCAACAGAAAGTCCGGCCGCATCACGCGGCACCCACCTGCGCCGCCGCCATCAGCTTGCGCGTATAGGGATGTTGCGGTGCCCCCAGCACCGCTTCGGTATCGCCGGCCTCGACCACTTCGCCCGCCTTCATCACGATGACCCGGTGCGCCATGGCGCGGATCACCGCCAGGTCGTGGCTGATGAAGAGGTAGCTGAGGTTGTACTTGTGCTGCAGCTGGGACAGCAATGCCAGCACCTGCTGCTGGATCGACACGTCCAGCGCCGAGGTGGGCTCGTCCAGCACCAGTATCTGGGGCTTGAGGATCAGCACGCGGGCGATGGCGATGCGCTGGCGCTGCCCGCCCGAGAACTCGTGCGGATAGCGGCCCAGAGCGGTACGGTCGAGGCCGACCTCGCGCAGCGCCTCGATCACGCGCTGGCGCGTGGCCTCGCGCGACAGGCCGGGCTGGTGCAGCGCCAGGCCTTCGCCGACGATCTGCTCGATGGTCATGCGCGGCGCCAGCGAGCCGAACGGATCCTGGAACACCACCTGCATGCGTGCGCGCAGCTTGCGGCGGTCGTCGCGCGTGGCGGTGTCGAAGCTGCGACCCAGGAAATGGATGGTGCCCGCGCTCTTGCGCTGCAGCGCCAGCACGGTATGCGCCAGCGTGGTCTTGCCCGAACCGGACTCGCCCACGATGCCCAGGGTCTCGCCCTCGCGCAGCTGGAAGTCGACATCCTTGACCGCCGCGAACTGGTCCTTGCCGAACCACCCTGCCAGGCCGCGGCGCTTGCGCGCATAGGTGACGCCGAGCTTGTTCGCCTCGAGCAGCACCGGCGCCAGCGGCACCAGTGGCAGCACCTCGCGCCGCGGGCGGCTGTCGATCAGCTTGCGGGTATAGGGGTGCTGGGGCGCGGCGAATACGCGGGCGGTCTCGCCGGTTTCCACCAGCACGCCCTTCTCCATCACGCCGACCCGTTGCGCGAAGGCGCGCACCAGGTTGAGGTCATGGGTGATCAGCATCACCGCCATGCCGAACTCGGCCTGCAGGTCGCGCAGCAGGTCGAGGATCTGCGCGCGGATGGTCACGTCCAGCGCCGTGGTCGGCTCATCGGCCAGCAACAGCTTGGGCCGGCACGCCAGCGCCATGGCGATCATGGCGCGCTGGCGCTGGCCGCCCGAGAGCTGGTGCGGGAAGCTGTCGAAGCGATGCGCGGCATCGCTGATGCCGGTGCGCTCGAGCAGCGCGATGGCGCGCTCGCGCGCGGCGCGGCGGTCGAGGCCTTCGTGCAGGGCCAGGGTCTCGACGATCTGGTTGCCGATGGTGTACAGCGGATTCAACGCGGTCATCGGCTCCTGGAAGATCATCGCAATCTCGGCACCGCGGATCGCGCGCATTTCGCGGTCTGAGACCTCCAGCAGGTTCTTGCCCTCGAAACGGATCGCGCCATCGTAGTAGGCGTCTTCCACCAGCCGCAGCATGGCCAGCGCCGTCACGGTCTTGCCCGAGCCCGACTCACCCACCAGCGCATAGCGCTCGCCGGCACGCAGGTCGAAGCTGACGTCGCGCACGGCACGGGTGGCATGTTCGCCGTGGCCGAAGGTGACCGACAGCTTGTCGACGCACATCAGCATCGATCCCGGCGCGGGCATCGGCGCCGGCTCCACGTCCGGCAAGGTCATCGGCGACACCGCGGTCATGGCGTGGCCTCCGGTGCCGCGCCGGTGGGGGCGCCTGCTGGAACCTTGGGTTCGACCCGGCCGCGCAGCGCGGCCAGGCCCAGCCGGGTATCGAAGGCATCGCGCAGCGCGTCGCCCATGAAGGTCAGCAGCAGCAGCGTCACCACCAGCACCGCGAAGGTCGACAGCGAGATCCACCACGCGTCGAGGTTGGCCTTGCCCTGCGCCAGCAACTCGCCCAGGCTCGGCGTGGTAGGCGGCACGCCCAGGCCGAGGAAGTCCAGGCTGGTCAGCGCCAGGATGGCCGCGCTCATGCGGAATGGCAGGAAGGTGATCACCGGGGTCAGGCTGTTGGGCAGGATGTGGCGCCACATGATCTGCACGTTGGACAGTCCCAGCGCGCGCGCGGCCTTGACGTAGTCGAGCGAGCGGTTGCGGTAGAACTCGGCGCGCACGTAGTCGGACAGGCCCATCCAGCCGAACAGCGACAGCAGGATGATCAGTAGCGCCAGGCTGGGCTCGAAGATGGAGGCGAAGATGATCAGCAGGTAGAGCTCGGGCATCGAACTCCAGATCTCGATGGCGCGTTGCGAGAACAGGTCGAAGCGCCCGCCGAAGAAGCCCATCAGCGCCCCGGTCAGCGTGCCGACCAGCACCCCGATCACGGTCAGCGCCAGCGCGAACAGCACCGACACGCGGAAGCCATACAGCAGCCGCGCCAGCACGTCGCGGCCGCGGTCGTCGGTGCCGAGCCAGTTCTCGGCCGAGGGCGGCGCCGGGTTCGGTTCCTTGGCGAAGTAGTTGAGCGAATCGTACGAATACCGGTTCAGCGGAAATACCGCGAAATTGCCGTTGGTGGTGATGCGGTCGCGGATATACGGGTCCAGGTAATCGGCCGGCGTGGCGAAATCGCCGTCGAAAGTGGTTTCGGGATAGACCTTGACGATGGGGAAATACCATTCGCCCTTGTAGTGCACCACCAGCGGGCGGTTGCTCGACAGCAACTCGGCGCCCAGGCTGAGCACGAAGATGACGACGAAGATCACCAGGCTCCAGTAGCCGCGCCGGTTGCGGCGAAAGCGCTGCCAGGCACGCTGGCGCGGCGAAGGCGAATGCGGCAGGCCGTTGGGCGCCGCGTGCGAGAATGGTTTCATCGGTGCAAGCCCTCGAAATGGATGCGCGGATCCACCAGCACGTAGCAGACGTCGGAGATCAGGCGCGTGACCAGCCCGATCAGCGTGAACAGGTAGAGCGTGCCGAGCACCACCGGATAGTCGCGCCGCAGCACCGCCTCATAAGACAGCAGGCCCAGCCCGTCGAGCGAGAACAGCGTCTCGATCAGCAGCGAGCCGGTGAAGAAGGCGCCGATGAACGCCGCCGGGAAGCCGGTCACCAGCGGGATCAGGGCATTGCGGAAGACGTGCTTCCACAGCACGCGGCGCTCCCCCAGGCCCTTGGCGCGCGCGGTCAGCACATACTGCTTGCGGATTTCCTCGAGGAACGCGTTCTTGGTCAGCATGGTCACCACCGCGAAGCTGCCCACCACCGACGCCGTGATCGGCAGCACCAGGTGCCACAGGTAGTCCATCACCTTGCCCATCAGCGACAGCTGCTCCCAGTTGTCGGAAGTCAGCCCGCGCAGCGGGAACCACTGCACGAAGGTGCCGCCGCCGAACACCACCAGCAGCAGCACGCCCAGCACGAAGCCGGGAATGGCATAACCCACCAGCACGATGACGCTGGTCACCACGTCGAAGCGGCTGCCCGCCCGGATGGCCTTGGAGATGCCGAGCGGCACCGATATCAGGTAGGTCAGGAAGAAGGTCCACAGGCCCAGGCTGACCGATACCGGCAGTTTGGACTTGACCAGCTCCCACACGCTGCGGTGCTGGAAATAGCTCTCCCCCAGGTCGAACTGTGCAAAGCGCTTGAGCATCAGGAAGTAGCGCTCCAGCGGCGGCTTGTCGAAGCCGTAGAGCGCCTGGATCTCCTTGATCTTGTCGGGGTCGACGCCGCGCCGGCCGCGGTATTCGGCGCCGCCGCCGCTGGCTTCGCCAGCGCCGCCGCGCCCTTTCAGCTCCATCATCATCTGTTCGACCGGGCCGCCCGGCACGAACTGGATCACGACAAAGGTCAGCGTGATGACCCCGACCAGCGTCGGAATCATCAGCAGAATGCGTTTGAGCAGATAGGCAAGCATGGGGGGCCGTCTCTTTCCTTGTCCGCGCTGAACCTGCCAGCGCCTGAGCGCCTCAGCGGGCTTGCGCCTGCACGTCGGTGCGCCACCAGTGGCTGAGGATCCAGCCTTCCGCCGTGTAGAAATACGGCAGCCGCTCCGGGTACGCCAGCGTCTTGCGGTAGGCGACCCGGTGCGACGCGCTGTACCAGTTAGGCACGATGTAGTAACCATGCATCAGCACCCGGTCGAGCGCGCGGCCGGCAGTGACCAGTTCCTGCCGGGTATCGGCGCGCAGCACGTTGTCGACCAGCTTGTCGACCACCGGCGACTTCAGCCCGAACAGGTTGTCGGAGCCCGGCGTGCCGGCGGCCTCGCTGGAAAAGCGGTCGCGCAGTTCATTGCCCGGGCTTTGCGAATCGGGGAAGCGGATCGACACCATGTCGAAGTCGAAGTCTTCCAGCCGCTTCTGGTACAGCGCGAAATCGGTGGTGCGCTGGTGCACCTGGATGCCGAGCTTCTCGAGGTTGCGCACGTAGGTGGTGATCACCCGGCTCATGGCGCCACCATCGTCGAGGAACTCGAACACCAGCGGCTCGCCCTTGGCGTTGCGCAGCGCGCCGTCGGTATAGGTCCAGCCGGCCTGGGCCAGCAGGCGCCGCGCCAGGCGCAGGTTGTCGCGCAGCGAGCGCGGCGCCGCGGTGCTGGGCTGGACCACGTCCGGGCCGAACACCTCCGGCGGCAGCTGCGCCCGCAGCGGTTCGAGCAGCTGCAGTTCGCCGGGACCGGGACGGCCGTCGAAGGTGGCGCTGGCCGACAGTTCGCTGTTGGAGAACCAGCTGTCCAGGCGCTTGTAGGCGCCGTAGAACAGCTGCCGGTTGAGCCATTCGAAATCCAGCGCCAGGATCAGCGCCTGGCGTACGCGCACGTCCTGGAACACTGGCTTGCGCAGGTTCATGACATAGCCCTGCATGCCGGCCCCGTTGCGGTGCGGGAACTCGGTCTTGAGCAGCTCGCCGTTGCGAAAGCGCGTGCCCTGGTAGCTCTTGGCCCAGTTCTTGGCCTTGTATTCGACGATGGCGTCGAACTCGCCGGCCTTGAAGGCCTCGAGCCGGGCGGTCTCGTCCTTGTACAGGCGGTAGACCACGCGCGCGAAATTGAAGGTGCCGCGCCGCACCGCGAGGTCCTTGCCCCAGTATTTCGGGTCGCGCTGGAAGATGATGCCGCGGCCGGCGTCGAAGCGCTCGATCAGGTAGGGGCCGCTGGTGACCGGCGGCTCGAAGGTCAGCTTCTCGAACGGAACCTTGGCGGTCCACTTGCGCGAGAACACCGGCAGCGAACCGACGATCAGCGGCAGCTCGCGGTTGCGCTGCTTGAAATCGAAGCGCACGGTGCGCTCGCCGGTCACGACCACCGCCTTCACGTCGGTGCACATGCTGCGATAGCCGGGGCTCGAGGCCTTGCTCATGAGCATGTCGTAGGAGTACTTGACGTCCGAGGCCAGCACCGGATCGCCATTGGAGAAGCGTGCCTGCGGGCGGATCGTGAAGGTGACCGACAACTCGTCCGGCGCCACCGTGACGTCCTCGGCCAGCAGGCCATAAGCGCTCGCACTCTCGTCGGCGCTGCTGATCAGCAGCGACTCGAACATCAGCGCGTTCAGGCCCGGGGCCGAGGTGCCCTTGAGCGTGAACGGATTGAATTTATCGAAACTGGTGCGCCGGTCAGGATTGGCGAGCGTCAGCGTGCCGCCGACCGGCGCGCCAGGATTGGCGTAGTCGAAGTGCGAGAAATTCGGCTGGTACTTGAGGTCCCCATGCAGCGCAAAGCCATGCGCCGCCCATGCCGGATCAGAAAAGAGCGAGACCCCCGCCGCCAGCGTCAGCGCCAGCTTCATTGCCGCCCAACCACGCAGTACTGCATCCCGCCGGAAGCACTGCCATGCCGCCTGAAGCGGCCAACGTGCTTGAATAGGCATCCTGTTGGATTCCTCCACTGTCACCTGTGGGGCCCGGCGTTCTGCGGCCGGGCCAAGTATGAGACAATTTTACATGCGTCCGGGGTGGCCCCAGCCATCCGGACATTCCCTCTGCGCGGCGCAATAAAAGGGCCGCAGGACAGCCCGGCACCCGCACGGCCGCACGGCGGACGCACGAAGCGTGCCTGATACACCACCTTGGAGAATTTATGGGATTTCTGGCAGGTAAGCGGATCCTGATCACCGGCTTGCTTTCGAACCGCTCGATCGCCTATGGCATTGCCTCGGCGTGCAAGCGCGAAGGCGCCGAACTGGCCTTCACCTACGTCGGCGAACGGTTCAAGGACCGGATCAGCGACTTTGCCAAGGAATTCGGCAGCGACCTGATTTTCGAATGCGACGTCGGCAGCGACGAGCAGATTGCCGCCACCTTCGCCGCGCTGGGCCAGCGCTGGGAAAAGTTCGACGGCCTGGTGCATTCGATCGGCTTCGCGCCGCGTGAAGCGATTGCCGGCGATTTCCTCGACGGCCTGTCGCGCGAAGGCTTCCGCATCGCCCACGATATTTCCGCATACAGCTTCCCGGCGCTGGCCAAGGCTGCCCTGCCGCTGCTGTCGGACAAGGCCTCGCTGCTGACGCTGACCTACCTGGGCGCCGAGCGCGTCGTCCCCAACTACAACACCATGGGCCTGGCCAAGGCATCGCTCGAAGCCAGCGTGCGCTACCTGGCCTCGTCGGTCGGCCCGCGCGGGATCCGTGCCAACGGCATCTCGGCCGGCCCGATCAAGACCCTGGCCGCTTCGGGCATCAAGGGCTTCGGCAAGCTGCTCGGCCATTTCGAGCAAGCCGCGCCGCTGCGCCGCAACGTCACCATCGAAGAAGTCGGCAACGTCGCCGCCTTCCTGCTGTCGGACCTGGCCAGCGGCGTGACCGGTGAGATCACCTATGTCGACGGTGGCTTCAACGTGGTCGGCGCGAGCGTGGCGGACGCGGAGTAAATCCGGCGCTGGCAACGCGCGCAATAAAAAGGGGGTGCCGGTATGGCACCCCCTTTTTGCTTCGGGATTCCGACCAGGCGTACACACCAGCCTGCTAGGCCGCGGCGGGGACGCGCCGCTCCATGCTCAGCATCGACCAGGCATAGATCACCAGCCCGCCAAGCGCCAGCAGCAGGCCGACCCAGCCGGTCGACTCCCAGCCGAAGCCGGCGGCAATGGTCAGCCCGCCCAGCCAGGCGCCCAGCGCATTGGCCAGGTTGAAGGCTGAATGGTTGAGCGCCGCCGCCAGCGTCTGCGCATCGCCGGCAACGTCCATCAGCCGGATCTGCAGCGCCGGGCCCAGCGCCACGGCGGTGCCGACCAGCAGCACATTGAAGGCGGCCAGCCAGGCATGCGACGCGGTAAAGGTAAAGGCGCCCAGCACCAGTGCGGTCCAGACCAGCACCCCGCCCACCGTGGGCATCAGCGCCTTGTCGGCGAGCTTCGCGCCGGCCAGGTTGCCCGCCACCATGCCGATGCCGAACAGCGCCAGCACCACCGGGATGCCGGCCGCCGGCATATGCGCCAGCTCCAGCATGGTCGGCTTGATATAGCTGAACACCGCGAACATGCCGCCAAACCCGATTGCACCGATGCCCAGCGTCAGCCACACCTGCTTGCGCCCGAGTGCGGATAGCTCGCGCAGCGGACTGGCACGACGGTCGGCCGGCACGAACGGCACCCAGCGCCATACCAGCAGCGCCGTCAGCGCGCCGAGCGCGCCCACGATCACGAAGGCCGAACGCCAGCCCAGCCAGGTGCCGACCGCCGCCGCGATCGGCACGCCGACCAGCGTCGCGGTGGTCAGGCCCAGCATCACCAGACCCACCGCCTGCGCGCGCCGCTCGCGCGGGACCAGGCTGGCTGCGACCAGCGCCGCGACGCCGAAGTACGTACCGTGCGGAAAACCCGTGAGCAGGCGCGCCACCATCATCGACAGGTATGACGGCGCCAGCGCGCTGGCGATATTGCCGGCGGCAAACACCGCCATCAGTGCGATCAGCAGGTTGCGCCGCGGCCAGCGTGCGCCCAGCACCGCCAGCAACGGCGCGCCGACGACCACGCCGAGCGCATAGGCGCTGATCAGGTGGCCGGCTTGCGGGATCGAGATGCCAAGGTCGGTGGCGGCATCGGGCAGCAGGCCCATGATGACGAACTCGCCGGTGCCGATGCCGAAGCTGCCGACGCCGAGCGCCAGCAGCGGCAGCCGCCCGCCCGCATGGCGATCGCGGCAAGACAGGGAAACGTCAGCGGGGCCGCGGTCGGAATCCGCGGCGGAGGGGGCATGTGGGGCGGCCATGTACAGGATTTGCAGGGGGTTCGACGAAATGCCGCCCGCTGCCGGACGAGGTCTTGCCCTCGCCTCTGATCGATCCAGCGTGCTCCTGTGCGGCGCGCAGGCCGTATTGTGCGGCAAAAACGCGAATCCTGCCGGCGCCACCCCGGCAGGGCCGGGTCGAGCCCGCGCCGGGCGCCGGCATCATCGCTATGGCTCGACGTCCTTGCCCAGGCTGGCCAGGTTTTGCTTGATCACCTCCAGCACCGCCGCCGTCATCACCGAACTGGAGACGCCGAACATCAGGATGCCGTTGGCCGCCTCCAGCGGCCCCAGCAGGCGCCACGTGGAAGACATGACGATATCGCCATAGCCCAGCGTGGCAAAGTTGACGCCCGAGTGATACAGCGCGGTAGCGAAATCGGCGAACTCGCCCAGCTGCATGAAGAGGATGGCCCAGATCGCCATCTGGACGAAGTTGCCGATCAGCGTCAGCACCATCACCACCGACAGCAGCAGGATCTCCTCGCCCAGCGACAAGCGCCCGTGCCGCGCATGCTTGAAGCGCGCGTAGTAGCGCAGGCAGACGGCCACAAACACCGCCTGCAACAGCAGGCAGGCCAGCATCACGGGAAGGCCGACCGCCAGGTTGTGCAGCATGATCGCCCCTTCATCCAGACAATTGCCGTACGCCGCGTGGCTGGTCGAGCCACGCGACCATCAGCCACGCATACAGCGTGACGCCGACGAACAGGCCCATGCGCACGGCAAAGGCGGTATAGACGTCCTTCCCCGCAGCGCTGTCCTGCACGGACTGGCCCAGCAGGATGATCAGCGTCACCAGGGTATTGAGCCAGAAGCCTGGCCGGTACCGCGACGGGCTCAGGCGATACAGCTTGCGCCCCACCAGCAGGCCGAACAGCAGCATCCACAGGAAGTACATCCACAAATGCACGAACAGGCTGAGCGCGCCCCAGAACAGGATCGCCAGCACACCGCCAAGCAGGGTCGAGCCCAGCAGTTCCCGCCCCGCGCCGCGCGCCGAGGTGGTGCAGGTTTGCCGGCCCAGCGTCGCCGCCTTCATGATGACCGGCAGGTACGCCGCCGGATCGTTCAGCGCGAGCAGGAATGCCGGCATGACCACCAGCGCGGCGCGCAGCGCGATCCGGTCAGCCTGGTCTTGCGGCAGGTCCGCGGGTGCAGGCGGGGCACCCGCGCCAGCGGGTTCGGGAAACAGCCAGTGGCCAAGCCCCAGCGCCGCCAGGGCGACGAGCAAGCCCTTGACCAGCGCTTCGATCACCGTGACCGCCAGTCCGAAATCGAAGGCCCCCGCCGCCGAAATCATGGTCAGGCCCACCACCAGGAAGGTCGAGACCAGGCCATTGCCGCCGCGCAATCCGTAGCGAAACGCCAGGAACAGGCACAGGCCGACCAGCAGCACGCCACTGGCGGGGTAATAGCGCAGCAGGGGGATCAGCAGCAGGCCGGTGCCCGTGGTGAGCATTACCACCAGCGCCAGGCCCAGCCCGGCCCGGGGCGACATCGGGCGGTTGAGGGTGGCCAGCAGGAACACGCCGAGCACCGGCGCGACCATGGGCACCGGCAGGGCCAGTCCAAAGCTGGTCGCCAGGCACAGCGCGGTGCCACTGGCCAGGCGCAGGCAACGCCGGCTGCGCGGATCGCGCGCGGGCCATGGCGGCTCCCGGCTGTCAGTAGACATAGGAAAGCCAGCTCATCAGGTACAGGAACAACCGGCCCAGCGGATTGAGCGGGTTGCCCTCGGTGGGAAACGCCATGACCTCGGCCTGCCCGCCCACGCGAATGCCGCGCAGGGGCGGAAACTCGCCGCGGTCGAACTCGACGATGACCGGGAAGCGTTGCGCCGGGCGCAGCCAGTCACGACTGTTCTGCACCGTCGGCAGGCTGCCCGGCGGCGTGCCGGGCCCGACGTTGACGCCGTAGCCGACGCTGCGCACCCGGCCTTCGAAGACCCTGCCCGGCAAGGCATCCAGCACGATCGCAACCGGCGTGCCGGGCTCGACGCGGCCGAGGTTGTTTTCGGTCATTTCGGCGCTGATCCAGACGTCGTGGATGGCGATCAGCGTCATGACCGGATTGCCGGCCGCGGCAAACTGGCCGGCATCGGTGCGCAGGTCGGTGACCAGCCCGGCGGCGCGCGCCCGCACCTGCGTATTGGCCAGGTCCAGTTCGGCCTTTTCCAGCGCCGAGGCGGCGCTGCGCAGCTTGGCGTTGTCTGCGTCGCTCCCCCCCTCCTGCTCGCGCGCACGCTGGACCTCGGCCCTGGCGGCGGCGACCTGGCTGACGGCCTGCTCCAGGCTGGCCCGCGCCACCTCAAGGCGCCGCAGCGAAATGGTGCCCGGGTCCTCCCGGTACAGCCGCTCCAGACGCTCGCTATCCTGCCGCGCCTTGACTTCGTTGGCACGGGCCGCGCGCAGAGATGCCTGCGCCGACTCGATGCCAGCCGTGCTGGCCCCGATCTGCCGGCGCGTCGACTCCAGCTCGGCGCGGGCGCGGTCCACCGCGATGCGGTATTGCTGCGGATCCACCTCGAACAGCACCGTGCCCGCCGCAACGTCCTGGTTGTTGCGCACATGCACCTTGGTCACGCGTCCGGACACTTCCGCGGCCACCGGCACCACGAAGGCCTGCACCCGCGCCTGTTGCGTGTATGGGGTCAGGCGGTCGGCCAGCAGGTACCAGGCGAGACTGATCACTATCAGCAACAGCACCCAGCGCACGCCCTTCCTTGAAGTGTCGGCCGCGGACGCCGGCGGCGCTGGGGGTGCAGGCGGCACTGGCGCGGAGGCGGGTGCGGGAGTGGGCGTAACCGTCGGCTCTGCGGAGGGCTGCGGGCTGTCGTTCATCGGCACTTGCTCAGGGGTTACCGTTGCCTGACGGGGAAACCTGCGCGGGCCCGGGCTCGTCGAGCAGGGTTCCCCAGTCAGTACGTTGCCGCATCTGCTCGCGCGTGGCGGGGTCGAGCAGCGGCTGTTCGCTGGACCAGCCACCGCCGAGCGCCTTGTACACGGCGATCAGGTCGCTGACGGCATTGCTGCGGTTGACCACGTAGGCATCCTGCTGGGCCGCCAGCGCGCGCTGCGCATCCAGCACGCGCTGGAAGTCCGAGTAGCCCTCGCGGTAAAGCGCGTTGGCCAGCGTCAGCGAACGCCTCGCGGCCAGCGCGCTGTCGCGCAGGATCTGCTCGCGCTCCAGCGCCTTGATCAGCGCGCTCGCGGCGTCGTCGGCTTCGCGCGCCGCCTGTCGCACGGCATCCTGGTAGGCGATGATCAACTGCTGCAGCCGGGCGTCCTGCACGCGCACGGTGTTCTTGATGCGACCATAGTCGAAGACATTCCAGCGCAGGCTCGGCCCGCCGACCAGCGCAAGGCTGTTGGGCGTGCCCGCCAGTGTGCTGGCGGACCAGACAATGCTGCCCAGCAGCGTCAGCGACGGATAGAGATCGGCCTCGGCCACACCGATCAGCGCCGATTGCGCGGCGATCTGCAGCTCGGCGGCGCGGATATCCGGCCGGCGCTGCAGCAGGCTGGCAGGCACGTCCTGCAGCACTGCGCGATCGATCAGCGGCATCAGGCCTTCGTTGCCGGACAGTTCCGGCAACTCCGGCAACGGCCCCGGCGGGCGGCCCACCAGCACCGCCAGGGCATTGCGGGTGCGCGTGATCTGGCTTTCGAACTCGGGGATGGTGCTCAGGGTGCCAAGGTATTGGGTCTTGGCTTGCTGCAGGTCGAGCTCGTCGGTCTCGCCGCTCTTGAACAGCCGCTCGGTGATTTCAAGGCTGCGCCGCTGCAGCGCCGCGTTGTCGCGGGCGATGCGCAGGCGTGCCTCGGCCGTGCGCAAGGCAAAGTAGGTCTCCGCCACCTGGGCGCGCAGCAGCACCAGCACATCCTCGCGGTTGGCGCGGGCCGCAAAGTAGGCGGCATCGGCGGACTCGATGGCGCGGCTGAAGCGCCCCCAGAAATTTAGCTCCCAACCGATATCGAAGCCTGCGCTGTATTGCCAGAAGCGGTTGTTCTGAGGATTGCGGCCGCCGGCCTGCCGGCGATCCGTGTACAAGACATCGGCACTGGCCTGCTGCAGTTGGGGGAATCGCCCGCTCTGGGCAATGCCCAGCTGGGCGCGCGCTTCCATCACGCGCAGGCCGGCAATCTTCAGGCTGGCATTGTGCGCATCGGCTTCGGCGATCAGGCGCTCGAGTGCCGGGTCACCGAAGACCTGCCACCACTCGCGGATGTCGGGCAGGGCTCGCTGCGCCGTCGCCTGCTCGAGCGCCGGGCTGCGCCACTGCTGTGTCCACGGTTCCAGCTGTGGCTGGAAATCCGGCCCGAGGCGCGCGCAGCCCCCCACGCAGCAGGCGGCGGCCAGCAATGCGCGCAGAGGACGGTGCCGGCGCGTCATGGGCGGCCCGGATGGCTTCAGGTCTGTTGCTGGCTGCCAGGCCCGGTCTGCGGCGGCGGATCTTCCACCCATTGCCAGAACAGCTGGTAGCCGACCGCCAGCACCACTGGGCCAATGAACAGGCCGATCACGCCGCCGGTCACCATCCCGCCCAGCGCACCGATCAATACCACCGGCATCGGCACATCGACGCCCCGCCCGAGCAACAGCGGCTTGAGCACGTTATCGGCCAGCCCGGCCACGAACACATAGATGGCGAAGACGATGGTGGCCACGCTGGCCCCTTCGCTGGCAAAGACATAGATGATCACCGGCACGGTGATCAGCGTGGCCGGCAACTGCGCGATGCCCAGCAGCAGCACCACCAACGCCAGCACGCCCGCGGCCGGGACACCCTTGACCACGAAGGCAACGCCGACCAGCAGCATCTGGATAAAGGCGATGCCGACCACGCCCTGGGCCACCGCGCGAATGGTCGCCGTGCACAGCGAAGCGATGCGCTGGCCCCGCTCCGGGCCAAAGACACGCGCGGCAATCTGCACGGCGCTGCGGTTGCCGGCCTCGCCGTAGGCCATGAAGATGCCCCCGATGATCAGGGCGAAGACGAATATCAGCAGCCCCTTGCCGATGCCGGCGGCGGCGGCGAGCACGGCCAGGCTGATTTCCCGGACCTGGGGCGCGTGGGTCTGGATCACGCCAGTCAGGTCGGAGGCGGCCTGCAGCCAGACGTCGTACAGGCGCTGGCCCACCAGCGGCCAGCTGGCAACCGACTCGGCCGGTGGCGGAATATGCAAGCCTTCTTTCTTGACCATGGCCATGGCGCTGGCCACCGAGTCGACCATGGCGGCGCCCAGCAGGTATGCCGGCAGCGCGATGATGGCAATCGCGGCCAGGACGATCAGCGTGGCGGCGCGCCCGTCCTTGTTGCCCAGCTTGCCCCTGAGCCTGACCTGCAGCGGATAGATGGTCACGGCCAGGATTACCGACCAGACAATGAGGTCGAGAAAGGGCCGGAATATCTGGAAGCAGAAGATCGCCAGCACCGCAATCAGCCCCGCGCGGATCAGCACATCGAGTAGTCCGCGCGACAGCATGCGCTCCGAAGTTGGCGTAGGCATCATCGCTTGTCTCCCTGCAGATCATCGCCAAGACCCAGGACCGGCAACCTCGCCGCCGCGCATTCGGCAGGTCAGGTTAAGTACTGACCGCTTGGACGGATGAAATCCAGTCTAGATGAGGGGTGAGGCCCGGACAACCTCAAAAGGTATGCCTATCGCTACATGGCCTGCATGCGTTGCGCTATAGCCGGACTAGCCTTGGACAACCCATGGGACCGCAGGATGGCGCCGGATGATGTCGGCGAAGCGGCAGGGACTGGACCCGGGACGATTCGGCGACCCGAATCACTGGGCTTTGGCGCGTCCTAGAGGATTCGAACCTCTGACCGCTCGCTTAGAAGGCGAGTGCTCTATCCAACTGAGCTAAGGACGCGAAGGCGTGCATTCTACCGCAGCGCCCGGCCGCGGTGACAAGCGATGCGCCTCAGGACGCGGCGCGGGGCTGACCGCGCGTGACGTAGCGGCCGGCGCCGGCGGAGTCGGAGGCCGATTCCGCGGCATCGCCGCCGGCCGGGTGCAGCGACACGCAGTTGCGCCCCTTCAGCTTGGCGTCATACAGCGCGCGATCTGCCCGGCGCATCAGCGCATCGGCACCCTCGCCGGGCTGGCGCGCGGCCACGCCGATGCTGACGGTATAGGCAATCGGATCGGGCTCGGACGGGCACGGCGTGGCGCGCACCGCCGTGGCAAGCCGCAGGCACGCAAGCCGCCCGGTCTCCAGCGCGGTATCCGGCATCACGATGGCGAATTCCTCGCCACCCAGGCGCCCGGCCAGGTCGCCGTGGCCGAGCGTCTTGCGCAGCAGGCCGGCAAAGTGCCGCAGCACGCTGTCGCCAGCCAGGTGGCCATAGACATCATTGATGGCCTTGAAGTGATCGAGATCGACAAACGCGACCGTCATCGGCTTGCGCAGCCGCTCGGCCTGCAGGCAGGCGGCCTCCAGTTCCTCCCAGAAGGCGCCGCGCAGCAGCACATCGGTCAGGTCGTCGTGGCGCGCGCGCCGCTCAAGCATGCGGCGCAGCCGGTCGTGCGCCATCAGTGCAAAGCTCACCGACACCCCGACCAGCGCAAAGACGTTGAACACGGCCAGTTCGCCGTCCCACGGCATTGGCCGCGGCCAGGCGCCGCCCTGCGCCATTGCCGCCAGCGGCCGCAGCACGGTCCAGGCATTGATGGCCGCGGCGGCGATCACGATCGCCGCCAGCGACCACGCCGCCAGCCGGCCGGTGCCGCGCGTGGCCGGCACCGCCGGCACCACGCTGCGCGCGAGATCCAGCAGCAGCACGATATGGCAGGCGCTCAGGACCGGCGCCAGATCGGGCAGCGCCGCCGCCGTGGCGAGGTAGCGCGGCGCCAGGTCGCCCCAGGCCACCGCTGCCGCGGCCGCCAGGTTCAGCCCCAGCAAGCCGGCGGCACGGCCCGGCCGCTGCGCAAAGTGCCGGGCACCCACCGCCATCACCGAAAGCGCCGCGAGCAGCGCCAGGTCGGTCGACTCCGGCACCAGCCACATCGGCCGCAATGCCTGCACCGCCGCCAGCGCCGCGGCAAAAGCCGCCAGCACGCTGCCCAGCGCCCAGGATGTCAGGCCGCTGCGCTCCATGCCCGACGAGCGGCGCAACACCACGCAAACCACTGCCATCTGCAAGGCAAACAGCCCCGCGATGAGCACAACCACGTGCGACTGAAACATCTTTATTCCCGTCCAAGGCAAGCCGCGGCGCTCCGCGTGCCGCCGCGCTTCCCTGCTTCTTTGCCGATCCTGTGCCGGATCGTTGTTATCGAATGCCGCATTGCCTGTTTCAGGCCGCCCGTGCCGCCTTTTGGCGAAGCAGCGACCGAGCCGCTCGCCCAGGGCGGGGAGCGCCGTTCTTGTCGTGGTGATCAGGTCAGTCCGGAAGGAACTACGCAAAACCGGGCGTTCCCAACAGCACGCCGGTCGGACTGGGGCGGTGTGCGGATTATCGCAGCGCGCAAACCCAAGTCAAGACAAAGCGCCCCCGCCGGAAGGGGGAGCATCGCCGCATGCCCGGGCGGCCCGAACCCGCCGGCATCGACGCACATTGACCGGGGCTCGCCGACGCGGCTACAATGGCCGGCTTCGGAGCGTAGCGCAGCCTGGTAGCGCATCTGATTTGGGATCAGAGGGTCGTAGGTTCGAATCCTATCGCTCCGACCAGAAATACCCAACGGAAACAACGGCCTGGATCGGGAGATCCGGGCCGTTTTTCTTTTTCCGGCGCGCCTGCGCCGCGCAGCTACGTCATGCCGTGCGGCATGCGGCGCTTGCACCCTCCTGTCACCACGGGAACAAGTCCGGCCAGATCACGGCGCCGGCGCACAGCATCAGGATCACGGCCGCCATCACCAGACCCCGCCCGGGGCCATGCTGGCTGGCTTCGACTTGCGGCGCCCATGAAGACGCGACCTCCGGCGGCGGCGGCGCCAAGGGCGGTGGACCCGGCGCGCTGCCGGTGTGCGGGGCGGCGCTCATCGCGAAATCGGCTTCGGCCAGCAGGAAGGCCATCGGCGTCGCCTGCTGGGGGGCGCCGATCGGCCGGAACAGCAGCTTGGACAGCGCCAGACAGTCATCCAAAGCCACTTGCGGCCGGGGACGGAAGATATGCAGTTGCTCGCACAGCGTATCGAGCTTGTGGTTGGCGGCGTGGAAATACTGGGACCAGCGCACCTGCCGCACCGAGCAGCGCCAGCGCTTGTGCTGGATGCCGGGCAGCACTTTCTCCAGCATCCTGGCATTGAAGGCCGCGCCGTGGGCCACCAGCACCTCGGCATCGTCGACGATGGCGCGGATGGCGCCGAGGTCGAAGCAGCGCCCGCGCAGCATGTCGACGGTCAGGCCGTGGGTATCGGTGGCGGCCGCGCTGATCGGCACGGTCGGCTCCTGCGAACCGTAGTACTCCGCCACTTCGCGCACCAGGCCGCCGGCGCGCGGCGACACCTCGACCAGCAGCAAGCCGATGCTGACGGGCTCGTCGGCTGGCGTGAACCCGGTGGTTTCGGTACTGACGATTGCGACCCGCATGGGCACTCCGGTGTGGCTGTGCGCAGGCGTGCCAGCCAGCCGTCATGGTGGTGTGCCTCTAGCGTAGTGCGAGCGCGTTAATCGTCATATCAACCAGATGGGCTAAACGGTTCAGGCGGGGGGCAGCGCCTCCGTCCCGCCGCGCCGCCGTTCCAGGTTGCAGTACACGTCGGCAGCGACCAGTCCGAACAGCGCGTGCGCGAACAGGCTCTCCCAGCCGCGCGCCTCGTCGAACCAGTTCATATAGCGCCCGAGCACATAGAAGTTGACCAGGTACACCACCACGCCGAATACGATCCCGACCACCGAGGCCAGGCCCAGGCTGGAGTCGAGCCGGAACGACGACAGGATCAGCGCCAGCACCGCCGCCAGGATGATCGACAAGGCAAAATGCACCGTGCCCGCGGCCAGCACGATGGTCCAGCTGAAGGCATCGGCCGACAGCGCCTCACGGCCCAGGATGATGGCGGCAACCATCTTCACGGTGCCCCAGGCGCCCTGGTACAGCAGAAAGCGCGCGGTCAGCAGCTCCAGCACCATGTAGACCGCGCCCGCAATCAGCCCCGCCAGGACCGCGGCGCGCCAGTCGGGACGGCAGCGGACATAGCGGTGCGATTCCAGATGAAGTTCCATGGCAGTCTCCTTGCGAGATCCGGCCCGGCACGGCCGTACGCGTTAGTTCTAGCTCATATGGAACAAATACCAAGCGGACCGCAACACGATTTGCGACTTTATCGTCATTTTATTGCGGCAAGAGCCAGGCAGGTGCAACCGACTCGCCGGCAATGCTGCATCCGCGTACGTGATACAATGTCGGAGTAGCCCCCGGGGTGTCCGAGCATCCCTGTAACCGGGCGTTCTCACCAGCGCGCTCCTGCGAGCGAACAGCAGCCGCCGGCGCGGGCCATCCGCGACGACACCGAACTGGCGAACCACCGGGTACACCTGCCCGCCTGCTCCACGTAGCATACGGCCTCTCCGGCTGTCAGCGACCAGGTTTTCGCCCACGCAATCCGCGCCCGCAGGGCGACACCGCTGATGCCGCCGACTGAACCGGTCCCGCAGGCGCCAGCCGGCAGCATGCGCGCCCTGCCCCGACCGCCTCAGGCGCGATTGGCCATATCGGCGCAAGGTGCTGCGATTGGGCGCAGTGGCGGGCGTATCGAACAGAATTTTTGAAACGTAACCATGCAGCCTTCGCGGGCTGCCGAAAAGGAAGACAGATTGGCTAAGGAAGAACTCATTGAATTTGGCGGCGTGGTGTCGGAAGCCCTGCCTGACAACCGCTATCGAGTCACGCTGGAAAACGGCGTTGAAATCTGGGCATACGCTTCGGGCAAGATGCAGAAGCACCGCATCCGCATCCTGGCCGGCGACCGCGTAACCCTGGAAATGTCGCCCTACGACCTGACCAAGGGGCGCATCAACTTCCGCCACAAGTCCTGAGTTTCCCGACGGCGCCGATGGCAACGCATTGCCATCGGCGCCGCCGCTGTATTGCGCCGACGCGCTGTCATGCCGCTGACACCGCGCCCGGAGACACTTGCGGGCTGCCCTGACCGGGCAGCCCGCTTTTGTTTGCGCCGCGCTTGCGCCGGTCGGGCCGCTTCACCATACTCGAAGCACGCTCATTGCCCCGTCCGACATGAACCTGATCCTGTGGCGCCATGCCGAAGCCGAAGACCTTCCCGACGCCCTCAGCCTTAGCCGCCATGCCGATCTGCAGCGCCCGCTGACGCGCCGCGGCCGCAAGCAGGCGGAGGCCTCGGCCAAATGGCTGCGGGCCCACCTGCCCGCCGATACCCGCATTCTGTGCAGCCCCGCCGTGCGCGCCCGCGAAACGGCGGCGGCACTGACCGGCGATGCGCAAATCCTGGATGCGCTGGCCCCCGGCGCCGACGTCAGCGCCGTGCTCGCCGCGGTCGATTGGCCGGAGCGCCCAGAACACGTGGTGGTGGTCGGCCATCAGCCCTGGATCGGCCGCGTCGCCAGCCTGCTGCTGGCGGGCACCGAAATGGACTGGAGCGTGCGCAAGGGTGGCGTCTGGTGGCTGACCGGCCGTACACGCGAAAGCGAAGCCCAGACGGTGCTGCGCGCGGTCATCAACCCCGAATTCCTCTAAGTCCGGTAGGGGTGCGGCATCCGCCCAAGGGTGCCTCTTGAGGCTTCCCGGACGGAGCTGGCTGTCGAAGTCACGCAACCGTCATCGCCGGGTCACGGCATTGTCACCGGCCCTCACTACATTGCATCGCAACAGTTTCGTCACCAAAAGGACATACTGATGCGAGATCTGCCGACGCCTACCCAGCCGCTCTTCGACGCTCTGCCCAATGGCCTCGGCGGCCAGACGGCGCGGAGGCGTCTTCATCGCCCATCGGATACACCGGCACATGAGTCGCCTGTTCTCAGCGTGGCGTGGGCGCGCCACCAGGATGAAGTAGTCGAGGCCCAGCGCCTGCGCTACAAGGTCTTCGCCGAGGAAATGGACGCGCGCCTGACCTCGTCGGTGCCGGAACTGGACATCGACATGTTCGATGCCTATTGCGACCACCTGATCGTGCGCGACCTGGCCACGCTGCGCGTGGTCGGCACCTACCGGGTGCTGCCGCCGCACCAGGCCAAGCGCCTGGGCTGCCTGTACGCCGAATCGGAATTCGACCTGGTGCGCCTGTCGCACCTGCGCCCCAAGATGCTGGAACTGGGCCGCTCGTGCGTGCACCGCGACTACCGCTCCGGCAGCGTCATCATGGCGCTATGGGGCGGGCTGGGCGAGTACCTGCAGCGCTGGGGCATCGAGTCGATGCTGGGCTGCGCCAGCGTACCGATGAGCGACGGCGGCCACTACGCGGCCAGCCTGCACCGGTTGTTCACCGAGCGCTCGCTCGCGCCGATCGAGTACCACGCCTTCCCGCGCCTGCCGCTGCCGGTGGAAGACCTGAACCAGCAGTTGGCGGTCGAGCCGCCCGCGCTGATCAAGGGCTACCTGCGCCTAGGCGCGAAGATCTGCGGCCAGCCCGCGTGGGACCCGGACTTCAACGTGGCGGACTTTCTCACGCTGCTGCGCGTGAACGACATGAACCCGCGCTACGCCCGCCACTTCCTGGGCCTGAACAACGCCGCCTGAGCGGCGTCCCCGCCAGGAAGCCCTTCCGGTCACGGCCGCCGCATCGGCGGCCGGCCGCCCCCCTGCCCTGTCAGTCGTAGACCACCTTGTAGCGCTTGCCGATGCGCTGCCATTCGTCGGCTTCCTGCGCCAGGCTGTATTCGATCAACGGATTGGCGTCGATCCACGCCTTCGGCAAGCGCACGGTGAAGCCTTCGTCCAGCGCTTCGGCCAACTGCGTGACGCGGATGTCCGGCAGCGCCACGTCCGAGCGGCGCCGGCACAGCACAAAGGCCAGGCGCAGGCTGAACAGCATGCGCCAGTCGACGAACTTGCCGCTGCCCGAGAGCTTGCCCAGCTTGCCTGCATGACCCAGCAGCAGCGTCGCCAGCCGCGCCTGGTCGGTCTTGGAAAAGCCCGGCATGTCGGCATGCGTAGCGATATAGGCGGAATGCTTGTGGTAGCCGCTATGTGAGATTGACATGCCGATTTCGTGCAGGCTGGCGGCCCAGCCGAGCAGCGCGAGGTTGTCCTCGCGCCGTTCGTTGGCCGGGTCCGGGAACTGGGACAGCAGGGCCTGCGCGGTGCGCCGCACGCGGCTGGCCTGCGCGCGGTCGACACCATAGCGGCGCATGAACTGATCCACCGTAACCGTGCGCATGTCCTCATGGTGGCTGCGTCCGAGCAGGTCGTACAGCACGCCCAGCCGCAGCGCGCCGTCGGTCACGTCCATGCGCTCGATATCGAGTTCGGCGAACACGCCCAGCATGATCGACAAGCCCCCCGGCAGCACCGGAATGCGGTCCGGCTTGAGCCCGGTCAGCTTGACGCGATTGGTGTTCTCGGCCTTGATCAGCGCACGCTTCAGGCGCTCCAGCCCTTCACGCGTGATGCCGTGCTCGGCATTGCTGTCGTTCATGCCGTTGAGTTCGATCAACTCGGCCAGCGCGCGCGCGGTGCCCGACGAGCCCACCGCCTGCTCCCAGCCCGCGGCACGATACTGGCGCACCAGCACCTGGATTTCGCGGCGCGCCGCCAGTTCGGCCTGCTTCATCGCGTAGTCGTCGACATTGCCGCTGGGGAAGAACTGGCGGCTGTGCGACACGCAGCCGATATACAGGCTTTCCATCAGCCTGGACTGGTAGCCGTTGCCGATGATGAATTCGGTCGAGCCGCCGCCGATATCGACCACCAGGCGGTTGCCCTGGCAGGCCGGCGCATCGTGCGAGGCGCCCAGGTAGATCAGCCGCGCTTCCTCGCGTCCGGCGATCACTTCGATCGGAAAGCCCAAGGCCCCCTCGGCCTCGATCAGGAACTCGGACGCGTTCTTTGCGACCCGCAGCGTATTGGTGGCAACCGCGCGCACCTGTCCCGGCGCGAACTCGCGCAGGCGATCGCCGAAGCGCCGCAGCGCATCGATGCCGCGCCGCCGCGCAGGCTGGTCCAGGTATTTGTCAGGGGTCAGCCCGGCTGCCAGCCGCACCGGCTCGCGCAGCGCGTCGACCTGGAAGATCTGGCTGGCCGGGCCATTGGCCGTCGGGGTCTCGTCCACCCGCCCGATCATCAGGCGGAAGCTGTTCGAGCCCATGTCGACGGCGGCCAGCAGGCGTGGAGTGTTGTTCATCGTGTGCTTGGAGGGCAGGTTCGCATTGGCGTTGCGAAGCACGGCAGGGACACGCTGGTGCCTGGGCCTGCCGCGATTCGGGCCCGGAGAAAATATGTCGTGGTCATGTCCGCATCATGACAAAATCAAACTGTCATGAAAGTGACACGATTCTATGAAAAAGTCGCCACATTACCAAAAGAAGGTCATGACCATGTCGACGACTCCGTCCAGTACGCTGCTCAATCGCGAACTGGGCATCCTGGAATTCAATGCCCGCGTGCTGGCGCAAGCCGCGGACCCGAAAGTCCCCCTGCTGGAACGGCTCAAGTTCATCTGCATCGTGTCCAGCAACCTGGACGAGTTCTTTGAAATCCGCATGGCGGGCCTGAAGGAACAGATGCGCGACAATGCCTCGGGACTGACGCCGGATGGCCTTTCGTTCCAGCAGACCTACCAGCTTGTCACCGAGCGCACGCAACGGCTTGTGGCCTCGCAGTATGACATGCTGCAGAACACCATTTTTCCACTACTTGAAAAAGAAGGGGTCTTTTTCCACCTGACCACCACCTGGACCGACGCCCAGCGCGAGTGGGCGCGAGAGTTCTTCCAGCGCGAGCTGGCGCCGGTGCTGACCCCCATCGCCCTGGACCCGGCCCACCCCTTCCCGCGCGTGCTCAACAAGAGCCTGAACTTCGTGGTGGAGCTGTCCGGCAAGGACGCCTTCGGGCGCGACGCCGATCTCGCCATCGTGCAGGCTCCGCGCGCGCTGCCGCGCGTGGTGAAGATGCCGGAGAAGCTGTCGGGCTATCCGTACGGCTTTGTCATGCTGTCGTCGTTCATGCAGGGCTTCGTGCACGAGCTGTTCCCCGCCATCACCGTGCATGGCTGCTACCAGTTCCGCGTCACGCGCAACTCGGACCTGTTCGTTTCGGAAGACGACATCACCGATTTGCGCGAAGCGCTGCAGGGCGAACTGCCCGCGCGCCATTTCGGCGACACGGTGCGGCTGGAAATCTCGTCGGATACGCCGGCGGCGCTGGCGCGCCGGCTGCTGCTGGAATCCGGACTGGCCGAACAGGATCTGTACCGCGTCTCCGGCCCGGTGAACCTGGTGCGGCTGATGCAGATTCCCGACATGGTCGACCGGCCCGGGCTCAAGTTCGCGCCGTATGTACCGGCGCCGGTCAAGGCCTTTTCCGGCGGCGCGTCGATGTTCGACGTGATGCGCCAGCAGGACGTGCTGCTGCACCATCCGTACGAGAGCTTCAGTTCGGTGCTCGACCTGCTGCAGCTGGCCGCGGCCGACCCCAACGTGGTGGCAATCAAGCAGACCGTCTACCGCACCGGCAACGAATCGCTGGTGATGGAAGCGCTGATGACCGCGGCGCGCAACGGCAAGGAGGTGACAGTGGTGGTGGAGCTGCTGGCGCGCTTCGACGAGGAAACCAATATCAACTGGGCCGAGCGGCTGGAATCCGCCGGCGCGCACGTGATCTACGGCGTGGTCGGCCACAAGTGCCACGCCAAGATGCTGCTGATCGTGCGGCGCGAGCCCACCGGGCCCAAGGCCAAGCAGGTCAAGCTGCGCCGCTACGCCCACCTGGGCACCGGCAACTACCACCCCCGCACCGCCCGGCTCTATACCGACTTCGGACTGCTGACCGCCGACGAGGCCATCTGCGAAGACGTGCACCATGTGTTCCAGCTGCTGACCGGCACCGCCGGCACGATCCGGCTGAACCACCTGTGGCAGTCGCCGTTCACCATGCAGAGCAACCTGGTCGACCATATCCGCGCCGAGGCCCGCAACGCGCGCGCGGGCAAGCCGGCACGCATCATCGCCAAGATGAACGCGCTGCTGGAACCGTCGATCATCGACGAGTTGTACAAGGCCTCGCGCGCCGGCGTGAAGATCGACCTGATCGTGCGCGGCGTGTGCGCGCTGATGCCGGGCGTGCCGGGCATGTCCGAGAACATCTCGGTGCGCTCGATCATCGGGCGATTTCTCGAACACCATCGCGTCTATTACTTCCACGCCGCCGGCGAAGAGGTGCTCTACCTGTCCAGCGCCGACTGGATGGACCGCAACCTGTTCCGCCGCGTGGAAGTCGCGTTCCCGGTGCTGGACAAGGCGCTGAAGGCGCGCGTCATCAAGGAGAGCCTGCAGGTCCACCTGCGCGACAATGCCTCCGCGTGGATCATGCAGTCGGACGGCAATTACGTGCGCAGCCAGACGCGTTCCAAGCATCCGCATGTCAGCCAGAACGATATGCTGGTGATGTTTGGCGGTACGCCCTGAACGCGCGCCGCGAGCAAGAGAAACCCCGCCGCGGCGGGGTTTTTCTTTGAGATCAGGCTGCGCGCCGGGAATGGTCCGGTGCCTGGGGCGTTACCGTCGGACCCGCGCTCGGCGCCGGGCTGTCCGCGCTTGCGGCAGCGGAGCGCAGGCTGCGCTCCAGCGGGAACACCACGCGGAACACGCTGCCCCGGCCCTCCTCGCTGGTGACGCGCAGTTCGGCATGGTGGCGCGACAGCACATGCTTGACGATGGCCAGCCCAAGGCCGGTGCCCCCGGTGTCGCGCGAGCGGCTGCGGTCGACGCGGTAGAAGCGTTCGGTCAGCCGGGGAATATGCTCGGCAGCGATGCCCAGGCCGGTATCGGCCACCGAGAACACCGCGTGGCCGTCTTCCCAGGCCAGCCGCATGGTGATGCGCCCGCCCTCCGGCGTGTAGCGCACGGCGTTCGACACCAGGTTGCCCAGCGCCGACATCAGCTCGGTCTCAGCGCCGCGCATGCCCACGGTGGGATCGATCTCGGCGGCGACGTGGTGCCGGCCCTGCGACAGCGCCTCGGCATCGTGCCTCAGGTGCGCCACCATGGCGCGGACCGGCACCACGTCGTGGCCCGGCGGCTGCGCGTCGCTTTCCAGCTTGGCCAGCGCCAGCAGGTCTTCGACGATGCTCTGCATGCGCACCGACTGCGCCAGCATCATGTCGATGTAGCGGCGGCGGTCCTCCTCCGACACCGGCAGGTCGCGCACGGTCTCGAGGAAGCCGGTCATCACGGTCAGCGGGGTCTTCAGCTCGTGCGAGACATTGGCGACGAAGTCGCGCCGCATCGCCTCGGTGTTTTCCAGCTTGGTGATGTCCTGCGTAATCACCAGCTTGCGGTTGTCGCCATACGGCAGGATCTGCACCGCGATCGCGCTGTGCTTGTGCTCGCCCATGTCGCGCATCACCAGCGGGTCGTCGAACTGCTGCCGCGTCAGGTAGTGGACAAACTCCGGCCGGCGGATCAGGTGGGTAATGCGCTGGCGCACATCGCGCCGCGCGTTCAGGCCGAAATGCTGCTCGGCGACGTCGTTGCACCACTCGATCTGGTCGGCGTCATCGAGCATCAGCACACCGTTGGGCGAGGCCTGGATCGCCTGGATAAAGCGGGTGTGCTGCTGCTCCACCTGCAGCACCTGGGTGCGCCAGCGCTTGACCAGCCGGTGCAGGCGGTAATACACCTCGCCCCACAGGCCGAGCGCGCTGGGGATCTCGCCGTAGACGGGCGCGTCCAGCACCTTCCACAGCCGGTTGATCTGGTACAGGTAGTAGAACAAAAGACCGAGCAGCGACACGCAGGCCAGCGCCAGCGCCGGCACCGGGCCGGCGACCAGGTAGACGCCGGCGCACAGCACCAGCAGGCTGATCAGGATGGCCGCGGAACGGGCCCAGATGACATTCATGCGCAGGGTTCAGGCTCGCAGGCAGCCGCGCAAACGGCTGCCTGCAGGGTTGCGACGGAGTGTGCCATGATTTCGCCGCGCCCCGCCAGCGGCTCGAGACCCGTGCGGCGGCTCAGGCGCCAGGGGTGCGCGCCAGCCGGTAGCCGCTGCCACGCACGGTTTCGATCATGTTGCTGTAGCCGCCGGGCGTCAGCGCGGCGCGCAGGCGCTTGATATGGACGTCGACGGTGCGTTCCTCGACAAAGACATGGTCGCCCCAGACCTGGTCGAGTAATTGCGAACGGCTGTGCACGCGCTCCGGGTGCGTCATCAGGAAGTGCAGCAGCCGGAACTCGGTCGGACCCAGGTCCAGCTTGATCGGGCCGCTCTCGTCCTGGCCGGTCACGCGATGCGTGGCCGGGTCGAGCCGCAGCCCGTTGATCGCCACCACGTCGTCGGTCAGCTGCGGCGCGCGACGGCGCAGCACGGCCTTGATCCGCGCCAGCAGTTCCTTGGGCGAGAACGGCTTGGTGACGTAGTCGTCGGCACCGGCTTCGAGCCCCATCACCTTGTCCTGCTCCTCGCCGCGCGCGGTCAGCATGATGATGGGGATCTGGCGGGTGCGGTCGTTGGCGCGCAACTCCTTGGCGAAGTTCGCGCCTGACTTGCCCGGTAGCATCCAGTCGAGCAGCACCAGGTCGGGCAGCACATCGCTCATCAGCGACAGCGCCTGCTCGGCGTTATAGGCCCGGATCGGATAATGCCCCGCGTGCTGCAGGTTCACGGCGATCAGTTCGGCGATCGCCGGTTCGTCTTCGACAACGAGAATACTGCTTGGCATGTGTATGGTTCTCCGTGGGCGGCTGACCTCAGCTCAGCGCTTCGCGCTCCATGTCCTCGCGCGAGACATGGCGGACGTCCGTCCCCTTTACAATGTAAATGATAAATTCCGCGATGTTCTTGGCATGATCGCCGATGCGCTCGACGGCCTTGGCGATGAACAGGAAATCCAGCGCAACCGAAATCGTGCGCGGGTCTTCCATCATGTACGTGATCAGCTTGCGCACGAAGCCGCGGAATTCTTCGTCGATGGCCTTGTCGTCCTTGACGATGCGCGCCGCCGCGACCGTGTCCAGGCGCGCAAAGGCATCGAGCGCCTGGCGCAGCAACGCGATCGCCATCTCACCCGAGAGCTTGACCTCGGCGTAGTTGATGCTGTGCGCCGACGCATCTTCCATGATGTGCTTGGTGCGCTTGGCGATCTTCTCCGCCTCGTCGCCGGCGCGCTCCAGGTTGGTGATGGTCTTGGAGATGGCCATCACCAGGCGCAGGTCGCGCGCGGTCGGCTGGCGCCGCGCGATGATGTTGCCGCAATCGGCGTCGATCTCGACTTCCAGCGCATTGAGCTGGATCTCCCGGGCGATCACCTGGTCGGCGATCTCGGCGTCGAAGTCGGTCAGCGCACGCATGGCCAGCTCGATCTGCGACTCCACCAGCCCGCCCATCTGCAGCAGCTTGGTGTTGATGGCGTTGAGGTCTGCGTCGAACTGGGTCGACAGGTGCTTGTCAGTCATGGGATTCTCCTGGGCGCTTATGGATATGCTAGTCCCTGCCCTGCCTGTCAGCCGAAGCGGCCGGTGATGTAGTCTTCCGTTTCCTTGCGGTGCGGCTTGATGAAGATCTTCTCGGTCTCGCCGAACTCGATCAGTTCGCCCAGGTACATGTAGGCGGTGTAGTCCGAGCAGCGCGCCGCCTGCTGCATGTTGTGCGTGACGATCACCACGGTGTACTCGTCCTTCAGCTCGGCGATCAGCTCTTCGATGCGGCCGGTGGAAATCGGATCCAGCGCGGAGCACGGCTCGTCAAGCAGCAGCACTTCGGGGCGGATGGCGATGCCGCGCGCGATGCACAGGCGCTGCTGCTGGCCGCCGGACAGGCCATAGCCCGACTGGTGCAGCTTGTCCTTGGCCTCGTTCCACAGCGCCGCCTTGGTCAGCGCCCATTCCACTCGGTCGTCCATTTCCGAGCGCGAGAGCTTCTCGAACAGGCGCACGCCGAAGGCGATGTTGTCATAGATCGACATCGGGAACGGCGTCGGCTTCTGGAACACCATGCCGACCTTGGCGCGCAGCAGCGCGATGTCCTGCTTGGCGGTCAGCAGGTTGTCGCCGTCCATGTTGATCTCGCCCTCGGCGCGCTGCTCGGGATAGAGCGCGTACATCTTGTTGAAGGTACGCAGCAGGGTCGACTTGCCGCATCCCGACGGTCCGATGAAGGCCGTGACCTTGCGGTCCGGGATCGACATGTTGATGTTCTTCAGGGCATGGAACTGGCCGTAGTAGAAGTTCAGGTTGCGCACGTCGATCTTGGCGCGAACCGAATCGGGAATGTCGATGACGGTAGAGGTCATTGCGTTTTCTCGCTTGCAGTCTTGGGGCGGTCCGGATGACGGGCGCGCCGCTTATTTCTTGAACAGGATGCGCGCCAGGATATTCAGGGCCAGCACGCCGATCGTAATCAGGAACACGCCCGCCCAGGCCAGTTGCTGCCATTCGGTGAACGGGCTCATGGCAAAGCGGAAGATCGTCACCGGCAGGTTGGCCATCGGCTTGTTCAGGTCGCTGGTCCAGAACTGGTTGGACAGCGCGGTGAACAGCAGCGGCGCGGTTTCGCCGGCGATACGGGCCACCGCCAGCAATACGCCGGTCAAAATCCCCGCGTACGATGACTTCACCGTGATCGACAGCACCATCTTCCACTTGGGCGTGCCGAGCGCGAACGCGGCCTCGCGCAGCGCGTTGGGTACCAGGTTCAGCATGTTCTCGGTGGTGCGCACCACGATCGGCACCTGCAGCAGCGCCAGCGCGCAGATGCCGGCCCAGCCCGAGAAGTGGCCCATGCGGGTCACCACCAGCGCGTAGACGAACAGGCCGATCACGATCGACGGCGCCGACAGCAGGATGTCGTTGATAAAACGGATAAGGCTGGCCAGCGGCGAGCTCTTGCCATACTCGGCCAGGTAGATGCCCGCCAGGATGCCCAGCGGCGTGCCGAACAGCGTGGCCATGCCGACCATCACGAAGCTGCCGAAGATGGCATTGGCGAGGCCGCCGCCGGCGGTATTGGGGGCCGGTGTCATCTGCGTGAACAGGTCCAGCGACAGCCCGCCCACGCCCAGCGTGACGGTGGTCCACAGGATCCACGCCAGCCAGAACAGGCCGAAGCCCATCGCCACCAGCGAGGCGGTCAGCGCATACAGGTTGACGCGGCGGCGGCGGCCCTGCAGGCGCGCGCGCACGGCATCGGCATCGGGACGGACGGCGGGAATCGATACGGAAGACATGGCCTGGCTCGCTTGGGTCATTTGCCTCATTTTGCGCCCTCATTCTTGGCCAGTCGCAGCAGCAACAGCTTGGACAGCGCCAGCACCACGAAGGTAATGAAGAACAGGATCAGGCCCAGTTCCATCAGCGCGGCCGTATGCAGGCCGGCGCCGGCTTCGGCGAACTCGTTGGCGAGCGCCGAGGTGATGCTGTTGCCCGGCGAGAACAGCGAGGCGCTGTCCAGCAGGTTGGTGTTGCCGATCACGAAGGTGACGGCCATGGTCTCGCCCAGCGCGCGGCCCAGGCCCAGCATCACGCCGCCGATCACGCCGGCGCGGGTGTAGGGCAGCACCACGTTCCACATCACTTCCCAGGTGGTGCAGCCCACGCCGTAGGCGGATTCCTTGAGCAGCACCGGGGTGACTTCGAACACGTCGCGCATCACCGAGGCGATGTACGGAATGATCATGATCGCCAGGATCACGCCCGCGCACAGCAGGCCAATGCCCAGCGGAGCGCCCTGGAACAGCTTGCCGATCAGCGGCAGCTGGCCCACCGTGGCCGCGAGCGGCTTCTGGAAATACTCGCCGAAGATCGGCGCGAACACGAGCAGGCCCCACATGCCGTACACGATCGACGGCACCGCGGCCAGCAGCTCGATGGCGGTGCCCAGCGGGCGGCGCAGCCAGGCCGGCGACAGCTCGGTCAGGAACAGGGCGATGCCGAAGCTGACCGGCACCGCGATGATCAGTGCGATCAGCGAGGTCACGATGGTGCCGTAGATGGGCACCAGCGCACCATAGACATCGGCGGGAGGATCCCACTCCGCGGACCACAGGAAGCGCGCGCCGAAGGCCTCGATCGAGGGCCAGGCGCTGATCGCGAGCGAGACGATGATGCCGCCCAGCAGCAGCAGCGTCACGATCGCGGCGCCCCGCGTCAGGCCGCCGAACAGGATGTCGCCCATGCGGCTCGGGGGCCGGACGTTGCGGGTGTCGGAGGGGATAGTCGCCATGTCGGAGAATTCAGGATGGATCGCCGCTCCCGCCGCGGCGGGAGCGGATGCCGGCCGCGCGCGGACGCGGGCCGGCGATGCCTTCAGATCAATACAGCGCCTTGCCCGAAGCGTCCTTCACGATGGTCTTCCAGGTCGTGCGGATCTGGTTGACCACGTTCTCAGGCAGCGGCACGTAGTCCAGGTCGGCAGCCATGCCGGTGCCGTTCTTGTAGGCCCAGTCGAAGAACTTCAGCACTTCCGCGCCCTGCGCCGGCTTGTCCTGGTGCTTGTGCACCAGGATGAAGGTGGCGCCGGCGATCGGCCAGGCGTCCTTGCCCGGCTGGTTGGTCAGGATCTGGTAATAGCTCTTGCTCCAGTCCGCGCCGGCGGCGGCGGCCTTGAAGGCGTCGTCACCCGGCTTGACCACGGCACCCGACGCGTTCTTCATGTTCACGTGGGTCATCTTGTTCTGCTTGGCATAGGCGTACTCGACATAGCCGATCGCACCGTTCAGGCGCTGCACGAAGGCGGCCACGCCCTCGTTGCCCTTGCCGCCGGTGCCGCCGCCCGGCCAGTTGACCGTGGTGCCCTCGCCCACCGTGCCCTTCCAGTCAGCGCTGACCTTGGACAGGTAGTTGGTGAAGATGAAGGTGGTGCCCGAACCGTCGGCACGGCGCACCGGCAGGATGTCCTGGCTCGGCAGCTTGGCTTGCGGGTTCAGCGCCTTGATGGCGGGATCGTCCCACTTCTTGATCTTGCCCAGGTAGATGTTGGCCAGCAGCTCGCCGGTGATGGTCAGCTCGCCCGGCTTTACGCCCTGCAGGTTGATCACCGGCACCACGCCGCCGATCACGGTCGGGAACTGGACCAGGCCCTGCTTGTTCAGGTCCTCGTCCTTCAGCGGCGCGTCCGAAGCGCCGAAATCGACCGTCTTGGCGCCGATCTGCTTGATGCCGCCCGACGAGCCGATGGATTGATAGTTGACCTTGTTGCCCGTTGCTTTGTTATACGCGTCGGCCCACTTGGAATACACGGGCGCCGGGAAGGAAGCGCCTGCACCGGTAATTTCCGCCGCGAACGCAGTACCCGCTACCACCATCGAAACGATGCCTGCCACGGCAGTCTTGACCAGCTTCATATGTCCTCCAGAGAACATTGGTTGGGAATGACAAATTTTTGACAAGACGAACTGTATGCTGCGTCTATGACAATTCCGTGACATCTTCAAATCTTCTTGAAACTGGCCTGCAGCAAGGTAATGACGGCCTGGTCCGGTCTTGCCACACGGCGGTTAATTGCGAAACAAGATAAAAAAACGCCGGGCAAACCCGGCGTTCGTTTCTCGGTTCAGGGGCTATCAGGCACCCAGCGCGTCGGCCAGCTTCCTGGCTGCGCGCTCGGCCATCTCGGCCTGCTCGGCCTCGACCATGACGCGCACCACGGGCTCGGTGCCCGAAGCGCGGATCAGCACCCGGCCGCGGCCCTCCAGTTCCGGCTCCACCTCGGCCCGCGCGGCCTGCAGGCCGGCATGAGTTTGCCAGTCGAAACCCTTCTGGACGCGCACATTGATCAGCGTCTGCGGGAACAGCTTCACGCCGTCGAGCAGTTGCGCCAGAGTCTTGCCGCTGCGGCGCAGTGCGCCCAGCACCTGCAGCGCCGACACGATGCCGTCGCCGGTGCTGTGGCGATCCAGGCACAGCAGGTGGCCCGAGCCCTCGCCACCCAGCGTCCACTTGCGCTTGTTCAGCTCCTCCAGCACATAGCGGTCGCCAACTTTGGCGCGCACGAACTCGACGCCCTCGCGCTTGAGCGCCAGTTCCACTGCCATATTGGTCATCAGCGTGCCGACCGCGCCGGGTACTGCCTGCCCGGCGGCCTGGCGGTCGCGCACGATCAGATACAGCAGCTCGTCGCCGTTGTAGAGGCGGCCATCGGCATCGACCACCTGCAGCCGGTCCGCATCGCCATCGAAGGCCAGGCCCAGGTCCGCGCCGTTGGCCTTGACCGCCTCGATCAGCTTCTCCGGCGCGGTGGCGCCGTAGCCGGCGTTGATATTGCGGCCGTTCGGCTGGTTGCCGATGGCGACCACGTCGGCGCCCAGCTCGTGGAACACCGGCGGCGCAATGTGATAGGCCGCGCCATGGGCGCAGTCGACCACCAGCTTGAGCCCATGCAGGTCCTGCTCGTACGGGAAGGTGCTCTTGCAGAATTCGATATAGCGGCCGGCGGCATCGTCGATGCGGCGGGCGCGCCCCAGGTCGTCGGACGGGGCGCACACCATGGGCTCGTCGAGGGCCGCTTCGATCGCCGCCTCGACCGCGTCGGGCAGCTTGTCGCCGCTGGCCGAGAAGAACTTGATGCCGTTGTCGTAGTAGGGATTGTGGCTGGCCGAAATCACCACGCCGGCCGACAGCCGCAGCGCCCGCGTCAGGTAGGCGATGCCGGGGGTCGGCAGCGGGCCGGTCAACAGCACATGCACGCCCGCCGAGGTAAAGCCGGCCTCCAGCGCGGCTTCCAGCATGTAGCCCGAAATGCGCGTGTCCTTGCCGATCAGCACAGTCGGCTTGCCTTGCCCGGTCCTGGCGCCGTGCGCCAGCACCTTGCCCGCGGCATGGCCAAGCCGCATCACGAAGTCCGGCGTGATCGGCGCATCGCCGACCTTGCCCCGCACGCCGTCGGTCCCGAAATACTTGCGTGTCATTCTTTGTTTCCCTTTCTCTTCTGTGTTCTGTCTTGGTGGCGCTGGCCGGTGCCGGCGTCCGCTCAGCCCGCGCTGACGGATTCGTTGCGCACGGCCCACCAGGTCTTCACGGCATCGACGGTCTGCTGCACATCATGCACGCGTACGATCCACGCACCGCGCTCCACCGCACAGACCGCCGCGGCAATGCTGGCGGCGATGCGCTGCTGCGGCGGCCGGCCGCCCAGGATGGCGCCCAGCGTGGACTTGCGCGAGATGCCCGCCAGCACCGGCAGGCCGTCGAGCGCCAGCTGCGGCAACTGCGCGAGCAGGCGCAAATTATGATCCGGTGTCTTGCCGAAGCCAAATCCCGGATCGAGGCAGATCCGGGCGTCGTCAATCCCGGCGGCGCGCAGCACGGCGACGCGCTCCGCGAGGAACTGCGCCACTTCGGCGACCACATCGTCGTAGTGCGGGTCTTCCTGCATGGTCTGCGGATCGCGCTGCATATGCATCACGCACAGGCCCGCCTGTCCCGCCGCCACCGCTTCGACCGCGCCCGGCATGCGCAAGCCCCAGATATCGTTGATGAGATCGGCTCCGGCCGCAAGCGCGGCGCGCATGACCTCGGGCTTGTAGGTGTCGATCGAGAGCGGCTTGCCGCAATCGCGCAGCGCTTCCACCACGGGGATCACGCGCGCCAGTTCGTCTGCCAGCGGCAGCGCGGCCGACCCGGGCCGGCTCGATTCCCCGCCGATGTCGATGATGTCGACGCCCTCGGCAATCATCTGCTCGGCATGGCGCAGCGCCGCATCACGGCTGGCATGCTGGCCGCCGTCGGAAAAGGAGTCGGGCGTGACGTTGAGGATGCCCATCACCAGCGGACGCTGGTCCAGGGCAAAGCGGAAACGGCCGCACTGGAAGTGCCGGGTCTGAGTCGTCTGCTGCAAGGTAGGAAGGCTTTGGCGATGCGCGCGGCTGGGGCCGCACAAAAAGGAAAAGCCGGTGCGCCAGGCACCGGCTTCAGGGACAGGCACTACACAGCCATCGCTACAGCGTCGTCAGTGGGACGAGCGCCGGGTCAGGCCGTGGCGGGCGCGTTGGTCGGCGCCACCGGCGAGCCGCCCGAGGGCGTGCTGCCGCCACCGTTCGGGCCCGACGCGCTGCGCGGCGGACGCGGCGGCTTGCCGGCCATGATGTCGTTGACCTGGTCGGCGTCGATGGTTTCCCATTCCATCAGCGCGTTGGTCATGGCTTCGACCTTGTCGCGGTTCTCTTCGAGCAGGCGCTTGGCCAGCGCGTATTGCTCGTCGATGATGCGACGGATCTCGGCGTCGACCTTCTGCTGCGTGGCTTCCGACACGGTCTTCGACGACAGCTTGCCGAACATGCCGTCCTGCTCGGTATCGACATAGACCATGGCGCCGAGCGAATCGCTCATGCCGAAGCGGGTCACCATGTCGCGCGCGATCTTGGTGGCACGCTCGAAGTCGTTGGAAGCGCCGGTGCTCATGGCGTTGAGGAAGACCTCTTCCGCCGCGCGGCCGCCGAACAGGATGGCCACTTCTTCCAGCATGCTGTCCTTGTACTTCGAATACTTGTCATGCTCCGGCAGCTGCCAGGTCACGCCCAGCGCCCAGCCACGCGGCATGATGGTGACCTTGTGCACCGGATCCGCCTTGGGCAGCAGCTTGGCCACCACCGCATGGCCGGATTCGTGGTAAGCCGTGGCGCGGCGCTCTTCCTCGCGCATCACCGTCGACTTGCGCTCCGGACCCATGTAGATCTTGTCCTTGGCGTCCTCGAAGTCCTGCATGTCGACCACGCGCTTGTTGCGGCGGGCGGCAAACAGCGCGGCCTCGTTGACCAGGTTGGCCAGGTCGGCGCCCGAGAAGCCCGGGGTGCCGCGTGCGATCACCGAGGCGTCGACGTCGTTGCCGATCGGCACCTTGCGCATATGGACCTTCAGGATCTGCTCGCGGCCGCGGATGTCCGGCAGGCCCACGTAGACCTGGCGGTCGAATCGGCCCGGACGCAGCAGCGCCTTGTCGAGCACGTCGGCACGGTTGGTCGCGGCGATCACGATCACGCCCGAGTTGGCCTCGAAGCCGTCCATCTCGACCAGCATCTGGTTCAGGGTCTGCTCGCGCTCGTCGTTGCCGCCGCCCATGCCGGCGCCACGATGGCGGCCGACCGCGTCGATTTCATCGATGAACACGATGCAGGGGGCCTGCTTCTTGGCGTTCTCGAACATGTCGCGCACACGCGCCGCGCCCACGCCGACGAACATTTCAACGAAGTCGGAACCGGAGATGCTGAAGAACGGCACCTTGGCCTCGCCGGCGATGGCACGCGCCAGCAGCGTCTTGCCGGTGCCCGGAGGGCCGACCAGCAGCACGCCGCGCGGGATGCGGCCGCCCAGCTTCTGGAATTTCTGCGGGTCCTTGAGGAAGTCGACCAACTCGACCACTTCTTCCTTGGACTCGTCGCAGCCGGCCACGTCCTGGAACGTGACGGCGTTCTGGTTCTCGTCGATCAGCCGCGCACGCGACTTGCCGAATGAGAATGCGCCGCCTTTTCCACCACCCTGCATCTGGCGCATCATGTAGAACCAGAACACGATGATCAGCAGGGTCGGCCCGAGGTAATACAGGGCCTGGACCAGCACGTTGGGTTCGTCGTCCGCCTTGCCGGTGACCTGCACGCCGTACTTCATCAGGTCGCCGACCATCCAGATGTCGCCCGGCGAGATGATGGTGTACTTGGCCCCTTCCTTGGGCGAGACCACCAGGTTGCGGCCCTGCACGTCGACGCGCGACACCTTGCCGTTCTTGGCGTCATCCATGAACTGCGAATAGGTGACGCTGTCCTGCGCACGGGGCTTGTCGAACTGCTTGAAGACGGTAAACAACACCAGCGCGATCACGAGCCAGATTGCCGCCTTTTGAAACAGGTTGTTATTCAAGGCCGAACTCCTTTGCAATTGCCTTGCCAACGGATAGCTGCATTGTAATGCAGCCCCCGCCCTCGAGGGGAAACAGAGAAACTATGATGCCGATAGCACCGGGTGAGGGTATTTCCCTCTACATTTCTTATTCCGCCCTGGCTTGTATCGAGATCGGTCAATCCACTGCCTTGAGGTAGCGCCCAAGGATAAAGGTTTCGGAAGACTTGTCGCGCGACGCCTTGGGCTTGCGCTTCGCGACCACTTTGAACTGCCGTTTGAACTTTTCCACGATCTGGCTGTAGCCGCTCCCGTGGAAACACTTTACCAGCAATGCCCCCTCCGGCTTAAGGTGGGCCTGCGCGAATTCAAGCGCCAGGTCGCACAGGTACTCGATCCGGGCGGCGTCGGCGGAGGCCACACCGGACAAGTTGGGGGCCATGTCGGACAAAACAAGGTCGATCTTGTTGCCGCCTGAGGCGTCCAGCACCACACTTTCAAGTTCGCGGAAGACCGACTCCTCACGGAAATCGCCCTGGATGAAAGTGACGTCTGCGACAGGCTCCATGGGCAGCAGGTCGATCGCCACGACCGCGCCGTCAATCCGGCCATCCTTGGCCCGCGGGGAGTCCGCCAGCTTGTTGCGGGCGTACTGGCTCCAGCTGCCGGGTGCCGCGCCCAGGTCGACGATGACCTGGCCCGGGCGGATCAGCTTGTCCTGTTCGTCGATCTCCTTGAGCTTGTACGCCGCGCGGGCACGGTAGCCTTCGCGCTGCGCCATTTTGACGTACGGATCGTTGATGTGGTCGTGCAGCCACGAATGGTTGAACTTGTTCTTTGCCATGCCAGATACCAGCCTGTTCCCTGCCCGCGCGCGCCGGTCGGGCCGGCGGCGCAGGTTTTCCTACTGTTTTGATGATTTTGCTGCCCGACAGTGCCGGATTGACGGATAATACGCGCCAATCCGCATCCCGGCTTGCCGCCAACCGGCGGCCGTCGGCAGCCTGTTCCCGCCCGCCGTGTCACGACCGGCGCGGGCGGCAGCGCCCGATTACCAGCGCGCCAAGCGCTCTATCACTATTTCAAGCGCCTTATCCGGCGCCAACCTATGCCCGCTCTACAACTAGTCCCCGCCCAGCGCTCCGACCTGCGCTCCCGTGCCCATGCCCTGAACCCGGTCGTGATGGTCGGCGCCGAAGGCCTGACCCGCGCCGTGCTGGCCGAGATCGACCGCAGCCTGGCCGCCCACGACCTGATCAAGATCCGCGTGTTCGGTGACGACCGCGAAGCGCGCATCGCCATTTACGAAGAAATCTGCGACCAGCTCGGCGCCGCGCCGATCCAGCATATCGGCAAGCTGCTGGTGGTGTGGCGTCCGGGCGAAGCGCGCCTGAAGGAAAACCAGGCCGAAGACCTTGGCCGGCACACGCCCGCCCGCCGCGGCGGTGCCGCCCCGCGCACGGTGACGGTGAAGAAGCCCAGCGCCGCGCCCAACCGCCGGCCGACCCGCAAGGAAGTCACGGTGCTTGGCAACGAGCGCGTCACCGCCGGCGGCAATGTGAAGCGCTCGCGCGCCCGTCCGACCAGCCAGAAGAAGAAGGCGCTGGGCTGAAACCCCGGCAGCCACCAACAAGCGGGCGCCGCCAGGCGTCCCGATGCCGGCGCACCGCACCTGCGGCAGCGCCGGTGGTCGGCCTCACTCCCCGGCCGAACGCGGCGCCGAAGCGCGCCACACCAGTGCCAGCGCCAGCAGGCTTTGCAGCAGGTAGAAGGCGCTCGACACGCCGTGCAGCATGCCGAATTGCGCCTTGTACGGCGATTCCGACACCCCCACGCCCAGCGCCAGCGCCTTTTCCTTCAGGCTGCCCATGAACGGCTGGGTAGCGAAATAACCGACCAGCACGCAGCACAGCATGCCCAGCACCAGCCAGCGCAGACCGCGATAGCGCTGGGCGCCGCGCCGGATCATGACGTTGCACAGCACCAGCTGCAGCACGCCAATGGTCACGCCGACGATGGCTTCGGTATGGAACAGGTGCCCGGCGATCATGCCCGCCATCTCGCGGCTGGGCAGCACCGAAAACAGCGTCGGCGCCACCATGTAGCCGACGGTCCACAGGCTGCCGGCCCACACCACCGTCAGCAGCAGGAAGATGCGGTGCGGCAGCGGCGGCAGGTTGTTATAGGAAGTGGAGAACACAAGCCGGCCTTTCCGGTGGCCAGCGCAGGCGCAAGCCCGCCGGCCGGGCCGGCATCAGATGTAGCGAACGGTGATGACTTCGTACTCGCGCTCGCCGCCTGGGGCCAGCACGGTCGCGACGTCGCCTTCAAACTTGCCGATCAGCGCGCGTGCAATCGGCGAGCTGACCGAGATCTTGCCGGCATCGAGGTCAGCCTCGTCATCGCCGACGATCTGGTAGCTGACCGGACTGCCGGACTCCAGGTCCTCCAGGTCGACGGTCGCGCCAAAGACGATGCGGCCATCGGTATCGAGCTGGGTCGGGTCGATGATCTGCGCGGTCGACAGCTTGGCCTCCACTTCCAGGATGCGGCCCTCGATAAAGGCCTGCTTTTCCTTGGCGGCGTCGTACTCGGCGTTTTCAGACAGGTCGCCCTGGGCGCGCGCTTCCGAGATGGCATTGATCACCGCCGGACGCTCGACAGCCTTCAGGCGCTGCAGCTCCTCCTTCAGGAGCTCTGCGCCACGCTTGGTAATCGGAATGGTGCTCATGTCTTCGTTCAACAAAAAAATGAGCCGCAGCGGAGCTGGAGCCAACCCCGGCAAACCCCGCCAGGGCACGTCCGCTCAACCGCGGCTTTCAGACAGGATCGAACGCGGGCACGCCGGTTCGATCGACGAATTTGACGTAGTTTAGGCCAGGAAGCCCGCCGGCAGCAACTCCGGCGGGCTTCCTGGGGCAGGGCCGCCGCGACGCGGACGCCCCTGTTGCGATGTGTTGCGTCCTTACCTTGACGGCATCAGGCCAGCGAGGCATGCAGGCCCTGAAGGTCGTAGACCTCCAGGCTCTGCATGTGCTTCAGCCCTTCCACCGCGGCGCGCGCGCCGGCGATGGTGGTGTAGTAAGGAATGCGGTGGGCCAGCGCCGAAATCCGGATCGAGCGCGAATCGGCGATCGCGCCGCGGGTTTCGTCCACGGTGGTGAACACCAGCGCCAGTTCGCCGTTCTTGATCATGTCGACGATATGCGGACGGCCGTCCTTGACTTTGTTGACCACCTTGACCGGGATGCCGGCGGCCTCGATCGCCGAGGCGGTGCCGCGCGTGGCGACGATCGGGTAGCCCATGTCGTGCAGCATGCGGGCCACGGCCACGGCGCGCGGCTTGTCGCTGTCCTTCACCGTGATCAGCACGGCGCCCTTCTCCGGCAGGCGCGAACCCGCGGCCAGCTGGCTCTTGAACAGGGCCTCGCCGAAGCTCTTGCCCACGCCCATGACTTCGCCGGTCGAACGCATTTCAGGTCCGAGGACCGGATCCACGCCCGGGAACTTGTTGAACGGGAACACCGCTTCCTTGACGCTGTAGTACGGCGGGATGACCTCGTCGGCGATGCCCTGCTCGTCCAGCGACTGGCCGGCCATGCAGCGCGCGGCGATCTTGGCCAGCTGCATGCCGGTGGCCTTGGACACGTACGGCACGGTACGCGAGGCACGCGGGTTCACTTCCAGCACGTAGACGGTGTCGACACCGTTGTTCTGCTGGATCGCGAACTGCACGTTCATCAGGCCGACCACGTTCAGCGCGCGGGCCATGGCTGCGGTCTGGCGCTTCAGCTCGGCCACGGTCTCGGCCGACAGCGAGTACGGCGGCAGCGAGCAGGCGGAGTCGCCCGAGTGCACGCCGGCCTGCTCGATGTGTTCCATCACGCCGCCGATAAAGACGCGCTTGCCGTCGCACAGGGCGTCGACATCGCACTCGATGGCGTCGTTCAGGAAGCGGTCGAGCAGCACCGGGGAATCGTTCGAGACCTTGACCGCCTCGCGCATGTAGCGCTCGAGGTCGCGCGGCTCATGCACGATTTCCATGGCGCGGCCGCCCAGCACGTACGACGGGCGCACCACCAGCGGGTAGCCGATTTCTTCCGCGAGGCGCAGCGCTTCGTCCTCGGCGCGCGCGGTGCGGTTGGGCGGCTGGCGCAGGCCCAGGTCCTGCAGCAGCTTCTGGAAGCGCTCGCGGTCTTCGGCCGCGTCGATCATGTCGGGGCTGGTGCCGATGATGGGCACGCCGTTGGCTTCCAGGTCCAGCGCCAGCTTCAGCGGGGTCTGGCCGCCGTACTGCACGATCACGCCGACCGGCTTCTCGATCGCGACGATCTCCAGCACATCTTCCAGCGTCACCGGCTCGAAATACAGGCGGTCCGAGGTGTCATAGTCGGTCGACACGGTTTCCGGGTTGCAGTTGACCATGATGGTCTCGTACCCGTCTTCGCGCAGCGCCAGCGCGGCGTGCACGCAGCAGTAGTCGAACTCGATGCCCTGGCCGATCCGGTTCGGGCCGCCGCCCAGCACCATGATCTTCTTCTTGTCGGTCGGCGCCGCCTCGCACTCGCCGTGCTCGGCCTCGTAGGTCGAGTACATGTAGGCGGTGTTGGTGGCGAATTCGGCCGCGCAGGTATCGACGCGCTTGTAGACCGGACGCACGTTCTGGGCGAGGCGCGCCGCGCGCACGGCCTTGGCGTCGGTCTTCAGCAGCCGCGCCAGGCGGCGGTCGGAGAAGCCCTTCTGCTTCAGGAAGCGCAGTTCGGCGGTCGACAGGCTGTCGAGCGTGCGCGACTTGACCAGGCCTTCGGTGCGGACGATATCTTCGATCTGGGCCAGGAACCACGGATCGATGGCGGTCTCGTGATAGACCTCTTCCAGCGACATGCCCAGGCGGAACGCGTCACCCACGTACCAGATGCGGTCCGGGCCCGGCTCGCCGATCTCCTCGACGATCTCGTCGCGGTCGGTGGACTTCTCGTCCAGGCCGTCGACACCCACTTCCAGCCCGCGCAGGGCCTTCTGGAACGATTCCTGGAAGGTGCGGCCCATCGCCATCACCTCGCCCACCGACTTCATCTGGGTGGTCAGGTGGCTGTCGGCCTGCGGGAATTTCTCGAAGGCAAAGCGCGGCACCTTGGTGACCACGTAGTCGATCGACGGCTCGAACGAGGCCGGGGTGGCGCCGCCGGTGATCTCGTTCTTCAGCTCGTCCAGGGTGTAGCCGACCGCCAGCTTGGCCGCGACCTTGGCGATCGGGAAGCCGGTGGCCTTGGAGGCCAGCGCCGACGAGCGCGACACGCGCGGGTTCATCTCGATGACGATCATGCGACCGTCCTTCGGGTTAATCGAGAACTGCACGTTGGAGCCGCCGGTGTCGACGCCGATCTCGCGCAGCACGGCCAGCGAGGCATTGCGCAGGATCTGGTATTCCTTGTCGGTCAGGGTCTGCGCCGGGGCCACCGTGATCGAGTCGCCGGTGTGGATGCCCATCGGGTCCAGGTTTTCGATCGAGCAGATGATGATGCAGTTGTCCTGCTTGTCGCGGACCACTTCCATCTCGTACTCTTTCCAGCCCAGCAGCGATTCCTCGATCAGCAGCTCGCGCGTGGGCGACAGGTCCAGGCCGCGCTTGCAGATCTCTTCGAACTCTTCGCGGTTGTAGGCGATGCCGCCGCCGGTGCCGCCCAGCGTGAACGACGGCCGGATCACGATCGGGTAGCCGCTGGTGCCGGTGTCCTGGGCGATGCGGGCCTGCACGGCCACGGCCTCGTCCATCGAGTGGGCGATGCCGGACTTGGCCGAGCCCAGGCCGATCTTGGTCATCGCGTCCTTGAACTTCTGGCGGTCCTCGGCCTTGTCGATGGCTTCGGGCGACGCGCCGATCAGTTCCACCTTGTACTTGTCCAGCACGCCATGGCGATGCAGGTCCAGCGCGCAGTTCAGCGCGGTCTGGCCGCCCATGGTCGGCAGGATGGCATCCGGGCGCTCCTTCTCGATGATGCGTTCGACCACTTCCCAGGTGATCGGCTCGATGTAGGTGACATCGGCCGTGGCCGGGTCGGTCATGATGGTCGCCGGGTTGGAGTTGACCAGGATGACCTTGAAGCCTTCCTCGCGCAGGGCCTTGCAGGCCTGGGCGCCGGAGTAGTCGAACTCGCACGCCTGGCCGATGATGATGGGGCCCGCGCCGATGATCAGGATGCTCTTGATGTCTGTGCGTTTTGGCATTGCACGCTCTCTTTATGGGCCGGCCCGCCTTGCCTGCGGACCGCGCCGGTAATCAGGGAATCCGTCCGGATTCGAAAATGTGGTCTGGCTCAGTTCATCGTGGCGGTCGCCAGCTTGGCGCCGAAGCCGATAAACATCGCCCCTACCCCGCTGGCCATGCCGGCCGACAGCCGGCGGCGGCGCCGGAACGCCTCGGCCAGCTTCGCGCCCACGAAGATGATCGTGGTCAGGTAGGCAAAGCTGCAGATCTGGCACACCAGCCCCAGCACCCCGAACGACAGCACCGGGTAAGCAAAGGCCGGGTCGACGAACTGGATGAAGAACGAGATGAAGAACAGGATCGCCTTCGGGTTCAGCAGGCTGATCAGCAACGCCTTGCGGAACGGGTCGGACTGGTCCGGCGATGCCGCCGGCACTGCCGCCACCCCGGCGGCATCGCCGCGCGCGGCCCAGCTGCGCAGCGCGCCGCGCAGCATGTTGAAGCCGATCCACGCCAGGTAGGCCGCGCCGATGTACTTCACCACGTAGAACAGCGCCGGGCTGGCCTTGAGCAGCGAGGCCACGCCCGCCGCCGACAGCACCATCAGCACCGCGTCGCCCAGGAACACCCCGCACGCGCCCTTGTAGCCGGCGCGCACGCCGCGCTGCGCCGCCACCGACAGCACGTACATCGAGTTCGGCCCCGGCAGCAGCACGATGAAGATCGTGCCCAGCACATAGGTCCAGAAGTCGGTGATGCCGAAAGCGGTATGCATGAAGGCGTTCATGGGATGTCCCGGGGTCTCTCGCTGTTCCCGGGCGCTTACTTGCGCGCGTCGGTCATCAGCTGGATGAAGCGGTCGAACAGGTAAGCCACGTCGTTCGGGCCGGGCGAGGCTTCCGGGTGGCCCTGGAAGCAGAACGCCGGCTTGTCGGTCAGCGCGAAACCCTGCAGCGAGCCGTCGAACAGCGACTTGTGCGTGACGCGCACGTTGGCAGGCAGCGTGTCGGCGTCGACCGCGAAGCCGTGGTTCTGCGACGTGATCACCACGCGGCCGTCGTCCAGGTCCTTGACCGGGTGGTTGGCGCCGTGGTGGCCGAACTTCATCTTCAGGGTCTTGGCGCCGACCGCCAGGGCCATGATCTGGTGCCCCAGGCAGATGCCGAAGGTGGGGACGCCGCGCTCGATGAACTCGCGCGTGGCGGCGATGGCGTAGTCGCACGGCTCGGGGTCGCCGGGGCCGTTGGACAGGAACACGCCGTCCGGATTCAGCGCCAGCGCGTCGGCCGCGCTAGCCTGGGCCGGCAACACCGTGACCTTGCAGCCGCGCTCGGCCAGCATGCGCAGGATGTTGTACTTGACGCCGTAGTCATAGGCGACCACGTGGAACTGCGGCTGCTGCTGCTTGCCGTAGCCCTCGCCCAGCTTCCATTCGGACTGGGTCCATTGGTACGGTTCCTTGACCGACACCACCTTGGCCAGGTCCATGCCGGCCAGGCCGGGGAACGAGCGGGCCAGGTCGATGGCCTTCTGGACGTTGTCCTCGCCGGCCAGGATGCAGCCGTTCTGGGCGCCCTTTTCGCGCAGGATACGCGTCAGCTTGCGCGTATCGATGCCGGCAATCGCCACCACCTTTTCCTGCTTCAGGTAGTGGGCCAGGGTGTGTTCCTTGCGGAAGTTGGAGGCCAGGATCGGCAGATCCTTGATGATCAGGCCGGCGGCATGGACTTTCGTGGCTTCGACATCCTCAGGATTGACACCGTAGTTGCCGATATGCGGATACGTCAGCGTGACGATCTGCCGCGAGTAACTCGGGTCGGTGAGGATTTCCTGGTAACCGGTGATGGCGGTGTTGAACACCACTTCGCCGATGGTATGGCCGGAAGCGCCAATGGAATAGCCACGAAAGACCGTGCCGTCTGCTAGCGCGAGAATGGCGGACGGGAAAGACGGTAACACGGGTAGGCTCCTGCTGGACTCACCCCGTGACCGACCAATCGACGCCTCGTGCCCCCCAGGCTAGATCCGTGACGGCGGCAGCGGCATTGCGCCGATGCGGTCGGATCCGGTCGCGGCATGCACTTTGCATCACATCAAATATGAACGGCAAAGGCGGCGCGGATGGGGGCGGCGGAAGGTGGAAAGCGGTTGGCGCTAGGGTGAAGGGTTCTGAAAGCGAAACTTTCGAATTATATCCCGAGCCACCCAATTTCTCAAGTTTTCAAGGACTTGCGCGCGGCAGGCGGCGGCGCCGCCTCGTCACGTGCCGCCGCCCTGCCGCTTGCCTGACAGGTTACGGCCGCGGCGGCACGACCGCCGTCACTTCGATTTCCACCTTGGCGCGCGGCTCCACCAGGTCCGCAACCTCGACGGCAGTCATGGCCGGAAAGTGGCGGCCGATGATGGCCCGGTAGTGCTGGCCGATGGCCCCGTAGGCGCCCACGTATTCCGCCTTGTCCTTCACATACCAGGTCATGCGCACGATGTGCTCCGGCAGCGCGTCGCCGGCGGCCAGCACGGCAACCACGTTGCGCAGCGCCTGCGCCACCTGCAGGCCGAAGTCGTCGGTCTCGAACTCACATTTGCCGGTCCAGCCGATCTGGCCGCTGATAAAGAGCAGTCGGCTGCCGACCTGCATTTCGGTCATGGTGCCGTTGGCGTAGCCACGCGGGGGCGCCCACTCGGGCGGCTGCAGGATTTTCATGGTGCTTCTTCCTGTTGATATCTGTCTGAGTGAATGGAATACCTGGATTCAGGCCGTAGCGACCAGGTAGGCCGACATGGCCTCGCGCACGGCATCGGGCAATGGCTGCGGAGCAATCGAGCCAGTATCGACGCAGACCAGCCGCTGCGTCACTTCCATGCGGGTATCGTCATGCGGGCCGGCGAAGCGGATCGCAAGGGTAAAGCTGGACTGGCCCAGTTTCAGCACGCGCAGCTCGCGCGTCAGCACCTCGCCCAGCCGGCTGGGCGCCAGAAAGCGGCACTCCAGTTCGGCAGTCGGCACGCCGGCACGGCCCTCGCCATGCATGACATCGAAAGGCCAGCCGAGCGCCTCGCCAAACCAGTCTTCGATGAAGTCGTTGAGCATCTCGAAATAGCGCGGGTAGAACACGATGCCCGCGGCGTCGCAGTGCTTGAAGCGCACCAGCACGGTGCTGCGGAACACGGGACTCATGGCTTCCCCGCACCGTTGTTGCTGCGACCGTTACCACCGCTGCCACCGCTACCCTGCTCCGCCATCTGGCGCAGCCGGAAACGCTGCAGCTTGCCGGTCTCGGTGCGCGGCAGCGCCGGCACGAACTCGATGCGGCGCGGGTACTTGTATGGCGCGATCTGCCGCTTCACGTAGTCCTGCAGCGCGGTGCGCGTGACGTCGTCCGCGGGCACGCCTTCGCGCAGCACCACGTAGGCCATTACCACCTGGCCGCGCCCGTCGTCCGGCGCGCCGACCACGCCGCATTCGGCCACCGCCTCGTGCTGCATCAGCGCGCTCTCCACCTCCGGCCCGGCGATGTTGTAGCCCGCCGAGATGATCATGTCATCTGAGCGTGCCTGGTAGAAGTAATAGCCGTCCGCGTCGGCGACGAAGGTATCGCCCGGCAGGTTCCAGCCGGCCTTCACATAGTTGGCCTGGCGCGGGTCGTCCAGGTAGCGGCAGCCGGTCGGGCCCTGCACCGCCAGCTTGCCGACCTGGCCGGGCGGCAGCGGTCGCATCTCCTCGTCGACGATCTGCGCCACGTAGCCGGGCACCACCTTGCCGATCGCGCCCGGCCTGACCTCGGCGCCGGCGCTGGAGATGAAGATGTGCATCATCTCGGTGCCGCCGATGCCATCGGTCATCTCGATGCCGGTGGCAGCCTTCCAGCTTTGCCGGGTGGCGTCGGGCAGCGCCTCGCCGGCCGACACGCTGTGCCGCAGGCTGGAGATATCGAAGCGCGGCGCCAGCGCCGCCATCTGCCGGTAGAAGGTGGGCGCGGTGAAGACGATGGTGGCGCGGAAGTCGTGGATCAGTTCCAGCAGCGATTCCGGCGTGAGCTTCTCAGCCAGCACCGTGCTGGCGCCGATGCGCAACGGGAAGCACAGCATGCCGCCGAGCCCGAAGGTGAACGCGATCGGCGGCGTGCCGCAGAAGATATCATCCGGCACGGAGCGCAGCACATGGCGCGGGAACAGGTCGCACATGGCCAGCACATCGCGGTGGAAATGCATGGTGCCCTTGGGCTGTCCGGTGGTGCCGCTGGTGAAGGCGATCAGGCAGGTATCGTCGCTGGCGGTGTCGCAGGCGTCGAAGCTGTCGGGCTTGCCCGCCATCGCGGCTTCCAGCGAACCTTCGCCGGTGCCGTTGAAATACAGCGCGCGGGCCAGGGTCGGACAATGGAATTCCCCGCCGGCGCGCTGGTTGGCGTCGAGGTCCTCGCGCAGCCGCGCATCGCAAAGCGCCGCGGTGACCTGCGCCTTGTCGACAATCTGCTTCAGTTCCCTGGCGCGCAGCAGCGGCATGGTCGGCACGGCAATCAGCCCGGCCTTGATGGTGGCGAGCCAGCTTGCGGCCATCATCAGGTTGTTGGGGCCGCGCAGCAGCACGCGGTTGCCGGGCACCAGCGCCATGTCCTCGACCAGCACGTGGGCGATGCGGTTGACCAGCGCCGCCAGCTGCGCGTAGGTGACCGTCTCGATCTGGCCCGTCTGACCGTTGCGATGGCGAATGGCGATGCGCTCCCCGCGGCCTTCGCGCACGTGGCGGTCGACCAGTTCCACCGCGCAGTTCATTCGCGCCGGGTAGTCGGTGTCGGCATTGAAGCGGAACACCGGCCACTGCTCGGGCGGCGGCAGGCGGTCGCGGGCGAAGGTATCGAGGTGGGCGGTGGTCGCCATGGCTTGTCTCCTGTCTGCTCTGTCGGTACGGCAGTTCCGGGCGCATGGCTCAGGCCTTCCGGCCGGCCAGTGTTTCGCGGGCGATGATCAGCTTCTGCACTTCGGTCGCGCCTTCATAGATGCGCAGCGAGCGGATCTCGCGGTACAGGCTTTCCACGCGCGTGCCGACCTTGACGCCGAGGCCGCCGAACATCTGCACCGCGCGGTCGATGACCTGCTGCGCGTTCTCGGTCGCGACCATCTTGGCCATCGCCGCTTCGCGCGTGGTGCGCTCTTTCCTGACGTCCCGCAGCCAGGCCGCGCGATAGGTCAGCAGCGCGGCCGCGTCGATGGCCGTCGCCATGTCGCCGATGGCGGCCTGCGTCAATTGCAGGTCGGCCAGCACGCCGCCGAACATCGGGCGCTCGCACGCACGCGCCAGCGCATCGTCCAGCGCGGCGCGGCCGAAGCCCAAAGCCGCCGCGGCCACCGAGGCGCGGAAGATGTCGAGCGTCATCATCGCCACCTTGAAGCCCTGCCCCGCCTCGCCCAGCCGGTTGCCGACCGGCACGCGGCAGTTGTCGAAGCGCAGCGTGGCAAGCGGGTGCGGCGCGATCACGTCGATGCGCTCGGCAATGGTCAGGCCTGGCGTATCCGCATCGACCACGAAGGCCGAGATGCCGCGCGCGCCCGGCGCTTCGCCGGTGCGCACGAACACGCAGTAGAAGTCCGCGATGCCGCCGTTCGAGATCCAGGTCTTGGCGCCATCGATCACATAGTGGCTGCCGTCTTCGGACAGCCGCGCGCTGCATTGCATCGCCGCCACATCCGAGCCGGCTTCCGGCTCCGACAGCGCGAACGCGGCAATCGCCTCGCCGCGGGCCACGCGCGGCAGGTAGCGCGCGCGCAGCGGGTCGCTGCCCGCCAGCGAAATCGCCCCCGAGCCCAGTCCCTGCATCGCGAAGGCAAAATCGGCCAGGGCGTCATGGCGCGCGAGCGTCTCGCGCAGCAGGCACAGCGAGCGCGAATCCAGCGCCGGCAGCGCGCCGCCATGCGCGGCCGGCACGCAATAGCGCAGCCAGCCGGCCTCGCCCAGCTGCCGCACCAGCGCGCGGCACGCGGCGTCGGTATCGCTGTGGTCGACGCGCAGGTGTTGCCCGCACCATGCGTCGAGTTCCCGCTCCAGCGCGCGGTGGGCGTCGTCGAACAGCGGCAGATCGAGGTAGGTCTTGTCGGACATGGCGCTTCAGTCCCCTTCGAACACTGGCTTGGTCTTGGCCACGAAAGCCTCGTAGGCGCGGCGGAAATCGCGCGTCTGCATGCAGATCGCCTGCGCCTCGGCTTCGGCCTCGATGGCCTCGTCCAAACCCATGTTCCATTCCTGGTGCAGCAGCCTCTTGGTCACGCCATGGGCGAAGGTGGGGCCGGCGGCCAGTTGCGCGGCGAGCGCCTGCGCCTGCGCCAGCACCGCGTCGGACGGGTGCAGCGCGTTGAAGAAGCCCCACTGCAGCCCTTCCTCCGCGCTCATCGAACGGCCCGTGTACAGCAGCTCGCTGGCGCGGCCCTGCCCGATCACGCGCGGCAGCAGCGTGCATGCGCCCATGTCGGCGCCGGCCAGGCCGACGCGCGTGAACAGGAACGCGGTCTTGGCCAGCGCCGTGCCCAGGCGCATGTCGGAAGCCAGCGCCATCATCGCGCCGGCGCCGGCGCAGATGCCGTCGACCGCGCTCACCACGGGCTGCGGGCAGGCGCGCATCGCCTTGACCAGGTCGCCGGTCATGCGCGTGAAGTCGAGCAACTCGGGCATCGACATGCGCGTCAGCGGGCCGATGATCTCGTGCACGTCGCCGCCCGAGCAATAGTTGCCGCCGGCGCCGGTTACCACCACCGCCTTGATGTCGCTGGCGTAGCACAGGCCGCGGAACAGGTCGCGCAGCTCGGCGTAGGAATCGAAGGTCAGCGGGTTCTTGCGTTCGGGCCGGTTCAGCGTGACGGTGCCGACCTTGCCGTCGGCGGACACCGACCACAGGAAATGCTCGGGCTGGAAGCCGGCAAAGCTGCGCTTGTGGTGGCGCATGTCGAGTGCGATCTCTGTCATGGGTTCTCTCGTTGTCTGCTGCAGTCAGTGTGCTTCAGCCCGCCATCACTTCGCCGCCGGCGACGGGGATGGCCTGCCCGGTGATCGCCGCCGCGGACGGCTGGCACAGCCAGGCCACCGCGTCGGCCACTTCGTCGGGCTGCACCAGCCGGCGTTGCGGATTGCGCGCGGCCAGTTCGGCGCGCGCCTGGTCCTCGCTGCGGCCGGTCTTGCCGACGATATTGGCGACGGCGTCGCGCACGATGTCGGTTTCGGTATAGCCCGGGCATACCGCGTTGACGGTCACGCCCCTGGTTGCGGTTTCCAGCGCCAGCGCGCGGGTCAGGCCAATCACGCCGTGCTTGGCGGCGCAGTAGGCGCTGACGTAACCATAGCCGATCAGCCCTGCGGTGCTGGCTACGTTGACGATGCGGCCCCAGCCCGCGTCGAGCATCGCCGGCAGCGCCGCCTGGGTGCACAGGAAGGTGCCGGTGAGGTTCACATCGAGCATGCGCTGCCACAGCGCGGCGTCGGTCTTCAGGAATGGCGCGCTGTGCGCCTGCCCGGCGTTGTTGACCAGCATCGCGACCGGGCCGGCCTGTTCCGTGGCCGCGGCGAAGGCGTGCGCCACGCTGACGGCATCGGCAATGTCGGCAGTGACGAACGACACGCTGGCGCCCGCCCGCGCCTGCCCGCGCAGCGCCTGCACCGTCGCCTGCAGCGTGCCGGCCTCGCGCCCCAGCAGCGTGACGCTGGCGCCGTCGGCCAGCAGCCGCCGCGCGATTGCCGCGCCGATGCCGCGCCCGCCGCCGGTCACCAGCGCGTGCCGGCCGGCCAGAGTTGACGTGCTGCCCGTCATGCCTGCTTCTCCTGCGCCGCGGCGCGCTCGAGATTGGTTTCCAGCTGCCGCTTGCCCGCCAGGTATTGCTTGGGCCAGGCAATGTCGCGGTAGCCGATGCGCGCGGCCTCCTGCAGCGTCCAGGCCGGGTTGGCCAGGTGCGGCCGCGCGATCGCGCACAGGTCGGCGCGGCCTGCGGCGATGATCGAGTCGACATGGTCCGCCTCGAAGATCGCACCCACCGCGATGGTGGCGATGCCGGCCTCGTTGCGGATGCGGTCGGCGAACGGGGTCTGGTACATGCGGCCGTAGACCGGCGCCTGGTCGGGGCTGACCTGGCCCGACGAGCAGTCGATCATGTCGGCGCCCGCGCCCTTGAAGGCGCGCGCGATCTCGACCGCATCATCGGGCGTGATGCCGCCCTCGACCCAGTCATGCGCGGAGATGCGCACCGACATCGGCTTGTCCTGCGGCCACACCGCGCGCACCGCGGCGAACACCTCGAGCGGATAGCGCAGCCGCGCCGCCAGCGAACCGCCGTATGCGTCGTCGCGCGTATTGGTCAGCGGCGAGATAAAGCTCGACAGCAAATAGCCGTGCGCGCAGTGCAGCTCGAGCCAGTCGAAGCCGGCCTCGGCCGCGCGCCGCGCGCTGGCGACGAAATCATCGCGCACACGGTCCATGTCGGCGCGCGTCATCGCGCGCGGGGTCTGCGATTCGCCCGGCAGGTAAGGCAGCGGCGAGGCCGAGATCACCGGCCAGTTGCCCTGCGGCAGCGGATGGTCCATCGCCTCCCAGCCGAGCTGGGTCGAGCCCTTGCGGCCCGAGTGGCCGATCTGCATCGCGATGCGGGCATCGCTGCTGGCATGCACGAAATCAACGATGCGCTTCCAGGCGTCGCGCTGCGCATCGTTCCACAGGCCCGGGCAGCCGGGCGTGATGCGCGCATCGGGGGACACGCAGGTCATTTCCGCCACCACCATGCCGGCGCCGCCGAGCGCACGCGAGCCCAGGTGGACCAGATGGAAGTCGCCCGGCACGCCGTCGGTGCAGGAATACATCGCCATCGGCGACACCACCACGCGGTTCTTCAGCGTGACGCCGCGCACGCGGAACGGCGTGAACATCGGCGGCAGCGGCTGGTGCGCCTGCAGCTTCAGGCTGTCGGCCGGCACCCCGGCCTGCTGCGCCAGCCAGTGCTCGAACTGCGCGACATAGCCGGCATCGCGCACGCGCAGGTTCTCGTGCGAGATCCGTTGCGAGCGCGTCAGCAGCGAATAGGCGAACTGCTCCGGCGGCAGGCTGCCGGCATAGCGCTCGACGTTCTCGAACCACTCGGTCGAGTTGCGCGCCGCGTTCTGGATCTTCAGCACTTCCACGCCGCGCGTGGCTTCATAGCGCGCCAGCGCATCGGGCAGGCCGTCGTGGCCGCTGCCACGGATCTCTTCGGCCAGGTCGATGGCATCCTCGAGTGCCAGCTTGGTCCCGGAGCCGATCGAGAAATGCGCGGTGTGGGCGGCATCGCCCATCAGCACCACCGGCACGCGGCGGCCGTCCGGCAAGGTGTTCCAGTGCACCCATTGCCGGCAGATCACGCGCGGGAAGCGGATCCAGATTGCCGAGCCGCGCAGGTGCGCCGCGTTGCTGATCAGCTTGTTGCCGTCGAGGTAGCGCGCGAACAGCTTCTCGCAGTAGGCCACGCCCTCTTCCTGGCTCATCTGCTCGATGCCGGCGGCGCGCCAGACCGCTTCCGGGGTCTCGACGATAAAGGTCGAGGTGTTGTCGTCGAAGCGGTAGGCATGCGCCTGGAACCAGCCGTGCTCGGTCTTTTCAAAGGCAAAGGTGAAGGCGTCGAACAGCTTGTGCGTGCCCAGCCAGACAAAGCGGCACTGGCGCGTATCGATGTCCGGCCGGAAACTGTCGGCATAGCGGGTGCGGATGCGGCTGTTCAGGCCGTCCGAGGCGATCACCAAGTCGGCCCGGTATTGCATCGCCAGCGCCTGGTCGTCGGACACATCGGTCTCGAACACCAGCTTCACCCCGAGCGCTTCGCAGCGCGCCTGCAGGATGTTCAACAGGCGCTTGCGGCCGATGCCGATAAAGCCATGCCCGCCCGAGCGGATGGTGCGCCCGTCGATATGGATGTCGATATCGTCCCAATGGTTGAAGGCGGCGTTGATCTCGCTGGCGCTGGCCGGGTCGGCTTGCTTCAGGTTGTCCATGGTGGCGTCCGAGAACACCACGCCCCAGCCGAAGGTGTCGTAAGGTCGGTTGCGCTCGACCACGATGACCTCGTTGGCCGGATCCTGCAATTTCATCAGCAGGCCGAAATACAGGCCGGCGGGGCCTCCGCCAATACAAAGCACGCGCATTCTGTTGCCTCCTGCGGGCTGTGCCGGGCGCGCCGCATATTGCGCACCGTCCCGGAATACACGGCCATCTAGATCAAGATTAAATATTTTATGCTTCAAATATTAGACTGCATCACGACCAATGGCAAGGCGGCGATGCGGTGTGGCGTGCGCGACACCGCCACCGCCCCTCCTTCCGCCCTGCCCCGCTAGCCCTTCAAGGCGGCCTGCAGCTGTTCCAGCGCGCCCGGATCTTCGATCGTCGTCAGGTCGCCCGGGTCGCGGCCCTCGGCCACGGCCTGCATGGCGCGCCGCAGCAGCTTGCCGGAACGCGTCTTCGGCAGCGCATTGACGAACAGCACGCGCGCCGGGCGGGCCACCGCGCCCAATTGCTGCTCGACTGTCTTCATCAGCTCTCCCTCCAGCGCCAGCCGCGCCTGCGGCGTGGCCGTGCGCGCCGGATCGCGGGCGATGCAGAACGCCATTGCCACCTGCCCCTTGAGGGTATCCTGCACGCCGACCACGGCCACCTCGGCCACGGCGGGGCTGGACGACAGGCTTTCCTCGATCTCGCGCGTGCCCAGCCGGTGGCCGGCGACGTTGATCACGTCGTCGGTGCGCCCCAGGATAAAGACGTAGCCGTCGGCATCGCGCACGCCCCAGTCGAAGGTCGAATAGCACAGTCGGTTCGGCACCGCCTGCCAATAAGTGCGCACGAAGCGGTCGTCGTCGCCCCACACCGTGCTCATGCACCCCGGCGGCAGCGGGCCGTCGATGGCGACCACGCCCTTCTGCCCGGGCGGGCATTCCGCGCCGGTGTTCTCGTCGACGATCTTCAGGTCATAGCCGTAGGCGGGCACGCCCGGCGAGCCCAGCTTGGGCGGCAGAGCCTCGAGGCCGCGCTGGATCGCGATGATGGGCCAGCCGGATTCGGTCTGCCAGTAGTTGTCGACCACCGGCTTGCCCAGGCCGTCCTGGATCCAGCGCGCGGTCGGCTCGTCGAGCGGCTCGCCGGCCAGGAACAGCAGGCGCAGGCTGGACAGGTCGTAGCGCGTCAGCCACGCCGGGTCCTGCTTCTTCAGCACGCGGATCGCGGTGGGCGCGCTGAACATCAGGTTGACCCGGTATTGCTCGACCAGGCGCCACAGGATGCCGCCATCGGGCCGGATCGGCGTGCCTTCATACATCAGCGTGGCCATGCCGGCCAGCAGCGGGCCATAGACGATATAGCTGTGCCCCACCACCCAGCCGATGTCCGACGCGGTGAACATGGTGTCGCCGGCCTTGCCGCAGAAGATGTATTCCATCGAGGTGGCCAGCGCCACCGCATAGCCGCCGGTATCGCGCTGCACGCCCTTGGGCTTGCCGGTGGTGCCCGAGGTATACAGCACATAGGAGGGCTCGCTTGACTCAAGCCACACGCATGGCACCTGCACGCCGCCGACGCGCTCGCGCCACGCGGCATAGTCTTCATCGCGGCCTTCGGTGCGGGGCATGTCCGCCAGTTGCCGGTCCACCAGCAGCACCTTCTCGGGCTGGTGCGACGACAGCCGGATGGCCTCGTCCAGCAGCGGCTTGTACGGCACCACCTTGCCCGCGCGCGAACCGGCGTCGGCGCTGACCACCACGCGCGGCCGCGCATCCTCGATGCGCGCGGCCAGGCTGACCGAGGCAAAGCCGCCGAACACCACCGAATGGATCGCGCCGATGCGCGCGCACGCCAGCATGGCGAAGGCGGCTTCGGGGATCATCGGCATATAGATCAGCACGCGGTCGCCCCGCTGCACCCCCAGTTGCTGCAGGATCGCGGCCATGCGGCTGACCTCGTCGTGCAGCTCGGCGTAGGTGAAACTGCGGGCCTGGTCGGTCTCGGTCGAGACCCAGTGCAGCGCCGGCTGGCTGGCGCGGGCCGCGAGGTGGCGGTCGACCGCGTTGTGGCACAGGTTGGTGCGCCCGCCGACGAACCAGCGCGTGAAGGGTGCGCGGCTGTTGTCGAGCGCCGGGCTGAACGGGGTTTCCCAGTCGATGCGTGCCGCCTGTTCGGCCCAGAACCCCTCGGGGTCGGCCAGCGAACGGGCATGCGCGGCATGGCTTGCCGTCATGTCTGTCTCCTCCGCGTCTGCGGTCGTTGGAATCTGCCCGTAGTTTGCCACCGGCCCGGGCGCTCGTGGCCACGGTTTCAGCGCGCTGCCGCACGGGGCGGCGCAGGCACATGAAAAAAGGGGCGTGCCGACGGCATCGCCCCTTTTTGCTGTCCAGCGTCGCGCCGGCGGTTACGTCAGCGCGTCTTGACGCCTTTGGCGCTGGCCTTGGTGGTGGTCTTTGCCGACACCTTGGCGACTGCCGGCGTCTTGGACGCGCGTCGCGGCGCGGCCTCGACCACCACCCGCTGGCGCGCCTCGCCCTTGCCCTTGGCGGAAACCCGGACCACCCTGGCGCCCTTGCCGGCCTTGCCCGATGGTTCCTTGCGGCTGGCCTGTTCGCTGCGCTCGGCCCGCTCGGCCCGGTCCGCGCGTTCGGCACGGGCCGCGCGCACGGCGCCGGCGCCGCGCACCGGCACCATCAGCACCAGGCTCTGCCCGGCCACCAGCTTGGTGCCGGCCAGCTTGTTCCACGACTGCACCTGCCCCGCCGAGACGCCATAGCGCCGCGCCACCGAGGTCACGGTATCGCGCCGGCCGGCGCGCACCACCACGCGGCGCGCATCGGGCAGGTCCGGCTCCATCGCCAGCATGGCGCTGTCGGCGAGGGTGGCGCTGATGTCCTGGTCATGCCGGCCCGAGCGCGGGATCATCACGGTCGAGCCCGCCTTCAGGCGCATGCCCTTGGGGATGCTGTTGATCTCGCGCAGCGTGTCGGCATCGACATTCAGCCGCGCCGCCAGCGATTCGACGCGCTCGCGGCTGTCCACCGTCACCGCGGCCCAGCTCGACAGGCCGCCGCGATAGGTATTCAGGTTGTACTGGAAGCGCTCGGCGTTATCGAACGGCAGCAGGATCTGCGGGTTCGACGCGCCCAGGATCACCGGCCGGTTGAACGACGGGTTCAGCGCCTTGAATTCCTCCACCGACATGTCGGCCAGCTTGGCGGCCAGGTTGACGTCGATGTCGCGCGAGGTGGTCACCGTGACGAAGTAAGGGTGGTCCGGGATCTCGGGCAGCTTGACGCCGTACGCGGCCGGGTTGGCGATGATGTTCTTGACCGCCTGCAGCTTGGGCACGTAGTAGCGCGTCTCGTTGGGCATCGGCAGGCTGGCGTAGTCGGTCGGCAGCCCGCGCGCCTGGTTGCGCGCAATCGCGCGCGACACCGCGCCCTCGCCCCAGTTGTAAGCCGCCAGCGCCAGGTGCCAGTCGCCGAACATGTCGTAGAGCCGCGCCAGGTAGTCGAGGGCGGCGTCGGTCGAGGCCAGCACGTCGCGGCGCTCGTCGCGGAACATGTTCTGCTTCAGGTTATAGAACTTGCCCGTGCTCGGGATGAATTGCCACATCCCGGCCGCCTTGGCGGTGGACTGCGCCTGCGGGTTGAAGGCGCTCTCGACGAACGGCAGCAGCGCCAGCTCGGTCGGCATCTTGCGCTGTTCCAGCTCCTCGACGATGTGATAGAGGTAGCGGCTCGAACGCCCGACCATCCGTTCCATGTACTCCGGCCGCTGCGCATACCACTGGGTGCGATCGTCGACCAGCGTGCCCTCCAGGTCCGTCATGGCAAAGCCGCGCCGGATGCGGTCCCAGATATCGTTGGACGGGCCGCGCAGCCAGTCCAGGCCGCCCTGGTCGACATTGATGGTGGAAGTGGAAGAGAGCGCGGACTTGTCGCTGAGGGTGTTGAGCGGGTCCCGCTTGGCAGTCTGGGCGGTCGCGGCACCGTCGGCGCCTTCAGGCGGCGTGGGGGTGCTGGCGCACGCTGCAAGCAGCGCGGCGCACGCGACCACCGCCAGTAATCGACCAATTTTCATTAAGTTCTCAAATCGTGACGCTAAAAGGTTGCGTGATGCTAAAAAAAACCGCGTATCGCGTCAATCAGATTTTCCACATAGCCGGTATCCGGAGCCGACCCAGCCTCAGCGGAAGTTGTCCTTCCAGCCGCGCAGCGCGCCGAATGCCTGCGCATCGCCTGCGGTGGCGCCTCCATGGGCCGACACCGCGGCGCGCACCGCCGGTTCGCGCGAACGCAGGAAGGGGTTGACCTGGCGCTCGTGGGCGATGGTGGTCGGCAGCGTCGGCCGGTCCGCGGCGCGCAGCGCCTCGACGCGCTGCTCCCATGCCTCGAGCGCGGCGTTGCCGGGCTCCACCGCGCGCGCGAAGCGCACATTGCTGCGCGTGTATTCGTGCGCGCAATAGACGCGGGTATCGCCGGGCAGCGCCGCCAGCTTGTCCAGCGACGCGAGCATCTGCGCCGGCGTGCCTTCGAACAGGCGCCCGCAGCCGCTGGCAAACAGGGTATCGCCGCAGAACACGGCCGGGCCGGCTGCACCGAGGTCCGCGACGTAGGCGATATGGCCGGCAGTGTGGCCGGGCACGTCCAGCACCCGCAGCGTCAGCGCCGGCGCCTCGAGCGTTGCCACGTCGCCCTCGCGCAGCGCCCGGGTGCGCCCGCCAATACGCTCGCCCGCCGGCCCAAGCACCGGCAGCGGTTCGCCCGAGGGCGCGCGCGGATGCGCCGCCAGCAGCTCGGCCACGCCGCCCTGGTGATCGCCGTGGTGATGGGTGATTACAATAGCGCCCAGAGCCAGACCGCTTTGCGCCAGGAAGCGCTCCACCGGCGCGGCCTCGCCAGGATCGACCACGGCGGCGCAGTGCCCGTCGTGGATGGCCCAGATATAGTTATCCTGGAACGCCGGGATCGGCTCAACCTTCAACATGCGCATGCTCCTATGTCCAATCGTCCCAATCACCCGATTGTAAGCTGGGAAGACTGGCTGGCCTCGCCGCCCGGCGAGTACATGCTGCGCTGGGAGGCGCAGCAGTACGACCGGACCGTGACCGACATCTTCGGCTATCACGCGGTCCAGCTGGGCTTGCCCTATATCGACACCCTGCGCGAGAACCGGATGCCGTTCTCGGCGCTGGCGCTGGACCCGTCCAGCGGCCCGCACGGGCCCCGTGCCGCACATCCGGACGCACGCCAGCTGCTGTGCCGCTTTGACGAACTGCCGTTCGACACCCAGAGCATCGACCTGGTCACCCTGCCCCATATCCTGGAGTTCGCCGAAGACCCGCATGAAGTGCTGCGCGAAGTCTCGCGGGTGCTGATGCCCGAGGGTCGCGTGGTCGTCACCTGCTTCAACCCGATGAGCCTGTGGGGCGCGCGCCAGGGCATGAACCGGCTCGGCGCCACGCCGTTCCTGCCGACCGACGCACAGCAGATCGGCTTCGTGCGCATCAAGGACTGGCTCAAGCTGCTTGGCTTCGATATCATCCGCGGCCGCTTCGGCTGCTATTGCCCGCCGTACCGTACCGACCGCTGGCTGCAGCGCGCCGCCTTCATGGAAAAGGCCGGCGACCGCTGGTGGCCGATCTTCGGCGCGGTCTATATGATTTCGGCGATCAAGCGCGTGCGCAATATCCGGCTGGTCGGACCGGCCTGGAAGACCAAGCCGGCGCTGGCACCGGTGTCGGCACCGGTGGCCACGCCGACCGGCACGCATGGCAAGACCCCGGGCAGGGAACGCTGACGCGGTGCGGCCGCGCGTTCCCCCCTGCCCTCAATGCGCCGCCCGACCCGCGGGCGGCCACCACGGAATCACATGCAAGAAGTCACGATCTACTCCGACGGCGCCTGCAAGGGCAATCCCGGCCGCGGCGGCTGGGGCGCAGTGCTGGTCGCCGGCACCAGCGAAAAAGAGCTGTTCGGCGGCGAGCCGAACACCACCAACAACCGCATGGAAATGACCGCCGTGATCGAAGCGCTGCGCGCGCTCAAGCGGCCCTGCGTGGTGCGCGTCTATACCGATTCCCAGTACGTGCAGAAAGGCATCAGCGAATGGCTGCCCGGCTGGAAGGCGCGCGGCTGGAAGACCGCCGACAAGAAGCCGGTCAAGAACGCCGACCTGTGGCAGGCGCTGGACACCCTGGCGCAACCGCACCAGATCTCGTGGCACTGGGTGCGCGGCCACAACGGCCACCCCGGCAACGAACGCGCCGACGCGCTGGCCAACCGCGGCGTCGAATCGATCGGCCGCTGACCGATCCCGCAACACCGCCAACAACAAGCGCGGAACGCCCGCCCCGCTCCGCTAGAATGCCCGCCATGCGACAAATCGTTCTCGATACCGAAACCACCGGCCTGAATGCCGCCACCGGCGACCGCCTGATCGAAATCGGCTGCGTCGAACTGATGAACCGCCGCCTGACGGGACGCCACCTGCACTTCTACGTCAATCCGGAGCGCGACATCGACGAAGGCGCGATTGCCGTGCACGGCATCACCGTCGAGTTCCTGGCCGACAAGCCGCGCTTCGCCGAAGTTGCCCACGACATCCGCGAGTTCGTGCAGGACGCCGAGCTGATCATCCACAACGCGCAGTTCGACCTGGGCTTCCTCGACATGGAATTCCAGCTGCTCGGCCTGCCGCCGTTCCGCCAGCATGTCGGCAACGTGATCGATACCCTGCGCGAAGCGCGCCAGATGTTCCCCGGCAAGCGCAACTCGCTCGATGCGCTGTGCGAGCGCCTCGGCATCAGCAACGCCCACCGCACGCTGCACGGCGCGCTGCTGGACGCTGAGCTGCTGGCGGAGGTCTACCTGGCCATGACGCGCGGCCAGGATTCGCTGGTGATCGACACGCTCGACAGCGCCAGCGGCCAGGGCGGCATGGTCACCACCGCCGACCTGTCCCGGCTGGTCCTGCCGGTACTGCGCGCGACGGACGACGAGCAGCAGGCCCATCTGGCCCTGCTGAAGGGACTGGACAAGGCCAGCGGCGGCAAGACGGTATGGCAGGAAGATCCTGCCGAAGCCCCCGGAACGCTGGCCGCGTAAGAAAATTCAAAAAAAGGGCTTTACAAGATACAAGAACCTCTGCATAATCTCATTTCTCTGCTGCAAGACGGCAACGACGACGCAGACAGGGGTGGTTAGCTCAGCGGTAGAGCACTGCCTTCACACGGCAGGGGTCACAGGTTCAATCCCTGTACCACCCACCAGATTCAAAAAAAGCCAGCCTCGCGCTGGCTTTTTTCATTTCGGCACCTGCCGTCAGGGTCGCCAGGCAGCTGCATCGGCAACGACCGTGGCAAACCGGTCGTTCAGCGCAGCGAGCGTGCTGCGATGCAAATCTGCCGCCGGCACCGCCGGCCCACCCAGCGGATCCGGCAGGTCGCGCGTGGCGCAGGCCGCGGCAACGACGGTGCTGCGAAAACCGTGGTCGAGCGCGGCCCGCACCGTGGCGCTGACGCACATATGGGTCTGGAAGCCCGCAACGATCAACTCCTTGCGGCCAAGCCGCGACAGTTCATCGGCCAGCGTGGTACCAGCGAAGCTGTTGGGCAAACTCTTGATGACCGTGATCTCGCCACCTTCCGGCCCCACCCCTTCGATAAAGGCCGCATACGGGCCGGTCGGATCGAAGGCCGGGCTGCCCGCGCGGCCATGGTGCGCCACATGGATCACGGGCGTGCCGTGCGCGCGCGCCAGCCCCAGCAAGTCCGCGCAGGCAGCCACGGCGGCCGGCATGCCGGCCAGAGGGAGGCGACCATCGACATACTCGCGCTGATGGTCGATCAGGATCAGGACAGAGGAATCCCAGGCGGAAGGAATGCGGCTGGCTCCGGCAAGGTCGAGCAGTGTTGTGGGTGCGGTCATGGGCGTTGGACTTGTTTGTCTGGAGGGATCGGCCCGCGCGCAAGCGGGGCCAGCCAGCATCCTAACGGGTGACGCCAATGCGTGCTGCGCAGCGCTGGTCGACTTCAAGCCCGCACGCACCCGCGCTGATTGATGTTGCAAACAGTTTCGAAATCTCGCTTGACTTCTGCTAACCTCCCTATCACACCTTCGCGAACCCTGATCGGCCAGCGCGGGACGCGAAACGGGCCAGTGCGCACAAGAAAAAAGAAGTCAATCATGCAGCACTCTTTGAAGTATCGGATGGCCTTGGCCACGGCGGGGGTGGTGACGCTGATCATCGTGCTGCGCGCGCTCTACGCCCAGTATTACGCCTATGACAGCCTGAAGAACATGCTGCAGGCGCAGCAGGACAGGCTGGTCGAGATGGTCGCCGAGCAGCTCGATGAAAAGCTGCAGGGCCGCGCCGCCGTGCTGCACCGGCTGGCACGCCAGTTTGCCGCCATGCCCACGCCCATGCCGGCGGACTTGCGCCGGGCGTCGCAAGGCCTGGTCGACATTCCCGACACCTTCAACGCCGTTTTCCTGGCCTCGCCCGATGGCGAACTGACGTTCAGCACCGCCGTGCCGGATGGCGTGCGCCTGCGCGTCAACGACCGCGACTATTTCCGCGATGTCCTGCACGGCCAGTCGTTCGCGGTGTCGGACCTGATCCAGGGCAAGCAGACCAACGCACCGGGCGTGGTGCTGGCGGTGCCGATGCTGGGGCCCGCCGGCGAACTGCGCGGCGTGGTCGGCGGCGTGCTGAACCTGGCGGACAGCAACTTCCTGCGCGAGCTGTCGCACAGCCGGGTCGGCACTACCGGCAGCTTCTGCCTGGTGTCTTCCGGCACCAATCCCCGCTATGCGATGCATCCGGACCTGTCGCGCCTGCTGGCGCCGGCGCGCGCCATCGGCGAGGCCTGCGGCGCCGAGCAGCCGCCCGCGCTGCTGGAGATCCTGACGCCGACCCAGCCGATCGTCGCACGCTACCTGCTGGCCTCCAACGGCTGGGAGGTGGTGGCCGTGCTGCCCGCTGCCGAAGCCTATGCGCCGCTGCTCACGGTGCGCAAGCGGACCCTGGTGATGGGGGCGATCACCATGGCGATCGCGGCCGGATTGATGTGGCTGGTGATGTGGCGGCTGCTGGCGCCGCTGCAGCGGCTGCACCGCGCGGTGCGCCAGCTTGGCACCCACCCGGCAGCGGTGGCGGACCTGCCGGTCGGACGCGCCGACGAGATCGGCGAACTGGCGTCGAGCTTTGCCGAGGTCGTGGCGCAGCTGTCGGAGCGCGAGGCCGCGCTGCAGGCCGCCAAGGACCGTGCCGCCGCCAGCGAGAAGCGCATCGAGGCGATTGCCAACCATGTGCCGGACTTTATCTCCTTCATCGACATGCAGCAGCGCTACGTCTTCGTCAACGAGGCGTATGCACGTCGCTACGGCTTGCCGGCGCAGCAGATCGTAGGCCTGTCGCTGCGCGAGTTGTGGGGCACGCAGGAATACATGGCCTGCCAGGCCTACCTGCAGCAAGCCGGCACCGGCCAGGCCGTGACCTTTACCCGCGAAAGCGCGGCCGGTAACGAATGCATCGAAATCACTTGCCAGCCAGCGTGGAACGATGCTCAGGACACCGTGGTCGGCCTGCATATGTTCGGGCGCAACGTCACGCACGAGCGCGAAAAGCTGCGCAGCCTGGAAGCACAGACCGTCTCCGACTACCTGACCGGCCTGCTTAACCGCAAGGGCTTCGACCGGCGCCTGGCCGAAGCCATGGCGCGCGTCGGCGCCAGCGCATGCCCGCTGGCGCTGCTGCTGGTGGACCTGGACGACTTCAAGGCGGTCAACGACAACCACGGCCACCCCATCGGCGACCAGTTGCTGGTGGCATTCGCGCAGCGCCTGCGCGAATGCGTGCGCAAGGGCGATGCGGTCGCGCGCATCGGTGGCGACGAATTCGCGGTGATCCTTGATGGCATTGCCGATCGCCATGCCATGGCGTCGGTGGCCAACACCATCGTGCAAGCCGCGCGCATGCCCTTCGTGATCGATGGCCAAACGCTGGCGGCGTCGGCCAGCGTCGGCGCGGCCCTGCGCGATGCGCGGCACGCCATGACCGTGAGCGAACTGTTCCTGCACGCAGACATGGCGCTGTATCAAGCCAAGCGGCACGGCAAGGCGCGTTATGCCGCGCAGTCGGCGGATACGGCGGAGCCGTCCGGCCTGGCATCGCAAGCAGGCTAGCGCCGGCGGAATGAATGCGGCGGGTTCGCTCCCCTCTCCCGCAGGCGGGAGAGGGGAGCACCCAATGGGTCATTCACCCCGAGGTTCGCCGCAGCCTCAAACCCCTCAGCGCACTTGCCCCTCCTTCCACGCCTGCAGCAGCTTGTCGTACGGAATGGTCTCGCCCTTGGGCTTCTCGTTGGCGAGCTTCTTCCACGGCGCGTGGTCGTTCGACAGCCACTTGCCCGGATCGCCCTTCGTGTTCAGCTTGGGCGCGCAATGGCTCATGCCGGCGCGCTGAAGCCGCGCCATGACCTGGTCCATCTCATCGGCCAGCGTGTCCATCGCGGCTTGCGGCGTCTTCTCGCCGGTCACGGCGGTGGCCACGTTCTTCCACCACAGCTGGGCCAGCTTCGGATAATCCGGCACGTTGGTGCCGGTCGGGGTCCACGCCACGCGCGCGGGGCTGCGGTAGAACTCGACCAGGCCGCCATACTTGGCCGCGTTCTTGGTCAGGTAGTCGTGATGGATGTCGCTGTCGCGGATAAAGGTGAGCCCGGTCAGCGACTTCTTCAGCGATACCGTCTTCGAGGTCACGAACTGCGCGTACAGCCAGGCGCCGGCCAGCTTGTTGGGATCGGTGTTCTTGAAAAACGTCCACGAACCCACGTCCTGGTAGCCATTCTGCATGCCCTGTTTCCAGTACGGGCCATACGGCGACGGCGCCATGCGCCACTTGGGCGAGCCGTCGGCGTTGACGACCGGCAGGCCCTTCTTGGTCATGTCGGCGGTAAAGGCCGTGTACCAGAAGATCTGTTGCGCCACCTGGCCCTGCGCCGGCACCGGCCCGGCTTCGGAGAAGGTCATGCCCATCGCCTGCGGCGGCGCGTACTTCTTCATCCAGTCGATGTACTTGGTGAGCGCGTAGACTGCCGCCGGACTGTTGGTGGCGCCGCCGCGCGCCACCGAGGCGCCGACCGGCGTGCACTTGTCCTCGGCCACGCGGATGCCCCACTCGTCCACCGGCATGCCGTTGGGCAGGCCCTTGTCGGCGGTGCCGGCCATCGACAGCCAGGCGTCGGTGAAGCGCCAGCCCAGCGACGGGTCCTTCTTGCCGTAGTCCATATGGCCGTAGACCTTCTTGCCGTCGATCTCCTTGACGTCGTTGGTGAAGAAGTTGGCGATGTCCTCATAGGCGGACCAGTTGGTCGGCACGCCCAGGTCGTAGCCGTACTTGGCCTTGAACTTGACCTGCAGGTCCTTGCGCGCGAACCAGTCGGCGCGGAACCAGTACAGGTTGGCGAACTGCTGGTCGGGCAGCTGGTACAGCTTGCCATCCGGCGCGGTGGTGAACTTGGTGCCGATGAAGTCCTTCACATCCAGCCCGGGATTGGTCCATTCCTTGCCGGCGCCGTTCATGTAGTCGGTCAGCGGCAGGATCGAGCCATAGCGGTAGTGCGTGCCGATCAGGTCGGAGTCGGAGATCCAGCCGTCGTAGATCGACTTGCCGGACTGCATCGAGGTCTGCAGCTTCTCGACCACATCGCCTTCCTGGATCAGGTCATGGTTGACCTTGATGCCGGTGATCTCCTCGAACGCCTTGGCCAGGGTCTTGGACTCGTACTCATGCGTGGTGATGGTCTCGGACACCACGTTGATCTGCGTGACGCCCTTGGCCTTGAGCCTTGCGGCGGCATCGATGAACCACTTCATTTCCGCCGCCTGCTTGTCCCTGGACAGCGACGAGGGCTGGAACTCGTTGTCGATCCACTTCTTCGCTTCCGCTTCGCCCGCCCAGGCCGAACCGCAAGCCAGCGCGGCCGCGCAGGCAAGGGCTGACATCCCCAACGTCACGTGCACTTTCATCGGTGTCTCCTCAAGAATCCCCTGCCCCGGTGTTGGTCTGGATGGCGGCCCCGGGGTGGGGACAAGCCGCGTTTCCCGTGATTGCTTGTCGGTGCGTGTTAGTGCTCGTCGATGCTGGCCAATGCGGGCCGGCGCGGCGCTAGCCCTTGCGCAGGATCAGCGCCAGCACCAGCATCGAAGCCACGAAGCTGATCCACACCGACGGCTCTTCCGGCAGCGCCAGCCATGCGGCGAGCTTTTCGCCCAGGCCGACCCACGCCAGGTTGATCCATGCCGCGCCCATGAGCCCGATGAAAAGCCGGTCGCCGCGGGTGGTAGCGATCGGCAGGAAGCCCTTGCGCAGCACCGACGGCGAGCGCAGTTCCAGGATCGTCATGCCGATCAGCATCACTACGATGCAGCCAAAGAACACCGCCACCGGTGTGGTCCATACCATCCAGCTCAGCATTGGCGCCGTCTCCCTGCGAAGGCCTGCGTTAAACGCGGCCCATCGCGAAGCCCTTCGCGATGTAGTGCCGCACGAACCAGATCACGATGCCGCCGGGCACGATGGTCAGCACGCCGGCCGCGGCCAGCACGCCCCAGTCCATGCCCGAGGCCGACACCGTGCGCGTCATGGTGGCAACGATGGGCTTGGCGTTGACCGAGGTCAGCGTGCGCGCCAGCAGCAGTTCGACCCAGCTGAACATGAAGCAGAAGAAGGCGGCCACGCCCACCCCGGCCTTGATCAGCGGCAGGAAGATGGTCAGGAAGAAGCGCGGGAACGAGTAGCCGTCGACATAGGCGGTCTCGTCGATCTCGCGCGGCACGCCCGACATGAAACCCTCCAGGATCCACACCGCCAGCGGCACGTTGAAGACCAGGTGCGCCAGCGCCACGCCCAGGTGCGTATCCATCAGCCCGATGGTGCTGTAGAGCTGGAAGAACGGCAGCAGGAACACCGCCGGCGGCGTCATGCGGTTGGTCAGCAGCCAGAAGAACACGTGCTTGTCGCCGATGAACTGGTAGCGCGAAAAGGCATAGGCGGCCGGCAGCGCCACGCCGATCGAGATCACGGTGTTCATCGCCACGTAGATCATCGAGTTGAGGTAGCCCGAATACCAGGAAGGATCGGTGAAGATGGTCTTGTAGTGCTCGAGCGTGAACTGGCCCGGCCACAGCGACAGCGTCGAGACGATCTCCTCGTTGGTCTTGAACGACATGTTGACCATCCAGTAGATCGGCACGATCGCGAACACCAGGTAGGCCAGCAGGAAGCCGGCGCGCCACCAGGCGGCGCGGCCGGCCTGCGCGGGGACCGCGGTGGGGATCACCGCAGGGGCTGCCGAAGAGATCTCAGCCATGGGGCATGTCCTCGCTGCCGGCGGTGCCCGCGCGCTGCATCCAGTTGTAGAGGATGAAACACATGAGCAGGATGATCAGGAAGTAAACGATGGAGAACGCGGCGGCGGGACCCAGGTCGAACTGGCCGACCGCCTTCTGCGTCAGGTATTGCGACAGGAAGGTGGTGGCGTTGCCGGGACCGCCGCCGGTCAGCACGAACGGCTCGGTGTAGATCATGAAGCTGTCCATGAAGCGCAGCAGCACCGCGATCATCAGCACGCCGCGCAGCTTGGGCAGCTGGATATAGCGGAACACCGCCAGGCGCGAGGCGCCGTCGATCTGCGCGGCCTGGTAATAGGCGTCGGGAATCGCGCGCAGGCCGGCGTAGCACAGCAGCGCCACCAGCGGCGTCCAGTGCCAGACGTCCATCACCAGCACCGTGATCCAGGCGTCGAAGGCGCTGCCGGTGTAGTTGTAGTCAAAGCCCAGCCCTGCCAGCGCGGCACCGAGCAGGCCGATGTCGGTGCGCCCGAAGATCTGCCAGATGGTGCCGACCACGTTCCACGGAATCAGCAGCGACAGCGCGATGATCACCAGCACCGCCGACGCCTTCCAGCCCCGGGCAGGCATCGACAACGCCAGCAGGATGCCGAGCGGGATCTCCACCAGCAGCACCGCCAGCGAGAAGCCGAGCTGGCGCAGCAGCGCGTCGTGCAGCTCGCCGTCGCGCAGCACGGTGCGGAACCATTCGGTGCCGACGAACACGCGCCGCTCGGGCGAGATGATGTCCTGCACCGAGTAGTTGACGATGGTCATCAGCGGCAGGATGGCGGAGAACGCCACGCACGCCACCACCGGCAGCACCAGCAGCCAGGCCTTCTGGTTGACCGGTTTCATGTCACCAGCTCCTCGTTGACGTAGTAGCAGGTATGCCGGTTGAACACCGACAGCCACGCAGTGTCGCCGGCGCGCAGGCCGGCGGCCTCGGCTCCCAGCCGCGCGCGCAGCGTGCCGGCCTGCGCGCCCGCCTCTTGCACCGCGCCGGTCAGCAGCCAGTAGGTGCCGATGTCCTGCGCGCGCTGCACCTGCACCGGCACCGCCTGGGTGTCGCGCTCGGGCGCCAGTTGCAGATATTCGGGGCGGACCCCGATGCGGAAGCTGCCGGCCGCGCGCAACGCCGCTTCCACCGGCGGAGCCAGCGACGGCAGATAGCGCCGCCCGGCCACGTCGATGGCGCCGTCGCGCCATTGCCCGGACAGGAAGTTCATGCCCGGTGAGCCGATAAAGTGCCCGACGAAGGTGTGCGCGGGCCGCTCGAACAGCGCATCGGCCGGCCCCACCTGCACCGCCTTGCCGCGCGACATCACCACCACCTGGTCGGCAAAGGTCAGCGCCTCGGTCTGGTCGTGGGTCACGTAGATCAGCGTCAGGCGAAACTCGTGATGGATCTCCTTGAGCTTGCGCCGCAGCTGCCATTTGAGCTGCGGATCGATCACCGTGAGCGGCTCGTCGAACAGGATCGCCGACACGTCCTGGCGCACCAGCCCGCGCCCGAGCGAGATCTTCTGCTTGGCATCGGCGGCCAGGCCGCTGGCGCGGCGCCCGAGCGTCGCCGACAGGTCCAGCATCTCGGCGACGCGCCCGACCCGCTCGCGCACCTGCGCCTCGGGCACGCCGCGGTTGCGCAGCGGGAAGGCCAGGTTCTCGCCGACGGTCATGGTGTCGTAGATCACCGGGAACTGGAACACCTGGGCGATATTGCGCGCCTGCGGCGTGGCGCCGGTGACGTCGCGGCCATCGAAGGCGATGGTGCCGTGCGACGGGCGCAGCAGCCCGGAAATGCAGTTCAGCAGCGTGGTCTTGCCGCAGCCGGACGGGCCCAGCAGCGCATAGGCGCCACCGTCTTCAAAGGTGAAGCGCAGCGGCAGCAGCGCGTAGTCCTCGTCGCTGCGCGGATCGCGCACGTACGAGTGCGCCAGGTCCAGGTCGATGCGCGCCATCTCAGCCTCCTGCCGCTGCTGCTGTTGTGGCGCCGCCGGGCACCTCGGCCGCGAGCCCGCCGGGCCGGCGCGGTGCATGGATGCGGCGGCCGTCGGCGTCGAACAGGTAGAGCTGTTCGGGCAGCAAGTGCAACGTCACCGGTGCGCCCAGTTGCAGGTCGAGCACGCCCGCGAACTGCGCCACCAGGTTGCCGACTGGAGTATCGGCGTGGACAAAGGTGTCGGATCCGGACAGCTCGGCCAGCGCCACGCGGCCCGGCACCGCGACCGCGCCGGTCGCGCTCGCCAGGCGCAACGCGGAGGCGCGCACCCCCAGCGTTACCGGTCCGTCCTGCGCCGTCACGCCGGGCACGGGCACTTCGATCCCTCCCGGCAGCACCACCTTGCCGCCCGCCAGCCGGCCTTCGACCAGGTTCATCGGCGGATCGTTGAAGGCGCGCGCCACGCGCAGCGAATCGGGATAGTGGAAGACCTGGGGCGTGGAGCCGTACTGCAGCAGCTCGCCGGCATCGAGCACCGCGGTGTGCCCGCCCAGCAGCAGCGCCTCGCCGGGCTCGGTGGTGGCGTAGATCACGGTGGCGTCGCCGTGCGCGAACAGCTGGGTCAGCTCTTCGCGCAGCTCTTCGCGCAGCTTGTAGTCCAGGTTGACCAGCGGCTCGTCCAGCAGCATCAGCGGGGCTTCCTTGGCCAGCGCGCGCGCCAGCGCCACGCGCTGCTGCTGGCCGCCGGAAAGCTCGGCCGGATAGCGCTCCAGCAGGTGGTCGATATGCAGCCGCGCGGCCAGCTCGCGCACGCGCGCGGCGATTTCGCCGGCCGCCGCCTGGCGCCGCAGCCGCAGCGGCGACGCGATGTTGTCGAAGACCCTGAGCGACGGGTAGTTGATGAACTGCTGGTAGACCATCGACACATTGCGCTCGCGCACCGGCATGCCGGTGACGTCGGCGCCGTCGACCAGCACGCGCCCGGCGCTGGGCCGGTCCAGGCCTGCCATGACCCGCATCAGCGAAGTCTTGCCCGCCTGCGTCGCACCCAGCAGGATGGTGACCGCGCCGGGAACCGGGGCCAGCGTCATCGGATAGAGATACGCCTGCGAACCTGCCTGCTGTGCGACGCCTTCCAAACGTAGCTGCATCCGGTCTCCATGTTCGATATGCTGCCGGCATCACTGCTTGCGTTCGATGCAGGCGCACCAATCTTGGCTTCACGCTCGTTTTAGCAACAAAACGAACATAAAACAATAGTGCACCGCATCATTTTGTTTTCGTTTGTGTTTGAACTAGAATCCCCGCATGACCCTCAATCCCCGCCAGACGGCCCTGCTCGAAGAAGTCCGCAACCAGGGCTTTGCCTCCATCGACGAACTCGCGCGCAAGTTCGGCGTCACGCTCCAGACGGTGCGCCGCGATGTCAACATGCTGGCCGAGAACGGCATGCTGGCGCGCTTCCACGGCGGGGTGCGGGTGGAAGACTCCACCACCGAGAACATCGCCTACCGGCAGCGGCAGGTGCTCAATGCCGAAGGCAAGGCGCGCATCGCGCGCGCGGTGGCGGCGGCAGTGCCCGAGGGGTGCTCGCTGATCCTGAACATCGGCACCACGGTGGAAGAGATCGCGCGCGGCCTGGTGCACCATCGCGGCCTGCGCGTGATCACCAACAACCTGAACGTGGCCAATATCCTCGCCGACAACTCCGATTGCGAAGTCATCGTCGCCGGCGGCGTGCTGCGCTCGCGCGACCGCGGCATCGTCGGCGAGGCCACGGTGGAGTTCATCCGCCAGTTCAAGGTCGATATCGGGCTGATCGGCATCTCGGGCATCGAGGCCGATGGCACGCTGCGCGACTATGACTTCCGCGAGGTCAAGGTGGCGCGGACCATCATCGAGCATTCACGCGAGGTCTGGCTGGCGGCGGACGCCAGCAAGTTCAACCGCCAGGCCATGGTCGAGCTGGCGCATGTGTCGCAAGTGGACCGGCTGTTTACCGACGCGCCGCTGGCGGCGCCGTTCGACCAGATCCTGGCCGACAGTGGGGTGAAGTGTGTGGTGGCAGAGCGGGAGTGAGCGTGCCGGACGTCCGGCTGCCGCTGCCGCGCTGGCGGGAGCGGAGCTGGTGTTGATCGTGGGGGGCAGGGCATGGCGGGGCGCGTCGGCATTGCGACGCGCCTGCCCTCACCCCCGGCCCCTCTCCCGCGGGCGGGAGAGGGGAGCAAACCTTCGGCAAATCGAAGGCTTACTTGAACACCACGGTCTTGTGGCCGTTCAGCAGGATGCGGTGTTCGGCATGCCACTTGACCGCGCGCGCCAGCGCCACGCATTCGACGTCGCGGCCGACGGCGGTGAGCTGGTCGGGGTCCATGCTGTGGTCCACGCGCTCGATCTCCTGCTCGATGATCGGGCCTTCGTCGAGGTCGGCGGTGACGTAGTGGGCGGTGGCGCCGATCAGCTTCACGCCGCGGTCATGCGCCTGGTAGTACGGCTTGGCGCCCTTGAAGCTGGGCAGGAACGAATGGTGGATATTGATCGCGCGGCCGGCCAGCTTGCGGCACAGGTCGTCGGACAGCACCTGCATGTAGCGCGCCAGCACCACCAGGTCGATCTTCTGCTCCTGCACCACGTCGAACACGCGCGCTTCCTGCGCGGCCTTCTGCTCCGCCGACGCGTTCATCAGCGGCAGGTGGAAGAACGGCACGTCGTACGACGCCGCCAGCTGGTAGAAGTCGCGGTGGTTCGAGACGATGGCCGCGATCTCCACCGGCAGCCCGCCCGCCTTGGCACGGAACAGCAGGTCGTTCAGGCAATGGCCGATCTTCGACACCATGATCATCACGCGCGGCTTCACCGTGGCGTCGTTCAGCTCCCACTGCATGCCGAACTGGTCGCCCACCGGCGCGAACGCGGCCTTCAGCGTGACGAGGTCGGGACCACCGGCGGCCGGGGTGAAATGCACGCGCATGAAGAAGCGGCCGGCGAACTCGTCCCCGTACTGGTCGGAATCGACGATATTGCAACCGTGCTGAAACAGCAGGCCCGAGACAGCGTGGACGATGCCCGGCTGGTCAGGGCACGAGAGGGTCAGGATAAATCCGGTGTTGCTCATGGTGTGTGGTTCTGTCGGGATGGCGCGGCGCAGGGCCGGGTAAGCCAGGGGGGCTCGGTCAGTGCAATGGTCAATACGGCGGGCAATACCGGGACAAGCGGCGATGGACCCTGCGGCGGCTCACTCGTGGAGGCCGGCGTCGAGCCAGCCACGCCGTCCAAGGGCATCCAGCGTCACCAGTGTCGCATCGACCGTCATGGCGCCGGCCGACATGATAGCAAGCAATGGCGCCAGCCCGACGCGCCGGTGCTCGCTGACCTCGCCGTCCTGGTTGTGCGGAATGAAGTCCGGCGGCAGCAGCAGGTCGTAGACATAGACCTGCTCCCACTGCACGCCTTCGGGCAGGTCGCGCAGCACCTCGATCATGCCGTGCGCCTGCACGCCCCGCACCAGGTCGGGCGGCATGCCGGACTCCTCCCCGCACTCGCGCACCAGCGTCGCCAGCGGGTCGCTGCCGTGGGGCATGCCGCCGGCGACCAGGTTGTCCCACATGCCGGGGTCGACGGCCTTGGCCGGGCTGCGGCGCGAGATCCACAGGGCGGGCTGGTCGCCCGCGGCGCCGTCGACGATGCCGTTCATGTGCGAGGCAAAGGTCAGCAGCCCCAGGAAGCGCGCCGCGGCGCGCTCCACCACCGCGACCGACGGCGCATCCAGCGCGGCGGTGACCGCGAACAGCTCGTCGCGCCAGCCGCGCACATGGCCGGCGTCGGCCAGCTGGCGCGCCAGCGCCAGCAGCGCGGCGCTGCGCGCCTCGAAATCGTCGCGGCCGGGCAGCAAGGCCACCGCCACGGAGCCATCGGCGAGCGCCTGCTCCGGGCCCAGCACGGCGCCAAGGCCGATGTCGATGCCGCGCAGGATGCCGGCATGCGCGCGCGGCAGCCAGCCGACCTGCCGGCCGTCGGCCATCAGGCGCAGCTTGGCGGCGGCATCGAAGCCGCTGCGCGCCGCCAGCGAGGCGGCGGTCCGTGCGGTGGCCCCGGCCGCCGGCAAAGAAGATGTTTCAGCCATCAGGATTCCATGCACCGGCCACGCCGGCGCGCATTGTCATTGTCAGGATCGAACGCATGAACCAGCCCGCCGCGCAGGCGCAGCGCCCTGCCCCGTCCCAGCTTCCCGCCGAGCCGCAATACGTGCTGGCGCTCGACCAGGGCACCAGCAGCTCGCGCGCCATCCTGTTCGACCATGCCGGCAACGTGGTGCGGCTAGCGCAGCGCGAGTTCCGCCAATATTACCCACATCCCGGCCACGTCGAGCACGACCCTTACGAGATCTGGCAATCGCAGCTGGCGGTGGCGCACACGGTGCTGGCCGACGCCGGCATCGGCGCCTCGCAGGTGCGCGCCATCGGCATCACCAACCAGCGCGAGACCACCGTGCTGTGGGACCGCAAGACCGGCGAGCCGGTCGGCCGCGCGCTGGTCTGGCAGGACCGCCGCACCGCGCCGATGTGCGAGGCGCTGCAGGCCGCCGGCCACGGCGAGCTGTTCCGCGAGAAGACCGGCCTGGTCATCGACGCCTATTTCTCCGGCACCAAGCTGCGCTGGATGCTCGACAACATCGAAGGCGCGCGGGAGCGCGCGCAGCGCGGCGAACTGGCCTTCGGCACCGTCGACAGCTGGCTGATCTGGCAGCTGACCGACGGCGCGCGCCATGTCACCGATGTCTCCAACGCCTCGCGCACGATGCTGTTCAACATCCACAGCTTCGAGTGGGACGACGCGCTGCTGGCGCTGCTCGACATCCCGCACGCGCTGTTGCCAGAGGTGGTGCCCTCCAGCGGCGAGGTCGCGCGCACGTCGGCGCGGCTGTTCGGCATGCCGATCCCGATTGCCGGCATCGCCGGCGACCAGCAGGCCGCCACCTTCGGCCAGGCCTGCCTGGTGCCCGGCATGGCCAAGAACACCTACGGTACCGGCTGCTTCCTGCTGATGAATACCGGCGCGCAGCCGGTCACCTCGCACAACCGGCTGCTGACCACCATCGGCTGGCAGTACCGCGGCCAGACCCAGTATTGCCTGGAGGGCGGCGTGTTCATGGGGGGAGCCACCATCCAGTGGCTGCGCGACGGCCTCAAGATCATCCAGAGCGCGCCCGAGGCCGAGGCGCTGGCGCGCCAGTGCGACGACAGCGGCGGCGTGGTGCTGGTGCCGGCCTTTGCCGGGCTGGGTGCGCCGCACTGGGACGCCTTTGCGCGCGGCACGCTGGTCGGCATGACGCGCGGCACCGGCAGGCCGCAGATCGCGCGCGCGGCGCTGGAATCGATCGCGCTGCAAAGCGTGGACGTGCTCGAGGCCATGCAGAAGGACGCCGGCATCGCGCTGGCCGAGCTGCGCGTGGACGGCGGCGCCTCGCGCAGCGACCTGCTGATGCAGATGCAGGCCGACCTGCTCGGCACCCCGGTGGTACGGCCGCGCGTGACCGAGACCACCGCGCTGGGCGCCGCCTACCTGGCGGGCCTGGCCACCGGCTACTGGAGCGACCCGGTGCAGATCGCGCAGCAATGGCAGGTGGAGCGGCGCTTCGAGCCCAACCTGTCGGCCGACCAGCGCGGCCACCGGCTCGCGCGCTGGCACCGTGCGGTCGAGCGCGCACGCGACTGGGCGCGCGAGGACGACGCCGGCGCCGGCCACGGCTGAGCGTCGATCAAACCCGCCCCGCGCCACGTCCGGACCATCCGAACATTTTAGCCAGCACCCACCACACACCAGCGTCATGCAAAGTCTTCCCACACCGATCCAGCCGCCCAGCCGCGCCGCCCTGCTCGCCACCCTGGAGCGCGAGCCGCGCTGGGACGTGATCGTCATCGGCGGCGGCGCCACCGGCCTGGGCACGGCGGTCGATGCCGCCTCGCGCGGCTACCGCACGCTGCTGGTCGAAGCCGCCGACTTTGCCAAGGGCACCTCGAGCAAGGCCACCAAGCTGGTGCATGGCGGCGTGCGCTACCTGGCGCAGGGCAATATCGGCCTGGTACGCGAGGCCCTGCACGAGCGCGGCCTGCTGGCGCGCAACGCGCCGCACCTGGTGTGGCCGCTGGGCTTCGTGGTGCCGGCCTACCAGATGTTCGACCAGCCCTTCTATGGCATCGGCCTCAAGCTCTACGACATGCTGGCCGGCAACCTCAACCTGTCCGGCAGCCGCTGGCTGAACCACCGCGAGGTGCTGGCCGCCGCGCCCAACCTGGCCGAGCACGTCGGCGGTCGCCCGCTGCGCGGCGGCAACCTTTATTTCGACGGCCAGTTCGACGATGCGCGGCTGGCGGTGGCGCTGATGCGGACCCTGTTCGACGTCGGCGGCACCGCGCTCAACTACATGCGCGCGACCGGGCTGAGCCAGCAAGGCGGCGTGATCAGCGGCGTGACGGTGCAGGACGTGCTCGGCGGCGCCACCTTCCGGCTGCGCGCCGACTGCGTGATCAATGCCACCGGCGTCTGGGTCGATGCCATCCGCCAGATGGAAGACGGGCATGCCCGCACCATGGTCGCGCCCAGCCAGGGCGTGCACCTGACGCTGCCGCGCAGCTTCCTGCCGGGTGAGCGCGCCATCCTGATCCCCAAGACCGATGACGGGCGGGTGCTGTTCGTGGTGCCGTGGAACGGGCACACCATCGTCGGCACCACCGACACGCCGCGCCGCGACCTGCCGCTGGAGCCCGATGCAGGGGCCGACGATGTCGATTTCATCCTGGAAACGGCGTCGCGCTACCTGGCCAAGGACCCCACCCGCGCCGACGTCACCAGCGTCTGGGCCGGCCTGCGGCCGCTGGTGCGGGCCACCGGCGAAGCCTCCACCGCGTCGCTGTCGCGCGAGCATACGATCCTGGTGTCCAGGGCCGGACTGATTACCGTCACCGGCGGCAAATGGACCACCTACCGCAAGATGGCCGAAGACGTGATCGAGACCGCGATCCAGCGCCAGATGGTGCGCGCGGCGCCGTGTGTGACGGCGGAGTTGCCGCTGCATGGCGCGGCCGGGTTGCCGGCCGACCTGCCGCCGCCGGATTCGGGTTCGCCGGACCGCTATTACGGCAACGAGCTGGGCCTGCTGCGCGCGCTGCCGGGACACGACCGCATGCTCGCCGGCGCCTCGGGCCTGACCGAGGCCCATGTTCGCTTTGCCGCCCGGCATGAACTGGCGCGCCGGGTCGAGGACGTGCTGGCACGGCGCAACCGTGCGCTGTTCCTGGACGCCCGCGCGGCGGTCGATGCGGCACCGGCGGTGGCCGCGATCCTGGCCGAAGAGCTCGCCGAGGACGAAGCCTGGCAAGCCCGCGAGGTGGAGAGCTTCCGCGCGCTCGCGGCCGGCTACATGCTCGGCTGATTGCCTGGCGCAGCGGGGCTGCCTCGATCCGGCTCCGTCAATCAACATCAACTTGCAACCAGACCACGCCATGCCCGATCGCCTGATACTCTCCGGCACCCGCATCGTTGCCCTGCTGGCCTTCCTCTGCGCCAGCGCCACGGCCCTGCCCGCCCGTGCGCCCGGCATCGACGGCGTGCGCTTTCCCGAAGTGCGCACCATGCGCTACCAGTGCGAGGGCGGCAAGACGCTGACGGTGCGCTATTTCAACAGCCAGGACAACCAGGCCGCGGTGTTCCGCATCGAGGGCACGCCGGTGCTGGCGGTCAGCACGGTGGCGGCGTCCGGCGCGCGCTATGTGGGCGGCCGCTACGAATGGTGGACCAAGGGCGAGTCAGGCACGCTGCGCGACCTGATGCAGGCGGAAAACGCCGCGCCGGTGCTGGCCAGCTGCCACGCCGGTCCATAAGAGGCACGGTAGACGGCACGGCTCTGCCGGCCACCTTTTGAAGCCGCGGCGTTCCGGGCGATAATGCGGGGATTGAATCAGGGAGAACACCATGGACGAGATTGAAGATCTGTCCGATCTGCCGATGCCCCGCTTTATCTGGGGCTTCGCCGTGATCGCGGGCAAGGGCGGCGAGGTCATGCACGACGAATTCGAGTACCTGACCCACACCCGCAGCCCGCGCTTCACCTGCCGCGTGGTCGAGCTGGAAGACATGCCCGCCGAAAGCGAAGAAGACGCCATCGACGGCCGCATCGTCCACGATGACGACCCGAGCCGCATGTTCTACATCACCGATGCCGGCATGGCGCTGGTCAATTTCCAGCTGTTCGACAAGATGCCGGACAAGCAGAAATTCAAGCGCATCTGCGACGAGGCCATCGCCAACTGGATGCTGCGCCGCGAGTTCCTCGACGACGAGGAAGAGGACTGAGGCCAAACCCCGGGCCAGCGGCGGCGCGGCCGCCGCGCTACGCTCAGGCCTGGCCCGTTTCCGGCGGCAGCGCGCCGGCCAGCACTTCATTGAGCAACCCGGTCATGCCACCCGGATGATCGGCGGCCAGCGCCTGCAGGCGCTTCACCAGCGTGCCGTCGAGCTTGCACGCGAACGGCACCAGGCCTTGCTCCTGGTCCAGCCGGCGCTGCTCGCGCCGGTCCGGACGCGCCGCGGCGCCGGGAATGCCGCCCCGCCCCGCGGCCGCCTGCTTCAGGCTGTTGGCGATCTTCAGGCCCTTGTTTTTTTCCAGGTCCGTTTTCTTCACGGCAATATCCGAAAGTCTGTAGAGGGCGGTATTGTACGCACCCGCGTGACCCGCCGGCCGGCGCTACGGTGGCGGGGTCCGTTGCCGGCTTATTCGTCGCTGACTTCGATCAGCTCGGCCGCCACCCGCTGGATTTCCGCATAGACCGGTATCGCGTCCATCGGGCCGGTGCAGCCCACCGCCGTGGCCTGGCTGGCATCGGCGCCGGGCGGCAGGAACACAAAGGCCATGCCAGGCTGCCAGCCGGGATGCTTGCGCAGGCTGTCGTTGAGGATGTCGAGATACTGCGCGCGCGTGAAGACGTGCCTTGCCATCGCTACCTCCGGAATCCGCTGCCGATGCGCCGCGCGGGCGCGGGTGTCATGGCGGGGATCGTAGCATGGCAGGGACGGCCGGCGTCACGGTGCGGCACCGGCCAGCGGGCCGGCCTGGTCAGCACTCGCCCTTCTTGGCCTGGCCGGGCGGGCAATGGCTGCCCTTGTTGTTGCCCTTATTGCTATTGCCCTTGCCCTTGTCCTTATATCCGCCCTGGTCCCAGCGGCCCGGCACCATCACCCAGCCGTCGCGCGACTGGATCCAGCGGGGAGACTCATAGACATAACCCGGGCGCTCACGCTCCCAGCGGCCCTTCTTCCAGGCGTGCTTGCGGTGGTGATCGTCCCAGTCCCAGTAGCCCGGCATCCAGACATAGCCGGCGCGCGGCGCGGGCACGGCCTCGTAGATCGGCGCCGGCGGCGGGACACCGATGGCTATGTTGACCGAGACCTGGGCCAGCGACCCCGCACTGAGGGTCAGGCCCGAACCAAGCAACGCGGCCAGCAGCAAGGCCCTGGCCGGGCGAAGCGCGCAATCCGTCATGGGAGTCCTTTCTTGTGGAGGAACATGCCCATAGTCTAGTGCGCCGTGAGCCGCCGGCAAGGCAAGAATCGATATCGGCCAGCCATGGATGCCGCCGCGCAACACGTCAGTGCAAGCCACGCTTGCACTCGGCCAGGGCTAGTGATCCTCGGCCATCGCCTTGAGCTGGGCCTCGCCGGCAACGCGCGCGGCATCGGAGGTGGTGAAGGTATCGTCCGACACGATCGCGCGCCTGACCTGCTGCGCGCTGAAATCCACCAACGCAATGACCCACACATAGCGCCCCGACTGGGGTGCGGTCTGCACGAAAGCCTTCAGGTTGTGGCGCGATTCGGTTGCCATGATCCATCTCCGGTTGAGACGTGCCGCAGCACAGGGGTCAGGCAACTCTAGCACAAGGCCCGCCAGCTCACCGGCCGGCGGCCTCGGTGGCGAACGAGCGCAATTCGCGCACGCGCGCGGCGGTCATCTCCAGCAGGCAGGACGCGCCCGCCACGCGCGCCGCGCTGCCGCCGGCCGGGTTGGAGACATAAGCGCAATTGGCCTGGCGGTACTCGAGCCAGGCCCGCTGCGCCACCCGCAACTGCCCGGTGCGCGGCGCCTCCAGCCGCCGCAGCAGCGACTGGTAAGCGCTGTTCAACGCCGTATCCTGGACCCGCGACTCCAGCGCGGCGCAGCTGAGCATGTCGGCGGTCGATACGGCCTTGCCCACGCAGCGCTCATAGTCCGCGCTCAGGCCGCCATTTGCCGCCGCGGCGGCGGGGGGGATGGCCGCCACCGCCAGACCGACGACGGCAACATATGCGAGGACATGCATAGCAGTTCTCCGTTTGCGTGGTTGTGACAAGACGAGCCAAGCCTGGCGTTGCGCGGCGAGCTCAGGCGAGCCAGCGGCCCAGCGTCGCCACGGCGATATTGAGCAGCCCCAGCACGAGGTTGGTTCCTACCGCCTGCCGGATGCGGTTCAGGGCGGCACCGGCGCCTGGCCAGTCCTGAGCATCGACGGCCCGGCCCAGCACCCGGTAGGGGCCGAACCAGACGTAGCAGAAGATGCCGGCCATGACGACGCCGATGCCCAGCATCAGGTGCCAGTTGCGTGGTGCGCCCGCCATGCCCGTTGCGGCCATCATCGCGCCACCGCTCAGCAGGATCGCCACCACCGAGGCCCACACCCATGGGAAGAACCGGGCAAACACGCCGCGCCACAGGCGCAGGCGTGGCGGCGGCTCCAGCAGGCTGCCGGCCACCGGCCGCAGGCACAGGTAGGCGAAGAACATGCCGCCGACCCAGACGGCGACGCCGGTCAGGTGCAGCAGGCGGAGAACAGGATCGGCGATCATGGCGGCAAGGGGGCGAGTTGGACGAGCTGGACGAGTTGGGGCGATGGCCACATTCTAAGTGTTGTGTCCGCCACGGCGAAGCCTGGCATGCGCGCAACAGCGGTCACAGCGGGGTTCAGGAAAACAACAGCGGGGCCGATAAACATTTCGTATCACGCCGCGCCACGAGCCGCTCTCTGCAGAAGCCCGCTCGTGCCGCCCGTTTTCGCACGATCCACCGCAAGGCCGGACGCTTGACCGCCCGGAAGCCAGCCCCAGACAATACGCGCGGCCAGACCTCCACACCGCCACCGGCCGCCCCGCCCCCTTCGTTCCAGACCATGGCGCCTGCCCCAGCCAGCCCCCCGCCGACCCCGCCCGCTGCCCGTGCACGGCCGCTGCTGCGCCGCGGCCTGACCGCGCTGCTGCTGGCCGTAACGCTGGCGGTGCTGCCGGCCATGCTGCCCCCGGCGGTCACCGCGCAGCCCGCCCCGCAGCGGTCCGACCTGGTCGCGCGCGTGGTCATCAGCCTGCTCGGCTACGCGCGCTGGCCGGTGGAGCGCGATCCGGTGCGGCTGTGCGTCGATCACGCCAGCCGCTATGCGCCCCGGCTGAAGGCAGGCGGCACGCTCGCCAATGGCCGCACCGTGCAGACCCGCCAGGTCGACGTGCTGGCCGACATGCTGCACCCGGCGTGCGATGCGCTGTACGTGGGCACCATGAACGAACCGCGCCGCAAGCGCCTGTCGGCCGAACTGACCGGCCGCCCGGTGCTGGTGATCGCCGAGGAAGACTTCGAGTGCGAGGTGGGGAGCATGTTCTGCCTCAACATCCGCGACAGCCAGGTCTCGTTCCGCGTCAACCTCGATACCCTCGCCCGCAGCGGGGTGCATATGCACCCCGGCGTGCTGCAACTCGGCCGCCGCAAGGGAGCGCCGTCATGAGCCCAGCCCAGCCGGTGCGCGGGCAAGGCGCGCGCCCTACCCTCTACAGCGTGCTGCGCCGCATCCACCTGGGCGTGGCGCTGATCGCGGTATGCACCGCGGGCCTGGCGCTGACTGCGATCGGCGTCACCGCGCTGCGCGTCTACGCCGACCACAACGTGCGGCTGGTGGCGCGCTCGATCGCCTACACGCTGGAAGCACCGGTGGTGTTCCGCGACCAGGCCGCCACCGCCGAAACGCTGGCCGCGATCGCGGCCTCGGAAGACATCGCCCGCGCCACCGTCTATGACCGCGACCACCACGTGCTGGCGGTGTGGCAGCGCCCCGGCCAGGCCCCGCTGACCGGCCTGCGCCACGCGCTGGTCGAATGGCTGGGCACCGATGCAGTCGGGCAGCCCATCCTGCACCAGGCGCAGCAAGTGGGCATGCTGCGCGTCAGCGGTGACCCGCGCAACCTGCTGCACTTCCTGCTGCAAGGCGCGCTGGGGCTGCTGGCCTGCCTGCTGCTGACCGCGGTCGGCGCGCATTACCTGGCCAGCCGGTTGCTGGTGCAGATCATCGAGCCGTTGCGCAACCTGATGCGGGTGGCGCACGCGGTGCGTTCCCAGCGCGACTTCGCGCAGCGCACGCCACCGGCCAGCATCGCCGAGCTCAATGCCCTCAGTGAAGACTTCAACGGCCTGCTCGATGAACTGCAGACCTGGCAGAACCAGATGCAGCACGAAAACCGCTCGCTCGCCCACCGCGCCAACCACGATGCCCTGACCGGGCTGCTGAACCGCGCCGCCTTCGTCGAAGCGCTGGAACACGCGGTGCGCCACGCCGCCGCCAACGACGAATATGCCGCCGTGCTGTATCTGGACAGCGACGATTTCAAGCACGTCAACGACCGCCACGGCCATGCCGCCGGCGACGCGGTGCTGGTCGCGGTGGCCCAGCGCATCCGCGCCAGCCTGCGCGGCCGCGACACCGTGGCGCGCATCGGCGGCGACGAATTCGCGGTGCTGGCCACCGCGCTGCGCGCGCCGGCCGACGTCATCCAGATCGCCGAACATATCCTGCAGGCGATGGCTCGCCCGATCGACCTGCCCGACGGCAGCCCGGTGCAGGCCTCGCTCAGCATCGGGCTGGCTGTCTTCCCGGTCCACGCGCAAGGCAGCCAGGCCCTGCTGCACGCCGCCGACGCCGCCATGTACGGCGCCAAGCGACGCTCCGGCGGCATCTGGCAAAGCGCCGAGCCGCGCCTCGACGTCACGCAGTGAGAATCCGCATGCTTGCAAGCCGTCCATCGAAGTACCCGGGCTAGGCAAGATCCGCCCGATGGCGGAGAACCGTACCGCCGCGGGACGCGCCGAGAACCGGCGCGTCGCCATCATCGTTTCGGTGGACTAGCGCGCCGGCTCAGTCACCGAAGGGATTGGGTGCGCGGTTTTCCAGCGCCTCGTTCAGGTCGAACTCGTCGCGCACCTTGTCGACCACCGCGCGCACACTGGCGGCATAGCCGTGCAGATTGTCGAAGGCCATATCCCAGTTGCGGCCGCGCGCGTCGCGCGGATGGGGCTGCGGGGCCGGCACGCGGATCCGGGCACCGTCTTCGCCGATTTCATCGATCTGCTGGATACGCCGGCCGACCTCGTCCTGCAAGGCACGCCGGCCGCGCTCACGCTTGGCCATGACTGACTCCTGGCTGAATCCCAACGCATCCTAGCACGCGTCGGGAGACCCTTCCAGGCACTTACAGCGCCGCTTTGGCCGCCTGGTAAGCCGCATACAGGCGCGCGAACACCGGCCCCGGCACGCCCTTGCCGATCGGACGGCCATCGATGCTGACCACCGGCAGCAACTCCTTGCTGGCCGACGACAGCAGCACCTCGTCAGCGGCAAATACCTCGTCCCTGGCGATCCGGCGCGACTCCAGCGCAAGCCCCATCGCCTCGCAGATTTCCTCCATGAAGCCGTAGCGGATGCCTTCCAGGATCAGGTTATCCTTGGGCGGCGCCGACACGCGGCCATCGCGCACCACCCACACATTGGACGCCGACGCCTCGGTCAGCCAGCCGTCGCGGAACTGGATCGCCTCGGTCACGCCCTGCTCCACCGCATGCTGCGCCGCCAGCACGTTGCCGAGCAGCGAGGTCGACTTGATCTGGCAATTCAGCCAGCGCCGGTCCTCCATGGTCACGCACGCGACACCCTGCTCGACCATCTGTGCCGACGGCAGCGCCATCGGATTGGTCATGATCAGCACCGTCGGCACCACTTCCTTCGGGAACGCGTGCGTGCGCTTGGCCACGCCGCGGGTCACCTGGATATAGACCAGCTGATCCGACAAGCCATTGGCCTGGACCACCTCGCCGACACGCTCCAGCCACTGCGCGGCGCTGTACGGGTCGGGAATGCCGATGCCCTCCAGGCTCCGGTGCAGCCGCGCCAGGTGCTGCGCGCCGCGGAAAGGCTTGCCGTGGTAGTACGGGATCACCTCATAAATACCGTCGCCGAAGATAAAGCCGCGGTCCAGCACAGGGATGCGGGCCTCGGAGAGCGGGGTCAGGGTGCCGTTGAGGTGGACGATAGGGTCGGACATGGGATGCACGGGAGCGTTCGAAAGAGATGCCCGATTCTTTCACGCGCGGCCCGGCAAGGTCATGCAATCTACGCATGAGCCCGGCCCGCAACTCCCACACCGGCCACGGCGGCCACGGCGGCCCGGATTCAGACCGGCGCCAGCGCCTTTGACAGCAGCACCGTGGTGAAGCCGCTGTCCCAGCTTTCATCGGGATAGAAATCGATCTCGGCATAGCCCTGGCGTCGATAGAAGGCGCGGCTCTGCTGGTTGAACGTATCCGTCTCCAGCCGCGCCTCGCGCTGCCCGGCGCGGGCCATCTCGGCTTCCGCATGCGCCAGCAGCGCCGCACCGAGCCCCATCCGCTGCCATGCACGGCCAACATGCAATGCCCAGATGAAATTGTGTTCCCAATCCACCATGGCGGCCGGCACGCCATCCACGCAGGCGACACGGAATTCCTGCAATCGTGCTTCGACGTAGCTGCGGGTCTTGCCTTGCAGTTCAAAGGCCGCTGCGGCCGCGGGAGTCAGTTGCGGCTTCCAGGTGCCGAGGTGGGTGTCGATGAGAATGGCCTCCACGGCTTGCGCGTCCGAGGGCAAGGCGGGGCGGATTTCGAAATTGGGGATGAGGTTGGTCATGGGGCGAGAGCATAACCGGGACGGGTGTGAAGCGGCAGCCCTTGCACAGACCCGCTCGAAGCCAGCTGACCGCCGGGAAGCAAAAAGCCGCCCGTGAAACGGGCGGCTTTGCGGGGTCTTGCACAGTGTTCTGGCGGAGAGAGGGGGATTCGAACCCCCGATAGGCTATTAACCTATACACGCTTTCCAGGCGTGCGACTTAAACCACTCATCCATCTCTCCGGGAAGTCCGCGATTATAGCAGAGTTGCCCGTCGAATCCAGTCCCTCGTCGCCACCCTGCCCTACCCCTTGCGCAGGTAGGTCACCAGCCGGTCGATCACCGGCGCGTTGCGCGGCGTCAGCAGGCTGACCACGATCGCGACCGCGAAGCCGGCCGGGACGCCGAAGGCGCCTGAGGCGATGGGGTCGACGCCGAACCAGCGGTTGCCGAAGATGCCGGTCATGCGGGTGAAGAAGGGATAGTTGACGAAGATGTAGTACACCGCCACGCCGAGCCCGGCGACCATCCCTGCGACCGCTCCCGCGGCTGTGGTGCGGCGCCAGAAGATGCCCAGGATCAGGACCGGGAAGAAGCTGGAGGCGGCCAGCGAGAAGGCGGCGCCGACCAGGAACAGGATATTGCCGGGGCGCAGCGATGTGACGTACGAGGCAAACAGTGCCACCGCCAGCAGCACGATCTTGGCCGTGGTGACACGCCGCTGGTGGCTCGCCTGGCGGTCGACCATGTGATAGAAAACATCGTGCGAGAGCGCGTTGGCGATGGTCAGCAGCAGGCCATCCGCCGTCGATAGCGCGGCCGCCAGTGCGCCGGCGGCGATCAGCCCGGAGATGACGTATGGCAAGCCGGCGATTTCCGGCGCGGCCAGCACGATCATATCGGGCTGCAGCAGGATTTCAGCCCATTGCACGATGCCGTCGCCGTTGACGTCGCGAATGCCGAACACCGGCGGATCCACCTTGCGCCATTGCACCACCCACTGCGGCAGGTCGGCGTACGGGGTGCCGACCAGGTGCTCGAAGAACTCGTATTTCACCAGCGCCGCGAGCGTGGGTGCCGACACATACAGCAAGGCGATGCAGAACACCGCCCAGGCCACGGAGTTGCGCGTTTCCCGGACCGAAGGCGTGGTGTAGAGCCGCGTCAGGATGTGCGGCAGGCTGGCGGTGCCCACCATCAGGCAGAACACCAGCAGCACGAAATTGAGCCGCTTGGTCTTGCGCTCCTGCTCCGATGCCGCGGGATAGGGTTCGGTGGACGACATCGAATGGCGGCTGCGGGCCAGCGCCTCTTCGCGTTGCTGGTGCCACTGCTGCTGCGCGGCCGCGACGTCGCGCGGGAACTCCAGCCGTTCGCGCTCGAGCGCCTTGATCTCGCGCAGCGGCGCATTGCGGGTGCGCAGGTCCTGCAGGCGGGCATCCAGCGCGTCGCGCTCCTGCGCGAAAGACTCAGGCAAGCGGGCGATGCGTTCCTGCAGCAGGATGGCCTGCTGCCGGTAGTAGTCGCGCACCGCCTGTTCGGCCGGCTCGCGCTCCAGCTGTTGTTCGCGCGCGTCCAGCTGCGTCAGCAGCGTGCCATAGCTGAGTTGCGGCAGCGGTTCCTGGTGATGTTTCCACGCGATCATCGACACCGTGACCAGGAACGCCACGATCATCATGATGTACTGCGCCACCTGCGTCCACGTGACCGCGCGCATGCCGCCGAGGAAGGAGCAGACCAGGATGCCCGCCAGCCCGAAGAAGATGCCGACGGCAAATTCGACGCCGATGAAGCGCGTCACCACCAGCCCCACGCCCTGGATCTGCGCCACCAGGTAGACGAACGAGCAAAGCGAGGCGGCCAGCACCGCGATCGCCCGCACCGGCAGGTTGCCGCCGGGCTTGCCGTTGCCGTAGCGCGCGGCGAGGAAGTCGGGGATGGTATAGCCGCCGTACTTGCGCAGGTATGGCGCGAGCAGGAACGCCACCAGGCAATAGCCGCCGGTCCATCCCATCACATAGGCCAGCCCTTCGTAGCCAGAGGAAAACAGGATGCCGGCCAGGCCGATGAACGATGCCGCGCTCATCCAGTCGGCGGCAATCGCCATGCCGTTGAACATGGCCGGCACGCGCCGCGACGCCACGTAGTACTCGTTGAGGTCCGAGGTACGGCAGATCAGCCCGATGCAGGCGTAGATCGCGATGGTGATGAACAGGAAGACGTAGCCCAGCCAGAGCGCGTCGGCATTGGAGCGTTCCAGCAGTCCCATCATGCCCACGAAGCCGAATAGCCCCAGCGTGAACAGGCCGTAGTAGAGCAGCAACCGTCGGCGAAAGCGCGCCTGGGCTTCGGGCATGAGGGGGCAGTCCGTGTCGGTGGGAAGCTATCGTAACAAACCCGCCGGCGCGCGGGTGCGCGGCGGCGGGTTCAGGTTTCGGCTCCGGCTTGCCGGATCGCCGGCGAATTACTGCGCCTGCTTG
>NZ_JALHRY010000029.1:0-31527 GCF_023952485.1 Cupriavidus mimosae | reverse complement strand
TTAAGGGTGGTCACCTTGCGCCAGGCGCAGTCGCGGTTATGCATTCGACAGACTCCTGATCAGGCAAATTGGTGATCATTCAGGGATATCCGGGTAACAAAGGACTGCCATTTTGCGAGCGCAGCTTGCACCGCTTCGTCGTGCGCAAATGCGCGAGGTCGTTACGGGGCGCGATCGCCAAAACCGTGAGCGAGCTATTGGCCATCAGTGACGAAGAGATCGGCATCATCCGGAAGAACCAGCGGTTAGTCTCGCAACTTGGTAGACCGGCCACCATGAGGCGCACCCTGTTTCCGAAAGTTGGCTCTCTGGTGCCTTTTTTGGACATTCATTCAAATTGGGCTCCCTGGCAATCATGAAAAAAGCGCCACGTCATTGACGGTACGCCGCTCTGGATGCGCCGTGGCTTAACTTAGCCGTTCGATCGCGTCGGTCAACATCTGTGGGGTTTCCCAATAGGACGACCATGGGTCCGCGACCTGGAAGCTCAGATATTCACGGGCATCCCGGATCGTCCATTGCCCGCCACTCTTGAGTTTCGGCAACTGCTCCCACGACACAGGCATTGAGACCCCAAGTCCGGGCCGGGCACGCGCTGAGAACGCGGCGGCGGTGGTTTGCGAGAAGCCATTGCGCAGGTAGTCGACGAAGATCTTTCCCTTGCGGTTGGTGGCGCCGGAACGTGCGGTGAAGCGCTGGGGCAGGGTGGCGGCCAGATGCTGAACTGCAGCCCGCGAGAAGGCTTTCACCTCATCGTAGGAATGCTGCGGTGCCAGCGGCACGACGACGTGTAGCCCCTTGCCGCCGCTCGTCTTCAGCCACGACTGCAGGCCCAGTTCGTCCAGCAGCGCGTGCACCAACATGGCGGCCTCGAGCATCGTCTCCCAAGCGACGCCTGCGCCGGGATCGAGGTCGAAGATGACCCGGTCAGGATGGTCGATGTCGCGGGCAGTGGAGTTCCAGGTGTGAAACTCCACCACATTCATCTGGGCGGCCGCGACAATCGCTTCGGCCGAGTCGGCCGTCAGCAGCGCGGCATGTCCCGGCCATAGGGACGCCGGCCGCTCGGTCAGCCCCGGCATCGCGGTTTCGGCATGCTTTTGGAAGAACGTCGGGGCATCGATGCCCTCCGGGGCGCGCACCAGCGATAGCGGGCGGTCCTTCAGATGGGGCAGCATCAGCATCGCGATGCTCTCGTAGTAGCGCACCAGTTCGACTTTGGTGATGCCCTCGGTCTTGTCGATCACGCGTTCGGGATTCGTGACCTTGATCGCGGCCATGCCGTGGGGTGTCACGGCGGTCTGAACCGCTTCGCGCCGGATCGACTTCGCGGCATGGTCGGTGCGCAGGCCCTTGAACGAGGCGTGGCGAACATGGCCTTCGGGCGTCCACTCGGAGAATTCCACTTCGGCGACCAGCGTCGGCTTAACCCATTGCACAGCGGTGGCGCGGCGGCCTCCCCATCGACGGCTCGCTCGGGCTTCCGTCGAAAATGGGCTTTTGTCCACTTGCAGTTTCACGAGCCGCTTGCGCAGGTCCGTCGCCGCGGCGCTGTCCCAGCCCGTACCGACGCCGCCGGTGTAACGCAGTTCGCCGTCGGCGTAGACGCCAAGATAGAGTCTGCCGACCTCAGTACGGGAGCCTTCGCGATCGGAATAGCCACCAATGACGAACTCCTGACGCAGCTTGCACTTCGCCTTCAGCCAGCTCTGCGTACGTGCCGAGACATAGGGCGAATCTGCGCGCTTGAACATCAAGCCTTCCAGGCCGAGCTGGCACGCCGCCTGAAACATCTGGGTCGCCGGCGCGTCGAAGGCTTCGCTGAAGCGAACGCGCTCCGTGCGCTCCGCGACCAGCGCGGCCAGTTGGGCCCGGCGCTGCACCAGCGGCAAGCTGCGCAGATCGCGGCCTTCCAAGTAGGGCAGGTCGAAGGCGAAGTAGACGATGGCGTCATTGCGATGGCCGTCAATGGCATTCTGCAAGGCGTTGAAATCCGGCACGCCGTCGCGCAGCACGACAATCTCGCCGTCCAGCCAGCCTTCCGAGATGTCCAGCTTCTCGATCTCCGCCGCCAGCGAAGCCAGCTTCCGGGTCCAGTCATGCCCATTTCGGGTAAAGAGCGTGACCCCGGCGTCGGAGATCCTGGCCAGGATCCGGTAGCCGTCGAACTTGTTCTCGATGATCCAGCCGGTGCCGGCGGGAAGTGTTGGCGACAGCGTGGCCAGTTGCGGGGCGAGCTTTGCGGGCAGCGGGGCACGGGGCGCGCGCTTGACGGCGGTGGCGGGATCCTCGTCGAGGACCGCGACAGATTCCTTGTCGCCATCCTCTGCATTGAGCGCGCCCAAGGGCTTGGCGATGACGCTGTCCGGCAGCGCCGTCAGCACATCGAATTCCGACAACGTGCGCGCCCACGCGTCGCGTTTCTTGAACAGGATCCACTGCTCGGATTTGTCGCCGGGCTTGGCGATGCGCACCAGTTCCCAGCGGCCGGCAAGCTTTTCGCCGTGGAGATCGAAGAGTAGCTTGCCCGCGGCCATGCCTTCGCGGGGATCGCCGACCGGTACCCAGGTGCCGCGGTCCCAAACAATCACCGATCCGGCGCCGTATTGCTTGGGCGGGATTTCGCCTTCGAATGCGGCATAGTCGAGCGGGTGGTCTTCGACATGGATGGCGATACGTTTTTCCGCAGGATCGTAGCTCGGTCCCTTTGGCACGGCCCAGCTGAGCAGCACGCCATCGAGCTCCAACCGAAAGTCGTAGTGCAGTCGGCGAGCCCAATGCTTCTGGATGACGAAGCTCAAGCGTGCTGGCTTCTTTCGCCGCGCTTTCCGTCCCGCTGGCTCAGGGGTGATGCTGAAATCGCGCTTCTTCTCATAGCGCTCAAGCGGCGGCGATGGCTCCGTCTCGCCGCGCTTGGTTCTGCGCCTCGCGTGGGTTGTGGCCATCGAATGAACGGTCCCTTGTCAGCCGCACGCCGGCTAGCCCTTGATGTCGCGCGGATCGTGGCCGAAGGAATTGCGCTCCCGAATCTGCCCGTCCCGGCCGTGGATCAGCAATTCGACCTGTTCCTGCTGCGCTTTCGCCGTGCCAGCCGCGATCGCGTCTTCCTGCCGCTTAAATTCCTGGCGCTGGCCGCCGCCCTCATGCTCAATCGCCCAGCCGTCGCCAGCGGGTACGACGTGGATGTTCTTGCCTGGCATGTTCATCTCCTAACTTGTCTCTGAATGCTGTCAGCGTCGGCGCTTCGCGACCACTCCGCTATCCGGCGGCGTCCGACAAGCCGCGTGCAACAGACGCCGCTTTTTGCTGCATTGATTCGGATGACCGTAGAATTGGGGGAGGGCAGCATCCCGAGCCGCTACAGGATTACTGGAGGAAACCAACATGTGCTATTCGGCGCAGATCCAGGCCAGCTACCGCAAGTACGTGCGCGACTTCGGCGCACTCATCAGCCTTGAGCGCTTTATCGATCTTTTCTGGGAAAAGCGACGTGATGGAGGCTGGTCGAAGCTACCCAGGGCCATGCGTGCGGCATTCGAGGCGCCGACCAACGAGGGTGAGTGTGCCATTGCGGACCTGATCGCCGCAGCAGAACAAGAGCAGGCTGGCGTCTTTGAGGCAGAGCTGTTCCAGCAGAAGACGCGTCTGACGACTGCCGAGCGCACGCTGGCCACCAAGCCGACGAAGAAGGCGGAGAACGACCAGCGCATCGCCACCGACAAAACTTCTCGCGCCCAGCGCAACCTCGCCGACCTGCAGCGCACAGAGTTGCTGCCTCGCGATTCGCGGATATTTCCAGGACACTACGCGCCCGTGCTCGTCGTTGAGGATGGCCAGTTCACCGTCATTCCGATGCGCTATCAATGCCGCCTGCCAGGCTGGACTGCGGCAATGGAACGGCAGAAGCCCGGGACCTACAATGCGCGACGCGACAATCTGAAGAAGGCCTGGCGCCAGCTCTACGGCTACAAGCACGGCATCGTGATCGTCAATGCCTTCTACGAGAACGTCGCGCGCCATAAGATGGAGCATCGCGATCTTGCGCCGGGCGAGGTTGAAGAGAACGTGGTTCTGGAGTTCCGTCCGGAGCCGCAGCAGGACATGCTGGTGGCCTGCCTGTGGTCCTGCACAAAAGGAGGGGAGGGCGAAGCCGACCTCTATTCGTTCGCCGCAATCACTGATGAACCGCCGGCCGAAGTGGCTGCCGCTGGTCACGACCGATGCGTCGTTCCGATCCAGCGCGAAAGCGTCGACGCATGGTTGCACCCAGATCCGAAGAATTTAGCGGCACTCGATGCCGTTCTCGAAGAGCGCAGCCGTCCCTTCTACGAGCACCGTCTGGCCGCGTAGCGTCGAGCGCATCCCGTAAAATTCCTCACTTCTCAACTTGCGCTGCAGAGGTCAGACCATGCGCGTTGGCCGCCCAATTCCTGTGCTTCCCCAGCCGGTATGCGATGACTGCGGCGCCAAGGCGAATTTGGCACGCGCGGGCGATGAAACGTATCCTTATCTCGAAGATCACGGACCTGTGTGGATTTGCACCGCCTGCCAGGCCTGGATCGGCGTGCGGGCACGCAGCAAGCACAACGCGCCCCTCGGTCGACTGGCCAACGCGGCGTTGCGCGAGCGCAAAAGCCAGCTGCACGATGCGCTTGAGCCTTTGGTCGCGGCAAAGATGCGGCGCGACGGCGTCAATGCTTTCGCGGCTCGCGGCAAAGCCATGAAATGGGTCATTGCGTCGCTTGGTATGGCCGTCGCAACGCCAAGCATTCATGCATTGTCGCTGGAACAATGCGAACAGGCGATCCAATTCATCGCAGAGTTTCAGGCTTCCCGTCATTCAGATCGGACTGCTTGAACCGAAGTCGCCAGTTCGGCGCCGCGCCAGATGATGACGTCGACGGTTCTCGGTTGCCGCGTTATGGAGACGATACATTTCGAGATGCCGGGCCGCTTGGACACCGCCACTATGCCGGCCCAGCGCCCATCCCGTGAGACATGAATCGCCAATGGATATTGACGCCAATCTCCCGGCGCGATCGCTTCAACGCAGCATGTTGACGGCCTGGCAAAGTGATCAGCGACCCTCGAAGCGTTCACAGCCCCCTTCGCGTGAGATCCGTCATGGCTGCGTCGTTGGCGCGGCTAGCGCACCAGTCAAGGCTATTTTGGCACCGGACTTCTTGAGCACCGGCCCCCAATCGGTCAATCGATAAACGGGACCGAGCTTCTCGATACGAACCGCTGCCTGCTCAGCCGCTTGCCGAACCAACATTGTCACCGTCTTCTTGTCGATGCCGCTCCGCGCCGCCACCTTGACCAGGGTCGCGTCGGGGATCTCGTCGATCGCGGCGAGGACTGCAAGCATGCGTCGCAGGTCGCCCCTCGGGTATTGCGGCACTTCGCTATCAGCTAGCATCCAATCGCCCCCGTCACGATAGGCCAAGCGGTACTGCCGTCCGGTAGGTTCCGTTGCGAGACAGTATGCAAGGGATCAAGGTGCTTTTCAATGCACGATCACGACACTTGGGCGTCCCCGGAACATCCGCAGGGTACTGCGTTGTCAGCAAAAATTCCGGCTGGCCGTATCGAGCCGGCCGAGCATCGACGAGAGATCCACCACGCGCTGAGCGATGAGGTGACGGACCTCGCCCTCGCATTGCCACTGACCATAGATGCCGGCCATCCTCGCCCCGAGGACTTCTTTGCGGAAGCGTTCGAAGACCCCTGGCCAGACAATCACGTTGACCACACCGGTCTCATCCTCCAGCGTCATGAAGATGACGCCATTCGAGGTGCTCGGGCGCTGTCGCACGGTGACCAGGCCTGCGGCACGAGCGGTTTGCCGCGGCTGGTATTGCGCCAGCTCTGCGGCGGACACGAAACGTCGAGCGGATAGCATCGGGCGCAGCAAGGCAAGCGGGTGGCGACGCAGTGTCAGGCCCATCGCCCGGTAGTCGCCAACGATCTCCTCGCCCTCGGTTGCCGGCACCAATTCGGCGGACTCCTCGGCCAGCTCGGTGGCACGCAGCATGTCCTTGTCCGGTACCGCTGCGGCGGCCTGCCACAGGGCTTGACGGCGCCCGCCCGTGATCGACGCCAGCGCATTGCCGCTGGCCAGCACCTGCAGGTCGTGCCGATCGAGTGCGGCGCGACGCGCCAGCTCTGCCGTGCTGGCGAACGGCCGTATCGCGCGGGCCTCCTCGATGCGCTGCGCGGCCTCGCGACGCATGCCGCGTAGGAGGGACAGGCCCAATCGCACCGCCGGCCGTGAGCCTGCGTGGAAGGGTTCGAGTGCGGAATCCCAACCGCTCACCGCCACATCGGCAGGCAATACGGTAACGCCGTGGCGCTTGGCATCCTGCACCAGCTGCGAGGGCGTGTAGAAGCCCATGGGCTGACTGTTCAGCATCGCACAGAGAAAGGCTTCGGGCTCATGGCATTTCAGCCAGGCGCTGGCGTAGACGAGCAGCGCAAAGCTGGCTGCATGGCTTTCCGGGAAGCCGTACTCACCAAACCCCTGGATCTGCCGGAAGATGCTTTCGGCAAACTCGCGATCGTAGCCGCGCTCGAGCATGCCCGAGACGATCCGATCGTAGTACTTGTCGATGCCACCCTTGCGCTTCCACGCGGCCATAGCGCGCCGTAGCTGGTCGGCTTCCCCGGCCGAGAAGCCGGCGGCCAGCATGGCCACCTGCATCACCTGCTCCTGGAAGATCGGCACGCCGAGCGTGCGCGACAGCGCTTTTTCCATCGCGGCACTCGGATAGGTGACTGGCTCGAAGCCCTGTCGCCGGCGCAGGTAAGGGTGCACCATGCCGCCCTGGACGGGTCCGGGTCGCACGATCGCCACCTCGATGACCAGGTCGTAGAACGTGCGCGGCTGCAGGCGGGGCAGCATCGACATCTGCGCACGCGACTCGATCTGGAACACGCCAACGGTATCGGCACGGCAGATCATCTCGTAAGTTGCATGGTCTTCCGCCGGAATGTCCTGCAGCTCGAAGGCCTCGCCGCGCTGTTCCGCAACGAGGTCGAGCGCGCGTCGCACGGCGGACAGCATGCCGAGCGCCAGGACGTCGACTTTGAGCAGACCCAAGGCGTCCAGATCGTCCTTGTCCCACTGGATCACGCTCCGGTCTGCCATCGCGGCGTTTTCGATGGGCACGAGGCGCGAGAGCTTGCCTCGCGCCAACACGAAGCCGCCCGTGTGCTGCGACAGGTGGCGGGGGAAACCCAACAACGAGACGGCCATGTGCGCCCATCGTTGGGACAACTCGGCTTCCGCATCCACGCCGCTTTCAGCGAAGCGCTTCAGCAGGTCCGCTTTCCCGTCGAACCAGTGATGCGACTTGGCCACCAGATCCACAATCGCAGGATCGACGCCGAGCGCCTTGCCGGTGTCGCGCAGGGCGCTGCGCGGGCGATAAGTCGTCACCGCGGCGGCAAGCGCGGCCCGGTCTCGCCCGTACTTGCGATACAGGTACTGGATGACCTCCTCGCGTCGCTGGTGCTCGAAGTCGACGTCGATGTCCGGTGGCTCACCGCGCTCCTTGGAAATGAAGCGCTCGAACAGGAGATTACCGCGTGCGGGGTCGACCTCCGTGATGCCCAGGCAGTAGCAGATCGCGGAATTGGCCGCCGAGCCGCGACCCTGACAGAGGATCCCGTTCGAGCGCGCAAAGCGCACGATATCGCTCACCGTCAAAAAGTACCGCTCATAATCCATGTCCCGGACGAGCGCGAGTTCATGCTCGATCTGCTGCTGCACGGCAAGTGGGATGCCAGCCGGGAAGCGGCGGTGGGCCCCCGCATAGGTTTCGGTGCGCAGGTAATCGGCCGGTGTGGTGCCGTCCGGAACCACCTCGTCAGGGTATTCGTATCGCAACTCATCCAGGGAGAATTGGCAGAGATTGGCGATGTGGACCGCTTCGGTCAGGTAGCGGTGCGGGTAGATGTTGGCCAGTCGCAGGCGCGAGCGCAGATGCTGCTCGGCATTCGGTGCCAGGTCGTAGCCGCACTCCGGAACAGGACGGCCAACACGGATCGCCGTCAGCACGTCGAGCATCGGTTTGCGCGAGCGCACGTGCATGGTGACGCAGCCGGTGGCCACGACGCGCAGATGGTGGCGGGCCGCCGCCGCCTCGACGGTGCCACGATGGATGTCGTCCAGCGGACGGTACAGCAGGTTCAGCCCCATCCAGGCCCGTCCGGCAAAGGTCGCGCTCACCCACGCAGCCTGGAGGTCCAGCCTGTCCGCCGGGGCACCGTAATCCGGCGTGAAGATGATGAGGCAGTCGGGCAGGCCCTTGAGGTGCTGGTGGGGCGCCTCTGGCGCGGCGAGATCGCGTGGCGTCAGGACATACGAACCCTTGGCGGCGCGCATGCGGGCCAGCGTGATCAGCTCGCAGAGGTTGCCGTAGCCTTCCCGGTTGCGAGCCAGGGCCACAACGGACAGGGCAGGGGAGCCGTCGGCATTCTGCAGGTGGAAGGAGGCCCCCACGACCAGGCGCATGCCGGCCTTCTTCGCTTCCGTATGCGCGCGCACGATCCCAGCCAGCGAGCATTCGTCCGTGATCGCGAGCGCATGGTAGCCCAACTGCGCCGCGCGCTCCGCCAGCTCTTCCGGACGGGACGCACCCGTGAGAAAGGAGAAGTTGGACAGGCAATGCAGTTCCGCATAGTCGGGCAGGCCTGTTGCGAGAATCTCGCCCATGGCGGTTATCCGAAGAGACCATGGAGGTACCACCGCGATTCGTCGCCTTCGCGGCTGCCCATCCGCTCCTGGAAGATCCAGTAGCAGGTGTGGTCCTTACCTTGCGCCACGAAGTAATCGCGCGTGACCACTTGGCCGCCCCACCAGCCGGCTTCGATGCGCTCGGGTGGCGAAACGATATGCAGGGGCGAACCGTAGAACGGCCGGTGATCCCGCTCGATGAGCGGGACCGGCTTGCCCAACAGCCAGGTTGGTCGAGGCAGGGCTGCCGGCAGGGACACGCGTGCAGGCTTCTCGGTGGCCGGTCGCCATGCGTTGGCCACCTCGGGGCGGTAGTCTGCCTGCAAGCAGGGCTGGCGAACCCTGTCGGCGCCGAGGCGCGCGCTGAGCAGCTCGAGTAGCCGGGCGTGATCGGCATGCGTCCCGCCGGGTTCCGGGAAGAGGGACTCCGTGGGCGGTGCCATGGGCTCCGTGTCGATCGCGGACACGGCCACGGCGATCATCGGGGCTTCGACGACAACGAGGGCGAGCCGCTCCTTGAGGATGCGGATCAGATGTTCCTCATGCCAGTTGGGCTCGGCGAGCGCAATCTCGATCGTCGTCGGCGGGATGGCCGCGCGGCCGCGCTCGTGGCGCAATGCCACATGGAACCGCTTGATGGCCAGGTGCCGGGCGGTCAACCAACCCACCATCTGCACCAACAGGCCGCGAACATACGCCAGCGTCTGTTCGGCATTCTCGATGCGATCCGGCAGATCCACCGTCGCATCGAATGCTGGGGGAGCTTCGACCCACTCGAAGATTTCCGGGGCCTCCCCGTAGGCGCGATCCAGGGCATCCAGGAAGTCAGCGCCGCAGCGGCGCTGCAGACCGGCGCGAGGCAGGCGGCGCAGGTCCTCCAGCGTCAGGCAGCCCAGGCCTTCGAACCAGTCGGCAAACTTGCGCGCGGCGGGCAAGGCGTGAATCGGCAGGCCGGCCATCCTGCGTTGCAACGACGCCGTAGTCAAGGCGGTGCCACCGCCGGTGCGCGCCAGCAGCCACGCTCCCTGCGCCGTCGGGGCGCTGCCGACCATCGTGCTGAAGCCCATCGTCTGGACGGTCCCCATGATCCGTCGGCGGAGTTTGCGCGGGCCACCGAAGAGTCGTAGCGTGGTGCTGACGTCGATCAGGACCGCAGCTTCATCTGCAGCGGCGACATTCGGCGAAAACTGCAGCGTCGCCATGGTGACTCTCGCCAGTGCGTCCTCTTCCTTGCCGGCATCGCGATCAAACAGGATGGCGGCTGGCGCGATGGTTTGCACGCCGCCGCGGCGCATGCCCGGCTTGACGCCCGCAGCCAGGGCCAGGGGCGTAGCGAGATGGACCCGTTCCTTGTCGAGGACGGCAACGGCCAGTTCAGTGGTGGACCAGGTCGGCCGGAAGACTTCGAGAGGGAGCGACGGCAGGCGTAGGCAGATCCACAGGCGCAGCATGGCGATACAACAAAATGGGGGACGGTTCCAGCGCGACGAGCAGAGGGGTCTCTTGCTGCGGCCCGCGGCGCTTGACGAAGTTGACGGTGACGCCGCCGACGGCAGGCTCGAGGGCCAGGCGCAACGGTGACGGCGAGGCATCCCGCGCGCACGCAGCGGGGCGCACCACGAAGAAGAGCGTGTCCGAGGTTTGTGCGGCCAGGTGCAGGCGCCGTAGCGCGTCGTTGCGAAGGTGGGACTGCCAGAGAATCAAGGCGCCACAAGTCCCGGCCCGCAAGGTCTGCTCGGCCGCCCAAAGGACATCGGCAGTCCGTTGCGCATCAATCCACAGCAGCCGCTCCGGCGATATTCCCCAGCTCACCAATGAAAGGGCTTGTGGGGCGTGCGGCGGCGCCAGGAGCACGATCGGACGTCCAGATCGGGCCACGAGCGTGGGGCGCAGCAGCCGGAGTTCGCCGATGCCAGGTTGCTGCAGTAAGAGTTCCACCTGGCTGCCGATGGGCCATCCTCCGCCCGGCAACTCCTTGTCCAGCGCGGTATAGCCCGTCGAGGCGGTGCGCGCGTTGTCCCGGGCCAGTTGTGAGGCGACCCAAAGTGACGGATGGATGGTTTCAGGGGCGACGGTGAGCATTGGCAAGTCCTGTCACCAGAGTACTGTATATTTATACAGTTGTCACCTAGACGGAACGCCACGCCGCTCGGACCCGAAAAGCTGTATGAAGCCGGAATTAGTCGGAGTTAAAGGTGCGCTATATTTCACTCGACTACCGATTAGCCGGCGCGTAGACCGTGGTCTGAATCCCGGATTCGCCACCATTTATTTGAAAAGCCGCGCTCCCAACAGGGTTCGCCGCTTTTTGCTTTCGACTGCTGCCGAGGGTCTCACACAGAACCCGCCACCTTGCCGCTTGCAATGTGGCATACCGGCAGCGACGAAGAACTGGTCCGAGATGCTCGCCTTCAGTCACGGCCTACTCACGCCTATCCCCGGTCACTGGCGGTCTGTGCGTCTACTGTTTGGTCGCAAGGGGCTACTTATGCAAGCTTCCCGATCCGTGGTCATGGGCAGACCGCGGTCTTGACGAGATTTACCAAGACTGGCCTGGTGAACGAGAGCGCAAGGTTTTTCTGCATGGAGTGGATGTGCTGCGCAGCTTCCCGAAACCTGATTAGCCACGCGGATCCGGATACTGCATCGATGCGGTCTGGTCTACGCACATGGCAATGCAGGAAACGTCGTTCGAAGATGTCGTCCAACCGCGATCCTATTCGGTCACGATACCGACACCACGGCGTGCGTCGGCGGGGGACTGGCTGGCATCAAGTTCGGTCTGCCGGGAATCCGACGCGCTGGCTGCGTCAGCTTCGCGGGTCCGCAATCAGCGAATTCGCGCAACGGCTTGCAGGAATGAATGGCCGTGCGGCGTGACGCGAGGTAGCTGCCGCCCAGAAGCCAGAAGTTCCACGGTTACATAGTGACGTTCCAGCAGGGCGTGAAGGTCCGCACGGTCCAACTCGATTTGTTCAGGCGCATCGTTGACCACCTTCAGCGTTGCAAATTCATGCGGACTCAGCATTCGTGTCTCCCTGATAGTTTTGTGCCTCACTGCCTCTCACGTCGATGGTGGTCTGCTGCGAAAATTTAGAGGAAGGATTCTAACGCCGGAAGTTGACTTTCTGACGTAAATCTTACTCAGTGAATTCCCCTAACCCGAAATGCGTATGCTGCTCAGGTCGGATGAAAGGTATTCTTCTCAACAAGCGCCCAAGAGCGTGCAAGCACCGCCAAGACGGTGAAGGGGAGATATGTACGTCAGCTATCGAGTGGTCCCACGGGTGGAGGTGGTGACAAGCGGAATCTTCCCGCCCGGCGTACTGATCATCGCCTATGACGATGACGTGCCGATGAACGAACTGGTCTGGGACGGCGTCAATCCGGTTGCCGCCTACGATGACGCGATTGGTTGTGGCAGAAATACTGGCGCTGCGGGTTCGATCTAAGGTTGAGAAATCGACCCAACAAACCGACATCCGACTACCAGCTATCCAGGCGATACTGCAACGGATCGCCTCGACAGGTCATTGGGAACCTGAACAGGTTCTCCCTCTCGGCCCAACCATCGCCAAGCATGTGTGCCGGACCTCTCGGCGTCGTCGCATCTGACAATAGGAACCGGTGCTATGCAAGCAAATGTTGTTCGTGGAAAAGCATTTACCCTTCACTGGAACAACGGATGGGGTGAGCACTACAAAGGGGCCGTCACGCTGGTACTGCGGACCGCTCCAAACAAGGAAAGGATTGAGACGTATCAGTGCGATCAGACACGTTCTGAACGCGCCTTGGCGCAGGCAGACGCCGACCAATTATTCACACTGAAGACGAACGAAGTTGTGACGGCACGACCCTAACGGCGCAGGCTGCCAACTTGCGCCCCGACTATGGCTGTTGTCCGGGCAATTCACTGACCGGCCCACTGGTCAAAGCGACCACGCGACATACAGCAGGCCGAATGCCAGAATGCAGGCCCCTAGAATCAGGTAATACCGGCTGCCATGATGGGTGTCACCGGCACGATAGGCGTGGTGGGAGTGCTGGATGTGAGGCTTCATGGTGCTCCTGATGGGGAACTGGTACTAGTTAGACCTTAGACAGGCCCCGTTTCTCATGCAGATTCTGTGCCTGCGGGCTAATTCGCGCTTCTTTTCACCGCAGTCCACGTAACTCCGGTTCTGAGACGGCCCAGCCGCGACGGAATTAGCTGTCAAATCATTGATTTCTTGGGGATCGCAGTCCGGCGAATTCCGGTGCCTCACAAAACTGCACAGGTCACAGCATCCGCTCAGTGCAGATGTCCGCCAAACAGTCCGAGCAGTCCGATGACGATTAGGTAGATGGCGACGATGTAGTTGAGCAGTCGCGGCATGACAAGAATCAGGATGCCGGCAATCAGCGAGATGAGAGGCCCAGCGCTGGTGACAATGGTGATGTCTTTCATGATGCCCTCGCTATATGCTGCGATGGCACCAGTTTCGCGCTATGCAGCACGGCGGGATAGCCGAGGCTGTCCTACACGCTCGGCGACACCTTTGTCGCCATGCGGGGTCAGGGTAGTGATCTAGCCGCCCAGCCAGGGGTGCCAGAGGAAAAACGGAAGTTCTGCCAGAATTTGACGACCCTGGCAGCCAAACTCGGCGACGGCCTGGTGCTCGACCGGCTCTGAACGACCGCAGATTCAACCGGCCATTGCCTCAGTCGCCGCTACTATTTCTGCTTCCCGATCAAGGGTGATCTCGACCGAGTGTTGGCCACTATCGTCAGAGCGCAAGCTCCGGCTTTCGAAGACTCTCTTCACACCTCGCACCTTGGGTTAAATTGGTGTCGAAACCAAAAACATCGGGAGGCATGAGTTATGGGGGTCATTCGGGAGAGGATCGACTGGCGCGTCACCTTGGCGGACGCGGCATCGACGCAATCGGCTGGGATGCGACGGGAGATTAGATGATGAGCGCCGACGCCGTCGTGCTGGTCGACTTCGAGAGCGTCCAGGACATCGACTTCTCCCAGTTGTGTGGCTCGCGTCTGGTGGTGTTCGCTGGCGAGATCCAGAAGAAGGTCCCCATCGAAGTGGCGATGGGGCTGCAGGCGCTAGGCGAGCGCGCCCGGTGGGTTCGCTCAAGCGGAATCGGGCCCAACGCGCTCGACTTCCACATTGCCTTCGAGATCGGCCGCATGGTGGAGAAGGGCGAGAAAGGGCCCGTGTTCGTGCTTTCCCACGACCGGGGTTTCGATTCTCTGCTCACCTGGCTCGGCACGAAGCTTGGGATTCCTGCGCGGCGCGTGACCGCGCTCGCCGAGGCGTTTCGGGCCAGCCCGGCGGACACGGGGGCCGCCGAGGGTCAAGCCTCTGGTCCGGCTCAGCCGAGCCCCACGCCCGCACAGCCCGCGCGCGCGACGCCGGCTCCGGCGGCTTTCCCAAAGCCGAGCGCGAACGCCAAGCCTGCGGCCCACACGCCTCCGAAGGCGGCCAAGGCGGCCTCCGTGAAAACGCCCGCCAAAAAGGCCGCGCAGCCCCAGTCAGGCAACGACAAGAAGGGCAGTGCCAAGCCGAACGCCGAGCTCACGCGCCAGATCCTGGCCCGCTCGCAGAAGGTTGCCCGGCCGCGCCGACGAGTGACCTTGGCGAAGCACATCCACGCCATGTTTAAGGTGCACGCCATCGCCGAGCGCGAGGTTGAGTCCATCATCGCCAAGCTCATCGCCAACCGCTCCATCAGCGACGTCGAAGGGGCGATCACCTACCATTTCTGACTCGTCGGTTGGCGGGGGAGCGCGATAGGGCCGCCGCAATATTGGCGGCCTCGGCGTGCGGGCTAAGCCGCGGCCAGGGGCTATTGCCATGGCTGCACCATCCAGATCCCAATGGCGACCGCGCAGCGTCGAGGCCGCCCGAATGCGGCCAATGCCGGTAGGCATCCGAGAGAGGAGCTGCCCCTGTGCAAGCAAGGGGCTCTGGCCTTTCGAACCGGTCCCTACGGTGAGTTCCGTTCGTCCTTTCCCGCTTGCAGCTACAAGCCCAAGAAGCCGGGAACCTCGCCCTGTCCGCGGATTCGTAGAGACCAGACGGCACCGGAAGTCCTGGCTCTCATGCGCCAATAGCGAGCGGACGATTTCGGTCGGGTAAAATTCTAGTCTGCGCCGCAGGCAAAGCGCACCCCTTTCATCGTCAGCATGAACCTACCATCCGCACAAGAGAGGCCTGCGAGCCTCGTTCGCGAACTCTGTAAGCTGCCAACGGAGACCGAGTGGCTTGAGTTCAAGCGCAATCGAGTGGACCACGAGCAAATCGGTGAGTACATCTCGGCATTGTCGAATTCTGCGGCTCTGGCCAACCGTGCCCACGGGTATTTGATATGGGGAGTCGACGATGCCAGTCATGAACTCGTCGGCACGATGTTCGACCCCAAGGCCGCGAAGGTGGGCAACGAAGAGCTGGAGAACTGGCTATTGCGCCTGCTCAGCCCGAAAATTCTATTCTCTTTCGAGTCCGTGGAAGTTGATGGTCAACGCGTTGTCGTACTCGAAGTTGGTCGCGCTTACCGGCATCCGGTTCAGTTCATGCACAATGAATTTGTCAGGATCGGGTCGCTGAAGAAGAAGCTGAAGGAATTTCCGGAAAAAGAGCGCGAGCTCTGGCGCATCTTTGACGAGACACCATTCGAGGCAATGGTCGCTCGCCGCGACGCTTCGGACGAGGAGGTTGTGTCTCTCCTCGACTATCCGGCGTACTTCGATCTGGCAGGAATTCCATTGCCGGAAAACCGCTCCCAGGTCTTGGAGCGCTTGGCCGCGGAAAGCCTGATCCGGCGCAACGATAGCGGATCTTGGGACATCACCAACCTTGGCGCTATTTTGTTCGCCAAGCGCCTGGAAGACTTCAGTGGACTGCGGCGCAAAGCAGTGCGGGTAATCGCCTACGAAGGCAGAGATCGCGTCAGCACCCTTCGCGAGCAGGTTGGTGCGAAGGGGTACGCGGCTGGCTTTGAGGGATTGATCGGTTACATCAATGCTTTGCTGCCGTCCAACGAGATCATCGGCAAGGCTATCCGAAAGGATGTTCCCATGTATCCGGAATTGGCAGTGCGGGAGCTTGCGGCCAACGCGCTCATCCATCAGGATTTTGGCTTGGGAGGAGCAGGGCCGATGATAGAGATCTTTAAGGACCGGATGGAGGTGACAAATCCTGGTAGTCCACTCATCAATGTCGAGAGATTCCTGGATACGCCCCCGCGTTCGCGGAACGAAGGGCTTGCTTCCCTCATGCGGCGCTTCGGCATCTGCGAGGAACGGGGAAGCGGCGTGGATAAGGTAGTGTCGGTCACGGAGGCTTACCAGCTGCCCGCTCCGGAGTTCTCGACAGTTTCCGACCATACGCGGGCAACCTTATTCGCGCACAAAGAACTTACGAAAATGGACAAATCCGACCGAGTGCGTGCTTGCTACCTGCATGCATGCCTTCGGTACGTCCAGCGCGACTATATGACCAATGCGAGTTTGCGAGATCGGTTCGGCATTCCGGTCCAGAACAGTGCGACGGCGTCGCGACTGATCAAGGAGGCCGTGGAGGGTGGCATGCTTCGGCCGTACGATGAGACTGCAGGCCGCAAGTTCATGAAGTATGTGCCGTACTGGGCATAGCTTATTTGACAACTAGCTTCGTACTTTGCTGCGCAGGATCGCCTAAAAGTGGAAACACCAATAAAATCAATGTGTTACGAGACACGCTCTTTTTGATGGTCATTTGATAGCAGCACCATCTCTGTGCTCCATGCGTCGTGGTTCAACGCGAGGCAATGTGCCTATAAAGCCTCTCGGAGAACTCTTCGGAGCGGACAGGGCGCGCCCCATCCCGGGCAACCATAGACGCCGCCCGCAACTACCTGTAGTCCTTCGCCATATCTTAACTTTCACACTTGAAAGTCCGGCGCATTTACCACGGAATGGTTCCGTTCGTTTCTGAGCCCATTGTCTAAGCCGTCGGACGCTTGAACGATCCAGACACGATAACCATTTAACATAAGTATTCTTATGCGCTCTGTGGCGTAGAAAGCACTTTATGGCGGAGCCTGCGACTGTCTCCGGGATCGGCTCGGACATGCCGGAACAGTCTGTTGGGAGGGATTAGCTGTCACCGGGCTAACGACTCGCCTGCATACGTAGTCGACTGGCACGGTTGGTCACGTTCGAGCGGCGTGGAGCAGAGATGCTCATAGGCCCGGGAATGGCGGGAACCGAGGTCATTACAGTAAGCATGCGTGAGTTAGACAGGCTCCAGATCGTCCAGGCGGTCGTGGATGGTCAGTTGCGGCCAGGCGTGGCCGCCGAACGGCTGGGAGATCACGGATCGGCAATTCCGGCGGCTGCTGGAGCGTTATCGGCAAGAAGGCTCATCCGGGCTGGTTTCTCTCGCCGGCGCGGTCGAACTGAGCCATTGGTGAATGCCCCCCGCCAATCTCCTCGACGGAGGCATTTTGGACGGTGAGGTCTGCGTGCTAGACGACGGTCGCAGCGACTTCGCCCCTGCGACACGCAGCGGCTCTGAGGGGGTCGTTAAGCGGCAAGGATTCGGAAATCCGTAGCTTTGGCGACCGGGCGCACATGGTTCTTCTCACGTTTGAGGTCGACGATGCCATAGTTGGACATTGTTTTCAGCGTACGCGATAGGTTGCCGGGCTTGCGGCCCGTAGCTTGTGCGAGTTCTGAGATGGATTCCGGCTTGGTCTCGGTGATGACCCTCAACAAAGCACGATTGTCGTCGCTCAGCACTTCGGCCAACGACTTCATGGAAGTGAACCAGATCTTAGGCTCGCTGGCCTTCGGCCTGTACTCACCCCGCGCAATTGCCAACACGCGCTCACGGATTTTCTCTTGCGGCATGATGCCAATCACAATGGTTTTCATCTCTTCTTCACCTCCGACAGAACGCGGTCAACGTCTGCGAAAAAGTCGTTCATCAGTTGCTGTGCATCCTTGAATTCGTAGGGCACCCCTTTATCCGACACGTGCCTGTGCTTGTGGTCATAAGCCAAAATGCGTCCGGCATACTTAAATTTCTTGGGCGGCTTCACTGCATGCGCGTTGTCATACCCAAGAATTCTCTTGCCATACGGCTCATGCAGGGTGAGGGAGTACCTGATGCCATGGGGAATCTCCTTCGATATTTCGACTTGCCAGGCTTCGAGCTTGATCCAGTAACCGCCCCCTTGATCGAGGATCGAACCATGCAGGTCAAGCAGGGTATCAATAGCCGTGTCTCGTTTCATACCTAACTATATCACCTGCTGATAAAGTAGAAAAAGCGGGGTTCCCGATCTAGCCGGCGCGTCACCAAGCCATGATGCTAATGGCGCACATTTGGAGTAGAAACAACGTTTTGAAGGCTTTCGAAGTTCGCACAGGAATCGCATTCTTGCCGCCCTCCCGCGAATTGGTGACACCAGCGGTGACACGTTTACCGAGTTCCGCCCCGTGCGCTCGAACAAGGCGGCCTTGAACCGGACGCTCCGGTAGGCCAACCGCATGCGGTACGCAACGCTGTTGGATCGGCTGTGCCGGCATCTGGTCTTTCGCTCGCCTCGGTGCACCGGCCAGAGGAGAGCTGACGCCGCAATCCCCCAATGTGACCACTGACCAGCGGCGTCAGGCAGTCCCCGGCTGCGGACTGGGCCAGCCTGCGCAGCCGCGCACCTCGTGGGCACCATGCTCGAAGCATGGCATCATCGTAGCGGAGGCGTGCACAGCCCGCATCGCAATTCGATTCGTTCTGCCACCATGGTCATCGTCCAGACCCAATACCGGCGCGCCCTCGACCCGTGGCCAGCGACAGCGAAGACGCCGCTTGGTGGGACCGCTGTCACCACGACTGGACACAAGTGGGCGATACATCGCTGGCGGCAGTCGCGCCCGTACGCCTCCATCCTGATCACCCTGCGCCGGGCCTCGACGCCTTGGCTGCGCCACTCGGCGCCCTCCCCTCTGACCGACGCCGGCATGTCCAGACCGTTCGGGCTTGACGGAACTGGATCGTTTCCATATCCGCCGGCAGCCTCCCCGCGTAGAATGCTCCCCGCGTTGTCAACCTGAAGCCCTCGGCCGATGTCTGTCTCCTACGACCCCAGGCAAATCGCAGCATGGCTGGACTCCTTCACGGTGTCCAAGGCCCGCTCCTATGCGAGCGCAGTCTCGGAACTCCGCTGGATCGACGGGGATACTTTAGCGGGTCTGGTGCAAGGCACACGTTCGCGTCCGTACGACGTGCGTGCGTATTTCCACGACATCGACGAAGACATGTGGGTGGAAGGGGAATGCACGTGTCCGGTCGGCGTTGACTGCAAGCACGTTGCCGCGCTGCTGATCGCCGGGCTTGCGCTTCAGCCCAAGCCATCGGCCACTGGCGTGCGCGCCGAACTGGTGACCTGGCTCGAAGGTTTTCGCGCCCGACGCACGGCGGCCACTCCCGCTGCCAAGAAAAAGTCTGCCAAAGCCACGCATGCACTGGCTTACGTGATTGAACAATCCTATCGCGGCGCCGAGATCTTTCTGTACAAGGCCCGCGTGGGCGCTGACGGGACGATTCGCTCGCTGGACGATCCGTGGCAGAACGTGGAGAAAGCGCTGATCCAGCCGCCGAAATTTGTCACCGAGGAAGATCTGCCGATCCTGCGCGGGCTGTGGCTGGGCCGCTCTGGCGCCTATTCCGGAGGTTTCAGTTTAGAGGGCACAACCGGTGCCGCTACCCTGGAGAAGCTGATCGCTACCGGCCGCCTGTTTGCCTCTTCCGCTGTGGGTACGATGCACCCCGGAACGCCCTGTCTCGTGCACAGCGGGCCCGCACGCAGCGCACAGATTACGTGGCAAGCGCAGGCCGACTCACGCGTGCGGCCAGTCTTGCAGGCCGAGCCACCCGCCACCCTGTTGCTGACGACCACCCAGCCATGCTGGTATGTGGATGCGCATTCGGGCGAATCCGGACTCCTCGCCTTACCGTGGCCCGCGGAGCAGGTCGCGGATTTCCTGTCGATGCCGGCCATCACGCTCGACGAAGCGGCACTCGTTGGCAGTGTGCTACGTGAAATTGCCCCGGACCTCCCTGCGCCACCAGCGGCCGACGCGTCGTCCATTCAGATGATCGACTCCGTACCGGTCCCAGTCCTGGCTCTGGATACCCTGCCGGTCTGGGGCGCGGGCTGGTCGCCGTCTGCTTCCCAGGGCGGATTGGATTTTGCGACGGTCAGCTTTGATTACGCGAGTCACAGCCTTCCCGCAAACAGCAACACGACCCTGGTTCGAACCGCTGGCGGTGAAGTCATACAGATCCGAAGGTCAACTGAGCTCGAGCGCAAACGTCTGACAGAGCTACAGAAGGCCGGTTTCCGAAAGATTCCGGCCCATCGCGCTCAGGGCCCGAAAGCGTTTCCGCCTGGCTTGCTGGGCCCCGAGGATGACGGCGGCTGGCCAGACCTCATGACGCTGGTATTGCCCGCGCTCCGGGCAAGCGGCTGGCGCGTCGTCATGACCGACGCGTTTCGACACAACGTGATCGAGATCGAGGCCATTGACGGCAACTTGCGTCCGACCGGCGATGGCTGGTTTGACGTCGAGATGGGCATCACCGTCAATGGTCGCACGGTGCGCCTGGAACTACTGCTGGCAGACCTCTTTCGTCGGGACTCGCGCTGGCTGTCAGGCCAGCTCGAGACCATCGCTGACGACGAAGCGATCGACCTGAAAACCGATCGCAACGAACGGCTGCGCCTACGGGCGGACCGGCTCAAGCCGGTCGTGCGCGTGCTGATCGACCTGTTCGACTCGCTGGGCACCGGCATGCGCATTTCCAAGTGGGATGCGGCGCGACTCCATGCCCTGGATCAGACCGGGCGCTGGCAGTTTCATGGCGACGCATCGATCCGATTGCTCGCGCAGCGTCTGATGGCGGGTCGTGGCGTGACGGACGTGCCAGTGCCGCGTGGGCTGAAGGCCGACCTGCGTGCTTACCAGCGCCAGGGACTTGCCTGGATGCAGTTCCTGCGCGAGCACGGGCTATCCGGCGTGCTTGCCGACGATATGGGCCTCGGCAAGACCATCCAGGCACTTGCACACATCCTCACCGAAAAGGAACGTGGCAGGCTGGACCGGCCAGCACTGATCGTCGTGCCGACCACGCTCATGCACAACTGGTGCGAGGAAGCGCAGCGCTTCACTCCGAGGCTACGCGTGCTGGCTCTGCACGGATCCCAGCGTCACGAGCGCTTTGACCAGATCGGCGAGCATGATCTCATCCTGACCACCTACGCTTTGCTTCGATTCGACCCAGTAGCCATTCGTAGACGGTTGGTCCAGTGTGCTCCTTTGCCGCCCAGTGGGCGATGTCGTGCAACTGCTCGTCAATCCGACGAAACTTCGCATCGTTTACCTGGCGCAGTCGCTCGAGGTTCTGTCGAATGGCTTCCCGGTTGAGCATCGCATTGTCCGCGGTCAACTGCTTGGAGTACTCGCGCTGGAAACGGTCAAGAAATTCGACGAATTCGCTCCATTGCCGTTGGACCGAGGCTGTCTGCATTAGGTGGCGCACGAGTTCCTGGAAGTAATCGATGCCTTCGGTTAGGTCCTCGATAACCTTCTCGGCGTACTCGTAGGCGTCGACCAGGTCGTGAGCATCGCCGCGGGCTTGAAGCGCTGCTTCGAGCGCATTGCGGCAGCCGCGCATGTTTCGCTGGCGACTTCGACCCGGCCGGTCAAGCATCCAGAGCGCCTCGGCAAGGAGTTTGCCCGGGCGCGAGAATCGAAATGCCGTGACCAGGCCATGCCGGTCTGCGAACTGTTCAAGCCAGCCGTCGGTCAGAAGGGCCCGCATCAGCAGGTTCGTCAGTTGCACTGGCTCACCGTCTGCGCTGCTGAATTCGTCGGGCTCAGCTTCCGTGGTCAGCCGGTCGGGGTTGTCACGCACGACCGCCATGAGCAGTTCGCGTAGCAAGTCACGCGTCATTGTGTGCGCATAGTCGGCTGCTGGCCCGTGCAGGCGCTCGTACAAAGCGCGCAAGCAAGCGACAACGAGCTCCCGACGTGAGCTGTTCAGGGGCCTGAAGAAACGTTTGCGCTCGGCCTCGAAGAACACGGGTTGACTCATGGAATATTTCCCCCGTGCAGCGGCGGCAGCGAGACGACCTGAGGAACGAGGTCCCTCATTTCACCACCTTCTTGGCGACAGACTTCTTGAGCGGCACGGGCTCGTCGTCCGATGATCGATGGCCAGCACCTCAATGCTGTGGCACTGGCGGTAGCCAAGGATAAGCACTTCAAACATGTTGGCAAATCGGCGACCTTTTCCAACGGTCGCCGCCTCCCAAGCCCCCCCGGAATTGCAACGTTAGCTTGATGGTTGCCACTTCGGTTTTGGTCCTTGCGTGCACCACAGCGCCCTCTCTCGGCTTCAGGTATTGCCCCTTATATCGTAGTTCGAAATCCCCCTCAACCACCGACTAGCGGGGTCTGGCGCCTACCGATAAAGGCGCAGAACTAAGTGTTCCACCACTTGCGCAGCAAATCTATCAGCTGACGAATAAGTCCCGGCGCTGTTCCCGAGGTTGGAGGGTTGTTCCCAGTCTGCCTTTCCGACGCGGCATTGGTTCGACTGACATAGCGCTCCATGTCGCGCCGATCACGCTGCCGTACCGATTCAATGGCTTTGGCATCGAATGCTCCGGCCTTGATTACCTGGTTCCGGATTATGTTGTAGTGTGACTTACAGGCGTATTTCCAGTTTCCAACAGATGGCAAAAGGGTCACCGCCTCTCCCTCTTTCCGGATTCGCCATTTCGCTGGGTTTAGCGGTGTGATAACCTTTTCACCGCAACCACAGCAGCAAAGATGGGCAGCAGTCTCGAACTCCTCACTAATATAAAGGACGCCCTCTTCTAAATTGGCTGGAAAATGTTCCACATATTCCGGGCGGATCGTGCGTATCTTCATTGATGGGTGCACTGGTTCCAGGAGCACTTATAATTGATCACGTTTGGCGAGATTTCATCCGTAAAGAACTGCAGATGCTGCTTGTATCGGATTAAGGCTAAATTTGCGTTGATCGAATTGAGCTCAGCCAATTGAATGTTGCCATAGACTGCCTCATCGGAATCATCGGCAGTCGGAAGGGAGTCAACCAGATACGCGGTGTCTGGTGTGACCAATGTTACCCGCGCCCGGCCGTGTAGCTTGAGAAGATCCGGCTTCTTGTCCACACCAATGCCTACATCAATGAACGGGATACGGGCGTTCGCCAAGTACCGTGCGATGAGACCGCGCGACGGGCCATGGTCGACCGCAATAAATACAAACTGACAATCGTGCAATTGCCCGAGGTTGGCTTCGGCCACCATCTCCGGATGACTAACAATGCCGGTTCTGAACTGGCTGAAGGTTTGCTGCAGAAGGTCCGTCTTCTTGTGCTTACCGTACACAGTTTCTATTGGCAGTGCGCCCGGCACCCGGAACGCATTATGTGGCTCGATGATATCACCATCAAACAGGTGAATCTCTGCCACCGGCGTCTTCGCCAGACCGTCGAGAATATAAGCCCCGGTTCCACCTAGCCCGACGATCGCCACCTTTTTAAGCTCAAGTTTGGCCTCGTATGCTTCGAGCCCGGCCCTCGCAGTGGCCCAGTTCGGATAGTGAAAAACCGACGCCGTGTCCCGGCGTGTAAAGCTACCCCTCCCGCGCGCACTAGCCGTGGAATCAATGGCCGAAGCGTAGCTGCCTAGTTTGCGAATGTAGTGGGTCAGCTTGTTGTAATAGCAACTGAGCATATCGCCGATTGGTTCCGGCTTATATGAAAGTTGGCAAAGTGCAGTTCGCCCCGCCACAGTCTGGGGAGTGGAATTAGCCACCATCGCACTTTCCAGCGAAACACCGTCATCCCTGTATGGAATCGACCCAGTAAAAAACACCCAGTGGTCGAGGATCGCGGGTACGCCGGCATGCTCGGCGTACGTCGAAATCATAGTCCCATAGCCAAGCGTACGGGACTGCTTGACATAAGGCACCCTGTGGACGATCAGGTGGCTGCCTTCAAGGCTGATCTCGTAACCCTCGTCAACGAGACGCTGCAAGTCGGCATTAGGAGCGGTTCGATTTGCCAGCATCAAATTTCATCCCATTCTCGAGATCCACCGATTGACCGGGCGTCAAGCTTCCCACCTTATGACCGTGCTTCCAATCCACGTCATACAAGCCAAGGTCAACGCCCGACACGTTAATGTTGGCCAACTCCAAAACTTTCTCGAAAGTGATTTGTGGGCCCGTCACCTTCTTGGGGTCCGTGTTGATGAAAATCTGAAACTCATGGGGATTCATAGTGGTCCTCGTTAGGCAGTAATTCAAAGGTCTAAACGTGCGTCATTGCACGCACAACAATGCATACAACACATCACTTCAATGCAAGTTAACTCGGCCCCCATTGCACTGGTGAACGGTGTCGGCCTCAAACCGGGCATTCCAGCTGCCCGTAGAAAGTGACGCGATGATTAGCGACTGCTGTTCGGCGTGATCTTTACTGGAGTCCAGGTACGCCCAGGCTTAGTCGTCGTGGGCAGTGACCTGTTGTCTGGCACTGTGGCGTAGTTCCGCTGCTTGCCACCGCGCGGACCAATCTCCTGGTAGATCCCGCCCTTGTTTCCGGTGCTTTCACCCGGCTTCTTCGTGGTCACCATAGGGACCTCCTTAGGTAGATTGGCGTTACTACAACGGACACTGGTTCAGCGCCAGCAGGTTGTTGTTCCAGCGGCCGTCCGCATGTGTGCGCAGATACGGTGCCTTCCCAGCGTCCCGGACCACGCCAATGTCGGCGCGCTTGCCTGTAGACGGGTCCAACACATAGAACGTGTTGGTCTTGGCATCGATGCTTTGGATTACCTGTTCGCGTGTCCACATCCAATCCGCGGCTGGATTACCCAGATGTGTGATGTGTTCGTGCGGGCTCTGTGGGTTGGGCTTACTGATACAAGTTACACGTGCGTCAGCCATAACAATCTTCCTTTCTTTCTTGCTGCTGCCAGAAGCGTCATCTACAATATGACGAATTCGTCATGCTCCTGACCGAAAGAGAGGCCCCGCGGGGCCATGACGAATCAGTCAATTTTTACTATACGCTTTCGTCATGTCGCAGTCAACACCCCCGCCCACCTCACCGTCCGCCGTCTTTCCAAGTCGATTGCGAACGGCGCGTGAGTATCGCGGCCTGAACCAGGGCGAACTAGCCCAAAAGGCCGGGATGCAGCCGTCCGCGATTTCTCACTTCGAAACTGGCACCCGAAAACCATCCTTTGATAACTTGCGCATCTTGGCTGACAGCCTTGATGTCACTACTGATTACCTTCTAGGCCGTGTTGAGGACTTCAAGGCTCTGGCTGGAGCGGATCGCCTTCATAGGCATTATGGGTCACTTCAACCATCGGACCGAAAGATGGCCGACGATCTGATAACCATGCTTGCCAAGCGCGCGCAGGAAAAAGGCAAATAATGATAAAAGCCGATCCCTATGCCTTTGCCTCTCTCGCCGCGGAACAGATCATCAAGGGCCTTGGGATCGCTGCACTTCCGGTCGACCCTAAAGCAATCGCTCGCGACTGCGGCATCGAGGTGGTCGCGAAGCCCATGGAAAATGAAGGTGTCTCAGGAATGCTTGTCCGGTATGGCAATGACTTCGCCATTGCCTATGCCACGCACCATGAGAATGAAGGCTTTGAGAACTTCAGCGTCGGTCACGAGCTAGGCCACTACTACCTGCCCGGCCACGTAGATGCCGTCATCGTTGGCGACGCCGGCTCGCATGTGTCACGCGCAGGATATTTGTCTGGAGACAAGTATGAAGCGGAGGCCGATCGCTTTGCCGCAAGCTTCCTGATGCCTCGCCATCTGTTCTTTCCGGCACTTGAGCGTGCCGGTGTCGGTCTTGCGGCTATCGAAAGACTTGCGGTGCTGTGCAAGACGTCCATCCATGCCACGGCAATTCGATATGCGCAATGCACTCGCGAGGCTGTGGCGATCATCGTTAGCCGCAGCGGCATCATTGACCACTGTTTTATGTCTGAGGCGCTAAGGAATCTTGATGGGATTGATTGGCTTAGGAAGCGGAAAGCGGTACCGCAAAATACAGCCACCTACGCGTTCAACCAGGACCCGGTCAATGTGCGACACGGGAACCGCGTCGAAGAAGGTTCAAATCTCCAACACTGGTTCGGCGGCCGACGCAGCATCGAGATCTGCGAAGACGTTGTTGGTCTTGGCCGCTATGGCAAAACACTGACAGTGCTTTACGACATCGACCTACCCTCCCCAGAAGACGAGGAGGAAGAGCGATCTCTTATCGAGTCTTGGACCCCGCGATTCAAGCGATAGTAGGCGGACGATGCAGCCTAGCGAATTTTTATCGATATAGTGGGCGGCGTTTAGCCGCCCACTATATCGATAAACGGGAAGGACGTATGCTTGGCGACTTACTACCATCGGCTATCCAATTGCAGCAAAAGGACCATCCCCGTGTCGCGCTCGGAACGGCAACAGCGCTCAACGTCAATGCGAGACTGGCCGCCAGACACACGAAGCGCGTTGCCCTTTGGCGACATCTGCCGCGGAAGGTCGTGGAATGTCGGTCGGCCCCGCGCCGCGCCTTGCCTTCTGGCCGGCCTTGGTGTTGCCCCGCGATCGGCAATAGACATACGGGGGGGCTATGTCAAAAACCGTGAGAGGGGAGCGCCTTTGTTGCTGCTGTCGTTTGCCATATGACCCGATTGTAGGAAACCGGAATTAGCCGGACTACTCCAGTTCGCCGGACTGAAAATCCGGAATTGGCCGGACTGGCTTGAAACCCCCATGACGCTGAGCCAGGACCTGACGGTCCAGTTCCCGTCGCCAATTGGCTTGTCGGAAGTGCAATGGATGGATCAAGAAATCGGCGAGGCGGCCGTCAATATGGGAAACTTCATTTCCTGTCTGCGCCATGCGTTACGCCCCCATCCAAGACCAGCACCTCGCCATCCCAGCTTGCGACCGCGTCTGGCGGGCGCAGCCTGAACGACGTTTTGACGTCGAAGACCTCATCCAAGCATGCGTTCCAGACGCCGCTACCTGTGATCCAAGCTTTGTGGCGGACGGGATTCGGGAGTGGTTTGATAGTTTCGGGGTCGGCATTCCGACGTGGCGGGTGGCGTCACAAGATGGATAAGATGGCCCGCACCGGCGCTACGACATTTTCGACCTTGACTACCTGATTGCCGTCAGCGTCGGCCAACGGCCGAGGCCGTGTGGAAGCGCTCCGAGGACGCGCTGCGCGCATCCATATATGCAACTCATGCTGGGTGCTTCCAATTTTGGCCCCTGACCGGGGTCCCTTTGATTTCTCTGCAATTTGAATGTGTAGCGACCCCTAGCATTCATGCGGCTCTCCGGACTATGCCCACCTGAAATTCCCATTAAATCAATAGGTTGCTGTTACGAGTCCAGCGCGCATGCGGGTGGCGTCGGCCAACGGCGTTCGGCGTGTGCGATCGCCGCGACCGTCGGGGCTGGCCGCGCCCTGTCGCAAGGCCTGGCAGTAGGCGAGCAGGAGCTGGCGCGTGAGGTCGGACAGCGGCCCGCGCCCCTGGCGGCTCCCACCAGCCAATCAGGCGGCGCAATTCCGCAGATTCTGGTGATGGCTACGGAGTGGGTAGCCGCTCGGCCGGCCCGTGCCAGGGCTCCAGTGGAGTAGGACCATTGGGAAATGGCGGAAAAGGACAAGTCAGCAAGTGTCTGATTTGACGGCGATTTCAACTGAGCATCGCCCGGAAACCCGTATGGGTGCTAGGGGTGGCTACCCCAGTAAATTGCGCGGAAATCAAAGGGACCCCCTCTCGGCGCACCGAAATGTGTGTAGGTCTGGCAGCACAACCACTGTCAAGAAAAAGCTCGCCGAGGTGGGTTGATAGGCCGCTTAGCGATTTGTTATGAGCCAGCCTTCGAGTTGCCCAGCCAGAGCATCGGGCCGCGTATCGGAATACGAAACGACGCCCATATCCTGCACTTCCTCAAGCAACTGGCCGGTCTTTTTCGCTATTGCCATTTCGACCGGCGTCTCCGGATCAGGCAAGACAACGAACAGCGCGGGTGGCGCCGCGTGTCGATGTGTAAGATTGTGCGCAACAAGAACGTCTTTTAGCGACTTATAGACGTGACGCTCGACAGTTTGCATACTGGAATATCGGGCTGAGAGAATATTCCCAAAACTCTTCCCATTGTCTAGTCCCACATGCAGTTTCCTTGCGCCGATGGTCAATTCACGATTTGGCACAAAGATCTTTCTCGATAACGAAGCCAGGGCTTTGCGCATCTCCATGTATGCCCAATCATCATCCATCGGCGATTCGCGTGGCGCAACATCGACCCAAAGAGCGCCAGCTTGGCGTTTGAGCAAGCTTGTGAGTTCCTTCTCGACATGATCCGTGGCAAGGTAACCGCAACTCACCATCCGCACGTGTGGCGTCCCAGTCGCTGCTTTGGAGAGACCCTCTCGGAAGCTGGCGCCAATAGCGTTTTCGATGCCTTTCACCAAATCACGAAGGTCAGTTCCGCTCAGCGCATCTCCATAAAGACTTGAAAGCTTGTTAAACGCCGGAAGCCATCGAAGGAGCGGACGCTCGTCCCCCTTGATCACCGCCGCGACGCCTATGACAAAGTCCTGCTGACTGGCCAGGTCCGGACGGAAGAAAACGGTCGCCCACTCTCCAGTAAAGACTGGCTCGCGTACGGCCGCTGTTCGCGAAAGAAGAAGTGAGAGGTCCATTAGATTAAGCGCCCGCAAGCTTGCGCAAGCGTACCATTGCTGGCGCGCGTGCTCATGTATTCAACGATCGTGTCGATCTGCTCCGAGTCCAGGAGGCCGATTAAGTCCCTACGCAGTTGGTTTGACACTTCCGGCCAGATGTCTTGCGTCTTAAGACCCTCCTGTAGCACTGATGCATACCACGACGAAAGTTGGGATGCCGTCATCTCCCTCTGTGCCGCGAGGTTGAGTTGATTTCCGGCCGTCTCGTCTGGCCAGGAGGAATGCCAATAAGGGCCTCCACCTACCGCGCCTTGGTCGATGGCAACGTACTTCATATCGTCCAAGTATAAGAAGTTGGCATCACTTCGATCGCTGTTACCTGTGGCATGGTCAACACCAGTGAGGATGTGAGCAAACTTGCTTCTAAAGAAAGCGGCAAGCTGATCCTGGTCGAAAGTGGACAGACGGCGCAAGAACCGGAACGGTTTGGCATTCTGCACCAACGTGGCAGCCCAGCACACGGCCAGACCTGTACTCCGATCTACGTAGGCTGTGACATCGGCATCGAAGACTGGCAACATCTCCCGGTTCAGCAGAATGACTCCTCCCCTCGCTGGCTGGTCGACTCCCCTTACGGCATTCGCCGTAAAGCCGATGACCTCGTTTGCCACGCCGCACGAATCGGTTGGGTAAAGCTTGATCACCGTATCTTCCGGCTCACTTGCCCCTGGCCACAGAACGCGCCCCACAAAAACAGGTTGAGCGCCTGTCGCGTGGACAGCATCGTGGTCACTGACCCAGCCCGAAAATCCACAATACGCATCTGCGTGCAAGACGCTAATCAAGGCCGCTCCCTAGAAGGTATCGGCTCGACGACATGCGGCGACCCGATCTAATGTTGCGCATCAGGCGCTCAAAGCGCTTGACGGAGTATTGTCCTTGGTCGGCAACCGTGGCGCAAGACAGACGCCCGAAAGTTACGGATAGCTATCACGTGTCGACTAGCCATCAGGGAAATCTGGCAAGCGGGCGCGCCAAGATAAGGAGAATCCGCTATCACAAGGAGACCCCTCGGTATTGACGCCGCTATCCGACCCGATAAGACTCCCCGCTCTGCCCCGCATTGACTGCCCGCCACAGCCAGTCCGGCATCTCGCCGGTCCCGTCCCAGTTCTGTCCGGCGGCGTTGCGGTACCAGACCACCGGCGGCGGCGGGGGCGGTGGTGGAGGGGGCGGCGGATCGAAGCCCCCCGCTGCTGCCAGCTCCGCCATGGTCATGTCGTAGTCATCGTTGCCGTCGCTATCCTTGCTGTCTGCCTGGTTGGCGCCGGCCCCCACCGGCGCCCTCCCGCTCGCGCGGCAGGCGTAAGTCTGCCAGCAGTTGGCGCGCTAGCGCCGCCTCGGCTTCGGCGCGCTCGGCCCCGGCGCTGCGCCGTGGCGTTCTGCAACCAAGCCCAACAAGGGCCCTAACCAAGATACGCCCCCGACTGCGTTGACAGTTCGTTGATACCCAACTCAAACGGCAGGAAAATTACTCTCCCGTCGCCGACGAAAGCAGCCAATGGCGCTCCACGCACAATCTGCCGCTATCATGCCTGTACTTCGACTCCGCAGTGTGGTACGGCACACTTGGCACGGTAATGTATGGGATCTTTTTCAATACCCTTAGTTATCAGGCAAAACGCTTCAAGAAGCAGTGGCGCCGGGAGAACACCGAGCGGAGGGCAACCAAGTACTCAAGACTGCATGGTTGCCTGGTGTATTGCGGCAACCATCTCGCTGCCTTTTCCTTCTCAGTGTTTGCGGCCGTCCTCTTTGCCGCGATTCTTTGCTTAACACTGCCCGAGTATCCCGGACTAGTCCTCGCGCACGCCAAAGCTAGCGACTCTCTTCCCTACTTCACAGCACTGTGGGGAACGCAAGCAACGCTCGCGGCATTGTCCTACCCAATAGTGTTCGCGTTCGTTGCTGTCAACCTCCAACAGCGGGCAACGGCAAAACTTGGCCTGAAGGTCTATCTTCTGGACTCCGGAGCGCTCGTCTCGGGAACCAGTTCGGTCTGCCTACTTGCCTGGATGACCTTTCAGTACTTCTTTGTTCCCTATCACGAAGCGGACTTGGTTGCCTCCTTCATGGCGGGCAACGTCGGATGGTTTCTCCTCAATGCAGTTCTAACCGGCATTTTCCTTTTCCGCACAGTCCTCTTCCTCTCTGATACCCACCGCCTAAGAGCAATCTCCAGTTACGCTGTCCATGTGGCACTGCCGCGCGAGATGGCGCTGCGCCTACCCACTCAGCTACTACTCGCAGCAAAGCAAAACGGATGGGTACCGAACACGCCAGATGATAGCGATCCGACTCAGCCCAGAATTGAGTGGTTCCGGCTAGGCGACGACGAAGCCTGCGTGGAACTGACCAGCCGCCCTGGCTTGCGGATCGTGGACATTCGCCTTCGTCTACTTGATTGGGCCATCCGCCTATGGATGAGTCGGCTGCAAGAAGCGCAGAAGATCGAAATGACGGACTGGAGCGCGCAAGATGCTATTGGTCGGCAACCATGGCTTTTGCTTCCGATATGTCCTGGCACACCAACGTCCAGCAAGACGCCTATCTGCAGCGTACGAAATGCTCCCCCGCCCGGCGTGCTAGCTCGAACCCTACTGCGGTGGTCAATAGATCTTGGGCGCCCCAAGGATCCCGGTGACGACGAAACCGTAGCAATACTTACGGAACTAGTCTCCGAGGTTGTGTCGCTACTGGAAAAGCGACACTCCGACGCAGCCATTCAACTGGTGGTCCACGTCGTGGACGTTCACGCAACGCTGCTAAATGCAAGTGTCTTCAAAAATGCTGAAGGAGAGCTCGAGCACATTGGACAGCTGCAAGACGGCAACTTCTTCCGCACCATTCATGAACGATGGGTGGACGAATATCGTAGCCTGGCAGAAGCTGCTATCGACACCATTGAAAGCGACAACCGCTTCTT